>JACKFJ010000002.1 GCA_020632535.1 Candidatus Omnitrophota bacterium | reverse complement strand
AATATTTTTGGTAAGCCGTATCTTAGGAAGCACTTTGAATATTTTGTGGAATGGCAACATCATGTTTATCCTCATTATCTTCCTTTCCGCATTACCCGCCGAGGGGACTTGGATTGGAACAATGCAAAAACAAATTCCCGATTCCAAGGCGATGACTTTGTATTATGAGAAAATTGTTGCTAAAGATAATCGCTTCCAAGCTTTCGTCGATACATTGGCCGTAACCCATGACCAAGAGCAACTCAATACCATCGCCAAAACTAAAAATTATCAAGAATTTATGGCCGACCCCAAAGTGCAGGCATTTATAAACGACATCAATGTGATTAATGCGCTAGAGTCTAAAGATTTACTCGCGCTCCTTCAGACAACTACCTTACGGGACATGGTAACAAATGACACTTCGATGGGTCTCTTTACGCGCCTCGTGGAAAGAATTTATGACAGGAAATTGATCGAAGTTGAGCAACCCGCCCCTGACCATCCCACCACAAAATAAACTAAATAATTTATTTTCCGATACAAAAAGTTGAGAATATATTATCGAGCAGGTCGGCATCAACATCGCGTCCGGTAATGCGGTCGAGTGCGGCAAGAGCATCCTTCAAATTTTCTGAAATAAACTCGAGAGAAAGATTATTTTGCAAAAACTGCTCTGATTCAATAATAAATTCAACAGCATTTTTTAACGCTTCAATGTGGCGCGTGTTCGTCAAAAGAATTTGTGTTGTATCAACTGTTCGCCCTTTAAGAATATTCTGCTCAATCGCAGATTCCAATTCATTGATACCCGCCCTAGTCGCGGCTGAAACACGCACAATTTTATGTTGTGGTAAAAAAGCCTTGATATCTTGATCCAAAAGAATACTTGGCAAATCGCTTTTATTGATTACAACCAAAATATTTTGTCCTTCTAAAAATTTCATAATTTTCATATCGTCTTTAACAATTCTTTCTGAGGCAGAAAATGTTAACAACACCAAATCCGCGCTCTGCATGTGAAGACGACTACGCTTGACCGCCTCCTCTTCAATGATATCGCGCGGCTCTAAAATTCCGGCCGTATCAACAATCTGAAAAGGAATCCCATTAATTTGCGCGCTTTCTTCAATTGTGTCACGCGTCGTTCCTGCGACCTCACTGACAATTGCGCGTGGTTGTTTCAAAAGAACATTTAACAAAGAAGATTTCCCAACATTAGGACGTCCGCAAAGGACAAGTTTGGCTCCCTCACGTAAAAGTCTCCCCTGATTACTCTCGGCAAGCAAAGTATTGATTTTCATTTTCGCGTCAAGTAAGCGCGAAGAGACTTCATTTCTACCACGATCCTCAATTCCATCTTCCGGAAAATTAACCAACGCTTCAAGACGAATATATGCTTCCAGTAAATCTGTACGAATTTTTTCCAATTGGAGAGTAAGCTCACCCTTTAATTGATGGGTGCTTACGCGCAAAGAACTTTGTGTCTTAGCTTGAATAATATCCAACACTGCTTCCGCCTGCACGAGATCAAGCCGGCCATTTAAAAAAGCGCGTCTCGTAAACTCTCCCGGCTGCGCTAAGCGCGCGCCCAATGCTATCACTAGCTCTAAAATCGCTTTCACGGCCATTAATCCACCGTGACTGCTAATCTCGACAACATCTTCACATGTATAACTTTTCGGCCCACGCATTATCGTTATCAAAACTTCATCGATCACATCATTTGTATCGGAATTGCAAATATGGCCATGATAAACTCTATGACTTTGCAGTCTTACCGATTTCTTACCACGAGAAGAAATAAAAATTTTACACGCGATCTTAATTGCGAGCGGTCCACTTATTCGAACAATGCCAATACCACCCGGCCCGATAGCCGTTGCGATCGCCGCGATCGTATCATCCATTTGAGGAATATTCTTTGTCATAGTATCCTACCAAATTCTTTTCGTACTTGGGCTGCCAAGAAAATAGACCCCGTTGATAAAATTGGGACTCTATTCGCGGCAATCTTTAAGGCAAACTTGCATGCTATTGACACCGATTCAGCAACAAAAACATTTTTACCTTTAAAAAACCTTTTAATATTTTCAGGCGTCCAAGCCAATGCCCGCGAATGTGTGGCGCTCGCCAATATCATGTCAGAACACAATGGCTTTAAATATCGCAACATACCTTTCACATCTTTATCATCCGAACTCCCAAAAATCAAAACAACTTTCTTCCTAGGAAAAACATCTCGAAGTGTTTTCGCCAATCGTTTACACGACTCCGGATTATGAGCCCCATCTAAAAGAATCGGTGGTGATTTTGCAAATATTTCAAAACGTAACGGCCACCGTGTTGCCGCAATCCCTTTTTTTACAGCAGTAAAATTAATCGAAAAACCCAAATCTCGCAACCCTTCAATAATTCCCACCGCCACAGCGGCATTGATAATTTGATGACGCCCAAGCAATGATGCGGTATAAACTTTTCCATTGACGCTAAACTTTTGCTGTCGCATATTGCTCGAAATAAATCGCGTTTTAATATCACGATTAACAACAATAAACCGAGCGCCCACTTTTCGACAACGATTCCAAATGACACGCATCACTTGCGCAGATTGCGGCGCAATCACAGCAACCGATGGAGTAAAATGATTAGACCGTTTAATAATTGCGGCTTTCTCGACGCTAATCTTACTTAATGTTTTGCCGAGTTGCTGTGTATGCTCTAAACTGATCGGGGTAATCGCGCTAACAAGAGCATGACAAACATTCGTCGCGTCCAAACGGCCCCCTAATCCAGTTTCCAAAACCACAAAATCCACTTTCTCATTTTTAAAATAGCAGAAAGCCACGATCGTTAAAACTTCAAAATATGTCAAATCACCAAATTGAGCATGATGCCGGCCTAACTCTAATTGCGGACGAATCTTCTTAATCAGCTGATCAAATTTTTCTTTCGGAATGCAACCGCTCAAGAATTCATTTTGCGACGCAATCTTGGAACTTCGGGTAAAAATACGTATGCGTTCACGCACATCATATAAATGCGGTGATGTAAAAAGACCCACTTTGTAGCCCGCTTGCTGCAAAATATGCGCGGTAAAAGCTGAAGTCGATCCCTTGCCTTTACTCCCGGCGATATGTATGACTTTCAAATCATTCTGCGGCAGACCCAAACGGGCAAGAACTAACTTGACCCGCTCAAGATGCATGTGGCGAGGCGAAAATTTCTTTAAATTCTTTTCATGATTTAGGAAGGTATCAAGGTAGGCTTTGGTCATCACCCTTTAATGCTTAAAATGCCGCACTCCCGTCAAAACCATCGCAATCTTCGCACGGTCCGCGGCTTTAATTACTTCCTCATCGGCAATCGACCCGCCCGTTTGAATAATAGCCTTAATCCCAGCTTTGGCAGCGACAATAACATTGTCAGTTTTGGGTATAAAAGCTTCAGAAGCCAAAAAGCTTCCCTTGGCATTTTTGCCAGCTTTTTTAATCGCAGTCATTGTACTTTCAACACGGCTTGTCTGACCACAGCCAATGCCAACGGTTTTTGTGCCTTTGACAAGAATCATCGCGTTAGAGCGCACATGCTTAATGATTTTCCACGCAAAAACCAATGAAGCTATTTGCGCTTTAGTTGGCTTAACTTTAGTAACAACTTTAAACTCATTGACATCCAAGTTTTTCACGTCTTTATCTTGTAATAAAGTACCGCCATTGACTTGTTTAAAATCCCAGCGTTCATTCGCAAAATCAGTAAGCGCAAATTCAACCACACGCAAATTTTTCTTTTCACTCAAAAGCTTCAAACTCGCCGGTTCATATTCTGGAGCGATAACACATTCCATAAAACCACTTTTACTGACGAGCTGTGCGGTCTTGAGGTCGACTTTCTTATTAAAAGCAATAATGCCTCCAAAAGCGGAGAGCGGATCACAGGCCCACGCCTGTTTATACGCGCCGGCTAAAGTTTTGTCTTGAGCTACACCCGTTGGATTATTATGTTTAACCACAACAGCCGTCGGCTCGTTAAATTCACGGACAATTTCAACAGCGGCATTTAAATCAAGAATATTATTAAACGACAAGTCTTTGCCGTTAACTTGTTTCATTCTCGGCAAACCACGCCCATCATCAGACGAAGAATAAAATGCCGCGCGCTGATGAGGATTTTCTCCATAACGCAAATCCTGCTGTTTTGAAAAACGCAAAACAATTTCCTTTGGAAACGCTGGAAACTCCCCGCCCTTAAGTCGATTATTCAAAAACTCAAAAATAATACTATCGTAATGTGACGTATATTGAAAAACTTCAATCGCCAAGTTCATCAAAAACGCGTCGGACAAAAGCCCGCTATTCGTATCAATCTCTTTAAGCACCTCAGCATAACGCTGAGGATTCGAAACCACCGCGACACTTTTAAAATTTTTGGCTGCCGAACGCAGCATCGTCGGGCCACCGATATCAATATTTTCCAAAGCCTCCGCGAGAGAAATATTTCTTTTTTGAATCGCGCGCTCAAAAGGATATAAATTGACAACAACCATATCGATAAGGCCAATTTTATGCTTTTGCAATTGTTCCATATGGGCAGGATTATCGCGCAAAGCCAATAAAGCACCGTGAACAGAAGGATGTAATGTCTTTAATCGTCCATCGAGAATTTCTGGGAAACCGGTAACTTGGTCAATCTCTACAACGGGGATTTCCGACGCTTGCAATAGGCGCGCCGTCCCACCGGTAGAAATAATTTCAATACCCAATCGATGCAGACCCCGAGCAAAATCTAATAAACCGGTTTTGTCAGAAACACTAATTAACGCGCGCTTAACTTTTATCATGAGAACCTCTAATGGAACCACAAAGGAGAAAGCCCCTGAAGTAACTCAGGGGCTTATTAATACCCTTAGAAACTTTTTTTATGTCTTTTACGTTCTGAAGGTTTTGAATAGTATCGGCGTTCTTTGATCTCGACGAGAAAGCCTTCTTTTTGACACGCTTTCTTAAAAATACGCATCGCCTTTTCAAAACCATTCTTATCCGTGATTTTTACTTCCACCATAGTGAAATTCACCCACCTTCTCTTTTATTTGATTGTGCACATCTTTGCCTTAAAAACAGCGCTATTATAGTACAGTTCGATGAATTGTAAAGTTGAAAGTCAGAACCGCTTTAAATAGCGGAAGCGCCCTCTTCACCCGTACGTATCCGGTAAACCTTTTCCAGATTAATTACTGCAATCTTACCATCACCGGTCGTTCCGGTTTTAGAATTTAAGCGAATCATTTCAACTATTTTGTCAACCTGAAATTCATCCGCATAAATCTCAATCTTAACTTTTTCACGCAAACCATTGCGATGACGCCCAAAACCTCTCGCCTCGGTAATTGTCATTCCGCCAATACCCGACCTTTCGAGTACTTGACAAACATGTTCAAACTTGTCTTTTCGAACAATCGCTTCTATTTTTTTCATAAAGCCTCCTTAAGAAATCGCGGACATGATAACACAATTATCCAAACGATACAAATAGAAAGGCCGCCAGAAAATCAATGGCGGCCTTAAAACTTGGAACTAGAATCAGTTTACCAACTGCTTTTTTTGGCTTTTGGCATACCGTAAGAATCAGAAGTCGTAGCTTTAGGAGCTGTATAAGTTGTTGCCGCCGGAGCTTCCATCTTTGCACCAGCTTTTTTGGGATGAATAACACGAACCGTTTTTGCCTTGTTTGTACCAATCGTATATAAAACAACTACCGGACTCCCGGGTGTAACATCAACACTGATCCCATCACTCGTAAAAGTCGATTCCTTACCAGCGCCATCTTTAATCGTAATTTCTGTGCGACTAGCGTTCACATACGAAACTGTTCCTTTGGCACTTGCAAGATCCTTGCGTAACATCGCAAAACTCGGCGCCGCAAAAACAGCAATCATTGCGACAGCCAATAAACACACATTTAATTTTTTCATTTTCCCCTCCCGGTTAAACAAACAACTCATAAAATCTATTTCACATTACTCTCTATCCCCTTTAAAATCAAGGGTTTTCTCCAAATCTACGGATCATAGTATGTGTATTTTTCATTCGCATAATTACGCAGGACGGTTTTACCTTTTTCCTGCGAAACAATATAACCCGGGCTAGCTGGGATTTTTCCACCACCGCCGGGAGCGTCGATCACATATGTCGGAACCGCATAACCAGTTGTATGCCCGCGCAAATGTTCCATAATATTCATCCCAACAGAAACCGGCGTACGAAAATGTTTAGAACCCATAATCGGATCACATTGATAAATATAGTACGGACGCACGCGAATTTTTAAAAGTTCATGCATCAATTTTTTCATTGTGACCGGACTGTCATTGACACCTTTTAAAAGAACAGTCTGACTACCCATTGGAATACCCGCATCAGCAATCATGTTGCACGCATATTTGACTCGATCCGTTATTTCCAAGGCGTGATTAAAATGAATACTCATCCAAATCGGACTATATTTTTTGAGCATTGCAACAAGTTCCGGCGTAACACGCTGCGGTAAAGTTACGGGAATGCGCGTACCAATACGAACAAACTCGACGTGTGGAATAGCTTTGACATTTTTAATAATAAATTCAAGCATATTGTCGCCCATCGTCAAAGGATCCCCGCCGGAAATCAGAACGTCGCGAATCTTTTTATTAGAGCGAATATACTCAAATGCTTTTTCATACGTTGCCGTGCTCAAAGTTCGATTACCATCACCAACCATACGAGACCGTGTGCAATAACGGCAATACATCGCGCACATTTCATTGACGAGAAAAAGAACACGATCCGGATAACGATGAACTAAGCCGTGCACAGGAGAATTTTTATCCTCACCGCACGGATCGCGCATTTCTTCTGGTGCTGTTTTAAGTTCATCGGCGAGCGGAACGCTTTGCAAACGAATCGGACAACGTGAATCTGCCGCATCGATCAAACTCGCAAAATACGGCGGAATCGACATCGTTAATTTTGTGCCGCTGCCTTCAATCCCTTTGATTTCTTTCGGCGTCAAAGTCAAAACTTTGCTAATTTCATCTTTGGTGCGGATACGATTACGAATCTGCCAGCGCCAATCTTCCCAATCTGTCGGGGTGGCATTTTTATACAAAGCTAAAATTTCCTGCTCACGTTCGGTCAGCGGAATACGTGGTTTAGCGACAATTTTCTCGCCGGATTGGACATTTTTGGAAACGATTTCGACTGGGTTCATTGTTACCCCTCCAAGCCTCTTATTGAGGCATCACCTATGGCCCGTCTGGGAAACGGCCGCCGGCTGTGAATTGCCGTCTGTTAAACCGTAACGTTTCAGGGCTAGGTTAAAAATATGATTCACGGTATCCTCAAAGGTCGTCCCTATGACCTGAGGAAAAAGATTAAAAACATCTTTACGATCTAAAGAAGGTAAGGGATTGATTTCTAAAACGTAGGGATTATTTTTAGCGTCAACACGAAAATCGACACGGCCATAATCCCGGCATCCTACGCTTTGATAAGCCGCAACCGCAATGTCCTGAATTTTTTTTGTCAAATCTGGCGAAATTTTCGCTGGACAAACATAACGAACATTATCACCCTGTGTTAATGCAAACGTATAAAAATGATCGCCCAAATCGGTTTTACCATTAATACTCACTTGAACAACAGGACTCGCCTTAGGATCTTCATTCCCAATAACTCCAACGGTAAATTCTGTCCCGCTGATAAATTCCTCAACCAAAGCCGGCTGTTTATATTGTTCAACTATGAGTTTAACCTGACGTTTAAGTCCAGCAAGATCTTCAACACGTGATTTTTCGGACAAACCCTTGGAAGTTCCTTCCCACATCGTTTTCACAATAAGCGGAAAACCTATGGTATTTAATTTTTCCAGATTATCGGCATTACGAGCGACAAAATATCTTGGCGTCGGAATCTGATCGGCAATAAAACATTGCTTGGCGACCATTTTATCCAAAGTGATACCCAATGTTAAAGCGTCTGAACCCGTAAAAGGAATTTTGTAAAGATCTAGAATAATTGGAACCTGCGATTCACGATTACGATCACCAACACCTTCATGAATATTAAAAACAATGTCGACGTTTAAACGATCAATCTGCGCGAGAAGTTTTTGCACATTACCGATTTTTACAACAGTATGCCCAAACGATTCTAAAATTCGCGCAAGATCATCAATCGTTTCCGGCCGATCAAACTCAGCGTTGCCATCGACCACATCTCCGTCAGATGTTTGCCAGTCAGACTTCAAATTATATGTCATTCCTATTTTCATTTTTATTTCGCGAATTCCAAAGTCAACACAAAAAAATAAGGACCCCTAATGCTAATAAGGTCCCTTAACGTTTTTGTGTTTTCACATTTTTTGAATTTTTCTCCGTAAAAAACCACCAAGGGTATTTTTGTTTAAAATCAAATTCTTTTCATTCGATTGTACTGTTTATTAAATAACATAAATTTATTTCTAAAGCAATAATTAAAATAAAATTTCCCGCCCAAAAGCCGATTAATTTCCCGACGGAAAATCACAGCCAGAATTATGCTAATTTTTCCTTATATTTCGTCCAAGCAATGGAGATCAGCGCTTCCATAACGTCATCTGTCGTAACCGCTCCCTGAAGAATATCATCATCGCTTAAGACTGGGATTGAGGTGAATTTGTATTTTTCAAGCAAAAGCGCGATCTCTTCCATCCCATCTGACGTACGAACAAAAACCTTGAGGGGAAAGCATGTATCCATAATAGGAACTTCCGGAGCAAGATGAATATATCGCCGAAAAGATGTCATTCCCACCAAACGATGAAAATCATCAACAATGTAAATATGTTGAATATTCCCAGGATAAGTAACGTTATTCTTAACAAGTTGTAAAGCGTCCCCAACACTCGCACTTTGATTAAGATACAAATACTCGGTTGTCATCAAACCACCCGCGGAATCCTTAGCAAAACCTAAAAGCTTACGCAATTTCTTTGATTGCTTTGTCTCCATGTAACGCATGAGACGCAAAGTCATTTCTTTTGGAAACGTCATCAAAAGGTCGGTAGCTTCGTCCGCGGGAATATTTTCAATCAAATTCGCCGCTTCCTTATCCTCAAGATGATCGACCAAATCCTGTTTCTCCTGTGTTGCCAAATCGGCAAAAACAGTCCGCTGCAAACTCACGTCCAATGATTTAAAAAGCGCGAGTTTACCAAAAATATCCAAATCCTGCATAATATCCGCTAATTCTGTCGGCGGAAGATGCGCGAGCTTCTGCCAAGCCACATCGATACGCAAAACATTTTTTTGACGACCAGCCGTAAAAACTTGCGTATTTTTCCACGGGATAAATTCTTCCTGAGTCAGATACGGATTACGCGGGGAAAACATTTTAATAAAAAAATCGACACATCGAGTCCACTCTAACCGACGAATTAATGCTCGCATTCCCACATCCACATGCGCGAGATAAACATTATTATCAACACGCAAAAGATGACAATCATTAACACGAACAACTTTACGATTTTCGGTATCCACGACCTGACGATCAAGAATATCGTGACGAAGAGTAAATTCTTGTGACGGACAAGATTTGAGAAACGCGACTTTTTCCGCATCGATTTTCAATTTCAGGATATCATCAATTTCCTTAACATCCTCAATACGGATAAACGCGTATTCTCGACGAAAGAATCCACGATAAATCAAAATCCCCTTACTTCGCGGATAAATTTCCTCGGGACTAACCTTCATCGGAACATCAAACAGCTTTCCGATCACATCGCCATTTGCGGCCACGACAGGATTATCGAGAATTTCTGATAAAAAAAGAAAAAGTTTTAACATAAATTCATAAAGTGCGCTAACGATTATGTGTTACGCCAACACGGGCACAAATTTTGATCAGCGGGCAAATGGAGCATAACGGCGAAATCGGTTTACACACATTTTGACCCCACAGAACAAGCTGCATATTGTATTCAATCCAATATTTTTTCGGTAATTGCTCGCGCAATGCCCATTCTGTTTCATGAGGATCCTTCGTTTTTACATATCCAAAACGATTTGAAATTCGATGCACATGCGTATCCACACAAATCGCGGGCTTACCAAAACCTTCCGTAAGCACGAGGTTCGCGGTCTTGCGGCCAACCCCTTTCATCGTCATCAATGTATCGATTTGGTCCGGCACTTGACCATCAAATTTTTCTAAAATATCGCGACAAATCCCGTGGATGCTACGCGCTTTGGTTTTATAAAACCCGACAGGGTAAATCGCTTTTTCAATTTTCTCCAGACTCAATTTGAGCATTGCCGCCGGACTGTCTGCCAAATCAAACAATCGCTCTGACGCGGGCAATGTCGTTTTATCATTGGTGCGAAGACTTAAAAGACACGAAATCAAAACATGAAAGGGTGTTTTCCACTTTTTGCCGACAAGAGTCACCGACGGATCAGGCAAATCCTTAATCGCTTCCTTCAAAATCGCAATCACTTGATCAATGTTTTTATTTGTAACAGCCATATCAGCATATTCCAAGAAAATATAAAAGGAATTGTCCTACATAAACTGATAGCCCATTTCCTGCAAAAGGTTCGGACTATCACGCCAATCTTTATGCGATTTGACAAAAAGCTCCAGAAAAACTTTTGTTTCAAGAAGTTGCTCCAATTCCACACGCGCCAAAGTACCGGTTTTTTTCAAAAGAGCGCCATTTTTTCCGATGACAATTGATTTCTGTGAATCACGTTCCACCATAATAACGGCTTGAATGTAAAGCAATTTCCCCTTACGCGGCTCAACCACGTCGATAATAACCGCAATCGAGTGAGGCAACTCTTGCTGTAAAAGACCATACAATTTTTCACGAATTGTATCCGCAATGACCATCTTTTGCGGGATATCACAAATCGTGTCTTCCGGATAAAGAGCGTCTCCCTCAGGTAAAAGGTCAAAAACAATATCAATCAATTTGCTGACATTGGTTCCATCCTTACCCGATAAAGGCAAAATCGTCATATGAGGATTTTCCTGAATCGGTTTACCAGTAACGCGCTCCCACAATGTGATATATTCGGGAATCGTTTTGCCTTTCATATCAACTTTATTAAGACCCAAAATAATCGGTACTTTTAGACTATGCAGACGTTCAACAAGTTCTTCCTCTTCTAATCCAACACGATCATTGGCGTCAACCAAATGAATAATGACATCCGCTTCGGACGTAATACCATACGCGCTTTGATTCATAAAACGGTCTAATTGATCTCGGCCTTTATGCACGCCCGGTGTATCGACAAAAATAATTTGCCCCCGCTCATCGGTATAAACACCCCGGATTTGATTACGAGTCGTCTGCGGGACTTTGGAAACAATCGCAACTTTTTCACCGAGAACTTTATTTAGCAATGTGGATTTCCCAACATTGGGGCGCCCGACGATTGACGCCATGCCGCAATGTTTCTTCTTTACTTCTTTAACCATTTTGACTCTTTCCTTTTCGATATTTGAGAACCGTAACAAACACAGCGCCAAATAATATTAAATTAATGATGTTGAATGTTCGCCAAACGATGTCGCTCGAGCGAAATCCTGACGGCGCCATTAAAACAATGCAAACCCACACGCCAATCACCCACGCCAACGAAATATCCTCCGAAGATTTGCGCTTGATAATTTTAATAATAAGCGGGATGTTCCAGAAAGGCAATACAATTGCCGCGATAAGACCGATTGTATCAGTTAAATTTTGCATGATAATTTTCCCACCATTGCGAGAAGTCCCGAAGGGACGACGAAGCAATCTCGCATAGATTGCCGCGTCGCTTCGCTCCTTGCAATGGGATTAATACGTAATAAAATCCAAAAGTTCCTTTTTGCGCTTTTCGACTTTGGCCATGGTCAACATCGCTGTTTTTTCCATACCAAAACCCTCAACATTAAATGACGCAATTGTAGTGCCGTAAATAACTGCAGCTTTTAACGTTTTTTCATTGATTTTACCTGCTTTTGTCAAATAACCCATAACGCCACCAGCGAATGTATCGCCCGCACCCGTCGGGTCTTTGACTTCATCAATCGGATAAGCCGGAAACGAAAATTTAATCTTATCACTATAAAACAAAACACCATGCTCGCCTTTTTTAATAATGATAAGCTTGGGTCCAAAACGACGCAACGCTTTCGCGGCTTTCACCAAATTTAATTCCCCGGTCAAAGCACGCGCCTCACCATCATTAGCAACAAAAAGGTCAACACGCTTCATCAAATTCAAAAGAGAAGGCTTCTTATGATTAATCCAAAGATTCATACTGTCGAGACCTATCAGTTGAGGCTTTTTCATCATATTTAGAAGTCCCATTTGAATGTCGGGATCAATATTCGCTAAAAAAATATTCTGAATACCTCGCTGATGCTGTGCTACATGGGGATCAAAACCAATCAAAACGCCAAGTTCCGTTGCTAATGTCAAAGCGACATTAAGGTCTTCCTTTTTGTATTCACCTTCCCAACGAAAGCTTTTTCCCGAGCCAATCTTAAGGGACGAAAGATCAATACCTTTGCGCTTTAAAAACTGAATATGCTTTTGTGGAAAATCTTTACCAATGACCGCAACCAAATGCACATCGGTAAAAAGTCGCGCGCTCATCGCCAAATGCGATGCCGAACCGCCAAGCATGTCGCGTCTTTCACCATGCGGTGTTTTTACATTATCCAAAGCGACTGTTCCTAAAACCAACAAACTCATAAAAACTCCTTTACTTTGCAAAAGACAATTAGACCGACACAATTCCAATTGCGGCCGCGCGGCCGCAATTGCTTACTCGCCAATAATTTTAATTAAAACTCGCTTCTTTCTGCGCCCATCAAATTCTCCGTAAAAAATTTGTTCCCACGGCCCAAAGTCCAACTTACCATTTGTGATTGCGACCACAACTTCGCGACCCATGACTTGACGCTTCAAATGCGCGTCCGCATTGTCTTCACCGGTATCATTATGGCGATACTGTGAAGGCGGAGCGTGCGGTGCTAATTTTTCTAACCAAACATCATAATCATGCAAAAGTCCGCTTTCATCATCATTGATATAAACACTCGCGGAAATATGCATGGCATTAACTAAACACAAACCTTCTTTGATCTTACTCTTATCAATAATGGTTTGTACTTCTGGGGTAATATTGATATACGCCCGACGGGTTTCTGTATTAAACCATAATTCTTCACGAAAATGCTTCATGATACTCTCCTCCAAAATTCAATACTCATAAACAAGACACAATGAGTATATCCAAGTTCGTTCGTCATCTATTATCGATTGCTTCGTCGCCTGAATAATTGATTGGCTCCTCGCAATGGGGTAAATCAAAACGCGTGATTAATTCCCAACCAAAACCGTGGATGATCTTCCCGATCATCATTGATCGCCTGCGCCACATCCGCGCGAACAATCACTCTTTCAAAAACAGCGCCTATGTTCATTGTCAAACGCAAACCAAAACCCGCATCTTTTCGCAACGGTGAAGAATCAATCGCGGAAAACCATGCTTCGCCGACATCAGCAAAAACAACCCCACCGATTGTTTCTAAGCCCAGAATATGATCTAAAAATGATAATTTTAAATTTTCAAGAATCGGAAAACGATATTCCAAGCTGCCCAAAAGCATATTCGCCCCACGCACCGTTTTGCGATCATATCCACGTAATCCATCCATACCACCAATAAAAAACAGAGATTTATCATCAGGATAACCTGCACCGTACTTGATCCGCAGTGCGGCTTTCGTTTTTGTCGTAACCGGAATATATGTCCCCACATCAAGTGCGGCACGGGAAAATGCCTGCGTCGCTCCGAGGAAATGTCCGGCATTTTCCGCAAAAGCATCCAACTTATAACCTTGACGTGGATCCGGCGATGTACCGCTGCGATCCAAATGCAGAGCCGTTCCCACAACAGCTTCCTTGCGACGACCATAATCCGTGTTGCGTATGCCTTCGCGGCCAGACAAAAAATCCGCACCATCATTGATGCTTTGATTACGCACTAAATAAAGCGAGACGTGATCGTTCATGTCCGACAAACTATATTGTGCCGGCCAAAGTTCACGGCGCAAATAAACTTTACCACTAACCAAGTCATCATCACCATCTTTATAATCGGTCGTATTCGAAATTTCTGTTCCAAAAACCATCTGTGTATTAAAAACATTTTTAAGCTGATAACCCACTCGCGAATGCAATAATTCTTCGCCAAACTCATAATCACTCCCCGCGTATAAAATCTGATCATATGGTTTTTGCAAAGACGCCTTGAGCCCAAAGCCATTGTTAGCCAACTCTGGCCCGACGATCAAAGAATATCCATCATCCGGCAAAAAAGCGGGAATTTCGTAAAGCCCCAAATATAGCGGTACCACTTTCGCGTGCAATTGACGCGGCCAATGATTATCCGTACGGTCAATGTCCAATAATTTACCATCGGAATCAATATCAACTCGCGTAATCTTTGCAGGATGACCTAAAACAAGATCTTCCGTCGCCGGCGCGCCCCTCCAAATGAATTTCTCTGTTGTTTGATCAACATATGTCACTTTGACTTCCGCGGGAATATGGATTCCACCTTTATTTTTCAAAGTCACAGTATGTCCATTCACACCCGCAACACTATAATTAAACTGCTTGTCACCATAAAGCCACGGCTCAAAAAAACTTTCTAAATTCTGTCCGCTTTCCTCTTCGCAAATACGAATAAAATCTACGACACGCAAATTTTTATAACGATACTCTGCAAATATTCTTCGAAAAACTCTCTCAAAAGCCTCGTCGCCAATGTAATACTTAAGCATTCCCACGACACGGGCGCCCTTACCGTATGTCACAGAAAAAATCGCGCTCGGTTCACTAAAACTTGAAAGCCTGCTGACAATTTCATGATCCTTGCCCATACGCGCGATCATCTTATAACGCGTGTCGCGCGTGTTCTTAAATGTCAACTTAGGAAAAACCCATTCGAATTTATTAAACCACTTTGGAAAATCAATGACTTCGCCATTCTCCCCATATTCCTGCACCAAATATTGCTCGATAAAATAAGAATTCAGTCCTTCTTCAAGCCACATTTCCTTATACTCATCGACACCAACCAAATTATAAAACCATTGATGGCCTGTTTCGTGGCTGACAAGAAAATCAAAATAGCGTTTCATCATGCCCGGCATTTGATACGCGCGGCGATCAATAAAAATCAAATTCGACATCTGTTCTCCGCCGTATCCTAAATCTACCGGCGCGACACTAAATGCGTCGTAAGGATATTTTCCAAATTGTTTGCTGTAAAATTTCATGAGACTTTCCGCGGACGCAAGCGCGGCCTGCGCGCTGTTTTCACCACCGGACAAATAAAACGACTGCATTTGGATGCCTTCAAAATCTTTTACCAGCACTTTGTAATCCGAACTCATCGCAAACGTAAACTCACGAACAGGGTCGAGGGTTTCGTATCCCTCGATCTTTGTACCGTCATCATTGATTCTTTGGAAATTCATATTCCCGGTATGAGCCACAACCTGATCTTGTGGGATTGTCAAAGAAACAGTGTATAAAGAAGCCTCGCTAAAAAACGGTCGATGAAAGGGATAAAAAGGATTTTTGTTCCAGCCCTTTTCATTTTCATAAACGCTAAGGATAGGATACCAACGTGAAAAACGAAAAACATTGTCATTCCAACCAAAACGCCCCAACGCGATATGAGGGATATCGACGTCGAAGTTGATTACAACCTGCGCTGTTTCTCCAGACTGCAATGGCCGCAATAAATTGACTTTCAAAATAGTTTGATCCGCACCTTCAATTACAGTTTTTAAATCTTGACCGTCTTGCTCAACAGAAACAATTTCCATGCTGCCGGTTTGAAAACCATTTGGAAAAGGATTGACCTTAAAATAACCCGCAAACCGCCACAGCAAATTTTTTTCTTTTTTCGAATATTTGCGGTTGGGATAGATATGAAAAACAAGATCACTGACCTCTGACGAACTATCATTGGTCCAAGTTGTGCTTTGTTGGGCGACAATTTCTTTGCTAATGACATCAACGTTGGCTTTAATATCGTACTGCGGTGGTGTTTGGCAAAACGCGGAAGAAACGGCTAGACAGATAAAGAATAAAATCAGGAAATAAAGACGGGGGGATGACAAAATTTTCATCACGACTTGGTTTGCGGAACTTTTTCCCGACGGATACGGCTAAAGTATTCCTGAAAACGCTCATCTTTACGCAAATGCTCTAAATCATCATCAACCTCAAGATAATTCAAATCATCATATCCACACTCAAGGGCAAGCTTAATCGCGCCAAACGCTTTGTCAACATCCTGCATAAGAGAATAACTGCAGGCAAGATTATAAAGCACCATCGCATCATCTGGACGCAAACGGGAAAGACGCAAATCCGCGTCCAAGCCCTTTTCGGTCAAACCTTTTTTTGTATACAAATCACCTATGGCGATTAAGACTTCAATAAAGTCTGGCTTTTCCCTCAAAATGTCTTCATAAAAACGGATTTCAAAATCCGTATCATCGCTTCGTTTTTTTACCATGTCGATTCTCTTTCAAATATTCTTTAATTCGCGCGATAGCTTCTTTTAAATTGTCATAACTTGACGCGTAAGAAATGCGAATAAAATCATCCAAATTCTCACCAAAAGCACTCCCGGGCACCAAAGCCACTTTTTGAGATTGCAATAGACCTTTAGCAAAATCCATAGACTTCATGCCAGTCTTCTTAATCGATGGAAAAACATAAAACGCGCCCTGCGGCATATGGCACGGCAAACCAAGATCATTCAAAGCGCCAACAATATAATTGCGGCGGCGATGATATTCACGCTTCATGATGGCAATATCTTTAAATCCCGTTTTTAAGGCTTCCAAAGCCGCCATTTGTGCTGTAATTGATGCGCACAACATAGTGTACTGATGAATTTTGGTCATGCCCGCAATAATTTCTGCCGGACCCGCAGCCCAGCCTAAGCGAAACCCAGTCATGGCATAAGCTTTCGAAAAACCATTGAGATAAATCGTACGCTCTTTCATTCCTTTAAGTGAAGCAAAGGGCGTATGATCAAAATCGTAAGTCAATTCATCATAAACTTCATCACTGATTACGATCAAATCATGCTTGTGCACAATCTGCGCAATCGCTTGCAATTCTTTTTTGGTATAAGAAGTTCCCGTCGGATTACATGGATAATTAATCATAAGGGCCTTCACACCCTTGGTGCAATAAGCTTCAATAACTTTTGGCGTCAATTTAAATCCCGTAGAAAGATCGGTTTTAATCATCACCGCTTCTCCACCCGCTAATGTCACAACCGGCGCGTAAGACACATAACACGGATCGTGAATCAACACCTTATCGCCGGGATTAAGAATCGCGCGAAACGCAAGATCCAGTCCTTCGCTGACGCCAACGGTAATTAAAATTTCCTCATTATAATCGTAAGAAAGGCCATAGCGTTGACCCAAAAAGGTATTGATCTCTCGACGCAACTCGGGCATGCCTTTATTGGAAGTATATGATGTATACCCTTTCTCTAAAGAGCTGATTGCCTTTTCACGAATCTGCCACGGCGTGATAAAATCCGGCTCACCGACACCCAGAGAAATGACGTCCTTCATCCCTAAGACGAGGTCAAAAAAAGCACGAATGCCCGACGGGGCTAACTGTTCAACACGTTTTGCGATTTTCATATATGTCTTAGTACGATATGGCTAAGCGTTTGCGGCTATTGACTTTTTTCAAAATCTGACCATCTTCCTTATACTTCTTCAATAAAAAATGCGTCGACGTTCTTTGGACACCTTCCATCGAAGAAAGTTTAGAAGCGACAAAATTTGAAACCGTATGAATGTTTGCTCCCTCAACAATAACAAGAAGATCATAAGCGCCGGACACCAAATAACAGCTGGTTACTTCCGTAAAACTATAAATTCGCTCCGCCACATTATCAAACCCGACATCTTTCTGCGGCGTGATATTAACTTCAATTAAAGCGCGCACAAACGACGACTGGCCGCGGGTTTTGTCTAAATCTAAAACCGCTTTATATTTGATAATTGTGCCATCGTCTTCGTATTTTTTTATCGCCTTTTTGATGTCAGCGGCTTTACGACGGGTCATTTTGGCAATTTCGTGCGGCGTCACGCGCGCATCGTTCGCTAAAATTTCTAAAATATCATCCATCATTTTCCCCCTTATTCAGACTGTGTAGAATGCATCGCGTCAATCTTGGAACGCAATTCTTGATTTTCAGCATCAAGACGCATGATCTGATCCATAAGCATGCGCTTTTTCTCTAAAACTTCCCTTGATTGTCCCACGGTCTTGCTGACAGAATCCAACTGACTAGTCAAGCTGGCAATTTCAGCTTCTAAAGCTTTTTTCTGTCTGACCAAATCACCAGATACCCCCTTAGAATTCCCCTTAACTTTCTTAGCTGATCTCTGCAATTTTTCATTTTTCTTTTCTTGCGCGACAATTTGTCTCTTTAAAATCTTTAAACGATCCTCGAGATCACGATTCTTTTTTCTCAAATCAACGGCTTGTTTGGGCCGCGCTTCATTCTCTGCCGTCACACGCGCTAAAGCCGCAACCAATTCTTTTTCCTTCGCTAACGCACTTTGAAGCTGATTCTGTAAATCCTTAGTTTCAGCTTCACTCGTCGCTTGCGCATAACCAGTGTCCATCACAGCATCACGCTTTTGGTTTTCTAATTTAGAAGCCTGAATTTTCCATAAGCGATTCTTTTCTTGAATATCCAAAAGCTGCTTTTCCAAATCTTTATTTTCAGACTCGATGGCGTCAATCTCATTTTGTAAATCGTCCATCTTGGCTTTGGCGTCAGGATCATTTTTACCCGAGTCCTTCATGACCTTACTAATTTTCTGTTTCGAAGATTGCAAAACTTTGACTTGCGCTTTTGTCTTAGTTAATTCAGCCTTGAGACCCGCAACTTTCTCCTGCAGGAATTCGTATTCTGAACTTAATTTTTCGTTTTCCTTCATCAAAGACTGCGTCTCAGCGGTAATTTGATCAATTGTCTTCTGCCATTGCGGATTGCTCAATGATCGAGCGTCGGTCGAAGAAATATCCAAATCTTCCTGGGCCTGCACACAGAGCGTTACACCCAAAATCATAAATAAACAAATGAAAAAAGTTTTCACGAATCGCATCGTGCGTCTCCTTTTGAGATCCTCATGGTCAATTTTATTGGGTCTATCCTACCACAAAAGTGCTGCGGCCTTGGCTTAATTTTTTATAACTTTTTGTGAGCTTAAGCGTCAATCGTCCGGGCCGTCCGTCTCCAATTTTGTAACTCTGAAAATATGTCAAAGGCATAATACCAACCAAAGAATTGGTTAAAAAAGCTTCGTCGCTACCTTGTAAGTCTGAAACACCACAATTCACGTTGGCTGTCTTAATACCAATGGTTTTGGCAATTTTTAAAACCGCCTGACGCGTGATCCCGTTGAGGCAGCCTGTTGACAATGATGGTGTAAAAAGTTTACGATCTTTCACAAAAAACATATTGCTTCGACTGCCTTCGATAATTTGCCCCTGCGAATTCAAAAGAATAGCTTCTTCATAATGATGTTTCAGGGCGAATTCATAAGCCTTAAGAAAAAATCCATAATCAAGACTTTTGATCTTATGCAATTGGCTTGGACGATTAAGCGGACGCGAATAAACACAAGCAGAAAATCCTCGACGGTAAACGGACTCTGAAAAAGCCTTGCGCGGGAACACAGCTACAGAAAAATGTAAATCACTGCCTTTTCGCCACGCCGCAAACCGTACCCGTCCGTCTTTAATTTTGTTTTGCTGCAAAAGCTTAGCCACAATCTGACGCATATTTTTACTCGCGACTGGTTTAGGCAAAATATAGCGGTCACACCCATGCACAAAGCGCTGATAATGTTCCCTGAAAAAGTGCACCCTTTGCTTTTCGCACAATAATGTCTCAAAAACTCCCAACCCACGCAAAAATCCCGGTGTCATAGCTTTCATCGCCGATGGTAAAATTGTTTGATATTTACCATCCAAAAATATTGTTAAATTTTTCATATCAAATCATCCTCAAACTTTCTTTTAAAGCACGGGCCTTAACCAGAGTCTCTTCATATTCTCTTTGTGGTCGAGAATCCGCGACAATGCCACTCCCAACATGGAATTGGACATTGTTTCCTGTCACCAACATCGTGCGAATAAGGACATTAAACTCCATATCACCATTAAAGCTCATATAACCCAATGCCCCAGTATAAATGCCCCGTCGAGAATTTTCAAGCTTATCAATAATTTCCATCGCGCGAATTTTAGGACAGCCGGTAACCGATCCGCTTGGAAAACAAGCTGAAATAAGATCAAAACCATTTTTATTTTTTGCCAATTTACCCGTCACAGTTGCCGTAGCCTGATAAACTGTTCGATATTTTTCAATCTCACGAATTTTCTGAACTCGTACCGATCCATAATCACAGACACGACCCAAATCATTGCGCTCCAAATCCGTAACCATGAGCAGTTCAGCCTTTTCCTTAACATTTCGCAATAATTGCGTATTTAATTTCCGATCCCGAATAATGGTTTGTCCGCGCGGCCGCGTCCCTTTCATGGGACGTGTTTGAGCTATTCCCTTGCGCAATCGCAAAAATAATTCTGGAGACGAACTGACAATCTGCGAACGACCGATATCAAGATAACCACTAAAGCATGACGGAGAAAGCTTGCGCAAAACATGATATAACCTTGTCGCGTCCACAGGCTGTACAAATTGACTCGAAAATTCCTGCGCCAAATTAGCCTGATAAATATCACCGGTACAAATGTGATCCAATACCTTTTGTGCCGCGCCACAAAAACCCGCTTTCGTAAAATTGCTGCGAAGTCTAAAATTCGCGCGTGTCTTGGGTGATTTAAAATTTACCGTTGATTCTAAAGTTGATAAAACTTTTTCGATACTCGCTAAACGAGATTGAGCACGTTTCTTACGCAAAAGACTCTTCGTCTCCGGCAAACCCGTTGAACTCACAATCACCTTTCTCTTATAGTGATCAATCGTTATAACACAATCATAAAAGCCGAACAAAAATCCCGGAAGACCATGATGATCCTTGCGACGACTCTTAATATTTTCAAATTGCAGGCCAAAATCATAACTCAAATAACCAACAAGACCACTCGAAAAAGGCGTATGGCCGATCACTGTTTTCTTCTCAAACCGCTTGTAATTTTTCTTTAAATTTTCAAAAGCGTTTAAATCATCGCCGGAAATCGTCACAAAAGGATCGCATCCAAAAAAAGAATAGCGTCCACGTTCTGCCTGTCGCATACTGCTTTCAAGCAAGAAAATCCCCGCCGTCCCGTCAAAAGCCCTGACAAGCGCCAACGGATCCACATGCAAATTATATATTCGTACTTCCATATTTTATTTAAAGCCGGCTGACCACATACGCCGGCAATTTCAAACTGGGACGAAACGACATTTTGACGCGATTGACACTTTTAATCGCGAAATCATCCATGACATTAATAAATTTTACATTGGCTAAAACCGAATCATTACAGAACTGATAAAAAACATATGTCGCAAGACCGCTATATTTTTTATCAGCAATTTCCAAAAGGTCACAAAACGTTTTTTCATTGAGAAAATATCCAAACGTATACGCGACAACTTTGCCATCAACTTCCACAACACGACCAATCAAATCCAACGCCGCAAAAGACTCCAAAACTCGTCGGTGTACGATCTTACTATCTTCAAGCATAAAAAGGTCGACATCATCTTTAAGCGTTAAACGTTTGGCTTTTGCCCAATCTTCATACAAGTCCATACATTGCTTAGCCAACGATGGCTCATACGGCCGATATGTCGCGGGATAATTCTTTGCAAAATGATTATACGCATTTCGTTTCGACTTATACGCGTCGCCCTTAAGCTGAACCAAATCTCTGCGAAAGTACATATAATCATAACTTTTTCTGTAAATTTTATAATCCGTGTCAGGAAAATATTTTAATTGTTCCTCGCTTACGTTTTCAATGCGTGTGACACTCTTTGCTTTATTGAGCTTCTGCATTCGATCAAAGCATTCTTGCACTGCCCTACGACTAATCATTTTCCCTAACGGGGACACATACAAAAATGTTCCCGCTTGATCACTGGCAAAAATGCACAAATTGTCATCAATCTCGTCGAATTGGAATCGAAAGAAATCCTGCCAAATAAAGATATTCGCAAATGAAAATACGGATAAAGAAGAAGATGTAACTTTCAAATAACGATCAACGAGAGGCTTAAAGGACAAAAGTTCTGAAGGCATAGAAATTTATTCCAAAACAATGTCACACACATGATCAAGTTCAGGACGAAACGCAGAATAATCCGTCAAAAGCATAGGATTGTGTTTCAAAAATTCACGCACTTCTTTTTTCCGAAAGTAATCCTGCAAATATTGACTGTACTCTTTATAGATTTGACTATTCCACTGCTCCTGAATAAAGGGGCAATTCAAATGCACATACAAAACTGCTTTTGCACCTTCCTTCCCCAAAAGAAAGGGATAGAGCTGGCACTCAAAAGGCCGAGCGTGATATATGCCGCAGGTATTATCTTTCGAATTAAAAAAATGGCACAAAAATCCTTCACCACAATGTGTCGCGGCAATTTTCCCGTCAGAAGAAATGACATGACTGCCGAAGACTTTGTCCACAACGCTTGGAAGAGCCGCTTCTTTCTTTTCATTCTCAGCAATATACGGCCGCCAGCGACTGTCTGCTTCTTTAAAACGGCAGCAGCCGTCACACTTTAAGCACACAGATGAGGGAACAAATTGTTTGAAATCTTTTAACATATATTAAGGAATATATTTATATAAATGATACTCCACATAAACTTCGCGGCAAAATGGTTTACCGTTGCGACACGGACCACGATAAAAATCATTTTCTAAATCTGGTGGCCCCATAAATGAAATAAAGGGTCGCGCCGTTAAACGCTTAAAAGGATCAATATAAAGGTACTCTACTACCGTCTGTTCAATTTTCCCTAAATATTCTTTACCAACATTGTCATCATAAACAAATTTATGGCGATGATACCCGACCTTGTCCAATGGATAATCAAAATCCATGCTTAAAAAATAGATGTCGTGGCCTTGGGTTTTAGCTAAGGCCTGCAAATCAGATTTTTCAGAAACTACAAATTGTGGCCATGGCACTCCGGCACTTACGGAATAATACGCGGTAAAATAATTCTTGGAATATGTCTGAATATCACCCACGTGCAAAGCATTGCCAACAACAACCGATCCTTGCGGCAAACGTTCTTTAAGTTCTTCTGCAACGCGATTCATTCCGCGATTGATTTCATAAACCACTTTGGCACTACCGTATAAATTCGCGCCATAATCCATAACGATAATCACCAAAATTACCGTCAATAAACCCAACGATATGTTCTTGAATTTTCCTTCATTTCGAATCCACAGGACAAACCGCTCTATCACTATTCCGAGAATCAGAATCGCTGGCAATAAAGAATATCCCAGATGAACCTGTTCAGTATAAATCTTTAAAAACGGTAAAAATGAAATGAGAAACCAAACGCAGAGAAAAATGACTTTCTTATTAAAAATTTCATGGCGTGTTTTCTCATTAATAATGAGAAAAAGACCTGCCAATAAACCTGTCATCCACAAAAGCGGCGGAATAAGACTATAAAAATTATTAATCAAAATTGTCGATTTGTATAGCAACACAAAGGGGTCGAGAAAAAAATCTATGCCTCCACCCATTCGTTCACCTAAAAGACCAATTTTAAAAACTGGACTTAGCGGAAGATCATGAAAAAAGATTCGCATCATTGCTGTGGGGAATAAAGCATGAAAAAACGATACCACCGCGGCCATCAGTAATTTAGTAATCTTTTTCTGATATAGAATTTCTAAAAAAATAATGAGCAAAGGCAAAACACCGATAAACTCTCGATAAAACGAACCAAAGAACATTGTTAAAAAAAGCGCAATTTTCAATCCCAATTGCGGACGCTTATCTTCCCTGATTTGGAAATATAAATCCAACCCCAAACAAATAATCGCCGGAACCAAAATCTGTATCCCAGCAAAAATGATCCAACTAGATGTAACTACTGGCGCCGAAGAAAGGAAAATAAATAAAACACCCAAAGCGAAAAGTTCTGTACGTAAAATCCGTCTTAAAAGCTTAAAAATAAATACCGCACAAATTCCTTCAATAATCGCAATACCCATAAACCAGATTTGTGGAAGCATATTAGGCGTAACAAAATAATCGCTTCCAATCAAGCGGATCACCGAATTAAAGGGACGATATCCGATTTGGCTAATCTGCGCAAAAGGTTGTATCAAATACTTATCAAAGATCGCTGAAAAAGACGTAAAAGGGAGAAAACCTGTAGCATGCGAATTAATATGTATCCAGTTTGTATCATCCCAAACTAAATAAGGAGAAACGGATCGATAAAACGCATAAAAAATAGTAGCACATGCGCCTAAAAGTAATGGGGAAATACGTCGATTCATAAAATATTATTTTACAATACTCCCAACTGGAACATCTTTTTCCGGGAAAAGAATGACCGGCCCGCTCTCTCCAGATGCCGCCAAAACCATTCCATTGGAAGCTTCGCCACGAATCACCGCCGGTTCAAGATTATTGATCACCACAACCTTGCGTCCAACAAGCTCTTCGGGCTTATAATTCGCGCGAATTCCAGCGACAATCTGCTTTTCTTCTTTACCGGTATCAATTCTTAAAAGATACAAACGATCCGCATTGGGATGATCCTTAACTTCTTTGATTTGCGCGACAATCAACTCCAGCTTTTTAAAATCTTCAAACGTAATCATTTCATTTCTCCTTAGAGTTTATTTCTTATTGATTAAAGTTGAAATAATGGATATTTTCCAAGCGGATCCAAGCCAGCATGAATTCGCCCCAGCTCTTGACGATAATATTTGTTTTTAGGATACAATTGTATCGCTTTTAAAAAGAACTGCTTTGCAACCACCTTCTCGCCTTGACCCCAAGCTAATAAACCAAGATAATAATATGACACAGAATAATTGGGCTCTCTTTCAACAGCCATATTAAAATATTGCGAAGCTACAACGGGGTCACCGCTCTTAAGGTAGGCATACCCCACATCCGCTGTCAAGAATGAGCTTTGATACCGACGGGAAAGCGTAAAACCACGCCCCAAATACCCAATCGCTTCTTTGTAATCTCCTCGATTTAACAGCACTTGCCCCATACCATAAAAAGGTGTCGTATTAACACCATTGGTTGTAATCCAAAAACGACAATAACTTTCCTGATTTCTCCAGTACCAATTATTCTGCTGCAATAAAATAAAATACACAACCATCAATGTGCCAACGCATACTTTCCAAAAAGTAATATTGATTTTTGTTTTCAACCAAAATAAACCGACCGCCAAAAGAACAAAAAACCCCAGCGATGAAAAATAAAACCAATGCGGTTCAATCATCGGTTCCGCGAAAGGAAAATGCGCATAACTCGCGCCAAAAACCGGAACAAAACCAATGATAAAAATACTTAACGCAAACGGTTTAATTCCTTTCTTCCATCGAAAGAAAATAAGATAAATAAGAAGTGCGAGTAAAGCTAATGAACGATAAATTTCTAGCGGATTATAATGCTCTTCAATCACAGCTGTCCAAAGAAACACAATGTCTCGCGGAACAATCATCTTACCCACATACCAATAAATCAGCGTCATAATCGAGGAAACGTAAACGTCAACAATTTGCAACATTGAGGAAATCGCTGACGCGGAACCTTTTAAAGTAAAGAATATCGTCCGAAAATATAAAAATAAACCGGTCAATATGCCATAAGGAATAACAAAGAACATTGCTTTTTTAAAATCAAAACCACGCAGGAAATATACCAAGCAAAAAACAAAAGCGGGGAAAATTATGCTCATCTCATGCGAAAAACAACTTAAGAGAAAAAACAAATAACTAAAATACAAAAACCTTTTTTGAGATGTATTTAAATAATAAATGACAAACAAAAAACTCACTTGCATCGTGATAATAAACACACTTAAGATATTGGCCGTCACATAATTGACCAACATACTATTGGCTGGATGCAGCGCGTACAATATTGTCACCAGAAAAGCTAAAGAACGATTTCCCGTCAAAAGTTTGGTAATTTTACAAAACAAAATACAAACGACAATAAAAAGTAAGAGATTGGCGATGTGATAGAAAATTGCATGCGAACCAAAGCATTGATAAAAAATCCACAGCGGCAAATGACCTACCGGACGATAAACAATGTGCTGGTATTCGGTAAAAAGACTTAAGAAACCTTTGTTCGAAACACCACTTTCGTTAAAAAGCACCAGATAATCATCCAACATAAAGGAACCATTAAGACTAATCCCATAAGCGCCCAAACAAAGTAACGCTATAATCCAATATTTTTTCATCATTCTCTCGAGCTTTTTGATTAAATCAGTTATAATAAAAAATCGATTTTTATTATAAACAAGAAAATTTCAACTTTATACTTAAAAACTATGAATAATCGTCTCATTTCTTTTCTCTTAGTCCCGCTGGCGGGACTCTTTCTACTGTTTCATCACGCGGCTTACCAGACACTTCTTTCACAAGGGGATCACGGCCGTGATCTTTATGCCTTCGTTCAAACTTTGCATGGACAAATGCCCTATCGCGATTACTGGTGGGTTTATGGTCCGATTATGCCCTATTATTATGCCCTATTCTTAAAAATCTTTGGAATAGCGATCCCCAGCGTGCTGATCGGCAAAATCGTACTGACCGTCTTAAGTGGCGTCTTTATCTTTTTAAGCCTTTCTCTCTTTATACCAACACTTTTCGCTTTTATGGCGGCGATGTGGTTCTGGATGTATCAGCCTGATTTCTTTTTTACATACAATCATATCGGCGGAATCTTCTGCCTAACCGGAATAACATTCGCGCTTTTCTCTTATATAAAACAGCCGCGAACAAAGTTTTTGTATTTTGGCCTCTTCTTTGTTTTGCTGCTGGCCATGGTTAAAGTCAATTTTGGAATCGCTGCCCTTTTTGTCTTCATCGCTTTTTACCGGCTTTATGACCACTTTTATAAGATTCCGCCTACCAACGGCAAAAAAACATTGGGCCAAGTTGCCGCAATCGGTGTGCCGCTTTTAATCTTGATGACGTACTTTCTCTTATTATTCTTATTACCTGTTTATGAAATCCGTCAGTGCATGCCCTACATGAGCAATGACCAGCCATACCATTCGACTCCTCTACAGGCCCTTGGAGCTTTGGCCAGCGCGATCATCACAACACCTTTGACCAGTCCGGCCAATTTTGTCTTTGCTATTTTTATCATCGGCGCAATCATTGCCAGCCTCATCAAAGTCTTTTCTCACAAAACCGACTCGAAAGAACGCAAGCAAACTTTGACCGCATTTGTACTGCTTGGCTTCTTTTACTTTATCAATTTGCACGAATATATTGTCAGTGGTGTTTTATATCGCAGTTTTTGGGCCACGCCTTTTAGTACCATGATGTTATTTTTTGTAATCGGTTATTCTCTGACAAAAATTTCACCTAAATTGCAGCGACTGGTCTTTGGATCGTTCTTTGTCCTTGTCTTTACGCATTATGTTTCTCAAATTGATACTGTCCGTATTAAGAAAATACCGGAACAATTTCTTACCGTTAATCGCGGACACATCACAACTGGAAATTCGGAAGAATGGTTTACAACCGTACAAGATACAACGAATTTTATCCAAACGCATATCGCAAAAGAAGAATCATTTTTTGCGCTCCCCTACGACCCGCTATACTATTATCTGACAAACAAAACCTCACCAACGCGGCAGTTGATTTTCTTTAATCATATCAACATTCCGCCACAGCAAGAAGCCACCATCATCGCCGAACTAGAGCGCAAAGACGTGAAATATATTCTCATATCCAATCGTGCTTTTGCATCTCAAGAACCGGGACTAGGTTTTTTTGGACAATCTTATTGCCCGCTTTTAGGAAAGTATATTGCCGAGCACTTTGAGCCTATCGCGCAATTCGGTGACTGGAAAAACGAACCGGGCTGGGCGTGGAATCATGGAACAAAAATTTTCAAAAGAGTTCGATAGAATTTGAATTACATATTTTAGATTAGCGGGTACTGTGATAGCTTGAATCCCGCATCTACCTTCGTGTGGCGGGTACTGTGAACAGACATCGCAGTACTCCGCCAGACTTTACAAAGAGAAAACCTTCTCCCTAATGGATAGCAGGTTTTTCTTTTATGGAAGTCTGGCGGGGTGGACGAGATTTGAACTCGCGATCTTCAGCGTGACAAGCTGACATGTTAACCAGGCTACACTACCACCCCAAATACCAAAAACTTACTTTTTAATACTTAGAAAATTTGGGGTGTTGTCCAGCTCAGCAGGACCACCCCAAATACCAAAAACTTACTTTTTAATACTTTGAAAATTTTTACTAAGTGTACTGGGTCGACTTGACTTTGTAAAGAAATTTTTTGACCGAAGAGAATGGGCGGTGCTGGAATCGAACCAACGGCCTGTTGAATGTAAGTCAACTGCTCTAACCAACTGAGCTAACCGCCCATAGTTACCACAATTATCAAAATTATCATTTAGAAAAACTATGGGCGAGTACTTGCTTCGCCAGAAGCAAGTGACGCCCTCCAAAAAAACATTCTTGAAATCTTACCTTTAGAAAAACTATGGGCGAGTACTTGCTTCGCCAGAAGCAAGTGACGCCCCTCAACAAAAATCAGAACCGCTTTTAAAAGATTGCTTCGTCACTTCGTTCCTCGCAATGGAGTAAGAAAAATCTACTGCGCGCTTATCTCTTTTAAAATATTCTTCGCGGCTTGCAAGGGATTAGTCGCGCCAACAATCGGTCGCCCCACAACCAAAAAACTGCTCCCACTCATTTTTGCTTGCGCAGGTGTTGCGACACGTTTTTGATCACCCACATCGTCACCAGCCGGACGAATCCCCGGCGTTACAATTACAAAATCCGGTCCAAATTTTTCGCGTAACATTTTTGCTTCATGGCACGACGCGACAACTCCATCCAACCCCGCCGCTTTCGCTAGCTTGGCTCTTTCCAACACCAAGTCCGCCAGATTATCTTGTTTGCTGTCACTTGTCAAGACCGTTACACCAACAACCAAAGGACGCTCAACACCGATTGCTTTACTGGCTTTGGCCGCGGCTTCAACCGCGGCTTTCATCATTTCCGCCCCGCCGCAGGTGTGCACCGTAAACATAAAAACACTTTGCAACAAAGGCTTTTTACGATTCTTAATATCCATACTACGCTCAATGGCGACATTCAAACCTACCGACGAGGTAACTGCACTGGCAACCGTGTTGGGAATATCATGAAACTTTAAATCAAGAAAAACTTTCTTGCCGCGCACTTCGACAAAACGTACCGCCGCCGGACCTGATGCCGTAAAAAGCTGACTGCCGACTTTATAAATATCCACGACGGGATCTAACTTTTCCATCAACTCACGAACCTCTGCCAAAGTATTCACGTCAAGGGCGACAATCAATTGCGGCGATTTGCTCATATTTTTAAACTCCCGATCAATTCCTTAATATCTTTTATTTTATTTTCCTTCATATACGCTTTGATACCTTCTAACGCTTCTAAGGGCGCGCGTGGATTGACAAAATTAAATGTTCCGACGGCAACCATGCTCGCACCCGCGATTAAGAATTCCAAAGCATCATTAGTCGACATAATCCCACCCATGGCTACGACAGGAATCTTTACGCGCTGTGCTGTACGATAAACCATGTGCAAAGCGACCGGACGAATCGCGGGTCCGCTTAATCCGCCGGTCAAATTTCCTAAAACCGGACGACGAGTCTTAGTATTAATTGCCATGGCGGTAAATGTATTAATTAAACTGACCGCGTCCGCGCCGGATTCTTCGGCGGCGACGGCAATTTCGGAAATGTCAGTCACATTCGGAGAAAGTTTGGCAATAATCGGATAGCGAGAAATCTTCTTAAGTTGTCCAACGACGCGCGCGGTCGAAGCAGGATCTTGCGCGACGAGAACTTTGTGTTTCAAATTAGGGCACGACAAATTAAGCTCAATGGCGGCAATACCGTCGACAACATTGAATTTATTAATAAGGGAAACAAATTGCTCGTCACTATGCCCAAGAATGCTAATAATTAAAGGCACGCCGATTTTTTTAAACATTGGTAATTTTTGCGTGATAAAACTATCGGCGCCGGGATTTTCGATGCCGATGGCATTGATCATGCCTGACGGAGTCTCAACAATACGTGGAGGCGGATTGCCTTTTTGCGCCAAAAGCGTGACAGTTTTGGGAACAATGGCGCCGAGCTTTTTGACTTCTTCAAGATTAAAATATTTTTCCGCGTGACCAAACGTCCCTGACGCGACTGTGACGGGATTAGGAAAAGTGGCGTTACCTATTTTGATTGCAAGATTCATAGTTTTTTCTCCCATTGCGAGCACCGAAGGTGCGCGGCAATCTCCGCCAAGAGAGTTTGCTTCGTCACTTCGTTCCTCGCAATGGTATTTCAATGCAACGGTATTTTAATGAAATACCACTTCATCCAAGTCAAACACTGGCCCGTCGTAACAGACTGTTTTATAACCTGATTTGGTTTCAATGGAACACCCTAAACACGCGCCCAAAGCGCAGGCCATGACTTCTTCACAGCTAACTTGGCCGGATAAATGATTTTGCCGCGCAAAATCCTGTACCGCGGCCATCATCGGATTTGGTCCACAAGTATAAAGATATGTCGCCTTAGAATCTAAAGGAATCTTTGAAAATAATTTTGAAACGCGTCCTTTAACGCCGACGCTGCCATCGTCCGTAGCGATAAAAACTTTACATCCATTCTTCTTAAAATCTTTCATGTTAAAAACATGACCCTTAGTGCGGCCGCCATAAAGAAGAATAAGATCATACCCTTTGTCTTTAAGCAGATCAGAAAAAATTAAAAATGGCGCAACGCCAATTCCGCCGGCAACCATCACAACAGTCTTTGTGCCTTTGGGCGGCAAAGCAAAAGAATTACCCAAGGGACCCAGAATATCTAACTCATCGCCTTTTTTCTTTTGAGAAAGAATTTTTGTCCCCGGACCGATCGCTTCATAAAAAATCTCGGCATTCTTTTGCGCGCGATAAACACTAAATGGTCGACGAAAGAATGGCTCCAAACTATCCTCTACACGGATATGAATAAATTGACCGGGTTTAATCTTTTTTACCAAAGATTTAGCGTCGAGACTAAGCCGATAAAAACGCGGACAAAGTTTTTCATTGCTGACAACGCGGAATTTATTTTGAATTTTTTCCATGTTTTAAACGGTATTCATAAAAGAAACTTAAAAGAAAAGTACCCATTGCCAAAACAAAAGGTAGAAAAAGATACAAAGAAAATGGTGATTTAAAAACTACGCTTTCTTGCACAATCTCAGCGGCCATCACAACTAAAGGTAAAATCCAAAGAAAACGTCTTTCTTTGGTCATCCAAATTTCATCCCACGGACAATCGACGCGCAAATCTATTTTTTGAATACTGTCAAATTTAGGAAATATCCTCGGGACACGAGCGCAATAATCGACATACACCTGACCAAAAAGATTTTTTAAATGCGATTCTTCGGATTGAACCAATGGCAAAAAGCGTGAATAAAACAAAACCGTAAAGATTCCAACTGCCCACCACGGCCAAATAATCAATGTGAAACCCGTCCCAATCAAAAATGTTCCCAAATACATCGGGTTGCGCGAATACGCATAAAGTCCATCCTGCGCCAAACCTCCACCCTTGGGCGAACGTGTCGTCTTGCGCCCACGCGCCGCCATTCGGATAAACGTGCCCTTAAGAATCATAATAATTCCAAAGAAATCTAAAATGTCGTCGAAACTTCTTTGCGCCCAGAAGACCTGAGGGAAAAAATAAATGCTTAACGAAAAAATAATAAGCAATGCGAGTAGAAATCCATCCATTTTTAATCGTGACTTCATAAAACTCTTTTCATTTTTGACACTCTGGGCAATAAAATGTACTGCGCCCCGCCTGAAATTCTCGAACCAGAACAGAATCGCAAGAATAACATGCTTCCTTCTCGCGTCCATAAACTTTGATACGATTCATAAATTTACCTTTTGCTCCCGTCGCGTCACGATATGTATTCATGGATGTCCCGCGATGACGGATCGCTTGTTGTAAAATTTTTTTGGTCACGCGATGCAGTAAAGAAATCTCTTCTTTTCCCAAACTCAATGCCGGTCGACGAGGATCAATGCCGCTGGCAAATAAAATTTCGGACGCATAAATATTCCCAATCCCGGCGACAAACATATGATTTAATAAAAGTGGCTTAATCGGCATTTTTCTTTTCTTTAATTCTTGAGTCAGCCAAGAAACCGTAAAATTCTTCTCCAAAGGTTCGGGCCCAAGCGCCTTAAAGTAAGGAATCTCGTCAAGGCTTACGACAACTTGCAATCGCCCGAATGTGCGGTAGTCATTATAGTGTAAACAATTCTTATTGGAAAGCTGGAAACTGACTTTTGTATCGCGCTGTGGAATACTGTCGCTTGAAACAATCAATTGGCCAGTCATCATCAATTGCACGACGAGAAAACTCTTAGGATAAGTCAATTCGATAATAATCGCCTTGCCACGGCGGGAAACGTGCGCAATAGATTGATTCTTGAGCTTGCGGGAAAATTCTTTGTATGTCGATTGACGAACAACGCGCCCATCATGAATAGTGATGTCTGTAATTTGCAAATCAATGATTTTTTTGCGTAAATCACGAACAATTGTTTCAACTTCGGGCAATTCAGGCACAAAATGCTCCTTAAAAGCTCATTTTCATCATTTTAAAAGCCATTTTTATGAATATAAAAAATGGCTTACGATACACTAACAACATAAAACAACACAATATATGGTCATATTACATCATATTTATCTCTATATATGAATAAATATGGGTTATACACTCCACATTACTGATATTAAGTAAAAGGGCCCAATGGGAGTTGAACCCATACCACAGGAACCGGAATCCTATACTCTATCCATTAAGCTATGGGCCCTTATAGATTCGATCAAGAAAGACCAAGAAAGGCTCGATTATAATACAAAATCGAGAAATTGAGAATATTTTTACAACCGAGCGCTCCACCGCAAGGCGCTACGCCTGATATGTAATTTTGCCGCCACAAATCGTTACCTCAACGCGGCCTTTGAGTTTGGTGCCGATAAAAGGTGAATTCTTTGACTTGGACCAAAAATCCTCAACTTTGACTTCCCATTCTTTATCAGGATCAATGATCGTAACGTCCGCGTCATAACCTTCGACAATTTTTCCCTTCCTCTCCAAACCAGCCACCCGCGCCGGAGCGGCTGACATGCGATCGGCCATTTGCTGCAATGTCAAAACCTTTTTATGAACCAATTCTGTCATAGTCAATCCGACGGACGTTTCCAAACCGATCATCCCAAACGGCGCATTGTCAAATCCTGTTTCTTTATCTTCTTTGGTGTGCGGCGCGTGGTCGGTGACGATGCAATCAATTGTGCCATCTTTGAGACCTTCGCGAATCGCGGCCACATCCTCGGCGGTGCGCAAAGGAGGATTAACTTTTGTCGACGTGTCAAAACTTTTAACCGCATCATCCGTTAATGTAAAATGATGCGGGCATGCCTCAGCCGTAACTTGAATGCCCTGTGATTTGGCAAAGCGAATAAGCTCGACGGAACGTTTTAAACTCATATGCGCTAAATGCACTTTTGTTTTTAAATAATGCGCCAGCTCAATGTCACGCGCAACGATAACCGTTTCTGCAATCCCCGGATCGCCCTTGATGCCCAACACCATCGAATTGTATCCTTCGTTCATAACACCACTGCCCGTCAAACAATGATCCTGACAATGCTGAATCAAAAGCAGTTCAATCATTTTGGCATATTCAAGAGCCAAGCGCATAATCTGAGAACTTTCCACACATTTTCCGTCGTCGGAAAGGGCCTTGCATCCCGCGGCTTTGAGCTCCGCCATGTCGGTCAATTCTTTGCCGTTTTGCCCGCGCGTAATCGCGCCGACGGGATAAACATTCACCAACCCGACACGTTTGGCTTCTTTAATAATACCCTCGACAATCATCGCATTGTCAATAACCGGCGTGGTATTGGGCATACACATAATCGACGTGAAACCACCCTTGGCCGCGGAACGCGAACCAGTTTCTACGGTTTCCTTATCTTCACGGCCCGGCTGACGCAAATGCACATGCAAATCGATCAATCCGGGAAAAACTAATTTTCCGGCGGCGTCGATAACCTTGTGATTTCCGACGGGAATATCTGCGGCGATTTTGGTAATTTCGCCTTTTTCTAAAAGAATATTCTGCGGCTTAGTATGCATCTTGTCCGCGTTGACAATCACAGCATTTTTTATTATTAAACCCATACTTCTCCTTTAATTATTCCATTGCAAAAACGCAGTGACGAAGTCCCACGGGGACTTACCTTGTTCGCAATCCACTAGATTGCCGCGTCGGCCTTTGGCCTCCTCGCAGTGGTTAATTTACGCCTTTGGTGCCCAGCAATAAATACAAAACCGCCATTCGTATCGCGACACCGTTGGTGACTTGCTCGAGAATGACAGACTGACATCCATCAGCCACGTCCGCGCCAATTTCGACACCACGATTCGTCGGGCCGGGATGCATAATTAAAAGATCTTGGCTTGCCTTATCCAACTTGGACTGGCTCACACCAAATAATTTTGCGTATTCACGCAGCGACGGAAGAAAGCTGTCCTGCTGACGCTCTTTTTGCAAACGCAGAACGATTAGGCAATCGCTTTTTTTCATCGAAGATTCTAAATCATAACTGACTTCCACGCCTAAATCCTTTACGCAGCGCGGCATCAGCGTTGCAGGCCCGCACACGGTGACATTGGCGCCTAATTTCTTGAAACCCCAAATATTGGATCGCGCCACCCTTGAATGCAAAATGTCCCCTACGATCGTGACGTTTAATCCGGCAATTTTTCCCAACTTTTCTTTAACCGTAAAAATATCCAACAGCGCCTGAGTCGGATGCTCACGGCAGCCATCGCCGGCATTGATAACCGCGGCCTTCAAATGTCTCGATAAAACATCCGGCACGCCCGATGACGGGTGACGCACGACGATCAAATCCACATTCATGGCTTCCAAATTTAAAGCTGTATCTAAAATCGATTCGCCTTTGGACGAAGAACTGGAATTCGATGCGATATTAATGACGTCCGCGGACAATCGCTTGGCCGCCAACTCAAAGGATACGCGCGTTCTCGTCGAAGGTTCATAAAACAGGAGCGCTACCGTTTTGCCACGCAAAGCTGGAACTTTCTTGACATCACGCGCTGAAACCTGTCGAAAGGATTTCGCGGTCTCAAGAATAAGCTCGATCTCTTCTTTCTCCAAATGTTGCAAATCCAAAAGATCTCTTTTCTTCCACTCCGTCATTTCTGCTCCCTTTTAATCACTACAACTTCATCGTCCTTGCTGTCGCTTTCGCTTAGCACAACTTTGACATTTTCATCAAGCGAGGTAGGAATATTCTTCCCAACATAATCCGCGCGAATCGGGAGCTCGCGATGTCCGCGATCAATGAGAACAGCCAACTGAATTGTTGCCGGCCGGCCTAAATCAATCAACGCGTCAAGCGCGGCGCGAATCGTCCGACCGGTAAAAAGAACATCGTCGACCAAAATAATTTTCTTATCGCTAATATCAAAATCGATTAAAGTTTCGTGCACAACGGGTTGCTGCGCAACCATACTCAGATCATCACGGTAAAGTGTGATGTCCAGAATCCCAACCGGCACGGTTTTACCTTCGATCGCTTTGATGCACGCGCTCAAACGTTCGGCCAGAACCGCTCCTCGGGTTCGAATCCCGACCAAACACAAGCTGTCGATGCCTTTGTTTTTTTCAACGATTTCATGCGCGATGCGCATCATGGCACGACGAATATTTTCCTGATCTAAAATTTTATTTGTAGGGGTCAACGGAAGGCTCCTTTAAAAACAAAAAACCCGTCCTCTAGATAAGACGGGTAACAGTTTCGCGATTTCTGTAGTTTTTTGTTCGGTGATACCGAGTTCATGTTTTTCCTTGCCGGTCTCGCAGGACCGAATTAAAGGTTAACAACTGGCAAAACTATAGCACGCGATCCCAGACGTGTCAAGGAAACCGAAAGCACGGATTTATTTTAAAGGTGGGTGCAAAAGCAGGACAAATTCACCCTTTGGCGTCATCTTTGAAAAATGCTCAATTAATTCTAATGCCTTACCGCGACGAACTTCTTCAAACTTCTTCGTGATCTCGCGCGCGACCACCACGTCCCAATCATTTAAAACTTCATTAATGTCTTCAAGAGTCTTTAGAATACGATGTGGCGATTCATAAAAAATCACTGTACGTTTTTCCTGACTGAATTCGAGAATCTTTTTCTGACGACCCGCGGATTTAACAGGCAAAAAGCCCGCAAAAACAAAACTGTCCGTCGGTAAAGCCGACAAGGTCAACGCCGCAATTAAAGCGCACGCCCCCGGAACAACGGTCATAGGAATTTGTTTTTCTTTCGCAAGAGAAATAAGCCGATAACCCGGATCGCTGATGCCCGGCGTTCCCGCGTCAGTCACAAGAGCGATCCTCTTGCCTTCCAGCAATAAACCAAGCAAATACTCACTCTTTTTGGCTTCATTATGTTCAAAATAACTCGTCAAAGGTGCAGAGATTTGAAAATGGGTGAGCAAAATTTTAGTATGACGCGTGTCTTCCGCCGCGATAAGGTCAACGCTTTTTAACACATCCAAAGCACGAAGCGTGATGTCCTGCAAATTTCCGATAGGAGTAGAAACGATATACAGCATATATTTTAACCCATTGCGAGGAGCGCAACGACGAAGCAATCTTTCATAAATAGGGCTGTCCCTATTTTATATTTATTCCACAGTAACAGACTTGGCCAAGTTGCGCGGCTGATCAACATCGCAGCCCAAATGCACTGCGACAGAATAAGCTAAAAGCTGCAGCGGCAAAGCGGCCAGAAGAGGAGTTAAAAGTTCGTGAGTTTTAGGAATATAAATAACATCTGTGGAATGATTCTTGATGCCTTCATCGCCGGCGGTGGCAATGGCAATGATTTTGCCTTTGCGCGCGCGAATTTCCTGCATGTTAGAAATCATTTTCTCATAAATGTCCGACTGCGGAGCGATACAAACAACACCGCGGTATTCATCGATCAAAGCAATCGGGCCATGCTTCATTTCACCCGCCGCGTAACCCTCCGCGGGAATATACGAAATCTCTTTGAGTTTAAGCGCGCCTTCAAGCGCGGATGGATAATTAATGTTGCGACCCAAAAACAAAAAGCAACCAAAATGTGCATATGGCTTGGCTATTTTAGCAATAAGACTTTTGCTTTTAAGTATTTCGCGAAAATGTTCCGGAATTTTTCGCAGTTCACCAATGAGAAATCTTTGCTCGGCTTTCGATAAAACCGCGTGAACATTCCCAAGCTTCAAAGCTAAAAGATAAAGCATTGTCAACTGTGCCGTGTACGCCTTTGTCGAAGCCACACCAATTTCTGGACCGGCATGTGTGTACAAAACACCATCGGACTCTCGCGTCAAAGACGAACCAACCACGTTACAAATCGCGATTATTTTCGCGCCCTTCGCTCGACATTCCTTCACAGCCGCCAAAGTGTCCGCGGTCTCACCCGACTGACTAATCGCGATAATCAAAGTTTTCTTATCAACAAGTTGTTCCCGATATCGAAATTCGCTGGCGGCCTCAACACCGACTGGAACGTGAGCGAACTTTTCCATCAAATATTTGCCCAAAAGTCCGGCATGATAAGCAGTCCCACACGCTACAATAAAAATACGATTAAACTTTTTAAGCTGAGCATCACTTAAACCCAAACCGTCAAGAACAACTTGATCCCCACAAACTCGAGCTTTCAAAATTTGCGCGATAACATCAGGCTGCTCATGCATTTCTTTGAGCATAAAATGCGCAAAGCCCTGCTTTTGCACACTCTCGACGCTGAATTTAACAGTATCAACTTTGACAGAAACTTTTTTACTCGCAAGATTGTACACGGCCACACTGTCACTTTTTAAAACAGCGACTTCGCCATCCTTAAGATAAATAACTTTTTTGGTTTGATCAAGAATTGCGGGAACATCCGACGCGATAAAATTTTCATTCTTCCCGACGCCAATAATCAGAGGCGACCCCAAGCGCGCGGCAATCAAAGTGTCCGGATCATCACGGCAAAGAATGCCTAAAGCAAATGATCCTTTCAACTCTTTAAGAGCCTTTTGTACGGCAGCTAAAAAATCTCCCTGATAATGCTCTTCAATCAAATGTGCAACGACTTCGGTATCGGTTTGCGAAAGAAATTTGTGCCCCTTTTGCATAAGGCGATCTTTGAGTTCTTCATAATTTTCGATAATGCCGTTGTGAACAACTAGAATTTTTTGCGTACAATCAAAATGCGGATGAGCGTTAGCTTTTGAGGGCGCGCCGTGCGTAGCCCAACGGCTGTGAGAAATACCCAACGTCGACGGGGACAAAGGACTTAACGCCAGAAGATCTTTTAAAGCCTTGATCTTACCTGGCGCTTTTGAAATTTCGATTTTGGCATTTGCGGACGCAACAATCCCTATCCCGCTAGAATCATAACCGCGGTATTCGAGTTTTTCCAACCCCGCGAGCAGAAGCGGGACAGCATTGCGATGACCCACATATCCGGTTATGCCACACATAATTTTGTTTATGCTTTTGCTTTAGCTTTAGCTCTTGTCTTTTTTGGTGTCGCTGGCTTGACTTTAGCCTTGACAGTCACTGGACGAACATTAACGACAGTAATCGCGGCACCTGAAGCATTGCGCTTGCGAGTAAAATACACTTCACCTGCAGCAATAGATGTTAAACTCATGCGACCGATGACATTAAGTCCCGGCTTCCAGCGGTCACCCTGACGGGTCAACATTGCACCGGCTTTAACAACTTGCCCACCGGAAACTTTAATTCCTGCAGTTTCACGATAAAATTTTGATGAAAGACCACCTTTTCTTGCCATACTTCCTCCTCAAAACATGATTTCTAGAATTTAAAATCGAAGGGAGTTATAGTACCAGAATTCCTTTTATTTGTAAACAATCTTAAATGGCTCACGGTATAAATATCAGAGGGTGTTCCAAGTTATTCGCGCTTGCCTAAATACTCGCGCTCATGATAACCCAGAACACCCTCTAGTCTCGAACAGTATTTTATTTCTTCAAAGCTTCTTCAATCGCCGTTTTCATCATCTGCGGATCCGGCTGCACCATACGCCCATTGATATAAAATGCTGGCGTCCCGCGCACATTGACTTTTTGCGCCAAAGCCATGTCAGCTTGAATAACTTTTTCAAATTGAGCGTCCTTTTCCTTAAGATCTTTACGAAACTTGTCGACATTTAAACCCAATGACTTTGCAAGCTCTTCATATTTGGCAGAATTCAAATTACTATTATCTTTCAAAATTGCGTCGACCATTTCCCAATACTTCCCCTGTTCCTTCGCGGCGAGAACAGCTTTGGCACTTGGCTTGGCCTCTTGATGGAAAGGTAAAGGATAATTCTTTACGACATATTTGACTTTATCCGGATAACTTTTCAAAAGATCGTTGGAAATCGTATGAAAACGACTGCAATACGGACATTGAAAATCAGTAAATTCCACCAAGGTCACAGGCGCATTCTTATTGCCGCGTACCGGCGAATTTCCAATCTCAATATCATAAACCTTCTTCATTGCTTCTTCCAATTCCTTGCGCTGCTTCTCATACGCTTCCTGCTGCGCCTTAACCTGATCAATAATAGGCTTGGCATCTGTCTCTAAGGCCGCGAGACGCGATTCAAGCATCTTAATTTGATTTTGCAAAGCACCGACGTCAACATTAGAACCAGTTGCTGTAGCCGCGGGTGCGGCGGCGGGTTGTGAAATGATTTGAAAAGAGGGTTGACCTGAACTTGCTTTGACATTTAAGCTCTGTTGAATATTCAAAATCTTATCCTGCTGCATAGCGACACGATCAAGAATGGCATTATTATTACTTTGTACACTCGCAAAAGCAAAGAGAAGAAATCCCATAACAAGAACCACAACAGCGACAAATAACCGATTGTTCATAATTCTTCCTTTCGTTTCATTAACTGTCCAAACAGGTTGTTATTCTAATGCATTTCTAAAATATTTTAAAGGTCAAATTTTTGAAAGGCTAAAAAAGCACCCTACAAGTCAATTCCACCGTAACGCTCAACAATATGTTTAATATCTTCCCAGCGACGGGTACAACCGAACACCGCGATAATACAAATGTCATTACCCTTCATTAAATATCCCACAAAGCATGACTTAGCCGCACGCGTATAACCCGTTTTGCCATAAATTTTCTGTTTCCAATCATTCAAAAGAATTTTATTATGACTTTTTAACATGACTTGCCGACCACCAGAAGAAGTAATTTTATGATAACGCAACTTAAGAGTTCGACGGAAGAAATCATTTTCCACAGCCTTGCGAAAAATCAAATACATATCATACGGTGAAGAGTACTGTGTTTTCCGACTAGGCAGTCCATTAGAATTTACAAATTTCGTGTTTCTTGCGCCTATCTCGCGGGCACGTTTATTCATCATTGCGACAAACTTTTCCTCAGATCCAGCGACAGCTTCCGCAAGCACAATGCTGGCGTCATTTGCTGATTTCAAAAGAATCGCAAGCAATAAATCCCGAACAGTAAATTTTTCACCAACACGAAGATTAATTGTCGTCGGCTGAACTTGCGTGGCGCGCGAACTGACAGTCAGAACTTTGTCCATCGGCAGATTTTCCAAAACCAAAAGCGCAGTCATAACCTTGGTCGTACTGGCCGGCGGAACACGCATATGCACATTTTTGCCATAATAACGCTTTACCGCGGTCGAATTAGAAAAGATCGCGGCCTTGGCTGAAACAGCACTACTGGAACGGCGTTTGGACTTTTTCGCAAAAGCCACTTCCGGAACCGCCATATTGACCACAAAACTCATGATCAAAAACAAAATGAATATCTTTAATTTTTTCATTTTTTAACTCGAAATTGTTGTTTGAGCAGCCGCTTGACTAACACGCTCAATCGCCAAAGCCACCCCGCTCGTCGGCAAAGCATTGTGTCCATCCGCCTTAGCGACACACCATTGATCACGTGTTTTAATGATCGCGACCCATACATGTTGTGTTAAAAATTTCTCAGCGACAATCAAACGAACTAAACCAAGATTTTGTTGCGAATCAAAAACAAAATCTTTATAAATAATCGATGTCTCGCCAACGACATTTTCAAACTGAAAACGCTCAGGATTAAAGTCCTTTACAAATAAAGCCCTCAACTCCACATCCTCTTTAACTCCGACATCATGATGTTTTATTTTCTTTAAAGTTAATTTCCAAAATTCATTTTGTCCACCGGCTTGCCATTTGCGTTCAAATTTTGTATTAAATTGCGGCGAAATGGTCTCAACTTGCGACTGAAAACCAGTTTCATTAACCTGCTCCAAAATCCACTCCAAATAGGGCGGCCAATCCGTGACAATTTCGACTAAAGCATCATTCTTAAGACGATTATTTAATAAGGAAAGGAATGCATTCGAGAACAAGCGATGTTTGACATGTCCCTTCTTTGGCCATGGGCACGGAAACAGGCATGTCACGCGGTTCAAAGACTGTGGAATAAAAAGCCTTTCCAAAGCAACCGTCGCGTCCACACGCATGAGCCGTAAATTTTCGCCAAAAATCTTATTAACCGATGTTTCTCGCAAACTGGAAACTTTACTGAGACATTTACAAATCCGCGACCAATCCTGCTCAACGCCAATAAAATTTTCTTTAACAGGACAGCCTGCTTGCTGAATCAAAAATTCCCCAAAACCAAATCCAATTTCTAAATGCAACGGCAAATCATTGCCAAATTGTTCCTGCCAATTGATCGGACGCGCAATCGAATAATGCGAAAGAAAAACTCCTTCAGGAAAATTATTATGATCCCAAAGCATCACTTCTTGGCAAAAAACCGATTAAAAAAATCCCAACCGATGCCAATCAATCGATCATTATTAAATATCAACGGTACCAATTCATCGTCGCTAACTGTATCATCGGCCGTCTTAATGCCGATCAGATAATAATCAACGGCATACATCTTTTTATTCTTTTCGATGACTTCTACGCGGTAAGGATTCCCAACGGTAATCGGCTTATATTGATCGCCCGCTTCATCAACCAAAGCGTATCCCATCACAATTTCCTTACCTAAAAGTGTTACCACCTCCGCGCGGGTCAAACCGGTACGCAGTTGGCTAAGAGAAATAAACCTGTGCTGCATGATGTCGGTGTTACTGGGTTTTGCTGGCCCTGTCTCCACACTCGCGCATCCTGCAAGCAATATACTCAATCCCAAAATAACACATCGATTCATATTAACCCTTTAGATTTTTTGTGATCGCATTAAATAATTTTTAATCTCCGGACGAGATAAAATGGTAAAACACACTCCAAAGAAGACCAATTCTGTCATTAAATAAAAAATATTCCCCGGCAAATAAAATTTTAAACCTGTGACAACCGCTGAAAAAGAGTGATGGATTTTTTGACTTGGCATAAAATACAGTTGCAATATATTTTCGTTCTTCGTCAATGCACTCAAAGGAATCGCTGCGAACTTCATGTATAAAATCACCAACAGTTTAAAAGCAATATCCATACCCAATACCGTCAAGGCCATGACTCGCGCGAGCACAAATCGCTTAAAAAGAAAAACACCAGCTAACACATAGAATGTCGCGACAAAAACCTCGGCACCGGCAATAATCCAAAACAGAATATCATGATAAGGTTTAGCATAAACAGACCGAACTTTCTTGACCACGGGAAGTGAAATACCTGCCGCTGAAACGGAGACAGCTTTTGACAAAACCGGGCGCGGTGAAATTTCTTCACAACGGATTTGAATACAGGCAAACCATAAAGTCCCCAGCAGAATAAAGAATGTCGCGAGAGAATATATAACAATGGCCGGATTTTTCATCTTCGCTTAATAAACTTTCTTCTTTCCCTTAAGTGACCAACTCTTTAAGAATTCCACATTTTCCTTTTTTAACAGACCACTGCAAATTGTCAACGGGCTTTTACCGATTCTTTTCATCTGGCTTGCAGAAACAAACAACTCATTAAAACCAGCCCTTTTCGCGTCAGCGATGAACGCGCCAAAATAAATTCTTTTAAGGCCAGCCCAATGACACGCGCTAAAACACATGGGACAGGGTTCACACGTTGTATAAATCACGCAATCCGAAAGTGAAATCGTTTTAAGTTTTCGACAAGCACTGCGGATCGCCTGCACCTCCGCGTGCGCCGTAATATCCGTCGTGCGCCAAACCTGATTATGCTCAAGGGCCACAACTTTGCCCCGACGAACAATACAGGCACCAAAAGGCGTTTGGCCATTCACAATGCCCTGACCGGCTTTCCCTAAAGCCAATCGCATGAATGCTTCGTCCTGTTTTGAAAACTTGAACTTTGTTTTACTTAACAACGATTTTCCGTCCGGCTCCCTGAGCAGCCCCTTGCGAAATATTATACTTTTTATATAACTCCTGAAGCTTGGCTTCCATAAGTTCCTTTTCATCAAGAAGATCATAATAGTCTTTTTCTGAAGCGCCAGCTTCGTCCATCAACTTATTGATCTGCATTTCGCTTTGCTTTAACTGATCCTGAGCACCAGCCAAACGCTCAACAAGATAACGATTCTTTTCCGTCAATTCCTTGGTGATAGCTTCAGCTGAAGATGGCGCGGCCATTTGACGTTTAGCATCCTCTAATTTCTTACTCAAGAAAATATTTTCCTGTTGCGCGGCCGATAAAGCCAACGTCGCCTTATCGATTTCCTTGCGCAAACTATCAATGCGCGTTTGCTTATCGTTTATGGCTTTGTCCCATTCCTGAGCCTGTTTGTCAAACGACGCAATCTTGTCGTCACGTCCCTTAACTTCCGCCGCGATCTTTTGAGCCACCGCGGCATTGGTCTTCTCTAAAAGATCATTCAATGAACGAATTTTTTCCTCGAGCGACGCGGTTACCGCCGCGATTTTCTCATTAGCCGCATTTTGGGTTTGACTGTTCTGCTGTTCTAATTGTTTAATTTTATCCTGCAAACCTTTTTGTTCCTGACTAATGCGGCTGGCAAAAGAATTTTCCGTCGTGCGCACCTTTTCCTGCAATTGTTTAATCGTGTCTTCAAACGATTTGCGAGCTTCATCAGACTTTTGGTTCAACGTCTTCTCGGTGTTTCGCAATTTCTCTTCGAGACTAGCATACTTCTGCGTCCAATTCTTATTCTCTTGAACCGCAGCAGCAAGTTCATTAGCACTTTTATCATTGGCTTTCATCAAACCATTGGCTTTATTTTCTGCCGCGCTAATTTGTTCTTGCAATTTCGAGAATGCCTTATCCTTTTCCACAAGTTTGCGCTCATACGAATCAGCGGCTTTTTTCGCTTCCGCTTGAAGCAAACGATTTTGCTCCACCACCGCTTCTTTAGCACGGCTTACTTGAGCAGTAACCGAATCGCGGACATTCTTAATTTCCCCAATCAATGTATTGATCTTGTCCTGTAAAGGCGCCTTAGCCGCGCTAACTTTCTCGTCGGACGCCTTTTCACTATCTCGCAACTGAGCCTGCAGTTTTTTAATATTGTTTTCAAAAGCCGCGGAAACCTGAGCGACTTTTTCATTTCCTGCCCGCTCACTATCTTTCAATTGATCCTGCAATTGCTTAATTTTATTTTGAAATGAAGACTTGGTCTCTTCAACTTTAGCCGCCCAAGATTTCTCGGCTAATTTCATATTGTCATTAAAATCACGAGACTTTGCGTCATATTCTGTCCTCATCTTAGCCAAACTCTCATCAAGGTTTTTCTTGATCGCGTCGACTTGCGAATGAAGAGTCGCGATATTCTCATTGAGCTTTCGAATTTGCTCATCTTTGCTATTTAAAACCTTAGCCGATTGCTCACTGTCACGCTGCAAACGGACAATTGCCTGCTCTTTTTGCGCGATTAAAGATTGCGCGCTATCCAATTCTTTCTTTAGAACATTATTCTGTTCTTTAGCGGCGACATTGGTCTGAGCCAAACGATCTTGCGCTGTTTTTTCATTGAGTTTAATTTGATTTTCCAAAGACTTGATTCTTTCGACAAACGACGATTTCGTCTGTTCAATATTCTTGGCATAATCATCCGCAGAAACTTTAAGTTTGTTCTGCAAACTGTTGATTTCATCAGTTAACGGCTTACGACTATCCGCAATTTTAGCCGGAATTGAATTCTGCGTTTCTTTCAATTGCGCCTGCAATGCTTCAACCTGCTTTAACAAAGGCGCCTTCGCTTCATTAATCTTCAACGGAACACTGTTCTCTTGAGCCTTTAATTGGGCACGCAAATTATCAATTTCCTTCTGCAAAGAAGCTTTGGCTTCATTGACTTTAGGCGCAATCGCATCACGACTCGCTTGCAATTCACGATCTAAAGCCTGCAAAGCTTTTTCAAGTGGAGCACGCGCGGCATTCGCCTTCTGCACACCAGCAACTTCCGAAGCTTTTAACTGTTCCTGTAAATTCTTAACTTTTTCTTCATAAACTTTTTGTGCCTGCGCGAATTGTTGACTCTGCGCGGCGTCTTTGTCTTTCAACTGTTTTTGTAAATCTTTGATCTGATTCTCCAAAGGTACCTTGGCCTGATTAATTCTCGACGGTAATGCATCTTCCGTCGCCTTTAATCGCAAACTCAAATCATCAATATCTGCCATCAACGCTTTACGAGCTTGGGCAATTTTCTGCGGGACAGCATTTTCAGCAACTTTGAGTTGAGCTTGTAAATTTTCAATTTGTTTTAAAAGCGGTTCTTTGGCTTGAGCAATATTCTGCGGCTGTTCTGACTGAATCGATTGTATTTTCTTTTGTAAATCCGCAACTTGGTCAAGGAGAGGCTTTCGAGCTTCAGCAATTTTTTGCGGCACCGAATTTTGAGTCTCTTTAAGCTGTACTTGCAAATTTTCAATCTGCTTTTGTAATGGAGCTTTTTCTCCCGCGATTCGTGATGGCAATTGAGCATCTGTTTTTTTAAGACGCTCCTCTAAAGAAACGATTTTCTTGGCTAAATCATTGCTCTCATTTGACTTATTATTTAAATTCTGTATCGCCTTATTTTTCTCTTGCACCAACGCCTGATACGCGGCATCCTTATCACGCAATGTTCGACTATTTTCTTCCAGCTTCGCGCGCAATTGATTCACTTCCTTCTCTAGTGGCGCTTTGGCTTCATCGATTTGAACAGGAACACTTTCTTGCCCAGCTTTTAATCGGGCTTCCAAAGCCGTAATTTGCTTTTGCAATGGCTCTTTGGCTTCACTGACTTGCCGTTGCGTTTGCGCGTCATTACTCTTCATTTTTTCAACTAAGAAATTGATACGATCCGTCAACGGAGCTTTAGCTTCTTCGATTCTTTGTGGAACCGTACTTTCTGTAACTTTTAATTTTTCCTGCAAATCCGCAACTTGTTTTAACAAAGGCTGACGAGCTTCTTCGATCTTACCTGGAACAGACTTCTGCGTCGCGCGCAACTGTTCTTGCAAAGTGTCAATTTGCTTTTGCAATGGCGCCTTAGCTTCATTGATTTGATTCGGAACACTGGCTTGTCCAGCCTCTAAGCGTTCTTCCAATTCTTTGATCTTGGTTTGCAACGGCGCCTGCGCTTCGGCAATTTTCTTTGGTTCAACACTGCTGCTTGCCTTTAACTTTTCCTGCAAATCCGCAACTTGCTTTAACAAAGGCTGACGAGCCTCTTCGATCTTACCTGGAACTGACTTCTGCGTCGCGCGCAACTGTTCTTGCAAAGTGTCAATTTGCTTTTGCAATGGCGCCTTAGCTTCATTGATTTGATTCGGAACACTGGCTTGTCCAGCCTCTAAGCGTTCTTCCAATTCTTTGATCTTGGTTTGCAACGGCGCCTGCGCTTCGGCAATTTTCTTTGGTTCAACACTGCTGCTTGCCTTTAACTTTTCCTGCAAATCCGCAACTTGCTTTAACAAAGGCTGACGAGCTTCTTCGATCTTACCTGGAACAGACTTCTGCGTCGCGCGCAACTGTTCTTGCAAAGTGTCAATTTGCTTTTGCAATGGCGCCTTAGCTTCATTGATTTGATTCGGAACACTGGCTTGTCCAGCCTTTAAGCGTTCTTCCAATTCTTTGATCTTGGTTTGCAACGGCGCCTGCGCTTCGGCAATTTTCTTTGGTTCAACACTGCTGCTTGCCTTTAACTTTTCCTGCAAATCCGCAACTTGCTTTAACAAAGGCTGACGAGCTTCTTCGATCTTACCTGGAACAGACTTCTGCGTCGCGCGCAACTGTTCTTGCAAAGTGTCAATTTGCTTTTGCAATGGCGCCTTAGCTTCATTGATTTGATTCGGAACACTGGCTTGTCCAGCCTTTAAGCGTTCTTCCAATTCTTTGATCTTGGTTTGCAACGGCGCCTGCGCTTCGGCAATTTTCTTTGGTTCAACACTGCTGCTTGCCTTTAACTTTTCCTGCAAATCCGCAACTTGCTTTAACAAAGGCTGACGAGCCTCTTCGATCTTACCTGGAACTGACTTCTGCGTCGCGCGCAACTGTTCTTGCAAAGTGTCAATTTGCTTTTGCAATGGCGCTTTGGCTTCAGCAATCTTTTCTGTCATTTCAACAATGTTTTTATCTGCTTGACTTTCTTTCGCTGCCAATTGTCCTTCCAACTCTACCGACTGACGTTTTTCTTTAGCTAAATTTTGCTCTAACTGAATTTTCTGCGACTTTAACGCTTCTACCTGCTGAATTAAATTTTCAACTTGGCTATTTCCGTCCTTAATAAACGCGCCTTTCACTTTAAGATCATTCTGCAAACTATCGATCTGCGCGCGCAATTGCGCGACTTGCGCGTCATCCGTCTTTTTTTGCGGGGCCTGCATCGCGGAAACTTTTTCTGCTTGGCGCAACTTTTGCTGCAATGTCGCGATCTCTGCCTTCAGCGGTGCTTGCGCTTGAGCAATCTGCTGCGGACCATACCCCTCGAGAGATTTTACTTTCGACTCAAGTTGAGCGACCTGTTGCAATAAAGATTGACGAGCTTCTTCGATTCTTTTAGGAACACTGTTTTCAGAAACGCGCAACTTAGCTTCCAATTCCTTGATCTGTGCTTTTAACTGAGCCGAACTTTCTTCACTGACCGCACTGTTCTTTAATTTTAGCTGTTTTTCCAACGCTTGAATTTTGTCTAGTAGTGGCGTTTTCACGGAAGCAATTTCTTCCGCGGAAACTTTTTCCGCCTTCTTTAACTGGGCTTGCAATTGTTCCACACGAGCTTCTAATCCTTTTTCTGACGCGGCGCTTTCTTTAACATTTGCGAGCTCCTTATTTAAAAAATCAACGCGCTGCTGCAAAAGCAGATTTTTGTCCTTCGACGTTTGAGCTAAAGCGACTTTTTCCTTCAGATCTGCCAATTCCTGTTCAAGCGGCTTCTTGGCGTCTACCGCACTCTTTAATTGCGCCTTGGCGCCCGCCAAATCATCCTGCAAAGTTTGTATTTGATTCTTTAATGCCTTTTCATCCGACGCTGCCCGATCATTCGCGCGCGTTTGGCTGAGTTTAAGCTTATCCTGCAAATCCTTAATTTCTTGCTTTAGTGAAGCCATCGCCTGTTCATCAACCTTAATTACTGGTTTACTTTCCAGACTAGCAAGACGCGACTGCAAATCTTTGGACTGACGCTTTTCCTGCGTTAATCTTTGTTGCAATTGTTCATTTTCCTGATTCAATACCTCAACTTTTGCATCGCCTTCCTTGATGAACTGACCCTTGATTCTTAATTCATCTTCCAAGGCAGCAATTTGCGCGCGCAATTGTTCCGATTGCGACGCGTCAATGTCTTTTAACGCGGATGTTTTTTCTAATTCTTTTAATCGATTTTGTAATTTTGTAATTTCGGTCTTCAATGGGGCGGTAAGCTTATCAACATCAACGGCAGGAGTACTGGGAGTTTTGGCAATTTGTTCTTTGAGGGCAGAAATTTGCTCCGCAAGACTCGCTTTTTCTCTGTTTTGAGCGGCTTGCTTTTCATTTGCTGTCGCAAGATCTTGCTCAAGACCAGCGATCCTCTTTTCATAATTCTCGACGGACTGTTGCGCGGCACTCATTTTTTCTTTAATCACTTTATTCTCACTTACGGCATCGTCATAGCGCTTGATAAGCATATCGAGCTTCTGAGTAATGTTCGGAGCTTTTGGTGTTGATTGCTCCTGACACCAACCGCTGGTTGCGGGATAAAAACCCATAGCTAAAATAAAGAAGGTAAGAATGCTGCGCAATTTCATAGCTGCTCCTTTGAGTTTTAAAAGGGAAACACTCACTTTATCGTAAAGATGAATTTTATTATATTATGAAAGCGTCAAAGGTAAAACAAAAACGACATCATTTTCAAATTGATTTTGAAGAAATTATATTTTTTTCTACTTATAAATATGGAGAATTTGCTATACTCGTGAGAAAGAAAATTTAATATTTCGAGGGAAAAATGGCCATCAATGTTTGGCGTGATTTTATCAGTAAGCCACGATTAAGTAATCACATTTCGCCTATTGCTGAAATTGGATATAGTCATTACGGTCCTACTTTCGCGATTGCAGGCACGATAACAGCTTTAAACGCGGTTGTTTTGGTTTATAATATCTGCGTCGAAATCACTGACCAAAGTGGAAAAGTTTCACATTTTATGGACTGGTTTGCCTTCCGGCCGGCTCACTATAGAATGGGCAATTTTTCCGCCATGGACTTGACAATGTGTTCCAAGTTCACAATTGCGCCCGATAAATCCCATGAGCACAATACATTGTTTATTGATAATGGACGCTTTTCAGAAATGAAACCTTTGCTCAAAGCCATTAAAGATTCATGGGAAGAATCCGTGATCATCGCGTCCAAGGAGGGAAAAACCGCCAAACTGGGAACTCTATTCTTAGAATTTCGAAAACTTAAACTTGTCGTTGACGCCGAAGCGCGACTCAAAAACATGAATTATTGGGCTCCGGGGCATTATCGCGCCAAAATCCGCGTCACTACCCAAAACCCAAAGCAATTTTTTGATTTCGAACGGCTTTTTCGTATCGAAAAAGAAGATGCCAAAACCCTAGAAAATAACGCCACAAGCATCGTTGCCAATATCTGCCAACAACCACAAGTCCTATATTCCTGCGCTACACCATCATTAACCACCAAAGTTTAGCAGTTTATTGCTGACGCAATTGTCCGCCAGTTGTGACAAAAAATGTTTTCTTGCCCCGTCCTTGCCAACCCTGCGGACTGGCTTTTAAAAAATAGCCATAACTGCGAAAATCACAACTAAAATAGTAACCATTTCGAAGTGTGCCGCAATAATCGTACGCGAGATATTGTTGCGTCTTGTCTGTCAAAGATTGACTATCCATTGGATAATGACCATCATTGTGAGCCGCGTAGTTTTCCGCCGCAATCGAAAGAGCCGCCAGAATTTTCTGTGCTTCAACTTCCACATCAATGATCGGATGAATTTTGACCCAATAATTTGCGTAACGGACAGCGCCATACGGAATCAAGACTAAAAATGGCACAATCAACGCGACCATTATTATTTTCCCAAAACTCGTATTCTGAATTTGCATAAGCCCAAGACACACCAAAACCGTATATGTGATAATCGCAAGTCCATAACCTACGACGGGAACATATACAAGAATAAAAGCCGGCGTCGCATAAGCCAGTACACTAAAAATCTTTTTGTAATCCACGGCTTCTTCCCAAAAATTAAAATACTTCTGAATAATGAAAGCAAAAACAAAATAAAGGATTGGCGTCACGACGAGAATATAAATAAAAGCGAGAAAATGCACCCAAGACATGATGTGCGGTAAAAGTGGGCCGGTTAAATACAATGTATTAAGAAAAGCAAAAAACAATGGCCCCTCAAAAGAATCTTCAATCTCAAGCTTTTCAAAGAAATCAAAAGGACTGATCACAACCTCTATCAGTGTCATAAAGAAAGCTCGCATGTTTCCTAAACGCGCACGATCCTGCCAAGGAATCCTTTTTCTCGGAAGCGCCATCATCGTCTTATGATTTCCATTTTGTGTTGATATGCCTGTTGATAATTTGGATCTATCTCTAAAGCCTTGTCAAAATCGACAATAGCCCGATCATACTGGCGGTTTTGTGAATACGCAAGACCTCGATTAAAATACACCGAAGCATTTTCAGGATCTAAAAAAATCGAAAGCGAAAAATCATCAATTGATTTCTCAAAATGACCGCGCTTTGCGTATATCACCGCCCGATTATTAACGGCATTGACAGCGCGCGGGTCAAAACGTATCGCATAATTAAAATCCTGAAAAGCAAGATCATCTTCCTGATTTAATAAATAAGCCGTACCACGATGCGCGTAAGCCTCCGCGTAACCCGGCAAAAGTTCTAATACTTTTGTATAATCCGCGATTGCCAAAACCAACTTTCCGGCTTCACGATAAAGATTACCACGATCAAAATAAGCACCCCAAAAGTCAGGCTTAATCTTAATGGCTATCGTATATTCCGATTCTGCTTCTTCAAAATGCCCCGTTTCCTTATAAATCGTCGCCAAATTATTATGAGCATACGGATCATTTTTTAACTCAATTGCCTTCAGATAATCCGCTTTCGCGGACACAAGATCGCCCTTTTCATGATATGCGGCTCCTCGCTGAATATAAGCCATTGCTAAATTCGGCGAACGCTCAATCACCGCGCTCCAGAGAATCGCGCCATCTCGCCAATTTCGACATTGAACAAATGTTTTTACTGCCAAAAACAATGCCATAACAATGAACCCTACAATTAGACATTTACGCAAATGTCGCACAGTTTTATGACTCAGCAACCACGCAAATCCAGCGCCCAATAATGCACAAAATCCAACACTAGGCAAATACATAAAACGATCTGAAACCGGGTTAATATTTTCAACATCATCGAATCGCAATAGGAAAAAGATCGAAAGAAAATAAAACAACATGGCAAAAATAAACAATTTGTTACGACGGAAATATAAAAGCAAAAAAATAAGAGCGACACCCGCGATTCCTGATAATGCAAATGACGCATTTGTCCACGAAAGCGGCTGCGGAAATTGATAAAAAGTTATAAATTGATCGGGAACAAAAAATTTACGAATATAAAAAATCAAACACCAAACCCACAGCATCATTGCTTCACTAACAGTTTGCCATGGAACGCGCGCGTTATAGATATACGTAACACTTGCGATCGTAACAACAATAGTGACAAAAAATATCTTTTCCAAAAATACTGCACGCGTCCATTTACGTCCCATCCACCAATCACATAACAATAAAATCAACGGCAAACTCAAAGCCATCGGTTTAGCCAAAACACTTAAAAAACAACACACCAAACTTCCCCAATAATATGACCTCTTCCCCAATTTGACATAATTCCAATACGCAAGAAGTGCGAGCATGTAGAAAAATGCGTATAAAACATCCTTTCTTTCCGTCACCCACGCCACCGATTCAACATGCATCGGATGAATACCAAAAATCAAAGCGCCAATGGATGCCGCCAAGAGCGAAAGCCCCATTCTTTGAAAAAAGAAAAATATTAAGGAAACAACACCCAAATGTAAAAGCAGATTGTTTAAATGATAAACAAACGGATTGTATCCAAAGAAACGATACTCAAGCGCGAAAGAAAGAATCGTTAACGGGTTATACGTGGTGTTAATAATATTCTGAAAGATCGCACGGATGTTTTCCGGAGTCAAAGCGCGCAATGTGGGATTTTCTAATAAATGTCCGGGGTCGTCATTCTTACTAAATCCATTAAACAGCGTCGGAGAGAATGCGATAGTGACAATAATGAGAATTCCAAGAAGGGAAAGCAGACTTTTTAATTTTACAAACTGTGAAAACATTACCGGTGACCCAGCAATAAAGTGTTAAGAATATCGATCCTTCTTATTAATAATTTAGTGACAAAAATACATACCGCTACCGCGATGACAGCAACCAAAGGACAAAAAACACAAAGAAATAACGGCGAATTGTAATCGAAGCTTAAATTAAACTTTGTCAAAATCTTGGGATACAAACCTTCGACAAGATACCTCTGCAGCAAATAAATATCCAAAGAATAAATTCCAATGTTTCCTAACAAAGAAACCGTTTTGGTTCTCGCCAAATGCGCTCCAATAAAGAACGCCAAAACAATACCAACAAATCCAATAAGATAAACATAACCGTATCGTAAGATTTCCAGGACATAATCTGCTGACAAAAAATGCATTTTATTCACATAAATATAATCATTGCGTGTCCAAAATGGCAAAAGAACAAAAAAGATAAAAAAAGCTGTCACAAATGTAGCCGTATTATTAAACCGTGCTATAAATCCAGAACCATACTCATGAATCAGATAACCAGCTACGTAAAACAAATAAAACCATTTGATGTAATAAAGAGCCGCGTATTCATTAAAAGGGATAAAGAGTATAAGAAGATAAATCAAAGCAAAGATCACTAACCCAAACTTTCTTTGTAGCTTTACCGACGCTAAAACCAAAGCACTAGCAACAAACAATGTGAAAAGAAACCACACCGAAGGTTTCAAAAATAAATATTCGAAAACGTTAAACCCACCCGATGAATTGATCAAATCATTGACCACCATGTCTAAAAGACTCCAAACAACAAAGGGAATAAACAAACTTTTTACGCGAATTGTAAAAGTATCCTTAATGCTGCGGCGTTTTAAACTCGCCGCAATCAAATAGCCGCTTATAAAAACAAAAAGCGGCATGTGAAATGTATAAATGATTTTAAAAACAGGATTTAAGAAGAAATCAGCCCCACCGACAACCATAGAGCGCTGAATGACGTGACCATAAACAACAAGAACGATCGCAAGTCCTTTGAGAACATCGATCGTACGATTTCGAGTTTTTACCAATGTCGGCATTTTTAAAAAAATTATTTCGTAAATATTGAATTTGATTTAGCTTTATTCCAAATCTAAAAATCTTTTAATCTGTTTCGCTTAAGCCACTCCCGCAAGGCCTCTTCTTGCTGAGGCATTACAATGACAGTAATACGATCTTTAATCAGCATCAGCATATTGCCGTGCGGCACCGAAAACCTGGCACCGCGCTTAACCAAATTAAAGTGAACACCCTCCGGCAAGTTCAATTCTTTAATTGTTTTCCCAACAATTAATGAGCGAGGATTTACGGTAAAAACAACTGTCATCATATCCGACGGAACCGCCTCATCGTGAGCCTGCCGGCTGGTAATTTCTCCGCGACGAGAAACATGCTCAGCATAAACTCGAAACACATCCTCAGACCTTAAAACTCCAATAACTTTAGTCGTATTAAGGGAATCTACCACCGGCATTTCGGTCAAATGATGCGCAGCCATAAGTTTTGCCGCTTCATTCAAAGGCTCATCCGGAAAAGTATATTCCTTAACTGAAATTGCGATGTCCTGCGCAATCAAAAAATCCTCACCCTCAGCCAATAATATTCTATTAAATTCCACCGACTTAACTATCCCCACTAAAGTATTTTTATGATCAATCACAAAAATGCTTTTTGTCATATTTGTCGACATAAACTTAATCAATTCTTTTGCGGCCATGTCTTGACGCACAAGATGAAATTCTTGACTCATAACATCACTAACTTTTAACCCCTCTAAGACACGAGCCTCCTCAAATGAGTTAATATCAATCCCTTTACTTTTTAGTTTTCCTAAGTAAATAGAATCTTTGCGAATTATTTTTGCTATTGAAGTCGCGGTTACAACCGCAACCATAATAGGCAAAATCATGCCATAGCTGCCAGTCAATTCAAATACAATCAAAATCGAAGTAATCGGCGCTCGGGCCGCGGCAGCAAAAACACTGGCCATGCCAACTAAAGCATAAGCGCCGCTCGGAGCTATCGGCACCACCGAACGCAAAGCAGACAACTGTCCAAACGCACCTCCCAAAACCGCACCAATAAACAATAACGGCGCAAAAACCCCACCCGAGCTTCCCCCGCCCAGTGAGAGTGAAGTCGCTAATATTTTTACAAAAATTAAGGAAACTAAAATTTGCAGTGGAATATTCCCGTGCAAAGCATCCTGAATGGCTGAAAGACCAGAACCAAAAATCTGAGGAAAACAATATCCTAAGCAACCGACCAAAAGACCAGCACAAGCCGGCTTTAACCACACCGGAAACCGCCATTTATCAAATTTTACTTCCGACCACTCCAAAGTCACCATAAATGACACAGCTGCCACAGCTGCTAAAATACCAAGAATAAAATATAGGAATATTTCTGAAGGATGATGCAGATGATACGAAGGCACCATAAAAGAAGGATGATCCCCTAAAAATATACGGCTAACAATACTAGCGGACACCGCCGCAACGACAACTGTACTTAAAGCATTGGCGCCAAAATCACGCAATATCACCTCGGACGCAAACATGACACCAGCAATCGGAGTATTAAAAACTCCTGCGATACCCGCTGCCGCACCACAAGCTACCAAATTTCTGATTCGTGATTCTGGCAATTTTAATAATTGACCTAAGGACGAGCCAAGAGCCGATCCGATTTGCACAATCGGCCCTTCTCGACCAACAGAAAAACCACTGCCGATGGAAATAACCGATGTCACAATCTTAACAATGCCAACAATCGGCCTAATCCGTGAACCGCGCAGGGCAATCGCTTTTAAAACCTCAGGAACACCATGCCCCTTGGCCTCCGGAGCTAAAAATTCTATCCATGGTCCGACAATCAAACCTCCAAGCACAGGAACAAAGATAACCCAAAAAGTATTTGTAATCGCAGGATTAAATAAAAAAGCCGTGGTCCATTCAATTAATTTAATAAACCCCACGACAAGAAAACCTGTCGCACTGCCAACAAAACCCGCCATAAGCATTGGCCGAACAAAATGCACACCAGAATTCAATGCAATGGTACGCCTCAAGGAAAAATCTTTAGGAATAAAATCAGACATGATTATTATTAAAGCACACGATTAAAACTTTTTTAAATCTTATCTTTAAAACTTAGGGGGGCTTGCGAATATCCTACGATGTAATTTGATTATATTCAAAACAACCATCACGACCTTTTGAAAAACTTACCCAACAGCCAAAGAAAAGCGAAAAACCATATGATCCCACCAAACAATAACCCCAAAATATATGCCGCCACCGTCTGAACATCAACACATTGAATCAAGTATTTGCAACTTACCCAACACGTCGCCATAAAAACAAGTGTCGCAGGAATCATTGACATCAAAAACGCCAAACAAATTCGCGCGATAACATTCAAAATGCTTTTGATACTCTTTAACACCAAATCAAACTTGCCAAAAATTCTCGACAACTTTTTTATAATGAATATCATCAAAACAATCAACAAAATACTCAGAATAAGCGCATGCACTATCTGCATATATTGATTTGTCGCCTTGCGCCGATCAACGACACCATACTCTTTAGAAATTTGCGGTATTAAGTCATGCGGAACTTCAAAATTAGCAATGCCCTGCTCTGCGGTGATCTCGGGTAGCAGGTTTTGAGGAACTTCAAAATGATAAATTCTTTCCTGATTATTCATAACGTGAACAATGCCTATCTCCTTACACAATGCACATCATCAAGCATTCGCAAAAAGTGCTTTGCGTGTTGCAAGAACCTGACTTACCACTGCAACAACAAATGCAAAGACGATCAAAACCGTAGCAACTACAAATGTGATACGCATACCGCTGGCAACAACCTCAGGATTGGCCGTTGCAATGTCACTTGTCCCTGATGCAAACGCAAAAACCGCACCCATAAGAGATGCTCCAGTAATAAGTCCAAGATTGCGAGATAAATTAAGCATACCGGAAATCACACCCCGCTGATCCCGAAGAACATTCTTCATAACAGCAGTGTTGTTCGCTGTCTGGAACAACGCATAACCCAATGTAATAATTACTACAGGAAAAATATAACCCGGAATACCAAATCTGATCGGAATAACAGACAAACTGAACGAACCTACTGCTATACCGATAAGCCCAATAATAGTTATAAGTTGTGCGCCAAACCAGTCTACCATGCGCCCCGCAAGCACACTCGTAAACGCAACGACAAGCGGACCAGCCGCCATGACCATTCCAACATGAGCAACGTTAAGTTCAAGCGCATAAGAAAGATAAAAAGGTCCAACCACCAGCGTTGCCATTAACACCGTTGATACAAGCGCGCTCATAATAAGACCCGCGCTTAATAATGGATCACGAAACATGTCTAATGGAATCAAAGGCGACGTTACCTTCGCTTCAACAAACATAAAGAGACAGCTCCCCAAAATAGCTATCAATAGCAAAACTATATTAAGCAAACCAAAACTACCACGCCCAATCGTCATCGCAAGCGCATATGCCGCAAGCGTTAAAACAAGTATCAACGTACCCACATTATCAAAACTAATCTCATCTTTTATTTGTTCTTGACGATCAACGGGCAAATAACGATACGCAAATATAAAAGCAAGAATACCCAGCGGTATGTTAACAAGAAAAATTGATTGCCAACCGATCTTAGAAATCAGTACACCCCCCAAAGCCGGCCCGAAAGCTGTGCCGATTGCAGACATTGCTCCAAGCAACCCCATCGCACTACCAATTTTATCCTTTGGAATTATTTCACTAACAAACGCCAATGTAAGAACCATCATAATAGCTGCTCCTAGACCCTGTACCGCGCGGGCAGCGATCAACATCCAAAGCGAGGAAGAAATACCACACAAAACCGAAGCCGCTACAAAAAGAGAAAGTCCAACCAACAACAATCTCCGACGGCCAATTATATCACTCAGTCGCCCTACGCTGACAATCAGCGTTGTAATAGCAAGAAGATACGCGAGAATAATCCACTGAACCTTTTGAAAGCTAGTACTAAATGTTTGCATCAATGTTGGCAAAGCGACGTTAGCAATGCTTGTGCCGAGTGACGACAGCAACATGGATAACGAAAGACTGGCAAGCGCGCCCCGCGTTGAAAACATCACTCTTAGATTTATTGTTTCCATCTCATCTTGTCCAACTCTATAAGTTTATCGAACTTTTCTTGCTTATTCTTTATTATTAAACACCTAACATTTCTTCATCAGAAAAATTAGTATCTTTGTTTACCTATATTTTTATGAACGCAAACCGCCCCTTTTTTCATATTACCTCTCTAATGAATCAATACACTTTGAAGCATATTAAACAAATAGCCCGTTAAAATAATGGCGATCGTCGTAATTAAAAAGAATATCATAATAAGCTTCAATTTCATCGCGCGTCTGAGCATAATCGCTTCTGGAAAACTCAAAGCTGAAATAGCCATCATAAAAGACAAGGCCGTTCCCAAAGGAATGCCTTTCTCAAACAAAACAACGGCGATAGGAACAATTGCCGCACAACTTCCATACATTGGAACCCCAATGAGCGTTGCGATAGGGACTGAAAATATCCCTGTTTTACCTAAAGCTCCTTGAATCATTTCCTGTGGAACATAATTATGAATTCCGGCCCCAATAGCTACCCCAACAAGAATCCAACCCCAAAGTTTATAAACAATATCCCTCGCTTCCTTCCAGCCAAAAACTAGGCGAGACTTAAAAGTATAAAGCATTTGCGTCTGCTGATCTGATTCTAGGTCGGCATGCATGTCTGCAACTAAGAATTTCTCGAGCCGCATCTTTCCAAGAATGACTCCGGAGAAAAACCCTATTAAAAGACCGCTCATTACATACATTAAGGTAATTTTCCATCCAAAAGTACCAAGCATCAAAACCACCAAATACTCATTAATCAAAGGAGAAGCGATAAGAAATGAGAACGTAACTCCAAGTGGTACTCCTGCCTTCAGGAAGCTTATAAAAAGCGGAATCGATGAGCAGGAACAAAAAGGTGTAATTGCCCCGAATAAGGCCGCCATAAAATTTCCAAAAATCCCCCGCGCGGTGAGCCATTGCTTAAGCTTTTCCTGCGATAAATACGTCCTTAAAAACCCGATTACAAAAATCATCACAAAAAGCAGAAAAAGAATCTTAATAAAATCATATACAAAAAAGTTTAACGCTTGGGGCAGCCGCGCCTCAGGATCCAAACCCAATAATTCATAAATCAACCAATCTGTAAATTTTAACAGCATTTGCCACCCTTAGAATCCTTACTACAGCAAGAAGATTGATTTGCTTTCTCAATCATTTTTTTATCCAGTTTCTCAATGAGACTTTTCCAAAATCCCTGTTTCTTGTTCACTTCCTTCGAATCATATTTCTTTCTCTCTGTGTCCATAACAGCCTCCTTTATTTATATAGCTGATACGCTATACAATTAGCGTAAAAATTTTTACTTACAACACAACTTGGCCCGATCAACCTGACGCAATTTCTTTAAGTCTTGCCTAATCTGCCCATCTTCCTTAAGCCATGCACTCAAATAACGAAGCAAAGACATAAAATACTTATTACCCTTCACGCACAAAACATAATTGGTCCAAAAACTATCCTGTTCTTCCGCAATAATTCCAACACTCTTCAATTTCTTTAAATGCCTTGAAACGCTTGGTTGCTTAATCGCCAAAATAAAAGCAAGTTCACAAACACAGAGTTTCTGCTTTTCTAAGAGCTTGATAATCCTTATCCGATTCTTGTCTGAAAGCACCTTTAATATTTTTTCGAGTTCGATGATCATATAACTAAATAGCTCCTTAGCTATATAATACCGCGCGCCTTATTTCTGTCAATCAAATAGTCGTCGCAAATTACCGAGGAACGTCTCGACACTTTAGGGGTAAGGAAGAATTCCCACAATAAATGAAATAACCTATTGGGCAAAAGACGATTGAGACGTTCAGACTCGCGTTTGCCATACTGACTTATTATCTTTCTTAAAGCAAGAATATCTATTTTCTTCGCCGAGACCTGTAATATCCCTATTATATCTTGAATGTCCTTATGGCTCCCGGCGTAAACTTTCATAGCCACAAGATCCTCGAAGCCTATAATCTTGATTTTTTGCTTCTGAAAAGTTGTTGTAACGCTCCTTTTAAAAACACCCGTGGGCATTCGACGTATGTCTATCAAAAGATCGACACGATTGCCCGCACGACCCCATAAAAGGATGTAGCAAAAGCGCCAATAAGGGCATAGGGATTTTTTAAATATGGCCCATCCAAATATATTTTCGATTTATGATTTGCGAAGAGTTAACTTAAAAATAGCCCCAACAGGTGAAAATACCATCATCGTCGCTAGCTGAGCATTTCACCACTAAAACCACGACCCAAAAATAAGAATAGCAAAAACCAATTCCCCTGTGTAGGCATTAAAATTTTATTTAAAAATAAAAAATATTAATTTCCCGGCCATAAACCACAACGCCAAAGATGAAAGTGCGTACGCATAAAAACGATACATAACAATATTAATAGTACAATGAATTATGCTATGTATACCCCTGCATCCCACAAAAATCCAAGCTGCGTATAAAAATATGGTGTCCGTACAATGTGATATTGCTAAAAACCCACACAAGGCATAAAAGATGACAGGGAGTTCAAAAAGATTCTTCAAATTTTCAGAAGGCCAATTTATATGCACAGGAATATGCCCGGTCATTGCCTTGGGGTCTGACAGACTTTGAATATCCACCTTGTGTGTTACAAGATAATGAATGCGGCGAACATACATAAACACCCAAACAATGAATGTTAATATAATCATTACGAGTGCTGGCTGAAGAATTAGGTAATCTTTTTCCAAGCTTATTGCTCCTATTAGAATTTTTATGCTAATCTACAAAACGTCCTATTTTTAAATTTAAATCAAAGATCTTTTTTTGTTCCATGAGAAACAGTGTCATGCTCCAAAGCTATAACTACATTTCCCTTTTTGTGCCCTTTTTCGACATATCTATGAGCTTCAGCAATTTGTTCCAAAGGATATCTTCTATCTATGACCGATTTTAACTTCCCTTCCTCAATAAGATCCTTAAGCAAAATTAAATCTTCGGCCTTTTCGCTCATTACCCAAAATATTACTTTCTTGCTGCTTGTCATTGAAGACCATAGCCCTCGAACCATTTGTGATGGCCCAGCAGCAGCTAAAATCAAGAATCCTTTTTTCTTTAACGATCCTATACACCGTGAAAACGAACTCTTACCTACCGTGTCAAAAATAACATCATAGGTCTCACCGCCTTTGGAAAAATCTTCTTTGGTGTAATCAATTACCGTATCGGCACCCAGAGACTTCACCAACTCTACATTTCCGGTACTGCACACCCCAGTCACTTCTGCCCCAAAAGTCTTGGCCAGCTGAACCGCGGCGCTACCATTCGCGCCAGAAGCTCCATAGATAAGCACCTTCATTCCCTTCTCAATATTTCCTTTTTTGAGGAAGCAGAGTGCTGTCAGTCCTCCCACAGGAATTGCAGCGGCTTCCTCGTAGGTCATATTGGCCGGCTTTATTGCCAGTACCCCATCTTCAGGTAGACATATGTACTCGGCATAAGTACCGGACCCAAGACCGGTTGATCCAAAAACTTGATCCCCTTTCTTAAATAATTTTACATCTTTGCCAACAAATTCAATAATGCCAGCAAACTCATGTCCTAAAATTGTTTTTCGAGGACCCGCTAGACCATAAAAAAATCTTACGGCAAATGGGTCAGCCTTTCTAAGTCTCACATCTCCTGATGTCACTGTTGTCGCACAGATTCTTATCAGCACTTCATTATTCTTTGGAGTAGGTTTTTCTATCTCTTTGAGCTGAAAAACATCCGGTGATCCATATTTTGTGTAAATAATTGCTTTCATAAGTTTACTCCATGATTGCCTTAAACCGGCATTTCAAATAATAGAAATTACACCTCACAACCATCTACGCACCTTGGTCTTATAGTCGATGAACGGTTGGCCGAATGTAGCGGCGAGAATTTTTTCCTCAGGCTCAATTTGGAAACGATTCATATAAAGCATGAAAGCCGGCAGCAGTAGAAACGCAAAGAAATTCGATAAAAAGACAGCCCATCCAAGCAAACCCAAGCAAAAGCCCAAATACATCGGATTGCGTGTCAATCCATAGATGCCGGAATCGACCAGGACACATGACGATTCCGGCTTCATCGGGTTGACCGTAGTTTTTGCCCGTCGGAATGATGCAACGCCTAGACCGCTAATAATTGCTCCTGTCGATACCAGAACCCCCATGCACAAATTTTTAGCCGGGATCGACAATGGGAAAGACGGTGCGGCTAATGAAACAAGCCACATCAGTGTAGCCGTGAAGCCTACAAGCACGATCGGCGGGATTTTTAGTACAAGAACATGCTGGCGGCGAGTTCGGTCCATAACGCTTACGGATGCACCTTGACTTTTGAACACTTCAGAAGCCACGCCAGATATCCCGCTGCCGTGACATCATAAGCAAAACACCACCCGGGCCACCACACAGGTACACCGGGATTGGATATCAAATGACCGTGAATGAGATCAAAGACTCCATGCGCGAACAAAGCACCTGCCACCCACCATAGATTGAATTTAAATCCAAGCACCGACACAAGGATAAACACTGCGATGGCCACACACTCAAGGCTCAATGCCTGAAGTGATCCGCCTATCACAGCAAACAACGCGTAAAGTATCGCTATTACAATCATGACCACCGGATAAAAGGCGCGATCGTGATCAAAGCCAACCGCGGTGGAAAAAAATGAAATTGATAAAGCTAAAATGACACCGATAAAATATTCCATATTTCTCCTCGTCGGATCAAGGTTAATGAAAAATTAAAAACACAATCCCCTTCTATAACCCATTGTGCCCCAGTTTTATAGAAGTTAGAATTTCTCCGGTCATTTTGTAACAGCCGTCTTGAATTTTTACAAAAGATCGAGACACATTGTCTTTTGATGAAAAACTCAATGTGTCTCGGTTATTTATGAAATAGCCCCAACCGGATTTGAACCGGTGTTTTCTGCCTGAGAAGCAGACGTCCTAACCAGGCTAGACGATGGGGCCTTAAATTTGGAATGCCCCATATTATCACAGATGCCTTTAAGCTTCCACCGAATTAGTTGAGACATTATTTTTATGCCCCCTCTTATTATGCTATATTATGTTGATTATTTTAAAATGCTTTTAGATTGAAGGAGCTCTTTGTGTCAACTTATATCGGGATCGGGTTTAGTAAAAACCTCGACACGCTCAAGGCTGCGCAAGAAGCCGCGGAACAAGCCAAATTCAATCTGCACTCAAGCAACATTGATTTGGCAATTGTTCTTAACACTTCCCATTACAACCCCACGGAATTTATTCCTTTTCTTGTTAATCAGCTTCATAAAACTCGCCTACTCGGATCCTCGACGGCAGCTATTGTCCTTAGCGACCGAATCGAAATGCGAGGAATCGCCGTTTTATTGATGTACTCCGAAGAAATCCGTTTCGAAACCGGCTCCGTTGACAATCTTCATCTACAGGATTTTCAAAGTGCTGGTTTACAATTAGCAAAAACCTGTCTTTCTGATTATGGCAAAGAGCATCGTAAACTCTTTATGTACTTTGCTGATGGACTTCTACAAAATTTATCACATTTTAATTCTGGGCTCACTGAATCATTTGAAGGAATCTTCCCAATTATCGGTGCCGGAAGCAGCGATGATTTTCATTTCCAAAAAACTTATCAATATTATAATAATACTGTTCTTGTTTCCGGCGCATGCGGCGTACTCTTTGGTGGACGAATGCAAGTTGGCACAAGCTGCCGGCACGGCTGGCGACCACTGGGCAAACCACGCATCGTTAATAAAAGCGAAAACAATGTCATCAAATTGATCGACGATAAACCGGCGGCACAAATTTATCAAGAATATTTCGACGATACCGCTGAAACTTTAAAAGCCAGCAGCTTAGCACATTTAAACACCCGCTATCCCTTAGGTACGCCCTTAGGACAAAATCGCGAGTACCTATTGCGCAATATTATTAGTACGCTCGACGACGATAGCATTGTTTTGCAAGATGGAATTACTGCGGGCAAACAAATTCATTTGATGATCGGCAACAAAGACTCGTGCCTACAAGCTGCCGAACAAGCCGCGTTAGAAGTCAAAGCACAAATGAAAGGCCGCACACCTAAATTAATTTTTATTTTTGAATCACTGGCGCGTTATCGAATCTTAGGTCGATCAGCAAACACTGAAATTCAGCGCATTCGCGAAATCCTTGGCACGGCAGTCCCAATCTTTGGCATGTATTCTTTTGGTGAGATTTTTACGTATGCGTCTGAAACTGGGCCCGAAACTCTTTTGCAAAACGAAAGCATTATTGTTACTGCGATATGTTAGGATCACATGGATAACAGCATTTCTGAAAGTATCTATCAATTTATTATTCTCATCCTTCTGCTGGGATCAGGCGTGGTTGCGTATTATCTTTATACCGCGTATCAACACATTACTATTCTTAAAAACGCTTTGAATAAACTCGGAGAATCTTTCTCAGAACTCGACGAGCAGGCCAAACTCATTGTTAAAACCGATCTCGAATTGAACAAAGCCCAAGAAGAACTTGATAAGCGACTCACCGGTTTGGATGCCTTGCAAAAAACATCACGCTTAATCAGCACAACCCTTGACGAGGACGAAGCTTTCCAACGTCTCAACCATTCCCTCCTAACAGAATTGGGATTTGAAAAATATCTCATCTACACCCTTGATGAAAAAAAGGATCTACGCCTACGTGTCTGTTTAGGATATTCCAAAGACGAGCAAACGATCATTGGAGAAAGAATCAGCAATAACGCGCAAATTTCCAAGCTCCTTAAAGACGGCAACATGATTTCTTCAAACAAAAGCACACCAGAACTAAAAAATCAAATTCTTGAAATCCTCAATGTCCGTCATTTTGTCATGACTCCCATTTTGACACAAGACACCATGACGGGACTTATTTTTGCTGGTAATCCGGGTGACGCTTTCGCTGTCACTGAAGGTGATACTGAGTTGATTTCCATCCTTGCGGATCAAATCGGACAGGCCGTTGAAAACGCGCGCCTCTTTGAACAAGCTTATCACTCCCAACAAGCTCTCGAAGCCAAAGTGCAGGAACGCACCAAACAACTTTCTTCTGCTCTCGCTGACGTTCAAGCAATCAGCAGAAACAAGAGCGAATTTATTTCTGCGGTTTCACACGAGCTAAGAACACCTTTAACATCAATCAAGGGCTACGCCGCGCTTCTTATTGCCGGAACGATCGGCGAAATTCCTGCTAAAGTCAAAGAACGGCTTGAAAAAATCAATAAACATTCTGATAACCTTGTACAATTGATCAATGATCTGCTCGACATCTCCCGCATCGAGTCAGGTAAAACCGAAATGAAATTGACGCCGCACGCCATTCCACCGATTATCGCGAATGTACAAGATCTTTTAACACCGCAAATCAAAGAAAAACATATCATCTTCGTCAATAATGTCCCCCAAAATTGTCCACCAATTCCAACAGACTTAAGCCAAATCGAGCGTGTCTTCATCAATTTAATCAGTAATGCCGTAAAGTTCACACCCAATGATGGAACAATCACAGTCAATGCTGTTATCGAAATTGAAAAAATCACATTTTCAATTTCCGATACCGGAATCGGCATCAATGAAGAAAATACCCGTCAACTTTTTAACGAATTTTATCGTATTGAGAATGAAATTAATCAAAATGTTAAAGGAACAGGTCTTGGTTTAGCCCTATGTAAAAAAATCATTGAAGCACACAATGGCAAAATTTGGGTTGAAAGCGAACCTTTAAAAGGCTCGACGTTTTATTTTACCCTGCCACTCATAGCAAAAGGCCAAGTTGATTAACACATAATTTTATCTCGAAGAACTTAGCAGACATGTCCTTCTCATGTTAAACTTAGTACATTATGAATAAAGAACGCATTCTTACGATCGATGATGACCCAGACATTCTTGATGTCCTTGACTTAACACTTTCAGAATTTTACGAAGTGATCCAAGCGCCAAACGGACAAGAAGGGCTCAAGCTCGTCCAAACCAAAAATCCAAACTTAGTCATTTGCGATTTTATGATGCCGATTATGACCGGTAAAGAATTTTGCAAGACAATGAAAAAGGATATTTTACTCGAACACATTCCCGTAATTATGCTTACTGGGAAGGGCGAAACCAAGGACATGGTCGGCGGCATTGAAGCTGGTGCCGATGATTATATCGTCAAACCATTCGAACCTAGCGCTCTTTTAGCGCGTATCAAAATGATCTTACGCCGTACAAGCCGCAGTCTAGACGCCAATCCTCTCACGCATCTTCCCGGAAACACATCGATCATGGAAGAATTGCAAAACCGCATCGCCAATGGAAAAACATTCGCCGTAGGTTATGCGGATCTTGATAAATTTAAAATTTATAATGATAAATATGGTTTTGAAAAAGGCGATGAAGTCATCCGTGACACAGCTCGCCTCCTTGTCAAAGTTGTACGTGCCGTTGGTGGACCAGAATCATTTATTGGACACATCGGTGGAGATGATTTTGTTTTCGTAACAAGTGATGAACTCGTTGAACCCGTTTGCAAACAAATCATCGCAGAATTTGATAAAACTGCTCCACAATTTTACAACGAAGAAGACCGCAATGCAGGATACATCATGGGGAAAGACCGGCTCGGAAACGAAATCAAAACCGGCTTACTCTCCATCTCGATCGGAATTGTTTCCAACGCGAATCAACCGATTGCCCACGTCGCGCAAATCAGCGAAAAGGGCGCGGAACTTAAAAAATACGCAAAGAGTTTCTCGGAAAGCATTTTTGTTCGTGACCAGCGTAAAGCCCGATAGCCTTTAATTTATTTTAAGTAAATCAATAATATGGAAATGGCCCATCCCGCGAAGTTGTTGCCGCGTTACCAATAATGTTTTTACTGGCTTCCGTAAAACGACTATTGGTTTCAGAGATGGATAAGGGTAATAAATTTCGAAAAGCAAGCAGGGCAATAATTGTCATCACGCCAAGAAGAATAAGGTACTCCATAGCAGCTTGACCGGCCGTGCGGGAAAGTTCTTTATGCTGCGGATTCATAGGTAAACTATACCACTTCAGAAACAACAATTCAAACATCACTACAGGCTTTTCAAAAATTTCACGACATCCTTAGGATTAGACGAACCAAAGAAATAACTCGCCGAGACTAATAGATTCGCGCCAGCCTTGACAATTTCTGGAGCAGTTTGGGCATTAACACCGCCATCAACTTCAATATCACCGTCAAAACGACTGCGCAAATCCTTAATTTTTTCCAAAACCTCCATCATGAATTTCTGCTTGGCAAAACCAGGATTCACCGACATAACAAGAACACCGTCAATCTCCTTTAAAAGTGAATCAAAACACAGTGGTGTTGCAGGATTCGCGACAAGAAAAACTTTCTTTCCTCTAGCTTTAATCTTAGCAATATCACGACTGGCTGCGGAAGCATCAAACGATTCTAAAACCTTAGGATACTGACCAAACGCTCGCGATTCCATGGTACGCACACCATAACATTCGACTTGCAACGAAACAATGTCTGTGCCAGCGCTAATAAAATCCTCAACATAAAGGCCGGGATTTTCAATCATCAAATGTGCTTCGATAGGAAGCCTGGTTGTACGACGAATTGCCTCGACAATGACAGGTCCGATCGTGATATTTGGAACAAAATGCCCATCCATCACATCGACGTGAATCATTTCTGCGCCGGCATCTTCACACATCTTGATTTGATCTTCAAGTTTGGTGAAATCAGCACATAAAACACTCGCATTAACTTTGATGGATTTGGACATAAAATTTATACCAATTTTTTGGACTGAGGAATCAGATCAATCAATGCGCGGGGAGGGACTCGAACCCTCATGGGTTACCCCACACGCCCCTCAAACGTGCGCGTCTACCATTTCGCCACCCGCGCGCAAAGTACAATATCACGCAAACATTTTATTAGAACAGTATCACTCTATTGCAAACTGTCTCGTCCCGCATAGCGGGATTCGCCACCCGCGCGCAAAAATCGTCATCCCCGAAACCTCTTATCGGGGATCTATACAAAATTCTACTCATGGATTCCCAATAAAAACATTCGGGAATGACAATGATTTTAATTTGACAAAGCCGCGGCAATAAAATCTCTAAATAGCGGATGCGCCCTTTCCGGCTTGGATTTGAATTCCGGATGAAACTGGCAGGCCACAAACCAAGGATGATCTTTAAGCTCAATGATCTCAACTAAACCGGTTTGTGGATTTTTTCCGGCGATTATCATACCATTTTTCTCAAAAAGCTTTTTGAATTTATTATTAAACTCATAACGATGGCGATGACGTTCCGCAATGGTATCTTTTTTATAGGCCTTAAAACTATTCGTACCATTTTCCAACTTACAAGCATACGCGCCAAGACGCATTGTCGCTCCCATACTCGTCACATTTTCCTGCTCTTCCAAAAGGCTGATAATCGGATTTTTTGTCTCTTTTTCAAATTCGGTAGAATCGGCATCCTTAAGACCGCAAACATTGCGGGCAAATTCAATTGAAGCAACTTGCATTCCTAAACAAATCCCAAAAAAAGGAATTTTATGCTCGCGAGCAAATTGCACCGCATTGACTTTACCAATAATTCCGCGGCTGCCAAATCCACCGGGAATCAATATCCCTTTTGAATCTCCAAGATGCTTCGCAATATTTTTAGCATCCAATCCATCAGAATCAATTTTGTTAATAACAACTCGCGTGTCATTAGCAATACCGCCGTGAACAAGTGCTTCATAAATCGATTTATACGCGTCAGGCAAAGCAATATATTTTCCGACAACTGAAATTTTAATTTCCTTCTTAGGGGTTCGCAAACGCTTCACAACATAATTCTTCCATTCATTGAGATCTCGTTCCTCTTTCTTAATATTAAGCTTCTTTAAAATCAAGTCATCAATTCCCTCTTTTTTAAAACACAGTGGAACTTCATAAATATGCTTCACGTCCAAAGCCTCAATAACTGCTTCGCGGTCCACATTGCAAAACAAAGCGATTTTTTCTTTTTGCTCACGCGGAATTGACTTTTCAGTACGACATAACAAAATATCCGGCTGTATCCCAATTTCACGCATCTTATTAACCGAATGCTGTGTCGGCTTAGTTTTTTGTTCACCAGCCGCTTTAATATACGGGAGCAAAGTCACATGAATAAAAATCGCGTAATGCTCCCCCAATTCCCAACGCATCTGACGAATCGCTTCCAAAAACGGCAAACTCTCGATATCGCCAACCGTCCCACCAATTTCAATCAAAGCGACATCAACTTCTCCTTCACGAGCACCTTTTTTAATACAACGCTTAATCTCGTCAGTAATATGCGGAATAATCTGAACCGTTTTACCTAAATAATCGCCACGTCGCTCTTTCGTAATAACAGAATAATAAATCTTTCCTGTCGTAATATTGCTATCTTTATTAATGATTGAATTTGTAAATCGCTCATAGTGCCCCAAATCCAAGTCCGCCTCTGCGCCATCATCCGTAACATATACTTCACCATGCTGAAAAGGATTCATCGTGCCGGGATCAACATTCAAGTATGGATCGCATTTGATCATCGACGTCGTAAGTCCTCGAGCTTCCAGAAGCTTGGCAATTGAAGCCGCCGCCAAACCTTTACCTAAACTTGAAACAACTCCACCTGTCACAAAAATAAATTTTGTCATAAATTACCCACTATGTGGATTATTGCCATGCGAATGACTTGCGGTTTTTCCTTCAAGAAGAAACTTGCTGGTATTCTCAGGAATTTTAACCGGATATTTGCCTGTAAAACATGATGAACAAAAATCTTTACTGCTTTTCATAACACCAAGCATGCCTTCCAAACTCAAATATTCTAAAGAATCCACCTGAATAAAATCTGCGATTTCTTTAACACTTTTATTTGCCGCAATCAATTCCTTGGTATCAGGAAAATCAATGCCATAAAAACACGGCGACACAATCGGCGGACAGCTTATACGCAAATGAATTTCCTTTACACCAGCTTCACGCAAAACCTCAATACGATTGCGGCTCGTTGTCCCACGCACGATTGAATCCTCCACAACGACAACCTTTTTGCCCTTTAGGATATCTCGAATCGGATTCAGCTTAACGCGCACGCGAAAATCACGAATAAACTGTGTCGGTTGAATAAAAGTGCGGCCAATATAATGATTGCGAATAAGACCAATTTCAAAAGGAATGTTTAATTTCTTGGAATACCCGAGCGCCGCATACATTCCTGAGTCCGGAATAGGCATAACAAAATCCGCATTCTTGACCGGATGCTCAATTGCCAGCTGTTCACCTAAACGTTTTCTGACATTATAAACATTATCGTCAAAAATATGGCTGTCCGGACGAGCAAAATACACATTTTCAAAAATACAATGAGCTTTATTTCCTTTTTCACGACCAGGCAAAAATGTCGACTCTAACTTATCGCCCTTGATAATCACGATTTCACCCGGCTCAATCTCACGAATAAATGTCGCTTTCATAATATCCAAAGCGGAACTTTCACTCGCCAAGACATAACTATTTTCAAGCTTACCTAAACACAATGGACGAAATCCCTTGATATCGCGCGCGCCAACAATCGTGTCACCAATTAAGAAAACCAACGAAAAAGAACCTTCTAATTGCGAAAGAACATCCGTAAACCATTGTTTATAATTGCCATTTTGCGTGCGCGCTAATAAATGCACAATAATTTCTGAATCCATGGACGTCTGAAAAATCGAACCGCCATCTTCTAACTTGCGGTACAATTCTTCCGTATTCGTCAGATTACCATTATGAGCAATAGCCAGTGGAAGCTTGCGATGAATAACAAGAAACGGTTGAATGTTTTTAAAATTACTGGAACCCGTCGTAGAATAACGGCAGTGACCAATTGCGGTCGGACCCGTGAGCTCATCAAGCGAATTGACAGGAACAGCGTCAGCGACTAAGCCGGGATTCTTTACAAGATGAATGTCTTTGCCGTCATATGTCGCGATGCCAGCAGCTTCTTCCCCACGATGCTGAAGCGCGTATAATCCTAAAAAAGCAATCTTCGCGGCATCTTTATGATTGGAAATACCAATAATACCGCACATGAGTTTAACTCCCTAAAGATCTATTGTCTCTATTTAATGAGCCTCGGCCGGATGGCCTCGGCACTTCTTCGGACATTACGTCCTCAGTCGCAAAAAGTTCGTTTGACTTCAACGAACCTCACAAGGATTGCTTTTTTTAACGGCATTACCTTTATAGTAATTTTGCAGCGAACGAACGGACATTTGTTTAGCAATGATTGCTTCCATACCGTTAACTGCGGCCCAAGCCCCTTGCAATGTCGTGATACAAGGAACGTTATGTAAAATCGCATCCGCCCGTATTGAACGCATATCAGACTGACTCTTCTTCCCGGACGGTGTATTAATAATCAAGTTTATCTCATTTTTTCGGATCAATGTCAATAAATTGTTTTTGCCCTCATCATGCTTATCAACAATTTCCGCGTCTACTCCACTCGACTTAAGCACCTTTGCCGTACCCCGAGTCGCGATGATCGTAAACTTCATATCGATGAGTTTTTTGGCCAAAAACGCCACGTTGCGCTTGTCATCATCTTTGACACTAACAAAGATCTTCCCACTGCGCGGCAGGGCTGAATTGGCCGATATTTGCGACTTGGCAAAGGCTTCGCCAAACGTTGCCGCGATGCCCATAACCTCACCGGTAGACTTCATTTCCGGTCCGAGCACAATATCCACGCCGGAAAACCGGCTAAATGGCAAAACAGATTCCTTAACAGCCACATGTGCCAAATCTTCACATTGCACGGACAGGTCAAAATCTTTAATTTTCTTCCCAGCCATAATTTGCGCAGCAATCTTTGCAACGGGTAAACCGGACGCTTTACTTACAAACGGTACAGTGCGCGAAGCACGAGGATTGACTTCTAGCACCATAATTTTACTGCCTTTGATCGCAAATTGTATATTCAAAAGCCCAACAACTTTCAATCCCTCGGCAATTTTACAAGTATTAGTTTTGATCGCACGAACAATTTGCTCGCTTAAGGTGTGTGGCGGTAAAACACACGCCGAATCACCAGAATGAATCCCCGCATTCTCAATATGTTCCATGATGCCAGCTACATAGGTGTGCTCACCGTCACAGATCGCGTCCACATCAACCTCAATGGCATCCTCAACAAATTTATCAATAAGAATAGGATGTCCATCCGAAACTTCTTTAGCTTCTTCAATGAAATCCAACAACGATTCGCGATCATAAACAATGCGCATCGCCCGGCCTCCCAAAACATACGACGGACGCGCTAAAACTGGATAACCGATTTGCTGAGCGACAGATACGGCCTCTTCAACAGATGCGGCAGAACCATTTGCCGGCTGGCTAATGCCAAGTTTCGTAATAAAAGCAGAAAACCGTTCACGATTTTCGGCAAGATCAATCGAATCGACCGTCGTCCCAATGATTTTAACACCGGCGTCATGCAAACGTTTAGCGAGATTCAACGGCGTCTGCCCACCATACTGCACAATGACACCGTCGGGTTTTTCCACGTCAATAATATTCATAACATCTTCAAATGTGAGTGGTTCAAAATACAATCGATCAGACGTGTCATAATCCGTGGAAACCGTTTCCGGATTAGAATTAACCATAATCGTTTCAAAACCCATATCTTTAAGAGCAAACGCGGCATGACAACAGCAATAATCAAACTCAATCCCCTGCCCAATACGATTCGGACCGCCGCCTAAAATCATAATCTTTTTACGAACTTCCTTTTTCCCAACGTTCATCTTTGCGTCAAAAAGAATCGCTTCATCTTCCGATTCATATGTCGAATAATAATAAGGTGTGTGCGCTTCAAATTCAGCCGCGCAAGTATCAACTTGTTTAAAAGTCGCGACAATACCTAAATCTTTACGCCAGCGACGAATTTCGACTTCACTTTTACCTGTTATTGCGGCCAATTGCGGATCGCTAAAACCATATTCTTTAGCCTTACGCAATAATTTTACATCGAGAGTCTTATCTTTTGCAAAAGCCGCAACCAATTTATTTTCCATATCAATGATTTGCTGAATCTGAGCGATAAACCACGGATCAATAAAACTGATCTTATAAATCTCATTGAGCGTAAGACCTTTTTGCAATGCGTACTTCACATAAAAAATGCGTGAAGCATTAGGTTCTTTAAGACGTAAACGAATCTTTTCATCCGAAATATCATTAAAATCCTGCTTATTATCAAGACCGATATGCTTGATTTCCAAACCGCGCAAAGCTTTTTGCAAAGCTTCTTTAAACGTGCGGCCAATGGCCATCGTTTCACCTACTGACTTCATTTGTACGCCTAAAATATCTTTAGCTTCCGGAAACTTTTCAAAAGTAAAACGCGGGGCTTTGACCACACAATAATCAATGACCGGTTCAAATGAAGCCGGTGTTTCGCGTGTAATATCATTCTGAATCTCGTCGAGTGAATAACCTACCGCAAGTTTAGCGGCAAATTTAGCAATCGGAAAACCCGTCGCCTTGCTAGCCAAAGCAGAACTGCGAGACACGCGCGGATTCATTTCAATAACAATCATGCGGCCACTTTTAGGATCAATAGCAAACTGAATATTAGAACCGCCGGTCTCAACACCAATTTCGCGAATCAGAACAAGCGCCGCGTCACGCATATCTTGATATTCACGGTCCGTCAAAGTTTGCGCAGGAGCAACTGTGATACTGTCGCCGGTATGCACGCCCATGGCGTCTAAATTTTCAATCGAGCAGACAATCACAACATTGTCTTTATTATCACGCATGACTTCGAGTTCATATTCTTTCCAACCTTCGATGGATTCTTCAATCAAAACCTCATTAATCATTGAACTTTCGATTCCGAGCGCCGCGATCTTTTCAAATTCTTCCTGAGTGCGCGCGATACCCCCACCGGTCCCGCCTAATGTATACGACGGACGAACAATCAAGGGATATCCAATTTCCTGCGCGGCAAGCAAAGCTTCGCCCATATTATGCGCAAACGCACTACGCGGAACATCTAGCCCAACTTTAAGAACTGCCTTTTTAAATTCCTGACGATCTTCGGCTTTTTTAATGACGTCATAATTGGCGCCAAGCATTTTGACATTGTATTTTTGCAAAACACCTTTTTCCCACAATTTCATGGCAAGATTCAAAGCAGTTTGGCCACCCAATGTCGGAAGAATAGCGTCAGGACGTTCAACCTGAATGATGTATTCAATAAATTCTGGTGTCAAAGGCTCAATATATGTCGCGTGTGATAATTCGGGATCGGTCATAATCGTAGCCGGGTTGGAATTAGCCAACACGATTTGAAAGCCTTCTTCACGCAAAGCTTTACATGCCTGCGTTCCTGAATAATCGAACTCACAAGCTTGACCGATAACAATCGGGCCGGAGCCTAAGAGTAAAATCTTTTTAATGTCTGTACGTTTTGGCATATGCTTTATTATTGCGAGGAGCCCTTTAGGGCGACGCGGCAATCTGTTGACAGGTTGCTTCGTCGCTTCGCTCCTCGCAATGGGACTTATACTTCGCTTCTTAAAATAGTTAGACTTTCGCTTTTTTATATTCTTTCATTGAAGCAATAAAACCATTGAACAAATATTCCGCGTCGCGCGGTCCCGGACAAGATTCGGGATGATATTGAATCGAATAAATCGGAAACTTTTTATGTTTCAACCCCTCAACTGTGCGATCATTCAAATTCACATCAATCATTTCAACTTCATTTGAATCAAGACTGTCCATGTCGACGCAATAATTGTGATTTTGCGATGTAATACTAACACGATTATCAACCATATCTTTGACAGGATGATTAGCGCCATGGTGACCAAATTTCAATTTATACGTACTTCCACCCAAAGCTAATCCTAATATTTGATGACCCAAACAAATTCCGAACACTGGCAATTTTCCAAAGAATTTTTGAACCGTTTTCATAACATATGGAACGGACACTGGATCTCCCGGGCCGTTTGAAATAAACAGTCCGTCGGGTTTAACGGACATCATCTGCTCAAAAGCGGCATCGGCTGGAAAGACGTGCACATCGCATCCAAGTTTAGCTAAAATACGTAAAATATTTGTCTTAATGCCACAATCAATCGCCGCGACTTTATAAAGCGGGGCGCCTTTGTAAACACCGGTCGCAGGCCAAAAGTACGACTTGGGACTCGTAACAGTCTTAACCCAATCGGTATTTTCCATGGATGGAGATGCCTTGAGCTTGGCTGCCAAACTGGCTATGTCAAAATCTACCGTCGATATCATGCCCTTCATCGCGCCGGACACACGCAGATGACGCGTCAAAGCACGAGTATCGAACCCTTCCATGGCGATAATGTGATTATCTTCTAAATATTGAATGAGACTTTTGGTGGCGCGCTGATTGGAATGATGACGGCAAAATTCTTTGGCAATAAAACCTTTAACGTGAACTTTGGAAGATTCGACATCTTGGTCGTTAACGCCATAATTGCCGATCAAAGGATATGTCATGACGACAATCTGGCCGGCATAAGATGGATCAGTCAAAATTTCTTGATAACCGCTCATCGCGGTATTAAAGACAACTTCTCCTGTCGTTTCTCCACTGACCGTCAAAGACTGGCCGTTAAAAACCGTACCGTCTTCCAGATATAAAATCGCGTCTTTCATGAACCTACAAGTGCTAGAGAAGATTAAAAAGGCATGAATTATTTCGAATAACTATATCATCGAATGAATCTTTGTCAATATTCAAGGGCTGTTTGGTTTGATGCCGGAGCTCCTGCGACGGCGCAAGCTAAACACGTTTAGAAATCGCGCCACGAATAATAGAAAAATTGCGCCTTGAGGAAAGGATATAAAAGTCAGCTAAACGCCACGTTTTGTCACCTTTACCCTGAAATAATGACGTTTCTACCCGATCAATCTCTTTACCTGTGGAAAGATTACGCAATTGCAAACCCGCGGACTGAAAAATCGGCCACGATCCAGCAAAATCCCAAATATGCGCATTAAAAAATGCCCCAGCACCGCGACCGATAGCAGGAAAACACAAATCAAGCACAGCGCAAGATGGAATCATCATCTGACAAAGCGAAAAATCCCAATTAAAATTCTTAAAAAACCCATCACTGCCAAAAAAAACAGACTGTGCTGTAATTTTCTGATCCGTCGATTTGATTCGAATCTTTTTGGGTCGAGAAGAATTTGCCCCTTTCACAAAAAACGACTGTTTACCGTTACAATAAAAAAGTTCATCCAGCGCAGGAAAATAAATCACCCCCAGCCAAGGTTTTAAATCTTTCAATAGCCCAAGCGAAACACCATAAAAAGGCATACGATTGGCAAAACTACGCGTACCATCAATCGGATCAGCAACCCAAATATAAGGAATCGTTTCTAAATATTTCTGATCATAATAGTCAGAACTTTTCTTATCTTCCTCATCAATTAAAATATGCTTCTTCGTTTTTAAATACGGCTGCAAATTTTTACGGATATGCCGAGAAATCGCAATATCAGCTTTAGTAAGAACAGAACTATCCGGTTTTAGCGTTGGCTTGCTATTTTGCATGATCTGAAGGGACATTGTCCCACCCTCAAGAACAATTTGAATCATATGATCTACAATTTGATTTATCATTTAACCTTTCAGATATCGAAAATTCTCATAATTCTTTATCAAGTATTTTAAGAAATATTGCGCGGTGTCCTAAATAACCGGCGTAAAAAATAGAGCATAAAAAGCATTTGCATAACTGTATAAACCAAAAACATTTTCAGGAATATCCGTGAATGAGTCTGAAAGTGATCAATTCCGTCTGATTTGATCACCCCGACAATGGTAAAAAGAGGAGCTTTTCTCCAGTCATAAACGGAAACAGTAAATGCATCTGCTCGACTCGAAACTGCAGCCACATCTTTTGGCGCAATAACCGAAACCTCAATATCCGTCAACTGCGAAAGAGTCTTTAAATATTCTTTATCCCACAATTTCGCAACAAAGAAATAGCCTTGCGACGGTGTCTTTCTTTCGCTGTCATCTGAAGAATGCACTGTGGCGCCCTGAATTTCCAAATATCCAGCTGGCGTCTGAACATAAAAATGAACCAAAGCTTGCGCGCCAAAAATTTGCTCAATTTGACTCTTATCCAACGGCAATTCTTTAAGACGATCATCCGCGTATTTATTAACAGAATAAATTCTCTTAAAGTCCATATTATAAATCCACGCCGCATCAGCCTGATATGTCTTAATTCCCGAATCAATATTAATCCATGCCCACTGAACATCTTCATTCTTAATTGCGGTAACCAGTTCATCCCAATAAGAATAATCATTAGCCAAAACAAAAATGGCCCGCTGATTTAATTTTAAAACTTTCTCAAAACTAATCTTTTTTTCTTGTATTGCGATTTGCTGCATTTTCAATAAATGCTTATGCTCCATCCGCAAATATAAAAATAATCCTGCAAAAAACAAAAAACACAAGAGAACAAAGAAAAACCACATTTTTCTAATAGCGGTCATGTGTTGCTCCTATCGTTTCCATAATCCATTGTTTTAATTTTAATAAGGTCAATTTAATAATCTATTGTCAGGAAATTAACGCGCGCATAATGTGTCGATAACTTTGCGGCATTGTTTGGTAGCGCAAAAATGATAACCTAAACTCAATCGCCGCCAGATGATGTCATCCGCGGTTACAGCCATTTCACTTTGCAGACTGTAAACCACTTGTGCCTTAATTGCGAGTGAGCATGGACATAAAAGCTCTGCCAATTTCCGATCCTGCGAAACCAAATTAAGAACGTCTTTGCATTTTGTACCATACTTTGAAAGCAAATACGCGCATGTCGCAATAGACAAATTAAACGTTTTGGCAAGTTGCGCCTCGTTCATTTCATGCGATCCGCTTCCATATAGCGGATAATCTTCACCCAAATTTAACTTTTTACCCGAAAGAACCTTTTCAACACATTGCTGCGCGATCGCACGATAAGTCGTATATTTTCCACCCATGATATACATCACACCACTTTTATTTTCTTCGATAACATGATTACGCGAAAGCTTGGAAGGATTGCCCGACGCAAATACCAATGGGCGCAGTCCCGCGAATGTTGCGACAATATTTTCCCGTTGCAGTTTGATATTGGGCAAAAATTTTCCGGCTTCTGATAAAAGATATTCCACATCATCGCGATCACTTTCAACTTCATCGGGCTTCCCAGCATAATCTGTATCCGTTGTCCCGATGAGAGAATGTTCACCAAAAGGAATTACAAAAAACACACGGTGATCTTTGCCGGCCTGCAACAATAAAGCGGTATCCGCGATTTTATCTTTATAAATAATGTGCACACCTTTGGTTAGGCGAATTTTGTCCTGCTCCGTCGGTGTATCAAGACGCAGAATTTCATTGGTCCATGGGCCAACCGCACAAATAACATGATGTGCCTTAATTGTGATTTGCTTGCCAGTCAAAATATCCTTAATATTCGCGCCAGCCGTCAACTGTGTGCCGACTTTTAAAAAAGACACCGCCTCGGCGTAATTGGCAATGTGTGCACCGCTTTCGCGCGCGCTCAAAATATTTTCCAAGCAAAGCCTTGCATCATCCATGCGACAATCGCTATATGCAACACCGCCAACAAGTCCTTCGCGCTTAATGTGAGGAATAGCCGCAATAACATCTTTAGTCGTCAATGTCTGATGTTTTTCAACAACATATTTACCGCTTAAAAAATCATACAAAAAAACACCCAGCTTCATCATCCATAATGGTCGACGATCACCTTTATAAACAGGAATAATAAAACGTAAAGGCTTAACCAAATGCGGGACACTTTTCCACTGGATATAACGTTCGCGTAAAGATTCACGGACAAGATCAAACTCAAAATTTTCTAAATAACGCAAACCACCGTGAACAAGTTTCGTAGAACGGCTTGAAGTGCCGCTGGCAAAGTCTTCCTTTTCAACAAGCGCGACACTGAGGCCTTGTCGCGAGGCAATGTTAGCAATCGCGGCGCCATTAATACCGCCCCCAATAATGAGGACATCATATTCTTCTTTATTAAAAATTGTTTTTAAGTCGCGCAAAACGTATAATCTCCATTTCCGATTGCTTGGGGAAACCTGCCGGCGATTTGAACGCAGCCCCTGCGCAGCAGGGGATCGTTCATAGAGCCGAAATGTTTCGCCAACAATCGGAATCTCAATTTTGTCGGGCTTGTCTCACGGCTTTTTGCCAACCGGCATAAAGCTCTTTAGTCTTCGCAGCCGAAGACCTTGGTGTAAAAGTCTTTTCCACTTTCTGTAATTTCCTCAAATCCGTTTTAGAATTCCACATCCCAACAGTAACACCCGCCAAAAGTGCTGCTCCCTTAGCTGTTGTGTCGATCATTGCTGGACGAATAATACGACGATTTAAAATGTCAGACTGAAATTGCATTAAAAAATCATTTTTGCAAGCGCCGCCATCAACATTCAAAAAAAGAATTTTTTTGCCAAATTCCTTTTCCATCACATCAAAAATATCCTTAACTTGATACGCGATGGATTCCACAGCCGCACGAGTCACATGCCGCACATTTGCACCTCGTGTCAGACCCGTAATAATACCGCGAGCATTACTATCCCAATACGGAGCGCCCAGTCCCGCAAAAGCGGGAACAACATAAATGCCATTCGTATCTTTTAAGCCTTTAATCAAGTTCTCAACACCCGACGATGTTTTAATAACTTTCATCTCATCACGCAACCATTGAACTACAGCCCCACCAATAAAAATTGAACCTTCAAGCGCATAAACCGGCTGACCTTTAGCATCACATGCTAAAGTTGTGAGCAATCCCTTTGTTGAATGAATAAATCGGCTTGCAGTGTTTAAAACAAGAAAACATCCTGTTCCATACGTATTTTTACTCATACCACTGGCGTGACAACCCTGACCATACAACGCTGCCTGCTGATCACCCATGACGCCACTAATCGGGACATTGTATAAACCCGTTTCCTTATTATGAGCTTTACCAAAGATTGATCCTGATTTTTGTACCTTCGGCAAAACACTCTCGGGAACATTAAAGATCTTTAACAATTGGAGATCCCACTTTTTCTTACGAATGTTAAAAAGCAATGTGCGGGAAGCATTGGTCATATCCGTCACGTGTGATTGACCACCACTCAACTTCCAAATCAGCCAACTATCAATAGTCCCAAAACAAATTTCACCTTTACTGGCTCGCTGACGCAATCCTTTAACATGATCTAAGAGCCATTTGATCTTTGTTCCAGAAAAATACGCGTCAAGAACAAGACCGGTTTTCTGACGAATTTGTGGAATAAATTTTTTGTACGCAGAACTTGCGCAAAGACTTGATGTACGTCGACATTGCCAGACAATAGCACGACTGACCGGCTTGGACGTTTTTCGATCCCAAAGCACTGTTGTTTCACGTTGATTGGTAATGCCTATGGCGCTGATTTCGGTCGAAGAAATTTTTGCTTTACGGATTGCGGCACGAATAACATAAACGCATGAACGCCAAATTTCCTCAGCATCATGCTCGACCCATCCGGGGTGAGGATAATATTGTTTGAATTCCTGATAAGCGCTAGCTACAACTTGAGCGCGACTATCAAAAATATATGCACGTGACCCTGTTGTTCCCTGATCGATAGCAAGAATAAACTTTTTCATTATTGAGTATTCATAAGCCGCTTTTTATTTTTTTCATAAACCTGTTGGCCGAGAATCTTTTGTGCGAGCATATCCTTGTTTTGACCATTATCAAAATCATATTCCATCACCGAAACAACCTGCAGAACACGCTCAAACGGCATATCCAACATTTCAGGACTTCCCTCTGCCATCTGATCAATAAAGTTCACATAAAATTCGGCTGGCTTTTGAATTGCCACGCCCTGCTCTTGAAATAATTTAATAAATTCATCGACGACGACAGCCTTATCAGCTTTTCGAATAATGAGAGCCCATGATTGACTGGAGATTTTTAAAACTTCAACGATTTGATCCAAATCAGCGTCATCTTGCGAAACAGCTGCTTCTTCTTCCTCTTCAACAGAGCTATCCGGCTCTTGAACTTCCAAAACTTTCTGCGGACCATTAGGCCCCATGACATATCCCGGTGGTAATTGCGGCGGACGGGCTTGCTGAGGTTTTCCACCCGCGCCTTTTTTATTCTGCATCGCAACCGCCGCACCACTGTACGCAATATTGGCAGAAACTAAAATCGCGCCTAAAATAAAAAATATAATTCTAATCATCCACTTTTCCTTATACTAAACTTTCTCGTAATAAACTGAAACATTATAACAAACCCCACGCAAAGGAGGCAAAAGGTATCACCAATAATATTATAGAGACTCCGGCGGGTATTTGGCGTCACATTAAAGTATAAAAATTCTTTCTGCTGTAAAGTAAGTAAAGAATCGCGAGGAACACGACCCGCATCATCAATCAAGACAGACCATCCGCTATTAGCCACCCGAATTGTTGGAATCGAGTTCTCGACGCTATGGATAACAGAATGCTGACCATGCATAACAAAACCTGCTTTTTGTGAAAACCAACCATTATTTAATAGCACGATAACAAAACCCGCGCCCCCTTGAGAATAATCACGAAAAACTTGTGAAACATTATCCTCCGAGCAAATCGCGACACCAAAACGAATTTTGTCACCCTGCCTTTGCGATTGCAAATCCATCATTCCTGCCCTAACTCCCGCTACAAGATGAGGGCTGTCCACATCAAATATTTGCGCGAATTTCTTCCAAAACAATGAATCCGGAATAAATTCCGTCAATGGGATTAAATGACGCTTATCATACACTTGCTTAATATTACCGTTAGCGTCGACAAAAATAGCACTATTATGCAAACCATTATTGTCCTCTCGAATAGAGCCGATCAGAAAAGGGATACGCGTATCACGAACTAAAGACATAATCTTTTTTTGTAACGCTGAATCACGCATAAAATCCGTCGGAATCGCAGTTTCCGGCCATACAATCAAATCCAAACGAGTATCCTTCACAGCCTCACGCGTTAAAACAATATACGCATCAACAATATCAACAATTCGCTTTTTCGTTAAATCACCGCGATAATCAATATTAGGCTGCAAAACACAAATCTTAAACTCGCTTGCTTGGCTTTGATCCTTTGCTTGCAAAGAAATAAAACCGTACGAATAAACCATTACTAACACAACTACCATTGTAATCAATCCGGAAACCTTACTTCGCAAATCTTTGCTTTGAAAAAGAACCAAATAGGCAACATAATTAATAAGAATCAAAACAAACGAGATGCCGGATGATCCAAACAGATTCGCGACTTGTATCAAATGAATATCAAAACTTTGACTATGACCCAAATCCCATGATTCACCCATCATCAACGATTTTCTCAAATATTCTGACGCGACCCACAGGGAAGGAACATATAAAATATTTAGCAATGTTTTATTGTTCAATGGCCGATACAAAATTGCAAAAATCACCGCCTGACCGGCAAGAATAAAACTAAGCAAAAAATATCCCGGCCCACTATATGGAATCATCCAATTGACTGCCAAAAGATTAGCAATAAAACCAAAAGCAAAGCCAATACCCAGACGCTCTAAGGGCTTCTTGTTTTCAAGGCAAATAAAAAATGGAATTGCGAAAACCCACGCGAGGAAGGAAAAACCGACAATCGAAATAAAATTTGGAAAAGACAGATAAAAAAGAAAAGCAGAAATAAGAACAAGCAGTATCATGACAATATCTCTATTCGACAAAAAACCGGCCCTCGGTAAATTCAATCCCAAGAGCCGGTTTTAAATTGATTTATTGCTTTGCTGAAGAATCCGGTAATCCTTGCAAAAGAGCAACGGAACGCTTGAAATTCTCTTCATCCTTATTCTTACGAAAGATTTCAACACATTTTTGCGCTTGCAAACGAGCCATTGGATAATTTCCGGCTAACCCCAAATTTGTCGCGAGTAAATAATGCGCTTGACCATTATCCGGAGCAACCCGTGTCGCCACAATAAAAGTGTCGATCGCGCGATTGTAATCTTTCAAATGCATATATGTTTGACCAAGAATCAAATAACCCTCGACATCTCGTGGATTTTCACGAATAGCTTCGTCGAAACTTTTAATCGCCATTTTCAGATCACCATCTCGAAGAAACTGCATCCCTGCCGCAATTTCCTCTCTCGGCGATTGCGAAGATTGCTGCGCCATCATTTTTTTATCCTTCATCATGGAACTGGGCTGAGCATTATCCGCTTTTTTTGCTTCACCACATCCAGCAAAAATCGCAACAATCATCATAATCAACAAACTTTTTCTCATACGTCCTCCTTTATCTAAATACCAAACTATACCTTAGCCATCGAAACCAAATACCTATGGACACCTTCGGCAGCCATCCGACCTTCATTAATAGCCCAAACGACAAGCGATTGACCACGACGCATATCACCAGCAGCAAAAACGCCAGCAACACTCGTCATACGATTACCATTCGTTTGAACATTCCCGCGTTCATCTAATGCCACACCCAATTCTTCAATCATTCCGTTCTTAATCGGCCCCAAAAACCCTAAAGCTAAAAGCACCAGATCAGCTTCTATTTCAAACTCTGATCCCGGAATTTCCTTCATTGCGCTACGCCCTGTCACAGGATCCTTGGGCCCAAATTCCACACGCACCGCATGCAACTTTTTCACAACACCATTTTCACCAGAAAATTTCTTAGTTAAAATCCCATAATCACGTTCAACACCTTCTTCATGGGACGACGAAGTCCGTTCAATAAATGCCCAGTTCGGCCACGGATTGTCTTTGCTCCTTTCCTTAGGTGGCTTGGTCAAAAGCTCAAAATTCCGCACAATGGTTGCACCTTGACGATTGGATGTACCAATGCAATCGGAGCCGGTGTCACCGCCACCAAGAACAACAACCTTTTTACCCGTCGCGAGAATACGATCAGCCGCAGGAATTTTCTGCCCTTGATTTTCACGATTCTGCTGTGTCAAGAAATCCATAGCAAAATGGACACCTTTTAACTCACGACCCGGCACAGGAAGATCACGTGGCCATTCTGCTCCACCCGACAAAACAACTGCGTCATATTGCGCGACCAACTCTTTGGCTGAAATGTCTTTCCCAACATGAACCTTTGTCTTAATCTTTACTCCTTCATCGCGCATACGCTTTACGCGACGCTCAATGACCCATTTTTCCAATTTAAAATCTGGAATGCCTAAGGCTAAAAGTCCGCCAACAACTTCATTCTTTTCATAAACCGTGACATGATATCCGATCTTATTTAATTGGTCAGCGGCAGCTAATCCCGCCGGGCCACCACCAATTACCGCAACTTTCTGGCCCAAACGATGAACTGGTGGTTGTGGTTTTAGCCAATTTTCTTCGTAAGCTTTTTCAACGATCGAAACTTCGATATTTTTGATCGTCACTGATGAAGAATTGATAGCCAGAACACAAGCATTTTCGCATGGCGCAGGACAAACACGGCCAGTAAATTCTGGAAAATTATTAGTCTTTTGCAAACGCTCACTAGCTAAGTCCCAACGATCCTTATAAACAAGATCATTCCAATCCGGAATAATATTATTAATTGGACAACCAGACTGACAAAACGGAACTCCGCAATCCATACAACGAGCACCCTGCTCACGCAGCTTGTCCTCAGGCATATGAAGGTGAAATTCCTTAAAATGCTTAATGCGTTCTTGCGCAGGCTCGTTCGTAAAATCCTCGCGCTTAAATTTCATGAAACCTTTGATATCACCCATAAAATACTTTTCCTATGCAATTTATATTTGTTGCCACAGGTGCGAAAGCCCTCGTCTCACACGAACGTAATAATTTTAATGCTTAGGCATAACGATGTTGCGTTCAAGTTCGCCTCGAATTTTCGCACCTGCAGCAACTGCCTCTTCAACAATTCGACGATAATCCGTCGGATAAACTTTTACGAATTGCGATAAAGTGTTTTTCCAATCGGCCAAAATTTTCTTTGCAACGTCACTATCCGTGTACTTTGCATGTTTTTCAATCAAAGTCTTTAATTCTTTTTCGTCAGCGGCATCCGTTATAGGAAAAAGTTCGACCATCCCGAGATTACAACGATTTTTAAAATCACCATTTTTATCCCAAACATAAGCCAAACCACCACTCATGCCTGCCGCAAAATTTCTTCCCGTTAAACCAAGAACCACAACACGTCCGCCAGTCATATACTCGCACCCATGATCGCCAACACCTTCAACGACCGTATGCGCCCCGCTATTACGCACACAAAAGCGTTCCCCAGCCATTCCACGGAAAAACGCCTCCCCCATAATCGCGCCATACAATACCACATTCCCCACAACAATATTATCTTCCGCAATAAAATTCGCCTTTTTTGAAGGAAAAATAATAATCCGCCCGCCAGACAAGCCTTTCCCGACATAATCATTCGAATCGCCTTCAAGCGTCAAAGTCACACCATGCGCAAGAAAAGCGCCAAAACTTTGACCAGCCGAACCTTCAAATTTGATTTGAATTGTATTTTCTGGCAAACCCGTCAAACCATACGCGCGCGCAATCTCAGCGCTAAGCATTGTTCCGGCGGTACGATTAATATTATGGATTTGTACTGCAAAATTTACAGGCTTTTTGTTAATAAGCGCGTCTTTGCATCGCGAAATCAATTCATTATCTAAAGCTTTGTCTAAACCATGATCTTGACGATCCACATGATAAATCGCAACATTTGACGGCACATCCGGTTTGTGCAAAATATTCGTAAGATCAATGCCTTTGATTTTCCAATGATTGATTACGTCTCGCGTATCCAAACAATCGACACGACCAATCAAGTCATCAAATTTCTTAAAACCCATTTCTGCCATTAACTCACGCACTTCTTCCGCAACAAACATAAAATAGTTAATCACATGCTCGGGCTGACCGGGAAAAAGCTTACGCAATTGCGGATCCTGCGTTGCAATACCAACCGAACAAGTGTTCAAATGACATTTGCGAAGCATAATACAACCCATCGACACAAGCGCAATCGTAGAAAAACCAAATTCATCCGCGCCGAGCATGCCTGCAATCACAACGTCACGACCAGTTTTTAATTGTCCATCTGTTTGAACACGAATACGACCGCGCAAATCATTAAGCACCAAAACTTGCTGTGTTTCTGCAATGCCTAATTCCATAGGAAGACCCGCATGTTTAATCGAAGTTTGCGGCGAAGCCCCTGTTCCGCCTTCATATCCACTGATAAGAACATGATCTGCCTTACCCTTTGAAACACCAGCGGCAATGGTTCCGACACCAATTTCTGAGACAAGCTTGACCGAAACATCAGCTTTATTATTCGCATTTTTCAAATCGTGAATCAATTGCGCAAGATCTTCAATAGAATAAATGTCATGATGAGGAGGCGGCGAAATCAATTGCACGCCGGGCGTCGTATAACGTGTCTTGGCAATATCCTTGCTAACCTTGTGGCCGGGAAGCTGTCCACCTTCACCGGGCTTAGCACCTTGCGCCATTTTAATCTGCAATTGATCGGCATTAACAAGATATTCGATCGTAACACCAAAACGTCCTTGCGCAACTTGCTTAATACGACTGCGTTTCAAATCACCATTTGGCAACGCTTTAAAACGCTCAGGATCTTCTCCACCCTCGCCGGTATTTGAAAAACCACCCATACGATTCATGGCAATTGCGAGCGTTTCATGAGCCTCTTTGGAAATCGAACCATAACTCATCGCACCCGTCGCAAAACGCTTAACAATTTCTTTAGCAGGTTCGACATCGGCAAGCGGAATCGAATTGCGCTTTTTAAATGTTAAAAGTCCGCGAATTGTTGCCAAATTAGTCGCTTGATTATTAATGAGTTCGGAAAATTTCTTAAAAATCTTAAAGTCATTTGAACGAACAGAATGCTGCAACAAGGCAATAGTCTGCGGATTAAATTGATGATGCTCACCTTGCGCGCGCCAAGCATAATCACCACCCACGTCGAGCAATCGATCATAAATATTGTCTTCAGGATAGGCTTCCTTATGTCGAGCAAGACTTTCCTCCGCGACAGTTTCAATACCGATGCCGCCAATCCGTGACGGTGTCGCGGTAAAATATTTTTCAATAAATGCTTCACCAAGTCCAACCGCTTCAAAAATCTGCGCGCCACAATACGACTGAATCGTCGAAATACCCATTTTTGAAATAACCTTGAAAAGACCTTTGCGCGTGGCCTTCATATAATTCTTTTGCGCGTCCTTAAATGTTATTGTTGAAAGATAACGACCTTCTTTTAATTGCGCCTCAATTGTTTCAAAAACCAAATATGGATTAATCACATTCGCGCCATAACCAATCAAACAGGCAAAATGGTGCATTTCACGCGCCTCACCTGTTTCTAAAACCAAACTCACCTTTGTCCGCGTCCCTTGACGAATCAAATGCTGATGCAAACCCGAACAGGCTAACAGCGTCGGGATTGGCGCATGGTTTTTATCAACACCTCGATCTGAAAGAACAAGAATCGAAAATCCTTTTTCAATCGCCACATCCGCAGCCTGAAAAACACCTTCAAGGCTAGCTTCTAAACTTTGCACGCCATCAGCTTTGTTAAACACCACCGGAATTGTTGTCGCGCGCAAATTACCCTGATTGATTTCACGAATTTTTTCCAACTCTTCATTGGTCACAATCGGCCGAGCAACACGTAAACGATGACAATGCGTCGGAGTTTCCTCAAGAAGATTACCTTCAGCGCCAAGCATAACATTCTCAGCCATTACAATTTCTTCGCGAATGGCATCAACAGGTGGGTTGGTCACCTGCGCGAAAAGCTGTTTAAAATAATTATACAAAGGTTGCGGTCGTTGACTCAAAACAGCAAGAGGCGTATCCGCGCCCATAGAACCGGTCGCCTCTTCACCATTGAGTGCCATCGGATCAAGAATAATACTTAAATCTTCAAGCGTGTACCCAAACGCGCGCTGGCGCTCGATCAAAGTTTTTTCATCAAGCCCATGTACACGACGAGGAGAAGGAAGATCTTTGAGATCAATGACATTTTCGTCAAGCCATTGACCATAAGGTTGTCGACTCGCGTACGTATGTTTGATTTCAGAATCATCAATAATACGACCCTCGACCGTATCGATCAAAAACATTTTACCGGGTTCCAAGCGGCCTTTTTTAACCACATTTTCCTGAGCAACCGGAAGCACACCTGTTTCGGAAGCCATAATGACCGTATCGTCATTCGTAACCCAATATCGTGACGGACGCAGACCATTGCGATCTAAAAGCGCACCAATGTACCGGCCATCACTAAACGCGATCGAAGCAGGTCCGTCCCACGGTTCCATCAAACATGAATGGTATTCATAAAAAGCTTTCTTTTCAGGAGACATGGATTCATGCGCGCTCCAAGCTTCAGGAACCATCATCATCATCGCGTGAGGCAAAGATCGCCCACTCAAAACAAGCATTTCCAAAACATTATCAAACGTTGCCGAATCGCTGCCGTGCGGGACAACGATCGACAAAACCTTTTGCAAATCATTGCCAAACGCTTTGGAAATAAACTGCATCTCACGCGCGTGCATATAATTGATATTACCGCGCAATGTATTAATTTCGCCATTATGCGCAATCATGCGATACGGATGAGCCAAAGCCCACGACGGAAAAGTATTCGTGCTGTATCGGGAATGAATCATGGCCAAAGCTGATGTCATGAGCGGATCAGCCAAATCAGGAAAAAAACGATCCACCTGCTCTGCCATTAACTGGCCCTTATAGACGAGAGTTCTTGAAGCGAGACTGCAAAAATAATAAAAATTACGCTGAGAAAGCGTTGAATTCTGCACTTTATTATAAAGTCTTTTACGAATCACATACAACTTACGGTCAAATTCTTCCGGCTTGGTATTTTTACCACGACCGATAAATAGTTGTTTGAAAGCTGGCATAACAGACCGCGCAACATGCCCAACCTTCATCGGCTCATGCGGAACTTCGCGCCAGCCCAAAAACTTTTGACCTTCTTCACGAATAATGTGCTCAGTCCACTGCTCTATAATATTACGATCACTCACATTGGGTGGCAAAAAAACAATTCCGGCGCCATAATCACCCAAAACCGGCAATGAAATATTACTTTTGGAACACTCTTTGCGGAAAAATTCATCCGGCATTTGAATCAAAATGCCTGCGCCATCACCTGTTTCAGGATCACAGCCACAAGCACCACGATGAGCTAAATTCTCAAGAATTTGAACACCATCACGGACTATACTATGAGTCTTTTTTCCTTTAATATTAACAACAAACCCCACACCACAGCTATCGTGTTCAAAGCTGGGATCATAAAGACCTTGTTTTTTAGGAAGAAACGGGTCACTCACAGAATTAAAATCTCCATAACTATATTTAAATTAAAAACTTTGGGTTCAGATAAAATTATTGCTTCCAAATTTGCAAGTGCGTATTTTACTGGTTTTCCTATCAACTTGCAACGAAATATTTGGGATTTACCACCGTCGATAGACTCAATAACAAGGGAAGAAATATAGTAAAAATTGGCAGCTTTAGATTAATATCGCAAGCCCAATATCTTCAAAATTAAGCTTCTCGGTATTTATTTGTCATTGGCAGACGCCAATCTTTGCCAAAAGCACGCGGAGTAATCTTAATACCGGGGGGAGCTTGGCGACGCTTGTATTCACTGCGGTCAACCATGGCTATCACATCTTTGACGATCTGTAGATTACCAAATTTCTTCACAATCGCAGCACATGAACGATGATCTTCAACGTACATTTTTAAAATTTTATCCAAAACCTCATAAGGAGGCAAAGAATCCTGATCCTTTTGATTAGGCCGCAATTCTGCGCTTGGAGGGCGGTCAAAGACACTTTCGGGAATCACTGGACCAATAATATTATTCGCCAAACGGCTAATTTCATAAACTTTTCCTTTTGGCAAATCTTTGATAACAGCAAAACCGCCTGACATATCCCCATACAATGTGCAATAACCAACCGCAATTTCACTTTTATTTCCCGTCGTTAAAAGTAACCAGCCGAATTTATTCGAAAATGCCATCAAAATATTGCCACGAACCCGCGCCTGAAGATTTTCCTCCGCGACATTACTCGGCAACCCCGCAAATCCTGAAGATAAAGATTTTAAATAGACTTCATAAATTTCTTTAATCGCGATTTCTTTAAATTCAATTCCTAAATTCTCCGCTAAAGCCTGCGCGTCACGACGCGTCTCCGGCGATGAGAATGGCGAAGGCATCGTAATCCCAATAACATTCTCACAACCAACAGCTTCTCGCGCGATGACCGCGACTAAAGAAGAATCAATTCCACCGCTTAGCCCAATGACAACTTTTTTAAAACCATTTTTCCAAACATAGTCACGCGTCCCTAAAATCAAAGCCTTAAAAATACGCTCATCCTGTGTCATGCGCGGCATAATATTTTTATGCGCCACGATACGACCAATCAATTCGCCATCAGTAGGAAGCTGAATAAATTGTTTACTATCCCGCCGCTTCTTACGTTCATCATCAATTGGTAAATCCACCACTAGCATATCTTCATTAAATTGTTCTGCGCGCGCTAATATTCTTCCGCGCGGACTCACGACAAAACTTCCTCCATCAAAAACAAGTTCATCTTGCCCACCAACTAAGTTAGCATAGCAAATATAAGCTTTGGATTCCTTAGCACGATTGCTGAGCAAACGTTCACGGCGCTCAAGTTTTTCATAATCGTACGGCGATGACGAAATATTAATAAGTAAAGACGCGCCCCTTTGTGCCTGACTCAAATAAATCCCTTCGTCTTGCCAAATATCCTCGCAAATATTGACACCAAAACAAATATCATTAAATAAGAAAAGAGGATGCTGATTACCTTCAGCAAAATATCTTTTCTCATCAAAAACCCCATAATTAGGCAAATCATGCTTATGATAAACGCCCCTAACTTTTCCTTTCGCGATAACCGCCGCGGCATTGTATAAGTTTTTGTTACGATCAATATCGACAAAACCGACGACCATAATGATATCTTTGACTTGAAAAGCGATCTTTTTTAAAACTTTTAAATTATCTCGGACAAAATGCTCTTTATGTAAGAGATCTTCCGGCGGATAACCTGTCAAAGCAAGTTCAGGAAAAACCACCATATCGGACTTAAGCATCTTAGCTTTTTGTAAATATTCGAGGATTTTCTTCTGGTTTCCGGGAAGGTCTCCGACGGTAACATTAATCTGGGCGATGGCTATGCGTAGCATATGATATTAGGTCGGACTAAAAAGTTATTGTGACTGCAATAAATTAAGAAAATTGCTATAAATGGTTTCTGCTTCTTTTTTAAAAAGCATTTTATACTTAGTGTATTCTTTTAGCATCATATCTTTTTTTTCTCTTAATAGCGAAGGAGAATCTTTAAAATATTCGTCTGACCATTCGTGAATGCTTTTGTCCGTAATTTCAATATGGAACTGAAAACCATAAGCTACTGAGCCAACCTTCAATGCCTGACGAGGACAGTCCAAGCCATTGACCAAACAAATTCCGTTTGGTGGAATCGAAAAAGTGTCGCCATGCCATTGATACACAACAAGCTCAGCTGGCAAATTCTTTAATAAAGCGTCCTTACCCCCCTCATCCGTTAACTGTACCGTGCGCCAACCAATTTCCTCCACTGGAGAACGAGTAACTTTCCCGCCAGCCGCTTTTGCTAATAACTGCGAGCCTAAGCAAATACCCAAAAAAGGAATCTTATTTTCAAGCACACGTTGTATAAAAATATTCTCGTCTTTCAAAAAAGGATACTTGTCTTCTTCATACACATTCATTGGCCCGCCCAAACAAACGACAGCGTCAATATCATCGAATTTTTGTGGCAAAATATCACCATTATATAATTCAAGGACTTTTGTTGCGTACCCATGCTTTTCAAAAAAGGGGGCAATCGTTTCCGGGCCTTCGATATCGACGTGTTTAAGATAAAGGATCATAATTTTTCACGATGGTAAACCAAAGTTAAGCGGAGAAAAGCGTTTGACCGCCCCCCTCCGCTTACCAGTTTTATTTATGTCTGCTTACGCCCTACGAAATACTTAAGCATTCATTAACAACATTTGTGCATAGCTCGGTATCGGCCACATATTTGCCGGAACCACGCCTTCTAATTCATCAATGACCTCACGCAATTTATTCATGCCAGCTAAGGTCTTAGCCGAATCATGCTTCTCAATGGCCGCATCCAATGCATCCGCGGCTTTGAGCGCAGAATCAATAAGCGATGACACCTGCTTTAACAATTTCTTCTGCGTGACAGACTTGACAGAAGAAAGTTGTTCCTGAAAATCCAAACCAGCCGGAATCAATTGCGTGCGAGCCATGGTTAAGGCGCATTCACCTTCAAGAGCGATGACTGTATTGTACGCGTGTTTATTAATTTCATATCGAGAAACAATTTCAATTTCCGAAAGAACACCGTTTTTAGATAAAACATCAATGTTCTTTTGAAGCTTTAAAGTCTCTAGAGCTTCTGGAGTCGATTTCATATTCGGCAAACCACGCTTCTTAGCTTCCGCGTGCCATTCTTGACTATAACCGTCGCCGCTAAACAAAACACGCTTATGCTTTTTAATAATGGCCTGTAAGATCGCCTGTAAAGATTTATTAAAATCTTTGCCGGCTTTCTTATCAGCTTCTAATTGATCGCAGATTTCCTTCAATGCCTGCGCGACAATAGTATTTAAAACCATATTTGCCGCTGATGGATTTTGATTCGAACCTAAGGCACGAAACTCAAATTTAGCACCGGTAAAAGCAAACGGCGATGTTCGATTACGATCCGTCGTATCACGAGCCAAGCTCGGCAATGAATCGACACCAACACTAATCGTGCCGCCTTCTTTCGAAGTTTTAGCGCCACCTTTTTCGATTTGCTCAACAATATCATACAACTGCTCGCCCAAGAAAATAGAAACAATTGCCGGAGGCGCTTCATTAGCTCCTAAACGATGATCATTGCCAGCTGTAGCTACGGTAACACGCAAAAGATCCGCGTATGTGTCAACAGCCTTAATAATCGCGCAAAGTGTTGTCAAAAATTTGGCATTTTCGTGCGGAGTTTTTCCCGGATATAACCAATTCTTCCCATCCGGTCCAACAATTGACCAATTATTATGTTTACCAGAACCATTGATACCGGCAAACGGCTTTTCATGTAGCAAACAAACCAAACCTAATCGATCTGCAGTTTGACGCATAACTTCCATACACATCATATTGTGATCAACCGCAATATTTAAATCTTCATAAATCGGAGCAATTTCATATTGCGCGGGAGCAACTTCATTATGACGAGTTTTCGAAGGCATTCCTAATTCCCACAGTTTGCGATCGAGATCTTCCATGAAAGCCATAACGCGCGGCTTAATGGCGCCAAAATAATGATCTTCCTGCTGTTGATGCTTTGCTGGCTTTCGACCAAAAAGAGTACGTCCTGTTTGAACCAAATCAATGCGAGATTCAAAATCAGCTTTATCAATCAAAAAATATTCTTGTTCTGGTCCCAATGTGCAATAGGCACGCTTGCCTTTCACATCAATGCCAAAAAGACTCGCCAAACGGCAAACCTGTTTTGACAAAACATTCATTGAACGAAGTAATGGTGTTTTCTTGTCTAACGCTTCACCATGATACCCAATATAAAATGTGGGAATGCAAAGCGTCGTAGCTTCTGGACCTTCTTTAATAAACGCTGGTGATGTCGGATCCCACCCCGTATAGCCACGCGCTTCAAACGTTGCACGCAATCCACCCGACGGAAATGATGACGCATCTGGCTCACCCTGAATCAATTCTTTACCACCAAAACTTAAAATGATATTACCTTCGTCATTCCAAGTAATAAAAGAATCGTGCTTTTCTGCGGTTGTACCAGTCAAGGGCTGGAACCAATGCGTAAAATGCGTGGCTCCTTTAGAAACCGCCCATGTCTTCATCGCTTCTGCGACTTCATCGGCAATTTCTGGATCTAAACGGCCACCTTCCTTGATCGTAGCGCTTAAACTTTTAAGTGCCTTATCCGAAAGATATTGGCGCATCACTTTAAAATTAAATACATTTTTCCCAAAATATTCAGGAATCGATTTCGCGTTACCATTTTCTTCAACGTCGCTCATACCTGTCTCTCCTATAAAATTACGTATCGAGGTGGTTTGTACTTCTTTTGTACGATTAACATTACTCATTTTGCAACTCTCCTTTGTATGAACTGATCTTTTTGAGAAAATTTACTATTACAGGAGAAAATCAATAAGGCTGTATTCTACCAATGTGCTTTCCTACTGTCAATCTAAACACTTCGAGCAAAATCCCAACATTCCTTTAAGCATCGCGCGGCGATCTTCGGTCTAAATGAGGTAAGCGGGCAAACTTTTTAAACAAGTTCACCCGCTCACCTCATCTTATTCGCTCAAAGGATATTAACCAATGGCTTCGGGGCCTTCATCACCCGTACGAATACGAATACACCGCGGCAATTCCACGACGAAAATTTTACCGTCGCCAATTTTACCGGTACGCGCCCCGCGAATAATGGCTTTAATTGCTTTATCAACGAAGTTTTCATTAACGGCAATTTCTACCTTGTATTTGCGAAGAAGATTACCCGTTTCTTTGACGCCTCGGTAAAACTCATCGACGCCCTTTTGACGACCATGCCCCAAAACCTCGCTTACTGTTATAAGGTTAATATCTTCTTTATAGAGTTCTTTTTTAACATCGTCCAACCGATGCGGCTGGATAATTGCTGTTATCAGTTTCATGTGAGACATCCTCCTTGGATTCTCTTTCAAAAAGAGTTCTGGTTAAATTTATTCAATAATAGTGTAAGCCCGTTCGTGATGTTGGCTCAAATCAAGTCCAATAACTTCATCTTCTTGGTTGACTCTCATGCCGACAATCATATTCACAACCCAGAAAATAAGAGCCGTAGCAATCGCGGTGTAAGCGATCGTAATCAAACAAGCTACCGCTTGAATATATAACTGCTTGGGATTGCCGTAAAGCAAACCTGTCCCCGCAGAATTAACAGCCGGATTGGCAAAAATACCCGTCATTAAAGCACCCCAAAGACCACCGATGCCGTGCACACCAAAAGCATCGAGTGAATCATCATAACCAAACTTTGGTTTTAAATACCCGACAGCTAAGAAGCAAATAACACTAACGGATAAACCGATTGCAAGAGCACCCATCGCATCCACAAAACCTGCGGCAGGTGTAATCGCAACCAAACCTGCAACAATACCCGTCACCACCCCAAACATCGTCGGCTTTCCACTGATCTTCCATTCAATCAAAGCCCAGCTCAAACCTGCTGCAGCGGCGGCAATATTGGTCGTAACAAATGCATGAGCGGCCAAACCATTAGCACCCAAAGCACTTCCAGAATTAAAGCCAAACCACCCGAACCAAAGCAACCCTGCACCTAATACGACAAACGGCATATTATGAATTGACATTCCTCTGTTTTCATAACCCAATCTTCTGCCTAACATCATGGCAATCACAAGACCAGCCACACCCGCATTGATATGAACAACCGTACCACCGGCAAAATCCAATGCTCCCATCGTACTTAAAAATCCACCGACGGCCCAAACCATGTGGCAAATCGGATCATAGACTAACGTTGACCATAACAGCATAAAAACAACAAAACCCGCAAATTTCATACGTTCCGCGATTGATCCGATGATCAAAGCCGGAGTAATCACGGCAAACATACCTTGAAACGCCATAAAAAGAACATGGGGAATCGTTGTTCCATAACTCGTGCTTGGATCTTGACCAACGCCGTTTAATCCAAACCATCCCAATCCACCGATGAATTTATTTAATCCACCACCATCACCGAAAGATAAACTATACCCAAACAAGATCCATTGAATCGTGATAATACTCATTAACATAAAACATTGCATTAAAATACCTAAAACATTTTTACGGCGAACCATCCCACCATAAAAAAAAGCAAGTCCGGGTGTCATCAAAAGCACAAGCGCAGCGCTCGCCAACACCCAAGCTGTATCTCCTGTATTAATTGGATTTGGATCCATGGTACATTCTCCTTTGCTTTGAAACGATTAACTTGTTCTTATCCCTAAATCCATGACGCCTTTGAAGCTTTAGGCTGACTTACGATAGGCCTCATCGCCTGTGTCAAAAAAAAATCCCCCAGCAACCATTACCAATCAATGGCTTACTAGAGGACATCTTTGCCCGTACTTCTTATACTCCACCTAAAGACTTCGTCGCCTTTAGAGACTTTGAAAGTATATGCTTACAATATTATTTTGTCAATCTTTTTTTAAAGATGTATTGAATATATTTATTTTCGGAATTCATCCATCAAAATAATCGATTCCGCGATTTCTTTCATCGATTTACAAGTGTCCATACTCTTTTTATGAATAAGACGATGCGCCGCTTCTTCATCAAGACTATTCATACGCATCAAAATGCCTTTAGCGCGCTCAACAAGTTTGCGCGTCTCGAGAGCCTCGCGAGTCTTAGACGCTTCCTCAACAAGCTTGGTATTCTCGACGGCAACGGCAGCTTGATTTGCGACCATTTGCAAAACATTAACTTCCTCATCAGAGAATTGATGCATCTCTTTCGTATACACATTAATGACACCTATCGCTTTATCTTTAACAACCATCGGCACCGCGACCATTGACGAAAGATTTTCTTTAATCGCCAAATCGCGATAAACATAGCGTGTTTCTTCGCGAACATCGGTGACAATCAAAGGTTTTTTAGTTTTAACAACATCACCAACCAAACTACTATGAACTTTCACGCTCGGCTTCTTTTTATATTCTTCGCTCAAACTCTGTGTCGCCTTAATTCTAAGTTCTTCGCTCTTTTCATCCAAAAGCATAATCGAGCAAATTTTAGAATTCAGCATTTCTGCGGTCACAACTACAATCAAACTTAAAATTTCATCAAGATAGCGCTCTGACGTAATAGAATGACTTACCTTAACGAGACTGTCAAATTGACTGGCTTTCTGTTTGGTATCTTCAAATAACCGAGCATGCTCAATAACACCGCCAACCTGCTTAGCAATGGTATTAAGAAGATTGACCGAACCCACAGAATATTCATGCGGTCGCTTATGCTGGACATTGATAACGCCGCTAACTCTTCCCTTATATATAATCGGAACCGAAAGAAAAGCTTCATAGCGATCTTCTGGAAGGACATCAAAACCTTTAAAGCGAGGATCTTGATACGCATTTTTTGTAATCGCGACAGGCTTATTGTGCTCCGCGACCCAGCCAGTAATCCCTTCGCCGACGCGCAAATTGATTTTTCCCAAAATCTTTTTGGAACCGGTCTTGGACGCCATAAGCGCCAAACTCTTCTTGCCGCTTTCAAACAAATAAATAAAAATTGAATCCGCCTTGGTCATTTCATTGACAATGCCGACAACTTCATCGAGAATTCCTCTCAAACCCAAATCTGAACACGTAATATCAACAATGCGACGAAGAATTTTCAACTCTTCTTCACGAGAAATATTCAGTTTAGAACTTATAGGAAGCCTAGATTTTTTTACTATTTTTGTCGCAGTCATAATGGGGTATTTTATCAGAAAGCCTTCGATTTACTCATTGTTTTTTGGCACGAACCAAACACACGCATGTCGTGGCATTTGGGCTGGCAATAGCGGCAGCATCCGTTTTAGTAATTTCGATCCACGTATTTCCCACAGATTGATCCAATTGAGCGGACTTAAAATAGCGAATTGTCTCAATATTAAACGGCGAAAGCAACTCATCAAGACTCTTTGCATCATAAATACGCTGTTGATCCGTTCGATTGGCAATACCATAAGGCGCGGTTAAAATAAAAAGCCCATTATGTTTTAAAACCCGCACCGCTTCGCCTAAAGCCTTTTTATCCGCATCATCAATTTCTTTCGGATCCTTATAAAAACCAATACCGATATGCTCTAACGTCGAAATACTCAAGACCACGTCAAAACTTTCATCATCAAAAGGAAGTTTTGTCATATCGCCCTGAACAAAAGTCAGATTTGGGTGAGCGTACGGATATGTCCTAAAATCGAATCCCGTAACTTGAAAACCCAAAGTAGCCAACTGCAAAGGCAAAGGACTTTCCGTGCAACCCAAATCTAAAACCTTTGCGCCTTTTGGCAACTGTGACACAGACGAAATTGCAAAGGGTATTTCAACAATACGTTCATTAATATGCACCGATTTCAACACCGGAACTGACCGAAGTGTCAAAAAATCAAAACGCTTCTTAAATTTTACAAAAATCGGATTGTTAATAAAAAAATTTGTATTATTTATCATTGCAAATTCTCAATGATCATAGCCATAGCTCCACCGCCGCCGTAACAAATCGCTGCCATTCCCAATTTTTTCCCTTCGGTTTGTAAGGCGTGAACAAGGGTAACCAAAATACGCGCGCCGGCCGCGCCCAATGGGTGTCCTAACGCTATATCACCGCCATAAATATTAATTTTATCTGATGGGATATTTAATGTATCTCTTGTGAATATCGCTTGCGCGCTAAAAGCTTCGCTCACTTCAAAAAGATCAATATCTTTGAGTTTTAAATTACATGTCTTTAAACACACTTCAATGGCTGGAACACCAGCAGAAAAAGTCAGCTGTGGTTCAACAGCAATTGAAGCATAACCCAAAATACGCGCCAAAGGTTTAACTTTTTGCGTACGGACAAAATTTTCCCCCACAACACAAACACCCGCACTCCCATCAGAAGGAACTGAAGAATTTCCGGAAGTTATTGTGCCGTTTTCCACAAAAGCTGGCGGTAAAGTTTCAAAGTTCTCAATGCCAACTCGTCGACGAATACGCTCATCGACGCAAAAAAATTTACCATCCGCGAAGGGTACACGAATTATTTCCTTATTAAATTTTCCGATCGCAGCTTTGCGGTGACTTTCCAAGGAGTATCTGTCTTGCATTTTCCGAGTGATCTTTGCTTTCCCGGCAAGCTTTTCACATAATTCACCCATATGCTTGCCGCTTAAGGCGCACCACAATCCATCATAAAGCAAACTATCAACCGGATCGCGCTGATCAAAAGGTGTTTCAACCAATTTAGAAAAAAGCTGCGGCGTACGACTTGCGCTTTCGCTGCCACCGGCAATCACACATTGACTTGTACCAGAATAAATCGCCTGACCCGCCAAGATCACCGACTGCAAGCCAGCACCACAAACATTATTGACGGTATAAGCCGTCGTCGACGGTAAAAGTCCACCACGAATACTGGCCTGACGAGCAGAATTTTGTCCATTGCCCGCCATAACCGTATTGCCGAAGATCACTTCATCAACCAAAGCAGGATTAAAATTCTGACGTTTCAAAAGATTGACAATGACATACCCACCCAACTGTCCCGCAGAAAAATCTTTTAAACTTTTGAAAGGACTAGCGACAGCCGTACGAACAGCATCAAGAATATAAATCGATTCTTTATTAAATAAACTGGCAGGCATAAGAGTAATTACAAATTAGCTATGATTGCGTCGACATCAACAAACTTTTTGACCATCTGACGAGCTTCGGTAATTTTATCCTTATCAGTCTTTTGAATTTTACAGATAAGGTGATCGATTTTACCAGCGACGGTGTACGTATCTTCATTCGAAAGGAAAACAGGAATACGACTTTTTTGTAAAAGCTCCATGATTTTAGCATTCGGCATAAGTCCACCCGTGAGAATGATCCCCGCGATCTGATCCTTATTGCCCTGCGTAACAAGATGCGTACTCACCGCGACAAGAATATTATCAACTCGGTCACCCGACGTAAGAACAAGCGTTCCATTGGTTAAATAATTGACCATATTATACGGTTCCATAGCAGCGACAATCGTATTTTGAACACGTCGAGAAAGATATTCCTTGCCGCAAAGAGTTTCAAGTTTCAAAAAATGCATAATTTGTCCAATGGTAGGGTCGCGCAACAGTGGATCAAAAGGAATCGCGCCTAAAAGCCGCAGACCTTTACGCTTTAAGCCGGCAGCAACAACTTTCTTAATCCTTTCCATTTTATTAGGAAGAACTTTATTAAGAATAACACCAACGACTTCAACCTGTCGTGTATCAAAAAGTGCTTTATTCAGCATAATCTCATCAATACTACGACCGATTCCACCTTCACTAACAATTAAAACCTTTGAACCTAACATCTGCGCAACGTCAGCATTCGAAAGATCTATGACCGATCCAACACCGGCGTGGCCCGTGCCTTCAATAATGATGGAATTTTTTCTTTTCGTAAGTCGATTAAAAGACGATAAAATCCTATCACGCAACAATTCATTCTGCGGATTGAAAATATATTGTTCTGTATAACCCGGGCCGATTGTAACTGGGCTCATATCTTTAAGCTGCTTGCGACAGCGGTAAACTTCACCCATCAAATAACTGTCTTTATCCACATCGGCTTGCCCGACACTAACAGTTTGCTGACCCACTGGTTTAAGAAACGCGGGTTTAAGACCACGTTCTTGAAAAATCTTATAAAGTCCTAAAGAAACCGTAGTCTTTCCCGCATTTTGATAAATCGAGGAAATAAAGATATTCTTAATTTTCTTCATAGTAATTGTTATTTTACAGATAAGACGGGGAAAAGCAAAATTTTAGAGGAGTTTTTTGAAAATCGATGGAATTTCGTCTGTGAAGTCAACGACTGTGACCCCAGCACCAACTAAAGCTTCAATTTTTGACTTAGCAGTCGTGTCCCCACCGGAAATAATCGCGCCAGCATGTCCCATGCGCTTACCTTCCGGAGCGGTTTTGCCTGCAATAAAACCGACAATCGGCTTTTTAATATGTTGCTTAATATATTTCGCAGCCAACTGCTCATCTTCACCACCAATTTCACCAACGAGAACAATACCTTTGGTGTCCGGATCATCTTCAAAAAGTTGTAAAATATCTGTAAAACGAGTTCCAATAATTGGATCACCACCCAAACCGATACATGTTGATTGCCCAATGCCAGCACGCGTCAAATTATCAACCACTTCATATGTCAATGTCCCACTACGAGAAATAACACCAATCGGTCCGGCTTTATGAATATGACCCGGCATGATACCAACCTTAGATTTTTCTGGAGAAATCAATCCCGGGCAATTGGGGCCAATCAAGCGCGTTTTGGTATTGCGCAACTCACGCATAACTTCAACCATATCCAAAACTGGAAGACCTTCCGTAATACAAATCACCAAATCAATACCTGCTTTGATATCTTCTAAAATCGCGTCTTTGGCAAACTTTGCCGGAACATAAATAACCGCAGTATTAGCGTTGGTTTTGGCTTTCGCTTCTGCCACAGAATTAAAAACTGGAATACCAGCGACATCTTGTCCGCCTTTACCGGGCGTAACTCCCGCGACGACACTCGTGCCGTACTCAAGCATTTTTTGCGCGTGAAATGAACCATCACGGCCAGTAATGCCCTGAACAAGCAACTTCGTGTTTTTATCGATTAAAATACTCATAATTATCTTTTTGCTAATTTTACGGCTTCTTCAACCGCGGAACGCATTGTCGGATGCGAAATAATGTTTTCACGCTTTAAAATTTCTGCGGCTTCTTTTTCATTCGTCCCAATCAAACGCACAGACATGGGAACTTGAATATTAAGCTGTTTGCGCGCTTCAATAATACCGTTAGCAATATCGTCACAACGCGTAATTCCACCAAAAATATTGACTAAAATTGATTTTACGTTTTTATTACGCAGAATAATCTTTAATGCGTTTAAAACCTTGGCTGAATTTGAGCTCCCTCCAACGTCGAGAAAATTAGCTGGTTCGCCGCCAAGAAGCTTAATCGTGTCCAGCGTCGCCATGGCCAGCCCCGCGCCATTAACAATACAGCCTACTGTCCCATCCATCTTTACAAAACTCAAATTCAAATTCTTAGCTTCAATTTCATCCGCGTCTTCATACGAAAGATCACGCAAGGATTCAAGCTCAACATGTCGAAAAATAGCATTATCATCAAAATTGACTTTTGCGTCCGCCGCAAACCACTGACCCTTTGCATCTTTAACAAGTGGATTAATTTCCGCGATTGAACAATCATTCGTGAAGAAAACGGCAAGCAGCTTTTGTAAAACACCCGTGGCGATTTTCTGATCTGCTTCGTCAGAAAAAATACTTTTAACAAATTCTGGCCAACGAGCCGTATCAATTGTTTTCTGGCCGTTTAAATAGAACTTCTTAATAGCCTGTGGATTCTTTTTGGCGGTTTCCTCAATATCAACACCACCTTCAGCGCTAACAATCAGAACAACGTCAGATTTAATATTATCAATAGCGACAGCAGCGTAAAATTCCTTTTTGATATCAACAGCTGGAACAATAAAAATCTTCTCAACAGAATATCCTTTAATCTTTAACGCTCTGATGCGAATAAAATGCTCTTTGAACTCCACATCATTATTAACAACCTTGATACCGCCAGCCTTGCCGCGTCCACCGACAAGAACCTGCGATTTTAAAACAACAGGAAACCCAAGTCGTTTCGCGACCGCCAAACCATCATCTAATGTTGATACGGTCTCACCGCCGGGCGTTGGTATGCCAACATTCTTAAAAAGTTGTATCGCTTGATATTCGTGGATTTTCATAAGAAATTTATTAAAAAATCTTTATCTAAGTTTTAAAAAGCATACATGTGCGCCAAACCAATGTCAAAAGAAAAGATTAAACAAGATACTGTGCTAATTCCCTCATGGTTTTCAAGCCTACACGCCCGTCGGGCTTAAGTCCTTTAGCTTTCTGAAAAGCTTTAAGTGCTTCCCACGTATTTTTTCCAGCACGCCCATCAATTTTGCCCGGATCAAACCCTGCCGCTTTCAACGCTTTTTGTACTGCAAGAATATGAATCTCGTTATCCTTGATCAACCCGATATCTTCAAAAAAGATTAAACGCCCCCACGTCTCATTATCAACAAAACGCGTGACTTTTAAGTTATTATCCTCTTGAAAATTACCAACTGCAATGCGCGTGTTGGGTCCAAGAGTCCCGTCGGGACTCCCAACACTATAACCATAGAGTTTTAAAAGAATCTGAACTCTTCGAACTTGCTCATTGGCCTCCATCGGGACAATTGGCCCCAATATCTGCTTTTCTTCCGCTCCCTCTTTTTGTAAAATACTATAAATAAAATCGCACCCCGACAAACTCAGGAATGAAACCACACAAACAAATATCATAATGAAATATTTCTTAATGAGCATTATCAGCCACCAATAAAGGTTCAATTTTAGAATAAAAAGACCATGAAGAGTAAAGTCCAATATACTTAATATCGCCTATTTCCTTACATTTGAATAAAACCTCATCAAGATCCGTAATTGTGACTCCCGCCGGATTAGCGATGTCGCCTTCCACATCACTTTTGTACATAATAACTCTCGCGTTGGTCCACAGACGCGCCGAAGGACTATTAAGAGCCTTGTTGACTTTGCGAGCGTAATTCGTTGTCCACAAGAAAACAATTTTAACAATTTGCTCAACAGGGCTGCGCGTGACACCGTTAATTTCAATGAATATCAAATCCGGATTAAATTCAGACAGTCGCGACAAAAGCAGTTTTTCATCAAGAACGGCACGAACCACAATTTTTTTCCTCGTCAGCTGATCTGACATTTGTCGCACTTGATCCGCCTGAGAACCAAAAATAAGCGCTCGCAATGGCTCCTTTGATATTTCTTTATCTGCGTCCATAAACTTCGTCCTTAAATTGAATCAATTAATGGTCTAATCTTTGATATGAATGACATTGGCGCATAAAGCCCAATATACTTCACGTCGCCATAAAATGAACATTGTCGAACAACATCATCGATATCAGCGACATCCGCCGACAATGATCCAGTCGCAGTTATCTCACTGTCGCTTTTAAAAAGAATAACTTTCGACCGCTGCCAAAGATATTGACTAGGGCTTTCGAGAATTTTATTGATCGCTCGCGCACGCGCACGCATCCAAATAAAAATATCACCAACAATCTTATCGATTGGCTTATATGTTGTCGCGTTGATTTCTACAAATATTAAATCTGGATCTGCCTCATTGAGTTTGGCCAACAATTGTTTCTCATCACTAAGCGACCAAACACGCAGATGTTTCTTCCCCAACTGATCACAAATTTGTCTAAGCGTCCGCGCATCCGAACCAAAGACGACAGCTTTTTTGGGATCAATACGAGCAGTTTCATTCGAAATTTTTCTAACAACTTTAGCCACTCGTTAAAACCGTTTTTCTATTCCTTGAAACAATTTGAAGTTAAAACCGCGTTTTGTATTTAAACAAGACTTTATCATCCGTCTTGATGGGCTCATTAAACCGTTCTTGATTATGTGATTGATAAAGTTCTCTATCGACTTCCACGGAAAAATGACGATTCAATTTTAATTCGGCACCAAGAGTATGTTTATGATCGGCAGTTTCAGCTTTATTAAGGCCCTGCTGCTCAAACTGATAACCAACATCAAAAAAATTTGTCACTTCTTTTTTCACACCAATACCAGCGACTTCTTTTTCTTTATCGTAAATAATCGAAACCTCTTTAATTCCAAGTTTCTGGGCAAGCCGTCCACCTTCTCCGCCTAAAAGAAAATAATCAATAAGATCCTTAGCTAAATCTGGCGTGAGCCGATTTTCTTCAACAGAAGTCTGAACTCCTTCTAAGTTTTTTCCCGTCAAAAACATCAACATCAAAACTCCCTCAGCCTTTGGCGGGTCAGAACTAAAACGCCATTGCGGAGCCTTAGGCGTCCCTAAAAGCGCAAGATCAATGTCCACCTTGCCAATTGACGCGCCTCCCTTAATATCAAATCTCGGTTCAGCAAAAGTGCCCGAAAAATACAAATGACTTTTTTCCAATTTCAACAATGCGTTTTTTGTCGTGACCTTGCCCTCTGTCACCCGCAACTCCCCATAAGGAGCAAAACCACTCGCTATACGTTTAAACAATAACGAAAGATCTCCCGGGGCGTCACTCAGCGTAAATTTGGGCATTTCTAAAGAATCAATTAAGAACGTCCCCTTGATATTGATCGCGTTTGGCGGCCCCTCCAAATACAAATCAACGTCTTTAAGAACACCTTTGGGATTGCTGGCAATTTTTTGCGGCAAAAGAGTCAAAAACTCATCGATAGAAACATTGCTTGAATAAGCATTACACGTCAATTGACCCTGTTTAAAATGCCCCGACAAAACAATCGGATCACTATATGGCATAAAAACACGAATATTTTCAAAATGGACTTGTATATCTTGTGGGTTAAACGACTTAAGGCTGATTATCAAACGCTGAATTCGAATGACCGTATCCGTTGGAAACCACTTGAGATTCTTAAGCTCAATATTGCTGAATATCAATTCATCCGAAAGCTGACCAGTCATCGATCCAACTTGAATATCATCGGCCGCGACAAAATCAGAAAGAAACTTCTTTGTTACTAAACGAATTCCTTGTCGAGTTGATGTAAAAAAGAGTACCACGCAAAAAGCCAGAAGAAGCGCGATTACAAAACCTATAGAAAATTTATACCGTTTTTTCATACAAACTCATTTTTTCTAAAGCATTCCGAACTGCCTGATTAATAGGGAATTGTTCAATACCAAGGTACGAATCAATATGTGAAACCTGCATGGCATAATCTTGCGCGCATGGTGCCACAATTCTTTCTTCTTGCACTAAGACCTTTGCCAACTCATATTCCTTAACGTTGCGTCGCTTTATCGTCGAACATGTCATAATTTCTGACGTGCCGGATTTATTTCTTTTAGTCGAATATCCAAAAAGTCGGCAAAGCAATGGTCGCCATGGATACACGGAACATCGTCCATAACCGGCAATAAAAACATCTGGTTGATAAAAAACACAAACGTCATTGTCTTTGGTTTTTGTCACCTTCGACAAAGCTTGCTCAACAGTACTATTTCTACACAATTCTTGAGCTAAAGGAAGAACTTCTAAAATTGTTGCCGTAATCTTGGGATTATCGCAACATCGACCGCATCCATTTTCACATTTCAGAAAACTAGACGCTTGAAATTCAGTAATTTCAACGTCGAGTTGATCATAAACCCGCAAAACATTCTTTATTTTTTCACTTTGATGGGCTGGAATAATCATGTCCACAGTATACCCTCTTGAGCTTAAAAGGTAAAAAGAAAGTTCCAGTGGGAAAACCGCCAGAAATCAACAGGTAGGGACTTAAAATTTTGGCGAGACACAAAACACTGATTTTAGCCGAAGAAAGGCAGCGAATTTTTCAGAAATCAATGACAACCACAGGACGAAGATCCGCACGATGATGTCACGACTTTCTTTGTGGTTTTCTTAATTGGCTTTTTTACTTTTTTTGTCGTGGCCATATAGCACCTTTTAATTCGAAATTGTCATCGGCTCAGCGGATTCAACCGAGACAGCGTTTAAATGTGACGAAAGCTTTTTCCAAGTTCTTGGTCCAACTTTTCCATCAGCGTTCAAACCTGTTTGAACCTGAAAATCACGAATCGCTTTCTTGGTTTTAGGACCAATACTTCCATCGATTGGACCATTGTATGTCCCAGCGTTCTTAAGGGCCTGCTGTATATCTTTGTTAGTTGGCTTATCTGTAACTGGCGCACTTGTCAATTCAAGTGAGCTAGAATCCATCGGGGCAGTCATCGAAGCATTATAAGGACTCACCTGCATAGCTACACCGTGAGCTTCAAGCGTCACAGACTGCGGCGCTAAAATCGCATTACCAGTCAAAATCTGCTCAGGCGGAAGCGAAGCAACATTTTCTTTTTTCTGACAACCAGACACAAGAATAACGGACGCGACAACACCAACACAAACTTTCAACATGTTCATCTGAATCTCAACTTTCTTTAGCAGAACAATGTCTTGCTCCGCAACGGTTAAATTTACTTGTTTTTTTAAACTAAATATATGAGATACACCACAAAAATTCTCAAACCAATATTGCGTTAATTCTATCGAAATTATACCAAATGTCAAGAAACGGACTTGGCTCTTTTTTATATTTTAACTTACCAAAATTCGAGGTCGATGCTATCATACTTGCCATGGAAATCCTAAAACACGTTCTCGATTTTTTTATCCATCTCGACAAACATCTTTTTCTTGTAGTTCAAGACTATGGCGTCTGGTCATATCTTATTCTCTTCCTCATTATTTTTTGTGAAACAGGTTTAGTCATCACACCGTTTCTCCCCGGAGATTCGCTCCTTTTCGTGACTGGAGCAATCACCGCCACAAAAGCACTAGACCTTGGTACAGTACTAGGACTTTTATGCATAGCGGCTATTCTCGGCGACACTGTCAATTACTGGATAGGACATATTTTAGGCCCTAAAATCTTTAGTGAAAAGTACCGCCGCTTTCTTAAACCAGAATATTTAGCACGAACTCAAAGCTTTTTTGAAAAATACGGCGGCAAAGCTATTATCCTTGCCCGCTTTTTTCCCATCATCCGCACATTTGCACCTTTTCTCGCCGGAGTCGGGAAAATGAGTTACAAACGATTTCTTCTTTATAATGTGATTGGCGCGTTTTTGTGGATATTTCTATTTGTTTTGGCGGGATACTTCTTTGGCAATATCGCGTTTGTTAAAAAGAACTTCACCCTCGTTATTTTTGGAATTATTTTTGTTTCCCTCTTGCCCGGTGTTTGGGAATATTACAAACACAAAAAACCCACACCGTCACCGTAGTGTTTGGGTCAATGTTTCAATATCCAACTTGGCAATATTAAGTTCATTCAACGAGTCTAAAACCTCCACAACATCTTTAAATCGCGAGGATTTGTCAGCGCGAAGAATCACCCCAATCTCCGGATGTGCGGCACGCAAAGCACCAAGTTTTTCCTTTAATTCCTTACGCGTGACAATTTTGCTATCGAGATAAAGCAGCCCTTCATTATTAATCGTAACATAGGCCTTCTTTTGATTGCCTGTCTCCATCGGCTGACTACTTTTGGCTTCTGGCAACTTAACCTTAAGCGTCGACTGAGAAATCAACGGAGTTGTTACCATAAAAATGATGAGAAGAACAAGAATCACGTCGGTAAAAGGCGTAATATTGATCTCGGACACAAGCCGCTGCTTGCGAGATTTTCTAATCGTTCTTGGTAGCATTCAAGAGATCCATAGTTTCAGAAGCACAAAGCTCCATATCGGTAATAAAATTATCAATGGTGCGAGAAAAATAATTAAACGCAATAACCGCAGGAACAGCAACTGCTAACCCCGCGGCTGTGCAAACCAATGCCTCGGCAATACCATTAATAACAACATTAATGCCGCCAAATCCACTCGCGGCAATATCCTGAAAAGCCCGCATGATACCTAAAACCGTACCAAAAAGACCAACATAAACTGCAGTACTCCCAATTGTTCCAACAACACCTGTATATCGTTCCAATTTCATGGTTTCGATCGTGACTTCACGTTGCATCGCATTAGAAATAACAACTTCATTATGCCCGTGCAAATGCAATCCTGCTGCTGCGACATTAGCAAAAGAAGCTTTGGCCTTTTTACACATTTCTAAAGCGTTTTTTATGTTACCTTTTCCTAATTCTTTACTGATTTGTTCCATAAATTCCCGTCGATCAATGCTCGCGCGCAAACGAAAATAAATAATTCTTTCGACAATAATCCCGAGCGAAAGCGCTGAACACGCCATTAAAAGATACATCGTAAATCCACCCGCCTGAAAAAGCTGCCATAATGTCATGGAAATTCTCCCTATTTTAATTAACTAAAACATCTATCGCACTTGTGCAGTTTTAACACTCTTTATTAAAAACACAAAACAAAAACTTAAAGAAGTTCTGCGAAAGCCGCGCCAACTTTAAAAAGAATAAACCCAACACAAATCGTAAGCACAACATAACCACACACATAACCATATTCGTTTTTCTTAGCAAGATCCGAAATCTCTAACATTATGCCAGAAAGAGTTGTAAATGCTCCACAAAAACCAGTCATTAAAAGAATGCGGTAGTTATGTATAATCAAGAATTTTCTCTCAAAAATCACGTCGAGAAACCCAATCACAAAACACCCAACCAAATTGACCGCCAATGTCCCCCAAGGGAAAGCTGTACCTACTTTTTGCGAAACCACACCCGCCAAAGCATACCGAGAAACCGTCCCAACAATCCCACCCGCGATCAAATATAGCCATTTTTCCATATAATATTTCTCCTAAAACAATTATCCTCTTAAGTCCCATGATTATAATCAATCTTCTCGACAAAAGCCAAAAGATAAAATAGAATCAAAAAGCTATTATAGATTACCTTTCAAATTTAATACGTTTAAGGAAAATATCATGTCCGCAAAAATAATCAAAAAAACAAAGTTACAAAAATTTCGTCGCGTAAAATCCTCTAAACCCGTACAAACGGTTTCGGTTATGATCGAAATTCCTAAAGGTAGCCGCAATAAATATGAATATGATATCAAACGCAAAGTCTTGAAATTTGACCGCATGCTTTTTTCCGCTGTCCACTATCCCAGCGATTATGGTTTTATTCCTGACACCCTCGCTCTCGACGGTGATCCTTTGGACGCATTGGTTTTAGTTTGGGAACCAACATTTCCGGGTTGTATGATTGAGGCCAAACCTGTTGGACTGTTCAAAATGTGGGACGAAAAAGGACCGGATGAAAAAATTCTTTGTGTGCCAGTGCGCGACCCTCTCTGGAATCACATCAAAGACCTCAATGACATTCCGCCTCATTTGCTCAAAGAAATTGAACACTTTTTCAAAATCTATAAAGATTTGGAAGAAAAGAAAACCGGCATTGAAGGTTGGGATAATTTGCCGGCCGCGATCAAAGCAATTGAAGATGCTAAAGAAAGATTCTATAAACAAATCGTCTAAAAATTCCTGCTTCTATTCATACCTTAAAGCTTCGAACGGATTTAATCGTGCTGCTTTCTAAGCTGGCCATAATCCAAAAATAATAACGACGGTCACAGAAAAAGCAGAACATTTTCTTACGCGACGATTAAATCCGGATGATTCTTTGCGGCTTCACGTAAACAATCCTGCCAGCTCAATTGTTCAAGCGCACTCTCATCCGAAAAATATCCAACAACCAATGCAAAACTTAACACAAAATTTCTCAGAATTAAGAACATCTGACTTACCCTTTTTTATTGCTTTTCATCATTTTTAAAACGTTCTTGTCGTGCTTCCTTCATAAAACCAATAAATTTTGTAAATTGCTCAGGTGTTAAAATCTTGCGAACTTCTAAAATAGAATTCAAGCGATCATCCAATATTTGCATTTGTAAAGCTTTAATACTACCTTGAATATTATTGATTTTTGTCATATCCAAATCAATCTTCATGAGTTCCTGATTAAGCATCTCTTTGTAAGAACGTATTTTTTCATACAAGTCTTTCTTCTTGCCCTGATTATTAATTTTATTCTGTTCGAGTTGCTGCTTTTGCGCATCTGTCAAACTAAGCTGATTATAAACCTCCTGAATATTCTTTTCTCTTCTTTCTCGTCGAGACTGAAAAGACAAATCATCATTGGCATCCGCCACAGATATTACCGAAAGGCTCATCATTAAAACTGACAAAACAATTAACCGCTTAAGTAACATCTCAACCCCCCTGTTTTATAAAAAATATTCTTCTATTGGTGTTCTTAAATCACTATTCTCAAAATCTACTGTTTTCCAAAGCGAAGCTAAATATTCTCCCTGTTCTTTTTCTTTCACTTGCTTAATCTGATGAGAATTAAGAATAAACGTCCCCATTAATAAAAGAACGACAAAACCTCCCAAAGCTGGCGCTAATTTAGGAAACGAAAAAATCTGGATGAAATTATTGATAAAACTTTTTGATTGGGTGTTCGCCATGGCTGCATTCTCAATGCTTTGACGAATCGACGACCAAACGTGTTCAGGAACATCTTCGCGAATCTTCCCCTTAAACGGAACAGCCAAATTCTTTTCTGCTTCTGCCGCAAAGCGTCGACAATGTGAACAATTCAACAAATGGCTGCTAATCTGCTCTCTCGTTGACAGATCTACTTCAGAATCCATATAGTCCGTCAGAATTAAATCTTTTATATTTTTACAAGTATTCATAATCCACCTGCTTCCTTAACGATAAAATCTTTTCTCGCGCTCTCTTGAGTCGCGAGCGCACAGTATTAATATTGATGTTCAATGCTTCTGCAATTTCCTCATAACTTAATCCTTCAATATTTCTGAGAACCACACACACGCGCTGCTCTAAATTCAAAACACTTAAAATATTATTAACAACTTTATTTGTGTGTTCTTTCTCAATTTCCTTCTGAACGTCTCCCTCGACCATCGCTTCTGCAGCAGATTCATCATATGTTTTTATTTTATTATTTATCACTGTTTTTTTTCGTCCAAAATTAATCGCACAATTAACCGTTATACGATAAACCCATGTTTTCAGTGATGACTCAAGCCGAAAACCCTGAAGCTTACGATAAGTTGTTAGGAAAACTTCCTGCGTAACTTCCTCCGCATCTTCTCTATTATTCATTATTCGTAAAGCAACGTTATACACAAAACCTGACATCGCTTTGTAAATAATTTCGAAAGACTGCAAATCGCCTTGCGAAGCTAACAAAATAATATCGTTGGTAATCTCGCGCATTAATACTTTCTATATTGTTACTGATAAATAAGAAGAATGATTTTGAAATAATCATTTTAAACATAGTACCCCAATATATAAACATTGTGAAGCTCAGCAAAACTTAATGTACATACATCGACTGCAATTGCGCGACCTTGGGAAATTCAGAGTAAAATTCTCCCTGCGGTCCCACATAACCATCTCCAGATCTTTTTAAAGTCACTCCCGTATAACCACTCCCCTTAAGATTAGGAATATTGATTAGAAATGAACCGTCATTATTTTCGACTGAATTTACTGTTCTACTCGCAAGCATTGGAGCAATCTGTGGCGGCTGCGCAACAACATATCCTTGCGGTGTCGATTGATAATAAATCCCATCTTGCGTGTAATACGTCGCACCATTGATAATGACTGGTTGATAATACGCCGGAATGTGTTGAATCACCGCACCGCGCGGCGGAGCTACAACAACGTATCGTCGCGCATGCCGACGATAGTATACTCCATCGCAATAATAATATTTGCCGCCACCAATTGAAATTGAAAGAAATGCTCCCGGCAGAGATATTCGTGTTTCACCATACCGTGGATACGTGTGATGCCGATAATGATTAAAATGACGATGCTTATTCGAATTGTGGTGTTTACTAACATTCCGATCGCGACCCCTATCCGCATAAGCTTGAGTTGGAACTAAAACCAACAACACTAAAAACCCACCAACAAAAACCTGAACAACATTTTTCTGACTTATCATGACTAACCTCCTAAAATTAAAACTCGTTTCTCCCCACTTCACTAGGTTAGACACAGTAAAACTTTAAAAAGTTTCATTTATTTTAGGAATTTTTTAACTACTGAAAGGACTACAAGTTACTTCTTTTTTGCGGAAGGGAATTTCTTTGTTTCACCAGCACAGCCACAGCCAGAACCACACCCAGATTTCTTCTTTCCAAAAGCACGGTAAAGCACAATCCCGGCAGTAACCAAAACAATTATAACAGCGATAATCGATTGCAAATTTTCCATATTATTACCTCCTAGTGAAAACCAAGCAGCAGACCACCCTGATACACAAGCAAGGAAATGACATACGCTAAGCCCGTCATATAAAAAATTTGAAATAATGGCCATTTCCAACTATTGGTTTCTCGCCGCACAACGGCCACGGTGCTAATACATTGCATCGCAAACACAAAGAAAATCATCAAACTGATGCACGAAAGCGGTGTAAAAAGAGCACGGCCATCTGGCCAAGTTGCGTTTTGAAACGCTTCGCGCAAATGGTCCCCTTCACCTTCATTTTCAATATTAAAGACAATGTTCATCGTACTAACAAAAACTTCTCTCGCAGCAAAAGAACCAATCAAACCAATGCCCACGCGCCAATCAAACCCTAAAGGTTTAATAACAGGTTCAATAAGCAATCCCGCCTGACCGGCAAAACTATGCTTTAAGGCTTCCCCGGGATCCAAATGATCATGCTTGGGATACGTCATCAATCCCCAAAGAATAATCGACAGAGCAAAAATCACTGTTCCTGCTCTTCTTAAAAAGATCAAAGCCCGTTCCCACATATGCAACATGACATCTTTAAAAGGCGGCCATCGATACGGCGGCAATTCCATAATAAAAACAGGCGTCTCGCTGCGTAACAATGTTTTCTTAAAAACCCAAGCCATTGCAAAAGCACCAATGATACCGGCCAAATAAAGACCCAACATAATGCCAGCCTTTTGCCATGCGATCGCGCCGGGAATTAAAACGGCAATGATAATCGTATACACCGGCAAACGCGCAGAACAGCTCATTAGTGGTGCAACCAAAATCGTAGTCAAACGGTCTTTGGGACTTTCAATCGCGCGTGCAGCCATAACCCCGGGAATTGCACACGCAAAAGAGCTGAGCATAGGAATAAAAGATTTTCCATGCAAGCCAGCCTTGCTCATTAGTCGATCCATAATAAACGCGGCACGAGCCATATAACCCGTATCTTGCAAAAGACCAATAAAGAAAAAAAGAATTAATATTTGCGGCAAGAAAATCACCACAGCACCTACACCCGCAATGACTCCCCCCGTAACTAAATCTCGAACATCTCCCGGTGGCATCCATTGTTTAACCCAACCAGATAAAAGAGAAAAGAATGAATCAATCCAGTCCATCGGAATAGTCGCGAATGTAAAAATCGAATAAAACATCAATGCCATTAATCCAAAGAAAATCAACCAACCCCAAATTTTGTGCGTGACAATCGCATCAATACGATCGGTAACCGTTATTTCTTTTTTTCCTGATTTTTCTAAAACAACGCCTTTTAAAACCTTAGAAAGCCAGTCATACCGCGACTCTATTGCGACCGACCGCCAATTGATACCCCATTCCGTCAAATCGGTTTGAATGCCGCGCACACAATCAATGACTTTTGGCCGCCCCTTCAACATTTCTTTAAGCACACGTTCTTCTTTGGATAATAAAATTATAGCTTCAGAAAAAGTATCAGACTTGGCCATGCCTTCTTCGCGCCAAAGCAAAATCATTAATTGTTCAATACGCGACTCGACCTGCTCAGGCATGCGCCATAGTCGACGATCTGCAGGTGCAATTGCAAGACTAATCATATTCTTTAATTCTTCGATACCTTTGCCGTGAATAGCAACGCCCTCAATAACAGGCGCATGCAAAGATTGTGAAAGCTTAATCACATCGATTTTCTTTCCTTGCTTTTCAACTTCATCCATCATGTTCAGATAAATAATAACCGGCAAGCCAAGATCTTGAATTTGACTAAATAAATAAAGATTGCGTTCCAAGTTGGTAGCATCAACAACACAGATAACGATATCCGGTCGAGGGGTATTTCTCATTTGACCCAAAAGAACATCACGCGCGACTTTCTCATCAGGAGAACGAACATCAAGACTATACGTTCCGGGAAGATCAAGAACATCGATCTCGCGATTATCGGCATAAATAATACGACCTAATTTCTTTTCAACCGTTACACCGGAATAATTGCCAACTTTTTGACGCAGTTTCGTTAAAGCATTAAAAACTGTTGTCTTTCCCGAATTAGGATTCCCAGCCAAAGCAACGATAATCGCTTTTTGTTCTGTCGGCGGATTGACTAAAGCTTCTGGCATTACCAAGCACTCCTCAAATTAATTTACATCATCCGAAATAGAAACAATAATACCGTTGGCCTCTTCTCCACGCAAAGACAAATGATAACCTCGAATCTTAATATCAATGGGGTCACCCATCGGGGCAAAACGGATCACTTCAATCGGTGTCCCGCGAATAATGCCCATTTCCAAAAGGCGCTGAGACAAAAACCCCTGATCGCGCACCTCTTCAACAACTCCAGTTTGTCCAACTTTCAACTCATTTAATGGTACTTTTTTCATATTTACCTCAGCCTTATAGTATGCAAGTCTCCCTTGAAAATTAGGACAGCTCCAATATTTCGCAAAATTGAACAGTTACCTTCTAAAAACTACAAATACTCAACAATTTCTTATTACATATAATTGTTAAGAATTTTTAACTTTTAATAAACAAAAACCCACACGATTTTTGTATGGGCTCTAAGCAACAATCTTTGACCTCAACAATTGATATAAGGCTTTATAAGACGTATATGATATCAATAATTTATCAAATCGATTTGAATTGTCAAGAGTTATCTCCAAGAGAAAACCAACATTATGAATATTTTTTAATACCTTTGGGATTGTTCGACAAAAAGAAATTATAAGTTGCTAAATAACTTAGTTATTCAAGTTGCCTGAAGCCTTCTTAAACATAAAAAAGAGATAGCCTAGCAAAGGGAGAAACAATGTGGCACCCACAATAAGGGCGACGCCTAAAGCAATCAATGTTTTTTCTGGAGCCATGTGTTCAAAAAGCGTTAGCGTTGTTCCATTGTTATAAAAAATTACATCAGGAAAAATAACCGCCAGCCAAGCCGCAACCACCATAAACAGCTGAAATCCGGCTAAAAGACGTAAACGCCACCGTCGGCTGACCCTAAAAAGCGGCCACAATAAGAAATGGGAAACAGTAGCTAACGCCATCGCAGTCAAGGCAAAAGGATGACTAAAAAATCGCGCGCCAAGATCAAAACCTTCAAATCTCGCGGCAAAGAAAACCAATGCCCCCATAATAATCATAACAATATGCAAAAACTTAGTACGACGAACATAATTTTCACGTAAGTCACCAATCGTTTCTTCCCCAACCATAAAAACACCAGCAATAAATGTAAAAATGCTTAAAACAAAAAATCCTGTCACTAAAGAAAAAATGTTGCACCATGGCTGCACATAAGTCGAATAATAATCCGTTGGTTGCGGTGGTATTTTCCCCAGCATTAATGCTGCAATAATCACGCCAAAAGCAATGGGTGTCAAAAGGCTGGAAAAAGAAAACGCCCACGAATAATATTTTCGCGATCCATCTTCCACCGAATCGTAATGTCGAAAAGAAAAAGCACAGCCGCGAATAATAATCCCAATTAACATCAATGTAAGAGGAATGTGTAAATAAATTGAAACCTGCGAATAAACCCGCGGAAAAGCGATAAAAAGAATCACAACCACAATAATAAGCCACATGTGATTAGCTTCCCAGACGGGCCCCATAGCGTAAGCAACAACTTCTTCATGCCGCCGCTTTTTATTCGCTGGCACAAGCCATTCGTGGACACCGACGCCAAAATCCGCGCCGCCCAATAAACAATAGAGGAAAACGGATGTTGCCAAAAAGAAAAGCACAACCCATTCCATCTTTAAACCTTTCGCGTAATGGATTTAAACTGACGAACCATGAGCCATGTAACAATAATCGCCAAGAAAATATAAACTCCCGTGGTGAGCATAAACGGAAAAACCAACCCCGGCATAGGAGTCAATGAATCTTTTGTTCGCAGAATCCCATATAAAATCCACGGCTGTCGACCAACCTCAGTCACCGTCCATCCAGCTTCCACAGCAATAAATCCCATTGGAGCCGCGAAAACCAAAAGTTTTAATAAGCGTGGTGTAAAAGGTTCTTTTTTAATAATAAATTTTCGAAAAAGAAAATACAGCGCGATACCAAGCAAAAAAATGCCGATCCCCACCATAATTTGAAAAGCATAATGTACAACAGCTATTGGAGGTTGTTCATCGATAGGAATTCTGTCTAAACCAACGACTTCCTTATTAAAATCGCCGTGCGCAAGAAAACTCAACAAGCCAGGAATTGCAATCGCATAATCGACCCTCTTCTCCTTAATGTTCGGTATTCCGCCAATCAACAATGGAGCACGCGATTGTGTTTCAAACAACGCTTCAGCGGCGGCTAGTTTTGCCGGCTGTCTTTTCGCAATATCTTTTGCGCTTAAATCTCCACTGACTGGCTGAAGCAACGCAGCAATAACCGCAAACCATATCACAATATTCAAAGCTTTTTTGTGTATGCTGCTACTAGGATCTTTTTTCAAATAATACGCATGAACACCGGCGACAGCAAAAGCAGTCGCGGCAAAAGCGGCGATAGTCATATGCAGTGCCTGCGTAAACCACGCGTCATTAAACATGGCTTTCACAGGATCAATATTTATTGCCTGTCCATTGACCCAATCGAAACCTGCGGGACTATTCATCCACGCGTTCGCGGCCACAACAAAAATTCCCGAAAGAATACCGGAAACACCAACAAGAACACCAAATGCCCAATGTATATATTGGGGAATTTTTTTCCATCCATAAAGATAAACACCTAGCGCGATCGCTTCTAAAAAGAATGCCGTCCCCTCGAGAGAGAACGGCATTCCGAAAATCGGCCCAGCATGTTCCATAAACTTTGGCCACAACAAGCCAAGCTCAAACGAAAGCAAAGTGCCAGACACCGCACCGGTCGCAAACAAAATCGCGACACCCTTAGACCACGCTTTCGTTAATCGCAAATAAACCTCATCGCCCGTCTTAAGCCATTTCCAATGGGCAATAGCCATAAAAAACGGCATCGTCATACCAATGCATGCAAAAACAATATGAAAGCCAAGCGAAATGGCCATTTGCGAACGGGCAAAAAGCAAATCGGTCATAAAATTAACTCCAAATAGTTAAATGCTTCTTTTATTCTGCCTCAAAAAAAATAAAAATTGTGAATTATCTTTACCATCTAACCTGTGTTCCCAAATTCCAAATTTTATCAACTTCCTGATGAACGCCACCAAGATCTTGATAAACCGGCCATTGAAAATTGACAAACACTTTAAAATAATCATTTGTGCTCAGCGACAATTCTGGTCCTAAGAAAACCGTCGAACCACCAGAATCACTTTCTTTCTCTCCGCGATCCTCATGGCGAGCTTCATCTTTCCAATTCATCATGATTCCTGGTCGGACATTCTTTAACACAGTGTTTTGTGGAGGAATATAATCAATGAATACTGTCGTCGAAAAAACGTTCCCGAATTGATAATTCTGTGCTCCTTCATTTTTAAAAACGTACAGCATGTTCGCCGTTAAATCAAGGTGCGTAAAGCTTTGTTGATAAACTCCACCGAGATGATAATCCCAAGATCCTGTTCCCGGCTGCATCTCTGACTCAAAACGTGCTCCCTGCGGATTGATTTCATGAGTTGAACCTGTGGGCACTTTTACACCAACAACAACTCCTATGTCTCGCTGCTTCGTTTTCCAAAAATCATAAATTCCTGACACCGTCACGTCACCAAAACCCTGAGATGTATATTCCTTACCCATATTAGCATGACTGTGAACTTCTAAAGACTTTCGTCTCACATAAGGCAAATCCAAAGTTGTCAAAAAATGCTTATTCCAAATATATCCAGCGCCTAAATGCTGAATACTCTCCGATGTCTTGACATGAACATGGTGTCCATCATGATGCAATTCATGAGCGGCGTTTAGATCCATACTTTTCCAATCTTGCCGCTCAAACCAATATTTAAATAATAACCTACTATCTGCACTTTTTGCGTTGACTTGACTCTCATCACGTCCAGTTCGAGACAAAAGACAAGACTCACATGCCAAAACGCTAGTGGCATTCACCAACATTAAACCCAAAAACAAATATAAAATAAAGAAAAATTTATTTTTCATCATATTCTCCAATAGAAAATTAAAAACTTGTCCTTAGTTGAATACCAAACTAAGCTTCATGTGTGTTTTGAAAAACTATATATGGGGAAGGCTAAACTTTTGGGACGTGCTCAACGGATTTTGAGACTGCGAAGGAATACAAGTTGGGAATATGGTTTAAAAACTGGGATCCCGAAAAAGAATTGATATCTTTGAGTTCAGCGGCCAAATAGTTACTGCTCCCGCTGGAGGAAGTATCCTTTTCAGATATGGGAACATGTACTTTTAAGAATTTCTTTGCAGCACCTGTCTTGGTTTTGACCATATGAGAACACATACAAATTGCACGCTTGCCATCGCAGACTTTTTTCTCATCAATGGGCTTAATAAAAACACCCAGTGGTAGAATCCAGAGGACAAATGCAAAAACAATAAAAATATTTCTCAACATACGCATAGCGACATTATAACAAAACAAATTAAGCTATTATGAAATACTTCTACACTTCCTAGCTTCGAAATTCTGCAAAAAGATCCGTTGATAAATATCGTTCGCCTGTACTCGGAATAATCGCGACAATCAATTTACCTTTATTCTCGGGGCGTTTAGCGACTTCTATCGCAGCATAAACCGCCGCGCCCGATGAAATACCGCAAAGAATCCCTTCTTCACGAATCAAACGTTTTGCATAAGCGAAAGCATGATCATTTTCAACTTGAATAACTTCATCAATAAGTTTGGTATCCAAAATACTCGGCACAAAACCCGCGCCAATTCCTTGAATTTTATGCGGACCCGGCGCACCTCCCGATAATACCGGAGACCCTTTTGGTTCAATCGCAATCGCCTTAAAAGACGGTTTGCGCTCCTTAATAACACTCGCCACCCCTGTCAAAGTTCCACCCGTTCCAATTCCGGAAATCAAAATATCAACCTTGCCATCGGTATCACGCCAAATTTCCTCAGCGGTTGTCTTACGATGCACTTCGGGATTTGCCAAATTATCAAATTGCTGCGGTTGAAAATAGCTTGGATCCGAAGCGGTTAATTCTTTCGCTTTAGCGATAGCACCCTTCATGCCCTCCGAACCCGGGGTTAAAATCAATGTCGCGCCCAGCGCCCGCAATAAAGCACGACGCTCCAAACTCATGGTTTCGGGCATCGTTAAAATCAACTTGTATCCCTTAACCGCACAAACAAATGCGAGCGCAATTCCAGTATTTCCAGACGTGGGTTCTACCAACGTCGTTTGACCTTTAATTATTTTGCCAGCCTTTTCCCCAGCTTCGACCATCGCCAAACCAATGCGATCTTTGACAGAACTCAAAGGATTAAAAAATTCCAATTTTAAAACAATATCCGCGTGAAGTCCTTCATTCATTTTATTCAAACGAACCAGTGGTGTATTACCGATTAATTCCGTAATATTATTTGCGATTTTCATTTCTACTTCCTTTCTTTTTGTCCTTTTCAAATATCATATTCGCTATAAGTAATATTCTTCGGCGTCAAACAAATCTCTTCATTTCGTTTAAGCTTCAAACTCTTATATTCTTCCTGCGCAATCTCCGCCTGAATCAATTGCCCATCACTCGTTTGCGCGTCAATCTTGACGACTGATCCGGCTGGATTAATAAATGAAATCTTAGCTTTAATCGAGTTGGCTGAAATCGGATTGCGCGACACTGTCAATTCGTGCGGACGAACATACATTTTCGTCGCCTTCGTTTCTTCGACGCGGCCGTGAAAAAGATTCACATTTCCCAAAAAATTAAGAACAAATACAGATGCAGGATTATGGTAAACCTCTTCCGGAGTTCCAGCTTGCTCAATCTTGCCTTTATTCATGACAACAACACGATCAGCAACTTCCAACGCTTCTTCCTGATCATGCGTAACAAACAGTGTCGTAATGTGCAAATCATCATGAAAACGTCTCAACCATTGCCGAAGCTCTTTACGAACTTTGGCGTCCAGCGAACCAAATGGCTCATCAAGCAAAAGGACACGCGGCTCAATCGCCAAAGCCCGCGCCAAAGCAATACGCTGACGCTGCCCACCAGAAAGCTCAGAGGGATAGCGGTCCGCAACCCACTCCAATTGCACCAATTTTAATAATTCATGAACCTTGGCTTTGATTTTTTCTGGTGACGGACGAATAGCTTTTGGTTTGACTTTCAACCCAAATGCAATATTTTCAAAAACCGTCATATGACGAAACAGGGCATAATGCTGAAAAACAAATCCAACATTACGATCTTTGGTCTCCTCCGTCCTGACATCTTTACCATGAAAGTATATTTCACCATGATCCGCTTTTTCTAAACCAGCAATAATGCGCAGAAGCGTCGTCTTGCCCGACCCTGATGGGCCGAGCAAAGCAATCAATTCTCCAGTTGCAATTTTTAATTCGATATTATCAAGTGCCTTAAATGTCCCAAACGTTTTGCTAATCTGTTTGACATCGATACTCATACATTCTCCGTCCTTACGGCCGCCTTAAGTTCAGCGCGGTACCGATATTCAACAATGGATTTCAAAAAAAGTGTCACAAGTGCCAACAAGGCTAATAATGAAGCGGCCGCGAAGGCTGCGGTAAAATTATACTCGTTATACAAAATTTCGATATGCAAAGGCAACGTGTTTGTTTGCCCACGAATATGGCCAGACACGACGGACACGGCGCCAAACTCGCCCATCGCGCGCGCATTACAAAGAATCACACCATACAAAAGACCCCATTTAATATTCGGTAAAGTGATGCGCCAAAAGGTTTGAAATCCACTCGCGCCAAGCGTCAAAGCTGCTTCCTCCTCTTCATTTCCCTGAGCTTTCATAACCGGAATAAGCTCACGCGCCACCATCGGAAACGTAACAAAAATTGTCGCTAAAATAATGGCCGGCGGAGCAAAAATAACTTTGATACCATGATCCATCAACCACGGACCAAACGCTCCTTGCGCGCCAAACAAAAGAATAAAAATTAAACCGGAAATAACCGGCGAAACCGACAACGGCAAATCAATCAAAGTCGTTAATAAATTCTTACCCCAAAAATCAAATTTTGCAATCGCCCATGACGCCGCAATTCCAAAAACCAAATTTAAAGGCACCGCAATCAAAGCCGTCAATACCGTCAAACGAATCGCGGATAAAGCAGCCGGATCAGAAAAAGATTGAAAATAAACAGCAAGTCCTTTGCTTAAACCCGTATAAAAAACAACGACCAAAGGTAAAAATATGAACAACCCCAAATACAGCAAAGCGATCCCAATTAATGTTCGTCGAATCCACGGATTTTCTGTGCGCGTTGCCATATCAATTCATTCCTATTTTCTTTGAAAAAAACCACTGCAAGAAATTCGTCGCGGATAAAAGCGTGAAAGAAACTATCAACATAACCACCGCGATCGCAGCCGCGCCGGAATAATCATACTGCTCAAGCTTTGTCATAATCAAAAGCGGAGCAATTTCTGTTTTCCCCGGCATGTTCCCAGCAATAAAAATAACTGAACCATATTCACCAATCGCGCGCGCGAAAGCAAGAGTAAAACCCGTAATAAGCGCAGGGACCACGTTGGGAAAAAGTACTTTCGTAAACGTTTGCCAGCGATTTGCACCCAAACTTGCCGCCGCGTCTTCCAATTCAACATCGAGTTCCTGCAAAACCGGCTCAACAGTACGAACAACAAACGGTAAACCAATAAAAATCAAAGCCAATGTAATTCCCAACGGACTGTAAGCGGATTCAATGCCCAAAGCATAAAGGTGCTTTCCGATCCAGCCGTTTTGTGAATAAAGAGCCGTCAAAGCTATACCAGTTACTGCCGTCGGCAACGCGAAAGGAAAGTCAACAAAAGCATCAACAATCTTTTTACCCGGAAAACGATACCTCGCCAAAACCCAAGCAATCAAAAATCCAAAAACAACATTGATCAACCCCGCAATCAAGCTAGCGCCAAAACTCAACCGTAACGCTGCCAATGTTCGAGGATGAGTGACAACACTCCAGAATTCTCCAAACCCCATCGTGGATGTTTTTGCAAAAAGCATCGACAATGGAATCAAGACAATCAGCCCCAAATAAAAAATCGTATACCCGAACGCGATATGAAAACCCGGAAGCGTGGATTTTGTTTTAAGTAATTTGATCATTGGTAAATTTGGTCGAACGTACCTTTGTCTGCGAAATGTGTTTTTTGTGCCTTTTGCCAGCCACCAAAAATCTCATCAATTGTAAACAATTTAACCGGCTTGAATTGATCTTGATAACGTTTGGCAACGGTTTCGGAACGCGGACGATAATAATTCTTGGCCGCGATTTCCTGTCCTTCTTCAGAATAAAGATAGCGCAAATATTCATCAACGACCTGAATTGTCCCATGACGGCTGACATTGCGATCAACAGCAGCGACGGGAGGCTCCGCCAAAATGGTCACAGAAGGAATAATAATTTCAAGCTTATCCAAACCCAATTCTTTGACCGCCAAATACGCTTCATTTTCCCATGAAATAAGAACATCACCGATCCCGCGCTCAACGAATGTCGTCGTAGATCCGCGCGCGCCTGAATCTAAAACCGCCACATTCTTATAAATCGCTTTTAAAAATTCCTGCGCCTTAGCTTGATCATTATTCCACTTATAAAGAGCATACCCCCACGCAGCCAAATAATTCCAACGCGCACCACCCGATGTTTTAGGATTTGGGGTAACAACCAAAATGCCGGGTTTAGCCAAATCATCCCAATCTTTGATATTTTTAGGATTTCCTTTGCGAACCAAAAGAACAATCGTTGACGTGTATGGAGCGCTTTTTTGCGGTAAACGTTGTTGCCAATTTGCTGCAATCAATCCAGATCTTTCAGCAATAGAATCAATATCATACGCCAATGCAAGAGTGACAATATCCGCGTCCAAACCATCAATAACACCACGCGCCTGCTTTCCGGATCCACCATGTGATTGATAAATTTCAACCGCTTCGCCAGTCTTTTTCTGCCAATGCTTAATGAATATTTTGTTGTATTCTTCGTACAATTCGCGCGTCGGGTCATATGAAACATTTAACAACGTGATTTTCTTTGCCGCATAAATGTCTGAAACACTTACTCCCCAAATAAATCCTGCCAAAATAATAAATAATACTTTACGCATTTTTCCCATCAACCCTTTGTTCAAATGTGATAATTCAAATTCATTGCTAAATTTTTGCTTTCAGTTTTTTGAATAACATCTTCTAAACTTGTTTTATCTAAAATATTTGCAATAGCATCTCTGACCTCTTTCATAACAATGCGTATGCCACAACAATTTTCATCACGACATTCATCACATTTACGATAAGCAGTCTGGCTTACACACGCCACTGGAGCCAATGTTCCGTCAAGTATCCTTACAATTTGACCCACTTTTATGTCTGATGGGTGCTTAGAAAGGGAATATCCGCCACCTTTGCCTTTTTTACTTTCCAATAACCCTTGCTTTTTGAGATCCAGCAAAATTGCTTCCAAAAACTTTTTAGGAATACGCTCTTCCCTTGCTAAATCAGAAATCAGCACCGAACCACCATCATAGTGATTGGCCAAATAAATCAAAGCGTGTAATCCGTATTTTGTTTTTTTCGAAATCATATATCTATAATCCCTATGGATTTAGTAGAGAATACAATTAATACAAAAATTTGTCAAGAATATTTTCTTGGTTTTTAAAATCGACGCTTAAAGCTTTGGTAGGTATAGTTTAATGAAGAAAAATATTGCGACCCACAACATAAGCCAGAGCCGAGATCGCAGCAGCGCATGGAATTGTAATAATCCATGCCCAAACAATTCGACCGGCAACACCCCAACGAACAGCACTCAATCGCTTTAAAGATCCGACCCCCATAATAGCACCGGTAATAGTGTGCGTCGTACTTACAGGAATACCCATTGCAGATGACATAAACAAAGTCACAGCCGCTCCCGATTCCGCGCAAAAACCGTCAACAGGACGCAACTTTGCAACCTTTTGTCCCATGGTCTTAACAATACGCCATCCACCAAACATCGTTCCCAAAGAAATAGCGGTATAACAAACAAAAACAACCCATGCGGGAATATAAAATTTTTCACCCAACAATCCGGCACTAAACAAAAGACTCGCGATAATCCCCATTGTTTTTTGTGCGTCATTTCCTCCGTGTCCCATACTGTAAAATGCGGCAGAAACCAGCTGACCTTTGCGAAAAAGATGTTCCACCTTTATGGGCACACTTTTACGAAAAATCCAATGGACGAGAATGCCAAAGAAAAGTCCCAGAAAAAGCCCGACAAATGGTGAAACAAAAATAAAAGCCACTGTTTTTGCAATTCCTTTTGTAACTAAAGCTCCCGGCCCAGCCTTAACCAATGCGGCACCAATCATGCCGCCAATTAAAGCATGCGAAGAACTTGTCGGCAAACCAAAATACCAAGTAATAATATTCCATCCACAAGCGCCAATCAAAGTGCCAAAAATAATAGCTTGATCAATGACTTCAATATCAATAATACCTTTTCCAATAGTATTCGCGACATGATGTCCAAAGAAAAAATATGCGGCAAAATTAAAAAAAGCGGCCCAAGCTACGGCATAACGTGGCGAAAGAACGCGAGTGGAAACAATTGTAGCAATTGAATTTGCGGAATCGTGAAAGCCATTTAGAAAATCAAACAGCAGGGCAAGGGCAACAAGGAAAATAATACTTTCTGTCATAATTAAGCGTGCTTCACCAAAATGGACTCAACAACATGGGCGACATCTTCACAAATATCAAGAACGGTTTCCGCATCTTCATATATTTCTTTCCACTTAATCAACGTGATGGGATCCGTTGCTGTTTCAAAAAGCTCACCAAGAACTTTGTCGCGCAAAGCGTCACCAACATTTTCAAGACGATTAACCTCGATACAAGCTTCGCGAATAGATTTTGAATTCTTCATTGAACGCAAACCGCGCACCGCGGAAGCAACTGACCAAACCGATTCTTCAATAAGCTCCACGAAACGAATAAGCTGCTTATCTCCGCCTTTTATTTTATAAATCTTAATCCGACTGACAAGGCCATCAATGGTATCAATAATATCATCGATCTCTTTGGTCAATGCATGAATATCTTCACGATCGAAAGGCGTAATAAACGATTTATTGAGCTGTTCCATGATGCCATGCGAAGCCTCATCACCCTGATGTTCAATAATTTGAATTTTCTTAAAAACTGCTTCATCAAGCAGACCCGGAGTATTCGCAATACCCTTAAGCGTTTTTGCGGCTTCTACCGCACGATCAACCTGCTTATCAAAAAGATCAAAGAAATTAAAATCTTCAGGTAAAAATTTAAAAAACATAATTTCTCCTTATCAATTAATACTTCACTGAGCAGCCATACGCCTTGGTCGTCGCCGTCGTGACTGCTTGTCCGGCCATCGCCGCGGCAAGAGCATCATGAACATAATTCTTCGATGTAGCGATATCTTCTGGATCTGCACTTGCCTTATCATCAATAGCGCCCTGATAAATCAAAATCCCTTTAGGATCGATAATATACATATGTGGTGTTGTCTGAGCCGCGTACAATTTTCCGACGGTGCCCTGCGGATCTAAAAGATACGCTGTCGGAGACGCACCTTTTTCTTCAATCAAAGCATTAGCCTGCTCACCATCCACATGACCCTGCTTACCCTCGGCGGATGAATTGATTGATAACCAGACGACGTCTTGCGACGTATACTCACTTTGTAAATTCTGCATATTACTGCTGTCATAGTGCTTCTTAACAAATGGGCAATCGTGATTTGTCCATTCGAGGACGACAAATTTACCAGCATACTTAGACAATGCTACAGTCTCACCGTTTGAATCTGTTAACGTAAAATTCGGAGCAGCTTGACCCACCGTGACCTGAGCATGAGCGACAGAAACAAAAACCATTGCAGCACTAAGCATTGCAATAAACAAAACTATTTTACTTTTCATAATCATGATCTCCTTTTTGAGCATTATGCTTGATTCTTATTAAAAATCAATTTCTTTCTAAGTGTTTACGAAAATAATTCAAAACCACACCGGGTGTAATCACTTCCGGCAAAAAAACTGGGGCAACACCTCTGCCGGGGTAAAGGACATATAAAGGAATACTATTGCGGCCATATTCATGCAAAGCGGCCGTAATCATCGGATCATTATTTGTCCAATCCGCTTTGACAGGGACAATATCATACGTTTTAAAAGCCGCGATGACTTGCGCATCGCTTAGCGCCAAACGATCATTGACCTGACAGCTCAAACACCACGCTGCAGTAAAATCTAAAAAAATCGGCCGATCCTGATTTTTTAATTCCTGCATCAATTGTGGCGAATATTCCTGCCACGCTAAAGCCGTATTATTTTCGCTTTGACCATCAATGCTTTTCACAACAGACGATGGCCGACTTATCGCGCCCATAATCAAAATGATCCCGAGAATAATAAAAATAAAGAAATTGTACTTTATCAAAAAAGATTGTTTGGTTTTGACCTGCGATTTTCCATAAAAATATAAACCGACACTCAAAGATAAAAACGCGATTAACAATTCAGCAACCGCATTAATCCCTTTTTGCAAACCAAATACCCATATTAACCAAATCACGGAAAGCAAAAGAGAAAAGCCTAACAAGTTCTTGAGTGTTAGCATCCACGCGCCGGGCTTTGGAATTCGCTTTAATAATTTCGGAAAATAGGACAAGAACACGACGGGAAAAGCCATGCCGATACCTAAAAATGTAAAAATAAGAAACGCTTCCCAAGAACTCCGGCTTAAGGCAAAACTTAAAGCTGTTCCCATAAATGGCGCGGTACACGGTGTTGCCACAATGGTTGCCAAAACACCTGCGGCAAAACTAGCGGAATATCCTTTCTTGCCCCATGCGGCATTTCCTAATGCTGTCAAGCCAACACCTACCTCAAATAACCCAAATAAATTTAGCGCGAATACAAAAAGCACCATCGCGATCAAGGCGACAAACGCCGGCGATTGGAACTGAAATCCCCAGCCAATGTTCGCGCCCAAAGAACGCAATGCAATCAAACCCAACGCAAGAATCCAAAAGGAAATCAAAACACCTGCGCCAAAAACAAGGCCATTTAAAAACAAATTTCTTCGCGTATGTGATTGTTCAATAAGATGCAAAACTTTGAGTGATAAAACCGGCAAAACACACGGCATTAAATTAAGGATCAATCCGCCTAAAAACGCGAAAAAACAAGCTACCAACAAAGTCAGAGATACATTCCCCGCAGTACTCTTGCCTTGTGTATCCGTTGTCATTCCCGAAACCGGAGATTCAACAACATCCACATGTGTATTAACCACTAATGCTTGAGCATAATCAACATTTTCCCATCCTAATTGATTCACGACAATACCAGAAATAAAATTTAAAGATTCCGTCGCTAAGTGTGATTTCTTAACAGTAAGCACGTGCTTATCTTCTGTCTTTGCAAGAACCTGTTCACTGGCATGTTCTATAACCTCAGAACTCTCAGGAAAGAAATAAATCTGTGAATTCGGCTTAATCACCGACGGTGGCGAAAACTCAAAAATCACTTCTCCCTTGTTTTCGTACGCCGCCACATGAATGTTTTCTAAATTTAATGGCCATTTTTTACGACTCTCATCCAAAGCTTTTTGCCATATTGGATTCACAACCGGCGCTTGCTTGCTCACCGGCAAGTGCAATTGCAATTGGGCACGACCGGGAACGCATTCAAGTTTACATGCCAACCAATCAACCCTAGCTTTAATAACAATATTAGAAACATCTATCTTGGCAGGTGTTTGTATCGATGAAAACAAAAACACCTCGTTTTCATAACCATACGTCCGCAAAGGAACAACATTAATCATTTGCGGATATGGCCAAATAATTTCTCCGGCAATAAATCCTTCAGGGAGATCCCACGCAATTGTCGGTGATAAGCCGGAATCACCGGGATTTTTCCAATACACGTGCCACTGAGGATCCATTTTCAAACGCAAACCGATCAACAACGGCTCGCCCGGCTTAATGCTCTTCGTCGGAGAGATTAACTCAACCTGTGTATGCGCCTGATAAAACGGCTTTGCATCCGACAAGCCTGCGCATCCGGAAATTGCTAAAATCGTGCCAATCAAAATAAAAATTTTATTTCGCATTATTTAATCTTTCAGAAACCTGCCGGTTAACAAATAATCTTTCCTGACCAACTGGAACAAAGTAAAGTGAAGGGTTAAACATTAGCTTAAAAGCCGAATCCGGAGGACTGACTTTTTGCGAACTAATTCCCTTGTAATAATCATAAAAAGAATCTTGCTGCCCCATTCCCGCCTCCGTAACCATCAATGTCAACTTTTTGGCCGTAGCAAGCTGACCCATACGATCATACGCTAAAATCGACAATTTATAACTGTTCTTAATCATCGCATAAAACTGAACCGTACTCGTGTCCTTGAATTTTTTTCCTAAAGACGGCTCCCAAAATTCAAAATAATCCAAATGCATACTCTCATCAAGTTGATTTTTAGTCAACGAAAAGGAATTTTTAAAATACGTCAACGCCGCCGAATCATCACCAGATTCAAAAGCAATAACCCCAAGATTATAATTCAACCAATAATGTCTCGGCTCCAAAATCAATGCTTTCTTAAAATACGATGCAACATTTTTATGGTTTCCAAGATAATATTCACAAATGGCAAGCATATTATAAGCACGACTTAAAGTCGTGGTTGAAAAAATAGTATCATCCTTCGAATACAGTGAGACAGCATCAATTAATGTTTGATAATAATGCCGCGCATAACGAAATTGCATTTGACTAAACACGGCCTCGTTATTTAGAAAAAGAACCGGATACTGCGCCGATTCTTTTAAATAGTTAAGACGAGCCATTGTGATCCGATCGACATTCAAACTCAACACAATAATGCCGCCGATAAGTACATAATAAATGGCCATCGTTGTAAAAATATGCTTAAAGACATTTCTCATTTAAAACTAACTCCCCAAATTGCCGACGCCAAATTTCCAGCCAGAAGCGCATTGCCCTGAGCTGTACAATGACCAAAATCGCCACCAAAGTGATCCACAAAATATTGCGAGTATTCTGAGGCGGCAACTTTATTCTTAAACAGCATTTCATTATCAACAAAAACAATCCGCGAATCAAAATTTAGAATTTCCTGCAATGGTTTTAACGGTCGCATCGGATATTGAATAGCAATCAGCTTAATACCGCGTTTTAAAACAGTGTCCTTAAGTTGATTGTAATTGGCAATCGTTGCTGGCAAATAATATTCTTCCCTGTGTACCGGAATCATCGCGTCTTTGATCGTCTGTCCGCCAAGACCTTTTGCCGCCAATTCAAGGCCATAATTGACATCAACACGAAAATCATCTTGCTCCTGAGAATTTAAACTAAGAATCTTTTGAAAAACATCATGCGCCTGCTTATATTTTTTATTTTCAAGCAAACAATAACCCAATTCCGAATAAAGAAAAACATAATGCTTTGTATTCGAGGAATGCGCTGCCAACCCTTGACGTAAAATGTTCTCCAACTCATCAAAACGTTTTAATTCACGGTAAGCGTACGCAATTTTCATGTACATTGCTACTCCCGTCGGATCCAGCACATTTCTTTGAGCGAACGTCGCAATAGCTTGCCTTGGTTTTTGGGCTTCCAAGTAAAGCTCAATCAATAAATTGTAGAACAAAACTTTTTCCTTATTATTTGCTGATGTAAAATTCTGCAACAAATGCTGATAAATCCCTTCGGCCTGATCATATTTTTTTGCGCTCACATAACATTCCGCCAAAGCAAACAAAGCACCGAGCTTAAACACACTCGGCACCGATGCCAACGATAAAACTTTCTTGAATTGCTCCTGAGCCTTATCATATGATTCGATTTCCACATAATATTCAGCCAACTGCAAACGCGCCCTATAATTGTCCGGAGACAAAGCTACCGCTCGATAAAGCGCCTGTTCTTTTTCGCTATTCTTAATCTCCTCTCGACGCGCTTGCAAATGCTGTGTGAGCATCTGGAATAATTTCACAACTTTAAAGCGTAAGCCAAAATAACGCGCCTTTCCATCAACAAAAACCGGCGTAGTCTTCAAATCATTAACGCCAATCATAGCCGTGACAATGTCAGGCTTATATTCCTTAAGATAATTGTCCAACTTTTCAACAATTTTGTCAGTGGTAGTCGCTGGCAAACCTTTATTAATCACGATAAACTGCCCAACATTTTTTTCATTTAAAATTTTCGCCAATTGACGTGGATAAGAATTTTCACCGCCAAAAGCAGTTGTTGACTCCCCAAGACAAAGAATGCGATACACACGACCCGGTTTTGTTTTAAGAATGTTTTGCGATGATCGATTTTGATGGTCCTGAATACTCAAATAAAGTCTTTCCCCCACCCGAAGACCAATTTCTAAAAGCACCAAAGCCAAAAGAACGCCTAAGACAACAAGACCTAATTTTTGCCCCAACTTAGTCTTTGCCATATTTTTCCTTACGCCAAAACCAAATCATCAATACCGCTAAAAACAAAAAAGCCACACTCACAGCAAAAGACATCACCACTACACCCGAGGGCGAATAACGGAATACCACTTCATTAGGACCAGCCGGCAAAGATATACCCTTAAATGCCGTATGCACCCGATGTATTTTTGTAATCCGCCCATTAACATACGCCTTCCAATCATCATGAAAGCTATCGGTATAAACCAAAAACTTTTCACTAAGATAATTTGTTTTAATTTTAAGTGAATTGGTGTCAAAATCCGTCACCGCAAACTGCTCCGATGGCTCCAAAACAGAAATAGCTCTTTGCTGATTATCATAAATATAAAACTTATATTTTGTAAATTGCTGTATATCATCAAACGACTCTTTGAGCGACAAATCATAAGACCAAAATATAGGAAACCCCGCGCCATAAAATCGTGACGTGTCAGTCATAGTAATACGCGCTCGTGCCGTATCATCATTGCCAACTTCATGATCAGCAATCGGACGCACATAAGCAAACACCGGTTTTACCGACGGTGATTTAATACAATCTTCAACAACATTTTTATTTGTAACAGTTGTAAGACTTAAAGCGCGTTGATTATGATGCCAAACAACTTCCACCGGCTGAACCATAATGCATAAAAACAAAAGGATGGATAGTAAATAAGAATAAGAACGCTTTTGAAAAACAAAAGTAAGCCAAAACAAGAAACTCAAAGCTATTGTCAAATATGACGAAAAAACAATATTTTGCTGTTCCCGTAAGAATATAGCAAGCCCCGCATGAACAACAACAATATGTAATAAAAACAGCGTTCGATATTTGCTAGTTAATACTTTTCTGTTATCAAAAATAACGCGAAACTGTTCCGTTGCCAGCAACACCATAGCCGCCAAGAAAAAAGGCAGGAAAAAATGCATGTTGCGTATTAATTTAAAATAAAAAACATGCTCAAAAACAAAGCGGTGAAATCCCGACCCAACAGTCAAAATAAGAAAAAACAAAGGCAATGCCGTCAAAACACAAATTGCCATAATTCGGCTTACCCGAACAAACACACCCAAAAAGATTAATAAATATAAAAAAATAGATACATAAAAGAAACAATCATCTCCATAAGTAATGATATCGAGATCTTCGTACAAATCCTTAAAATCCATTCGAGTTGCAAAACCATTTTTTGCCACCTGCTCATATTTCGAAAAATCGACGCCCGACCTTTTCTCAACTTCCTCATAACGAAATGGCGCAACAATTTCTTTTTTTACCGTGCTTTGATAAGCGCGCACACCCGGCATAAACGCTAAAAACAAAACACCGAACGATAAAACGATCAAAACGCTATTTTTACGAAAAAATTGGCCAACAATAGGTAGAGTTCTTACTACCGTCGATAAATAAAAACCAACAATTAGCACACCTACGAGAACAAAAACCGTTATAAAATAAAATGGCAAATAAGTTGTCAAAATAATTCCGGCAGTCAGCGTCAACCCCGTCCATGTCCAACGACTGGGCTTTTGGAAAAAAGACAATACGAAGTAAAAAAACCACGTTCCGGGGATATATAGCAATGGGGGGTGATATTGCGCGAATACAGACAAACTTAGGCATGAAAATAAAAACAAAAGAAAAGCGACATAGGCCATCCGACTATCTTTAAAAATAATTTTTGCAAGCAAATAAAACCCAATTTGCCCTAACCAAAAATAAAGAGCGATTGTGTAAACAAAGGAAAGATAAAAGCTTAATCCACAAACATTAAAAATGTTAATAAGTAACCAAAAGGGATTAAAAATACCAACATAATTCAAAAAAATCTGTGTCGGCGTGCCCCACATGACAAAAGGATCCCACAACGGTAACACACCCAATTTTATGTTGTCAAAATAAAATTTTACAACCGAATAAATGTGCAAAGTCTCAGAACTAACAATTGCCTGTTCAATGAAAAATGACTTAAAAAGGAAAATCCAGATTCCAAAGGGAAGGCCGAATTTGAGGACAGTTTGATTAAAGTTTTTCAATGTGTAAGAACCATTGTTCAGATGTACGTCAGAATAAACCCTAAGATAGTGCTATTATCCACTCCCACACAAACAAGTCAAGTCGCACTCAAATAATAAATAATGGTTTCTTTAAAATCTTTCTTTGTTATAATAAAAACACTTTGACAAGCAAATTACCTATTAACATGCCTAATCATACTGTGAGAGTTTTTGCATGATCATGCAAAGTGAAAAACCAAGCGTTTTGCTTCTCTATCCCAAAACGGGTATGGATTTCGGCTCTACCATCGCTCCTCCACACGCCCTTCTAACAATTGCGGCACCAGTTGTAAAAGCCGGCTATACTGTCAAAATTCTTGATCAAAGAGTTGAGCCCATCACCAAAGAAATCATGCAAAACTATTTGTCCACAGATACGATTTGTGTGGGCATTTCTTCGATGACGGGAACACAAATTCATTATGCGCTCAAATTAGCACAAATGGTTCGTGATATCGTCGGCAACAAAGTCCCGCTCGTCTGGGGTGGATGTCACCCATCAGTTGCAGCCGAACAAACTCTTGAACACGAAAATGTCGATATTGTCGCAATCGGTGAAGGTGATGAAACGTTTGTAGAACTTGTTGAAGCTCTAGCTCACAAAAGAAGCCTTAAAACTGTTAAAGGGATCATGTTTAAAGATGGCCCAACAGTTTTTAAAACCGACTGTCGCTCTCTTCTTGATGTTGAAAATCTTCTTCCAACACCGTGGAATCTTATTGATGTCGAAAAATATATTCATCGTGACATGTATGTTAATTCTCGGACACGCGTTTTGGATGTCGGCCAAACCAGCCGCGGTTGCCCCTTTAATTGCGGCTTCTGTTCCAGCGCTTCCATCCGTGAAAGAAAATGGCGCGCGGTTTCAGTCAACAAAACCTTGGATCGCATTCAAGATGAAATCCAACGCTTCAAGCTTGATGGAATCTGGTTACGCGACGATGAGTTTTATATTAATCGCAAACGAGCAACAGATATTTGCCAAGGATTTATCGATCGTGAATTTAATCTGAATTTTTATACATCAGGAACGCGCGCCGATGTTTTTATGAAAGCTTCTGACAGCGATATCGATGTACTCAAAAAATCCGGCGCGCATACGCTTAAATTTGGCGCAGAGTCCGGTTCGCAACGCATCCTTGACTTAATGACCAAAGGCATCGTTGTACAACAAACACTCGATGCCAATGAACGCTGTAAAAAGTTTGGCATCACGCCAGTATTTGGTTTAATGATCGGCTATCCAACAGAAACATTTGCGGAAATTAATCAGACCATTGATCTTGGCTTTAGAATTAAAAAAGATAATCCGCAGGCGCAACTTGAAACCATGGCTATTTTTACACCCCTTCCGGGAACACCAGATTTTCGCTTATCATTAAAAAACGGTCTGGTGCCACCAAAGTCACTGGAAGAGTGGGGCGATTGGATTTTTGATGATTACGACTTAGAAGGGCGTCGCAACCCATGGTTTGATGTCAATGGACGCGTGAAGCTCGGAAACATTTCTTACATGAGTATTTTAGCGAACGCGCTTGAAAATGTTATGGGGAGTTTAAAAAATCGCCCGTTGCGCTATGTCGCGACACGACTTTCCAAACCCGTGAGTTATTACTATACGCAAAAGTTAAATAATAAAATGTATAACTTTGCTCCGGACCTTCAACTTGTTCGACATTTACGCCACGAACTTTTTTATAAAAGCGACTTTACTATCAATTAATTATGGAAAATACTACCACTCTTAATCCTGTCCCCGTCGTCGAACGCGTCAACACCACCAACAATCGTGTACGCGTCGAAATCATTAAAGATCGCGAAGTTCGCACAACATGGTTTACCAAAGCATGGATTCTTGTTGCCTCAGTCATTTTGATGTTCGCCACATGCTTATTAATTGCCTATTTACACGCTTATAAAATTTTTAAGAAAATTAAAATGCCTGACCCCTTCCATGATTCCCGCAAGCATCCACTCAATGATCCACACGCCGCGCGCGGATAATCAAAGCTATAGTTATCATCAAAATAAAATAATGAATTTATAGTATGGAAGAAATAAGGCGAACAACAGAATTTCTCAACCTGATGAGAACCGAAGATTGGTTCAAATCTGCCAAAATCACTTCTCTGCAATGCTTAAGATCGTCACTAATTTGCGCATCGATGTCTTGAGTAATAGCTTCATCATAAATCACCGCATTAACTTCATAGTTCAATCGTAAGCTGCGAATATCAAAATTGGCTGAACCGATAGAGCAAACCTTGCCATCACTGGAATAAATCTTAGCGTGCATAAATCCCTTTTCATATTGAAATATCCTGACTCCCGCCTTAAGAAGATCTTCAAAATATGAAAACGCGGCCCAATACGGCACAGGATTATCTGGCACTCCCGTCATTAAAATAACAACTTTTATGCCACGCATCGCCGCGGTCTTTAATGCCATCAATAAACTTTCATCGGGAATAAAATACGGCGAGACAATATAAATGTTTTTCTGCGCCATGGTAATCAGCGTGAAATACAACTGCAAAATCGATGGCCAAGGTGAATCAAACCCTGATGTTGTCAATTGCACAGACAAATTACCATCTGATAATTTCTTCTCCAAAAGCAAAGGATAATATTTTGAATCAAGAATATCAGATGTTCCAACGGTATTGTACCAATCAATCGCGAATATTGCCTGCAATACACTAACGCTTTGTCCTTCAAGCCGAATATGCGTATCACGCCACGATTCATATCTTTTACCGCCATCAATATACTCCTGTCCCACATTCATTCCACCGGTATAGGCAATTTTTCCATCGATAGACACAATCTTGCGATGATTGCGATAATTGAGAGTGTGCATTTTAAAATTAGACAAGTAGTTAAAAAATGGGTAAATTTGAATCTTGTGCGCCCGTAATTCGTTAATATATTTCTGTCGCAGAGTAAACAAACATCCTGAATAATCATAGAGGATACGAATCTCCACACCCTCCTTGGCTTTGGCAATCAATATTTCCTTCAACTCTTGTCCAAGTTGATCATTCGAGTACCAAATAAAATATTCAAGATGAATATACACTTTGGCATTCCGCAAATCTTCTTTAAGACGAGCAAATTTGTCTTTTCCGTTGTGGAAAATATCGATTTTATTATCAAGAGTTAAAAGTGAATTGGAACTTTGATAAAGCAACGCTATCAAATCATCTTGATAAATGGATGCTTTATTTTTCATCCGAACAAGAGCCTCAACTTGCTGAGCAATAAGAGGCTTAAATAATTCAATGAGCTCTCTAGAAATTACCTGCGGCAATTTTATTTTATAATCGTAGCTGCCTTTCCAATTCCGGCCGAATATAAAATAAAGAAAAAAACCAAACCCCGGCATCAGAACAAAAATAAAAATCCATGCGAATGTTTCCGATGGAGTACGATTGTCTAAGAGTAAGACAATGACAGTAAAAATCAGATAAGCTTCAAACAACAAAATTAATATTGAGGCTATTTCCATTTTTATTTGATGATCGGCGGAGGTTCAGGCTTATTAAGGTTTTTGAGGACAACCCCAATATTCTCCCCAGTATTAGTGGTTAAACTTTGGTCAACCTTAACATCTTTGTCCTGTGTATCCACATAAGATTTAATATCCTGCGTCAATTGATCAATCTCTTGTATTCTGGCTTCATCATTATACAACGTAACCTTGACCTGATACATTTGATGCATTTTAATACCCGGAATAGGACCAAAAACAACATTCAAGGATTGTGCGTTCATTCCAATAATCCCATCCTGAATGATCGGTTTACTCTTATTAAAAGCATTTTCCAATTCAATCCGGACATAAATTGTCTTATCCCGTTCTTTTATAATATCCCACACACAAAAATACCGCGCGCCATATTCCGAAACTTTAAAACCCGCAACACGGGTCAATAAATAAGGACTCGATTGCGGATCCGGATCAACGTGTAGTGGATCGGTTGACAAGCGTAGCCCAGAAATCAAGATTTCTCTCACAGCCTGATCAGCCAAAACCGAAAGAGTCAAGCCGCAGAAAAATACCAGAAAAATTATTGTTTTAATTTTCATGATTTTCTAATGCCAAAGATTGAATACGTTTAAGTTCATTTTCGACTTTAACACTGCTTGTTGCCATCGCGAGTCGACAAAATTCTAGTACTCGCGGATGCTTTTGACTGTTTATTTGCAAAGACCACATCGCCGCGCCTTTAGTCGAAATATACCGCATTTCATCCTCCGACAAGCCCAACATCAGACGAATATTAATTGCATCTCTCGCCAAACCCTTTCCAATGGAGGAACTGTTGACAAACGATGAATACAGCACGTCTAAGTCGCCTTCGTATTTAATTTTCCCCCTTCTTACATCGACATCAATATGTGCCTTATCATTGAGCAACACACTTAACCGTACGATATCCTTAGCTGAATGTTTGACCGACATCCAGCTAGCAAGCCGCAGACGAAAGATGTCATCCCAATCCAAAACTTTAATGATTTTATTAATCGGCTCTTGTTTTCCTGTCACAAAAAACTCTGCCCAAAGAAAATCCAAATCATCATTATTCTCGATGTCATTGAGCAATGGGTCAAATGAAACCGGCAATTCTTTGCTTAAGACATCAATGATTTCATCTCGCTCGTTCTTATAATTCTGATCGATTAATTTTTCCCGTAAAAAATCCGCAACCTGTTGATTGCCGCATATTTGAAAAACCATGAGAATAAATTTGCGTCCTTCCGATGTCGTTCTTTTAAAAACCTTAATGTATTCCGGAATTAGCTTAGAATCAAGTTGGGCTATGCGACCAAACGTATAAGCTACCACACCAACAGTTTCCGTAGATTGTGTTTTAACAAATTCCGAAGCCGCAAAATACTCAAGTGCCGCTGGAATCTTTTGCGGCTGCGGATCCTGATAATAATTCATCAACAGATTATTATATTGCTTGTCGGCATCATCCATACTCGCGTGCCCAACTGGCAGCAATAGTAAGACATGACCAAACACACAGGCCACAATTATCAAGATACTTTTAGCGGTTTTCACAATTATTCGGGATTTCAGGTATTTTTCTTCCGTAGCGATTCTGCGGGAATGCCGACAAAAATATCATTTGGCTCAACAATAGTGTCTTTAACAAGAACTGCGCCGGCGGCAATTACCGCACCGTCACCAATAACACACCCCGGCATAATGACACTATTAAGACCAATTGTCACATCGGAACCGATTTTGACTTTTTTAAGTTTCAACGAAAAATCCTCAAACACATGCGCAATCACAGTAGCATTACCACCGATAATGGTATTATTGCCGATTTCAATAAGAGAAATATCGGCGACCAGCCGAGAATTGATGTGAACGTTGTTTCCTAATTTCGCACCCATTAAGGTGTAAAACACATTTGCCGATGGAGTCAAAAGCATAAAATCAATAAAAAAAGCCCTGACTAATAAAAGCAGGGCATTATGAAAATACCATTTGATCGCATTGCTGTCACTATAGCGAAAATTTCCTTCCGCCAATCGCAAACCTAATACCCGATTTAACAAACCAACTGTAAAAAAAAGAACTACCCCAAAAACACAAAACGCGACCGCGCTCCCAAAAGCCAAAATCAGGCTGCGATGCCAAAGCGGCCATGTCATCGTCAGGTTGAATATTTTTAAAATAATAAAAATCGCTGGAGTCAAAGCCACGCTAAGACAAAAAATTACTAAAATAAAGATCAATGCCACGCATGTCGATTGCACAATTTTTAGGCTCATGTGTTCCTCCTGTGCTTATTTCTCAGTCAGCGTAAATTGCTTTTCCAAAACAATTTTTAAACGCGCATTGGTATCATATACAATTGCCCTGACAGTATAAACTCCCGGGACAAAATTGTCCGTCAGCTTGATCGCCATATATTCCGAACTTAATTCCAAATACATGTCCTTGGGAACCAATTTATTGCGCCATACTTCCAAAGATTTTGTTTTCGCGACAATTTTTCCCTTTGAATTAAGCAGGTAATATTTGGCCGTAACATTTCCATTGCCTTTACGATCCGGCTTACTCCCCGAGAAAATAATAAAACTGCTTAGACGCTTATCGCGCTCAATCGTATCAATGTCGCGAATTTTTAAACCAGATTCCGGACGATCCCACGCTTTAAAAAGCGTGTCGACATCGTCGACAAGAATCAATTGGGCGCCAAACTTCCCATTCATTTTTGCATTCGAGGCGTTGGGCGCAGGCAGGCTGTCAATGATCCAATCCGCAAAAGCCGGACTTACCGTTAAAGCAAAACAAACAAACATGATGACACGAACAAAATTCATTTCTCGTCATCCTCAACAGCACTTTCTACTAAACTTTAAATCTCACCTAGAAAGGGCAGAATTAAATTGTGCTTCCAAAACTTCAGAATCTTATGCCGCCGCGGATGCCTTAAACTCAGCAATGAGACCCTGCAGCGTTTGCTTAGCATCACCGAAAATCATGGAAGTATTTTCATAATAAAAAAGTTCATTTTCAACACCGGCAAAACCCGTCGCCATTGAACGTTTCAAAACAAAAACCGTTCTGGCTTTATCGACATCAATAATCGGCATGCCATAAATTGGACTCGCCTTATCATGACGAGCGGCAGGATTAACAACGTCATTGGCTCCAATAACAATCGCCACATCAACTGTATCAAAAGTTGGATTGATTGCTTCCATTTCCACCAATTGATCATATGGAATATTCGATTCCGCCAAAAGCACATTCATATGGCCGGGCATACGTCCAGCGACAGGATGAATAGCAAAACGCACCTCACAACCATTCTTTTCCAAAAGCTCACTCAACTCTCGTACCGCATGCTGAGCTTGGGCAACAGCCAAACCATAACCCGGAACGATGACAACAGACTTTGCCGCTTCCAAAACCAAATACGCGTCTTCAAGCGACATCGATTTGGCTTCTTTTTTCTCGCCATCAGATTTCGCCTTCACTGTCGGAGCAAACCCACCAAAAAGAACATTTGTTAATGACCGATTCATGGCCTTACACATAATAATACTTAAAATAATACCGTTGGCGCCGACCAAAGCTCCTACGACAATTAATACCGTATTATTAATAACAAAACCTGTTGTACACGCGACAAGTCCGGAATAACTATTCAAAACCGAAATGACCACAGGCATATCCGCACCGCCGATCGGAATCACAAGAAAAATACCAAAAATAAACGACACCGCCATAATCGCCAAAAAGATCGGATAATTATTAATAGGGTCGCTGATAAAAATAAACCCACCAACCACCAATGAAATCAATATCGCGATATTTACAAATTGCATCCCCGGGAATTTAATCGATTTACCCGGTAAGCGCTCACTCAATTTTCCCCATGCCACACAACTGCCAGTAAAAGTCACACCGCCAATAACAACAGACAAAAATGTTGGAATCGAAATCATCAAATTTGCCGTCGGATGATTATGGTACGCGGACCAATCAACAAGCAAGCTCGCCAAACCGCCAAACCCGTGCAAAAGCGCAATCGTTTCCGGCATTTGCGTCATAGCCGCGCGATACGCTGTAAAAGCCCCCGCGGACGCGCCAATGACCATGCCCAAGATGATCCATTGAAAGGTAATAATATGATTGCTAAGAAGAGTGACAACAACAGCCAAAAGCATACCACTCATCGAAATAAAATTTCCCTTGCGAGCCGTGACTGGTGAACCAAGCATTTTCAGACCAAAAGCGAACAACATGCAACTGATGATATATGTAAAATTAATAAATATTTCCATGTTCATTTCTTATTGTCCCTTCTTCTTAAACATCTTTAACATTTTTTCAGTAATCAAGTAGCCACCGACAACATTGTATGTTGCCAAAGCTACCGATGTCGTGGCAAGAATAATCGTAAATGGACTACCAATCTCTGAACCAGCCGCGATCACCGCGCCGATAACAGTGATTCCGGAAATGGCATTCGCTTCCGACATCAAAGGCGTATGAAGCAATGGCGGGACACGGGAAATAATGACAAATCCTAAGAAAATAGATAAAGCTAAAATAAACAACAAATAAATAAAATCCATTAATTTCCTCCTGTATGTATTAGATGAAACAAGTCATTATATAAAAGTTTCTTAATTATAGGCAAAATATTCATAAATTTCGGAAGAACGAAGAACCGCTTGCAACTCGGATGTCTCAATGCTACTATATCGTGTTTTAAAAAATCAGCTTTAAATCATATTACTTATAGAAAACACACACCTCAACAAATTTAAAGAATATTTTTAAAATGACATTGATACCATTTTTCTTTTATCTTTGCGCCGCGGTCCTTGTTTTAGCTAGCTTGTTCGTAGTTCTTGCGCGCAATCCTCTCTATAATGTCCTAGCTTTAGTCGTCGTAATCTTTTGCCTTTCTACACTCTTTATGCTCTTAGAAGCATATTTTGTTGGAATGGTTCTTCTCTTAGTATACGCGGGGGCCGTCTTGGTCTTTTTTCTCTTTGTAGTCATGTGCCTGAATCTCAATACTCCAAGCCTCATCACCGCCAAACAAAACCGTTTTCGCCTTTGGGGAGGATTAGCCGCGTTTATGTTCTTGGCTGGACTCTTCTTGGCATTAAAAAGCTTCATCGCCGCACAAAACTTGGAACAGTCTTCAATTCGCGGCACTATCGAAATCATCGGTAAAATTCTTTTTACCGAATATCTCCTTCCTTTCGAGTTAACGTCGCTTCTTCTTCTGATCGCAATTTTCGGGATTGTGTCTCTAGCCAAAGGCGCACTATACTTCGGTAAAGAGGAGTCGACAACATGATCGGCCTAGGACATTATCTTGCGCTTAGCGCCATTGTCTTTTCCGTCGGTGTCTTTGGCATTATAACCAGTCGCAATGTTTTGAAAGTTCTCCTATCGCTTGAACTTCTACTTGCTGCATCTAATATTTCTTTTGTTGCTTTCTCCCGCTTTAACGGTGATTATACCGGTCAATTGATCGTCTTTTTTGTCATTCTTGTTGCCGCCGCAGAAGTTGCAGTCGGGTTGGCAATTATCGTTTTAATGTACCGCCGTTTGAATACAATTCAGGCAGATGAATTAAAGGAAATGAAATGGTAAATCCGAACATTGTTTGGACAGCTTATTTTGCCCCGCTTGTGGCTTGCGTGATTATCACGCTTTTCTTTCTGCGCTCCAAGAACTTAAGCTCCCTTACCGCGATTGCTGGCATTCTAACATCCTTTGCTTGCACAATCATCATGGCGACAGATATCTTTAAAACACATCCCGCATTAGAAATTCAACAATCTTTGCCATGGATACAATTTGATGCTCTAACCATCAATTTCGGTTTTCTTATCAATCCACTCGCCATTATGATGATGCTCGTTGTCACCGGCGTTGGAAGCGCGATCTTTATCTATTCCCGCGGATATATGGCTGATGATCCAAGCATGCCTCGATTCTTCGCATTCTTAAGTCTTTTTGCCTTTTCCATGATTGGAATTGTCCTCGCAAATAATTTTATTCAACTTTTTATTTTCTGGGAACTTGTGGGTTTGAGCTCGTATTTACTCATCGGATTCTGGTATCACAAACCTTCAGCGGCCGACGCGGGAGTCAAGGCTTTTATGGTCAACCGTTTCGCAGATTTTGGATTTTTGTGCGGCATCATCATGTTGTGGGCTCTTTCTGATATCGGTCAAGGCCGAAGCTTTCAATTAACGGATATCGCGGCCGCAATTCCACAAATTGATCCCCATCTTTTAACAATTGCAGCTTTATTACTTTTCTGCGGTGTCGTTGGAAAATCCGCACAAATACCTTTACATGTTTGGCTTGCTGATGCCATGGAAGGCCCAACACCGGTAAGCGCACTTATTCACGCCGCAACCATGGTCGCGGCCGGTGTTTATCTTTTGGCCCGCACTTTCTTTATCTTTGAACCACTTACCACCGCATTAACTGTAATCGCGTATGTCGGCGGTATCACCGCGCTTATGGCAGCAACTCTTGCTGTTGCAGAAAATGATATCAAACGTATTTTAGCTTACTCGACACTTAGCCAACTTGGACTTATGGTCATGGCCTTAGGGTTAAGTGGACCGATGCCGGGCATGTACCACTTAACAACACACGCGTTTTTTAAAGCCTTGCTCTTCTTAGGTGCCGGTAGTGTAATTTACGCGCTTCATCATGAACAAAATATTTGGAAAATGCGTGGACTCTTAAAAACTATGCCTATTACAGGAATTACCTTTCTTATCGGAACGCTCGCACTATGCGGAATATTTCCTTTAAGCGGGTTTTGGAGCAAAGATGAAATTCTTGCTCTAGCATTTGAACATAACACTTTGCTTTATTGGATAGCATCGCTTGCTTCCGCGTTGACTGCCTTTTATATGGGTCGTTTATTCTGGATCGCGTTCTGGGGTGAGCCGTCAAAAAACGATCACGCTCACGAATCTCCGACAATCATGACTTTTCCTCTGATTTTTTTAGCTGTTCTCTCAATCATCGGTGGATTTATTGGGATTCCCCATTTTCTTTTTCCGGAAAACGAACACCCGCATTTGAATATGCGTGTTGCTATAATCTCGTCAGTGCTTGCAATCTTAGGACTCTTTGTCTCTTTCGTAATGTATAGCAAACGTCCCGCTGTTGACCCCTTAGAAAAGAAATTAGGACCGTTTTATTCTGTCCTAAAAAACAAATATTATTTTGATGCAATCTATGGCTGGTATGTCGATCGTCTTCAGCAGGGCATTGCAATTGCATCAGCGTGGTTCGAAACTTTATTGATCGACCGTTTCGGTGTGGGCGGCCTAATCAGCGCAGCCAATGCTACAGGGAAAATCTTAAAACACTTACAAACCGGCATGGTACAGTTTTATGCTTTAGTTTTTGTTCTAGGAACTGTTGTCGTGTATTTCATCTTGCTCAAAACTTTATGATATTAAATCTCTCCTTATTTTTATTATTACCATTGGTTGGTATGGCCACCATTTTCATGATCCCTGCGGAAAAATCCGCCCTGATCCGAAAAATCGCCTGCCTCACGGTCTTTGTGGTGTCATTATTATCCGTGTGGTTCTTTAGCGCTTACAACTCAGCTGTTGGCGGCTATCAATTCATACAAAACATCCCGTGGGTTGTTCCTTTTAATATTTCCTATCACCTTGGAATTGATGGCATCAGCTCCATGCTCATTCTTCTTCTTGGTATCACGTCATTTGCCGCAGTTCTAATCAGCGGCGGCATCAAAGAACGCGTCAAAGAATATTACATCATGTTTTTGATCGCAGTTGCTGGAACATATGGCGCTTTCCTTTCGCTCGATATTTTCTTTTTCTATTTCTTTCATGAAATTGCAGCTATTCCTATTTTTTTAATGATCGGTATTTGGGGAACAGGACGCAAAGAATACGCCGCCATGAAACTAACACTTTATCTCGTTGCTGGCGCGGCGTTAGCTCTCATCGGATTGATTTGTCTATATTTTGCCACGGGATTACAAACTTTTGATCTCGTACAAATCCAATCTCATTTAGCAAACCATCCAATCCCCACAGAAATACAAAATTGGATTTTTCCACTTATCGTTGTTGGATTTGGAATCACGTTAACACTTTGGCCGTTTCATACATGGGCACCCGTTGGTTATGCCGAAGCGCCAACAGCCGTGAGCATGTTGCATGCCGGTGTTCTTAAAAAAATGGGCGCATACGCCATTATCCGTTTCGCAATCCAATTGATGCCGGAAGCCGCGCACACATGGATGCCAATCATCGCGGTTCTTGCCGTCGTAAATATTGTTTTCTGTGGACTTGTCGCTTTAACACAACGCGATCTGAAATATATTTTAGCGTATTCAAGTTGCAGCCACATGGGCTATATCTTACTCGGCCTCGCGTGTTTTAACATCATCGGTCTTAATGGAGTTGTCTATTTAATGTTTGCTCACGGCATTATGGCAACGCTGGCTTTCGCGCTCGTCGGATTTATCGCAGACCAAACCAAGACCCGAAATATTGATGAATTAGGCGGACTTGTCAAAATCATGCCATTTGTTGGAACTTGTTTTATCATGGCCGCTCTGGCGTCTGCAGGTGTGCCGGGTTTTGCAAATTTTGTTGCTGAAATCATGGTTTTACTTGGAGCTTGGGATCAGTACCCAATACAAACTGTTTTAGCAATCTTAGGAATCGTCATCACCGCAATTTATATGTTAAAAGCAATTCGTATCGGTTTTCAAGGACCACTTCCCAAACGCTGGGAAAAATTAACTGACGCAGAAACATTAACCGCAAAATTGCCTTTTGTTTTCTTGCTGGCGGTTCTAATTGTCGTTGGATGTTGGCCATCATTACTCTTGAATCATATCGGATCAAGCACGAAGCCGATTATTGAAAATATTGTAAGTAAAAATTAAACTACCAAGACACGTTGTGTCTCGGTATAAATTTATCAGTAAACTTACGCCACTTATTCTTCGTTGCGTAAGTTAAGGACTCATTTATGTTACCTGTCATTGCATGGAATTTGATTTCTTTAGAAATCCTTATCACATTGACCCTTGTGTCTTTGGTCATATTGGATATTCTTCTGCCGAAAGGCACAAAAAATGATTGGCTCGGCTTCGCCAGCTTTACCGCGCTATTAGGTCTAATCGTATTTTGGACAACACAGCAAAGCGTCACCGGCATCACGTTTAGCGGTATGTTTGTGTCAGATTCATTGTCATGGTTTTTTAAAGGATTTTTCCTTATAACCATGATCTTTATCTTTGTCATGACGCAACAATTCTTCAAATTCTTAGGCGAGCGTCGCAATGAATTCTATTTATTATTGTGGTTGTCTCTGCTTGGTATGTGCCTGATCGCTTCGTCTGCGGATTTTCTTTTACTTTTTATTTCGATCGAAATTCTAACGATTTCACTTTATGTTATGACCGCATATCTAAGAAGCGACAAGCTCTCCATTGAAGCCGGCATGAAATATTTGATTCTTGGCGCTTTATCGTCTGGATTCTTCCTTTATGGCATTAGTTTTCTCTATGGAATCACGCACTCAACACGTTTTGCGGCTATTCAAATGTTTACTGCAACACATTCGATTTCGCCGCTCATGCTTTTTGCGATGGTATTAATATTCGCGGCCGTAGGTTTCAAAATTGTGGCAGTACCTTTTCACATGTGGGTTCCGGATGTTTATCAGGGCGCCCCGACACCTGTCACGGCACTTTTGTCCGTCGGATCTAAAGCCGCCGGATTCATCATTCTCATTCGTCTTTTTTTCGGAATATTCGGACCCTGGCACGCCGAATGGAGTATTTTACTTGCCGTCCTTTCAGCTATTACGATGTGCTACGGAAATCTTGTTGCCATGTTTCAGACCAACATTAAACGTCTGCTCGGCTATTCAAGCATTAGTCATGCCGGCTATCTTCTTATGGGCGCAGCTGCCGGATCAATGATTGGTGCATCAGCAATGAATTTCTATCTACTCGGATATTTGTTCACTAATCTCGCCGCATTTTTGGTCATTATCTTATTCTCCATCGCTGTCAAAAGCGACGATATCGCGGATTATGCAGGACTGGCTCGTCGTTCTGGAATTTTGGCTGGAACACTACTCATCGCGCTTATATCTTTGGCGGGTTTACCTCCTTTGGCAGGTTTTTTCGGAAAATTTGCATTGCTCATGGCTATTATCGAAAGTGGTTTCATCTGGCTAGCTTTAATTGCTGGTATTAATATCGTGATCTCGCTGTATTATTATTTGATGATTGTTAAAAAAATATATGTCGATACACCCAACTCAACATCTTTAATTGCTGTCTCTTTACCAATGCGACTTATCCTTATCCTTTCTATGCTCGCCATCATTGGAATTGGAATTTGTCAAGGCCCATTCCTCGATGCTGCCATCGCATCCGTTAAAGGAATGTATCTTCTTCACTTTTAAATTTCATCAAATTATTTGACATACCGTACATCTGTATAGTATTATTCATTTTATGAATAAACTATCAACACTGACCGAACGGCAAAGAGAAATCCTTCGTTTTATTTATAACGAAATCAAAAACAGCCAACTACCACCAAGCCTGCGTGAGATCGCCTCACATTTTGGTTTTGCATCTGTCGGCTCCGTGCAAGATCACCTCAAAGCATTAGTTCAAAAAGGTTTCATCAAAATTTCCGAAAAGAAATCACGCGCTATTGAAATCATCAAAGAAAATATTTTTTCCATTCCCATTATCGGAACCGTGCAAGCGGGTTTACCCACACTTGCCGTAGAAAATATTGATGAGTATTTAAATCTCGATGATTTAATCTTTTCCAATATGGACGTGTTTGGATTGCGGGTTAAAGGCGACAGCATGATCAACGCGGGCATTATGCCCCTTGATTTGGTGATCGTACGTCAGCAAAGTGTTGCGGAAGCTGGAGAAATCGTCGTAGCTCTTCAGGGTGAAGAAGCCACAGTCAAATATTTAAAAAAGACAAATGGTCAATACTTTCTAGAACCCGCGAACCCTAAATATCATTCTATTCCACTGACTTCCGAATTTTCTATTATCGGTATTGTCCTAACAGTCATTCGAAAACTAGGAAAATAGAAAATTTCCTATCCATCAAGTCTTTTGCACATTACTCTGAAGCAGTTTTATAACCGCCCAAATAAATCCACCCGTCAAAACTAAATTCAAAGCTAAGCTTAAAACCGCAAGCGTATTGTCATATCCCGCCAAGCCATATCCCACACCAATGAGCAAAACAGCGGCGCCAACTTCTCCGCGCGGAAACATCGCAATACCAAGAGCCAGTCTTTGTTTAAGATTGGCTTCACCTGTATAACAAAAAATAAGAAATAGTTTCCCAAGATTTGCCAAAATGGTTAACAACAAAACGTCCCAGACAGTTGCCGTTAAAGAATTTGTTCCCATAACAATTTTTGGTAAACTTAACCCAACAAGCATCATAAACAATCCTTTAATCACAACATCTAAAGTCATATGCACAACAGGGCCGTCATTCTCAACCGCATGCTCACCCTTAGGCAACTTAACAAGACAGCCCCACATAAATGCCGGAATAAGAACATCCAAATGCATATGTGTTGTGGCCTGAATAATAAAAACAATACTTGTTAAAACAAAAGAATAAATCAAAAGCCATTTTTTGGTGACTGGCCATTTGATATCATTCTGCCAGCGAAATGACGCAAAAACACAGAGTCCAATAATGGTAATTGTGGCAATTGATTTCCATTCAAACCCGTGTATAACAATCGCAAGCGGTGTTAATAAAAGCACTGTGATAAGATCATCAAGCACAGCGAGAATACGCGCTTTCTTAAAAACCCAAGTGGCACTCAATCCAGCGGCTGATAACATTGCAAAAAGAACACCCGCCGATGTCGGCGCCGACGATAAACCCGCCAATAAAGCGGATTTCCATTCACTCTGAAGAAAATACAAAAAATATCCGATCCACAAAATTGCCGGGAGTAATGCCGCGCCTGCTGCGATCAAAGAATCCCAGCCATAACTACGAATAGATCTTTTTTCAATCGAAAATTCAAGCCCTACCTCGATCATAATAAAAGCAAGGCACACGGCGGTAGCAAAAGATATAAACGTATGAAAGTTTGCAAGTTGAAAAATCTGACCGCAAACAATCCCGGCCATCAAAAGTAAAGAAAAAATAAAAACCATTTGGACCCCTTTATTATTCGTTCATCAAACGTTTTTTATTATAAATCATACTGGCACGAGAATATTCAGCGATATCAAGCTTACCCGTATCCATGCGTATCGCGTCTTCCGGACAAACTTCAACACAAAAACCACAATAAACACATTTTCCAAGATCAAGAATAAATTCAGCAGGATATTTCTCAATATGGGGATCCGGATGTTCAGCCGCGGTAATTTCGATACATCTTGCGGGACAAACCGTCTCACACATCATGCACGCGACACATCGCGGTGAACCATCTTCACGTTTTGTCAAACGATGCCGCGTCCGCGAACGCGCAGCTAAAGGACGTGGCTTTTCCGGATACTCAAACGTGACAGCTGCTTTAACATTTTTATACAATCCAAACAAATGCAAAATATGAAATGTAAAATTATAGAAAAAATGTTTAGATGTCAGCCAAATTCCCGTAAACAACGATGGAATATACGTATTCTCCCACCATGTCAATTCCCGACGATTAGACTGTTGCCACGCGCGCTTCATTTGGGCCACACGAAACAATGCAAACGGCCCTTTAGCGTCGAAGTATTTTTCTAATTCCTGCCTGCGATTTTCACTCGAATTTTTCATTCCCTACCCTAACAAATAACGCACTGTTTATCTAAATATTAACAATTAAAAACAGCACAACATCGCATTTTAATTAAAATGACTGTGCAATAGTAATTACAATAGCTGTGACCGCAATATTGATCAATGATGCCGGAAGCAAAATTTTCCATCCCAAGCGCATAACCTGATCATAGCGAAATCTGGGTAACGTCCAACGGACTGCCATTAACACCCAAATAAAGAATGCTAATTTCATAAAAAAGGACAAAACACCTAAACCTACTACCGCCAAATGTGGCACTGCAACAAATGTACCCCACGGAAAATGAAATCCATCAGGATGCAAATAAAGCACCTGCCATCCACCAAGAAACAATGTCGTCATAAGCGCCGCGACCAAAACCGTCTCAATCAAATCTGCCAAGAAAAACATACCAAATTTCATGCCGCTGTATTCGACAAAATACCCAATAATTTCTGATTCGCCTTCTGGAAGATCAAAAGGAGTGCGTTTTGTTCCGGCCATCGCGGCGGTTAAAAATAAAAGAAATGCGAATGGCTGAACAATAACACCCCATTTGGGAATCCATCCACCCAAAAGATACGCGCCTTGGCCGCGCACCAATGCCTGAAGATCAATTGTATTAAAAACCATAATGACACCCATAATTGCGGCACCCATCGTTACTTCAAAAGCAATCATCTGCGCCGCGCCACGCATCCCGCCTAAGAATGCATAATTATTATTTGAAGAAAATCCGGCGAGAACCACGCCATAAACACCCATGGACATTGAAGCAAAAATAAAAATCAAAGCGATATTGATATTCGCCGCCTGCAATTCAATGACGCGATCACCAATAATCAGTTGATTACCAATAGGTATAGCCGCAAACCCCACAAGCGCAAACACAACTGATAAATACGGTGCCAGGTTAAATAAGAATTTATTCGCGCCTTGCGGAATAAATTCTTCCTTAGAAAGCATCTTGAGTACGTCGGCAATCGCATGAAAAAGCCCAAACGCTTTAAAACCAAAAATTGAAGCTCGATTAGCACCAATGCGATCCTGCATCACCGCGCTTTGTTTACGCTCTACCCACGTCAAAAGCCCGGCAACACTAAACATTGTCAAAATCGTGCCGCTGGCCAATAAAAATTTAATAAAAATATCTGCAGAGGTCATATTGTCTATCCGTCGCCTTGTGTCACTTTAATATCATTCCTTGATCAGCGATCTTGTCATAACTCATATCGCTAAAAGACGTGATCGTCGCACTCATATCCTTAAAAATTTCTTTCGAGTTTTTATAAACAATCGGTGTGTTTAATGTTTGACTAAGGAGCGACAAAATTTCCCAATCACCTTTGGCCTCACCAAGTGGCAAGAAAGCAGAACGAATTCTTTGCACACGTTTTTGAACATTGGTAAAAGTTCCGTCCTTTTCTGCATAAACAGCACTGGGAATATTTAAATGGGCATAACTGCACGTGTCATTAATATTGCTACCCTGATAAATGAAAAGTTTAACTTTCTTTGCAATTTGTTCAACGGTCACTTTGCCAAATAATTTAACCAAATCCTGACCAAAGACATATAAAACATCTATCTGACCTTCCTTGGCTTTTTGAATAACTTGCTGAGTAACACCATCTTGTAATTCAAGAATGGCCAGTGCGCCTGCGGTATTTGGATTGCGATCAGCTTTCAAAAGAAAGTCATCGCTCTTCCCTGACTGCTCCGGCATTTTAAAATCAATATGCGCGCCCTTAAGCGTGTCTTTAAATAATTTGCGAATTACAAAAAGATCTTCGTTCGTCAACTGTGCTGACGCTAAAACACCGATTTTATCCAAACGCTTTTCGTTCCTAAGCGGCATGATCGCTTGCGCGATCATTGCGATAGCTTTTTCCCACGAAATTAAGTCATTCTTAAACTGCGGCGTCAAAATGCGATTCTCATCAATTGAAGGATAGGCATAACGGCCAACATCGCACATCCAATAATTATTTACATCGGGATTTAGACGTGGTTTCAAACGCATAACACGCGCTTTCTTTTGCTGATGCGGACGGGAACGATCCCATTCCACGGTAATGTTGCACCCCATACTACAACCCGGACAAACAGAGTTGGTTTTACTCAAATACCAAACGCGGCATTTAAAACGAAAATCTTTATCCGTTAAAGCCCCAACAGGACAAATATCAACAACGTTGCCCGAATAATTGTTATTGAGCTCTTTACCGGGATACAAGTCTAACTGTGAATGATCACCACGATCAAAAACACCAAATTCATGTGTTTTGGTAATATTATCTGTAAACCGCACGCAACGAGTACAAAGAATGCACCTCTCTTGATCCAGCATTACCGTCGGCCCGAGAGAAATCGCCTTCTTTTCTTTTTTAACTTTGACATCATCGAGACGACTATCATACTTGCCATGATCCATGTAATAATCTTGCAATTTGCATTCGCCAGCCTGATCACACACAGGGCAATCCAAAGGATGATTAACAAGAAGGAATTCCAAAACAGCTTTGCGAACATCAATAACTTTTTGCGATGTCGTCTTTACAACCATACCCTCAGCGACGGGTGTGTAACAGGCAATTTGTGGTTTAGCCATTTTTTCAACGTCAACCATACAAATGCGGCAATTTCCAGAAACCGGCAATGCCTCATGATAACAGTAACGCGGAATCGCGATACCTAACTTATCCGCAGCCTGAATAATTGTTGTGCCAGCCGGAACTTCTATCTCTTTCCCATCAATTGTTAATTTTGGCATATAACCTGTCTCTAGATTGGATTCGGTCGTTTAATCTTACTCTCAAATTCACTGCGAAATTTTGTAACATAGCTACCAACGGACATTGTAATCGCATCCCCAAAAGCACAAATCGTATTCCCACCAATATTATTAATAATACCGGGGAGATTTAATAAATCATGCGGACGCCCTTCTCCATCAAAAATTCTTTTCACATTGCGATAAACCCATCCCGAACCTTCACGGCACGGGGAACATTGACCACACGACTCATGAGCAAAAAATCGTGCCGCAATCATCGCCGCCCAAACCATATCAGTCGAATCATCCATAACAATTACCCCACCCGAACCAGCCATTGAACCAATTGCCTTCAAAGAATCAAAATCCATTTTCACGTCAATCTGATCAGGTGTTAAAATCGGTGCTGATATCCCACCGGGAATAACAGCTTTTAATGCACGGCCATTGAGAATACCACCAGCATGTTCATAAATCATTTCGCGTAATGTTGTGCCATTGGGCAATTCATAAACACCGGGCTTATTCACATGACCGCTGATACAAAAAAGACGATTACCGCCATTTTTCTCGCATCCTAATTTTGCAAACCATTCAGCCCCTTTATAAATAATTGGCCCAACACATGCAACGGTTTCAACATTGTTAATCACCGTTGGACAACCAAATAAGCCGATAACTGCTGGAAATGGTGGTTTTAACCGTGGAAAACCTTTTTTTCCCTCGAGCGACTCAAGCAACGCGGTTTCTTCACCGCAAATATAGGCACCCGCACCCTGATGAACGACAACTTCAAGATCAAAAGCGGTTCCCAGAATACCTTTGCCTAAAAATCCATTCTGATAAGCTTCGTTAATCGCGTTTTGTAAACGAGCGATGGATTTTAAATATTCGCCGCGAATATAAACATACGCCTTATGACTTCCAATCGCAAAGCATGTAATAATTACACCTTCGAGAAACGCGTGCGGATCCTGCTCAAAAATATATTTGTCCTTAAATGTTCCCGGCTCACCCTCATCCCCGTTAATAACCAAATACCTCGGTTTTGGATTCGCTGGATTAATAAAACTCCATTTCATTCCCGTCGGAAAACCTGCCCCACCCAAACCGCGAAGATTAGCCTTTTTAACCTCATCAATAACTGCGGCCGGCGTCATTTGTGTCAAAGCCTTGCGCGCGCCCTCATAACCACTATCTTTAAGATAATTTTCGAGGCGATGTGAATTTTCCTGACCGAAGCGGCGACTAAGAATTTTTTCCATATTACTTATTCTGCGCGATCAACTGATCAATTTGTTCAATGGTTAAACAACCTCTATAGTCTTTATTCAATTGCATAATCGGCGCGATTTCGCAAGCACCCAAACACTCAACAACACTCAAGCTAAACTTTCCGTCAGAAGTTGTTTCACCAACCTTAATGCCCAATCGATTTTTGATATGCTCAATAATCTTTTCACTGCCTCGTAAGGCACATGCTGTTGTTTGACAAACCGAAAAATGGCACTTTCCCTTTGGCTCCTGATGAAACAAATGATAAAAGGAAACAACTTCGTGCACAGATACGATGGGAATCTCAAGAAAATCAGCAACCTCCTGTTCCGTCGCTGAAGAAATAAATCCTCTTTGCTCCTGAACAGCATGCAGAACAGGCAAAAGCGCGGCACGCTTGTGTTCATAGCGCGCGACTATTTTATCCAGTTCAGATTTTAAATTTGCTTCAATCATCGATCCAATTCTCCAGCAATCATATTTACAGACCCAAATGTTGGAATAACATCAGCCATCATGTCACCAATTAAAAGTTTTGGCAGCGCCGCCATAATTGGAAAGCAAGGCGGATGTACGCGAACGCGCCATGGTTGATCACGGCCATCGCTGACAATATAAAATCCAAGTTCCCCATTAGCACCTTCGACAGGAAAATACACTTCGCCAATTGGCGGCTTGATTCCGTGTCCATACATAACAAGCTTAAAATGATTCATCAATCCTTCAATATTGCCGTATGTTTCTTCCTTTGCCGGCAAAACGACAGCCTTTTGGTCCGCGCTAATCCCATCATAATATTTCTTTGTCGAACCTTGTAATGTTGGGTCAAGATCAACCTGAAATTCTTTAAGACTTTCTGTTTTACCCATCTTGGCATGATCAACCATATCCGCGGCTGTCATCACCTCACCAGTTAGCTCGCCATTAACAGGCCCGTCAGGAATCATTTGAAAACATTGTTCAATAATGCGTAAACTTTGCTCGGTTTCCGCCATACGAACAAAATAACGATCCAAATTGTCACCTTTTGTCCCGACGGGAATCTCGAAATCAAATTTATCGTAAACCAAATAAGGATTGGCCTTGCGAACATCGTACGCGACCCCTGTTGAGCGCAAAAATGGTCCAGTAATTCCATACGATATTGCGTCCGCGGCGGAAATCGTGCCAATATCTTTCATGCGATCAAAAAATATTCGATTGCGAGTCAAAAGATTATCAGCCTCAATCAAAACTTTACGAACGTCGGCAATTTTTTTAAAACATGTGTCCGCAAAATTCGGCGTCAAATCTGCTTTCACTCCACCAATACGCACATACGAAATCGTTAGCCGCGCGCCGGTAATTTCCTCGACGATCTCATACAAAAAATCACGAGCTTTAATCATATAAAGAAAAACGGACATCGCGCCCATTTCCATCGCGGTCGCGCCAATACACGTCAAATGATCAGTAACACGAGAAATTTCGCTCATAATTACGCGAATGTATTGCGCGCGCTCCGGCACTTTGATATCCAACAATTTTTCAACAGTCATCGCAAAGCCGACATTATTGATCAACGGCGAAACATAATTAAGACGATCCGTATACGGGAAACATTGATTATACATAACCGTCTCACACATTTTTTCAAATGCGCGATGAAGATAACCGATTTCGACATCAACGTCTTTAATTTTTTCACCATCCAATTCCATAATCAGGCGAATAACACCATGCATAGCTGGATGCGATGGGCCGACGTTTAATAACATTGAGCGGCTTTGTGTTGACATCAATTCAATGGTCCAATTAAAGGTTGACGTTTATTAAAAGGATAATCTTTGCGCAAAGCATGACCTTTAAACTCTTCGTACATCAAAATGCGCTTGAGATTCGGATGATTTTTAAAACGAATGCCGTACATATCCCAGACTTCTCTTTCATACCAATTCGCTGAAGCCCAAAGATCGCTGAGTGTTTCGACTTCTGGGTCTTTTTCATCAACGGGGACCTTGATACGCAAACGAATATTGTTCTTTAGCGAAAAGAAGTGATAAACAACTTCGAAACGAAATTCTTTTTGAATTCTTCCCCCGGCGAAAAATAAATAATCGACCGCCGTAAGATCCATAAGAAAGTTGAAATCCAGTTCCGGCGTTTCGCGTAAAAACTGAGCCACCGCGCGCAAAGCCGACGGACGAACAACAACAGTTTCATCCCCACGAAAAACGTGAGTTTCAACAATGTCTTGCGTAAACTTTTCTTGAACTTTTTCTAAAGCGGTCATAATGATTCGATATTCTTAATATGTTGAGTAATAGAATAATCTCTCTGCAATTGCGCCGGACGCCCAACCTTTGTCCGAGGGTCATAAAGTGTTCGATTCTGTTCGCCTTTTTGGATTTTATCCTGCAGTTTCATCAAACCATCCAAAACATTTTCCGGACGCGGAGGACAACCGGGAATATAAATATCAACAGGAATAATCGTATCAATCCCCTGTACCGTCGCATAATTGTCGTAAAAACCACCGGTACAAGTACAAACACCAAACGCGACAACCCACTTGGGTTCACACATTTGATCAAAAACAGTTTTTAAAACCGGAGCCATCTTGTGATTGATTGTGCCAACGACAAACAGAACATCCGACTGCCGAGGAGAAAAGCGCGGAAAACCAGCGCCAAAACGATCGACATCATAATGAGAAGCCGCGGTTGACATATATTCCATACCACAGCAAGCCGTAACAAAAGGGTATTGAAAAATAGAAAACTTACGCGCCCATCCGAGAGCATCGCCTAATTTTGTACTAAAAAAACCTGCGGGGGAACTTAACGACATATATTTACTCCCATTCTAAAGCGCCTTTTTTCCACGCGTAACAAAATCCTAATATAACAAAACCCATAAAAACGGCCATCTCTATTAAACCAAAAAGCCCTAATTCTCTAAAAAGAACTGCCCATGGGAAAAGAAAGACAAGCTCGACGTCAAAGATAATAAAAAGCATGGCAATAATATAAAAATGTACCGGCATTTTGCCGCCCGGCAAAGCAAAAGGCTCTTTTCCACATTCAAAAGGCTTTGACTTGGCTTCGCTTGGAAACTTGGGACTCAAAATTCTTGGAATCGCCAACAAAAGCGCGGCAAATGCCAAAGCAAACAAAAAAGCAAAAATTATCCCAATATACTCAATCATTTTTTATGTCTCTAAAAACAATTTTCCCCGCAGATTCACTGCGAGTATTCGCTACACATATATGTCGATTAGAAAGGTTGTTCGGGAGTGTCGCCCCGAGGCCCAATGAAGTCTCTATGATATAGCTAAGTCGATAAAAGGTCAATTCTTTAATTATTGGTTTTAAAGAAGAAAACCCTCCGCAAAAATATCCTTGCAGAAGGTTTTCAACTTAACCTTAAACCAATAACTTTTATGATCACCAAATCCCAGAACGCTTCAACCAACTTTTGATTCTACTTTTCGAACAATATCAAGACTAACACAATTCTCAAGAATAATCCGCCCTTCTTCAAAAGCAGTTATATTTCTTAACGTCGTTTCGGCAATTTTGCGCAAAGCCTCATGAGTAAAAAAGGCTTGATGGCCAGTAATAAGAACATTAGAAAAAGTCAATAAACGAGCAAAAACATCATCATTGATAAGCTGGTCTGAATAATCTTCAAAAAAGAATGTCTCTTCCTCTTCATAAACATCCAACCCCAAAAAGCCAATCTTTCTTGACTTTAAGCCTTTAATAACAGCACGCGTATCAATAAGGCCTCCTCGGCTCGTATTAATCAGCATAACCCCTTTTTTCATTTGCTTAATAGATTCATCGTTAATTAAATGATAATTTTCAGGAGTTAGCGGAACATGTAAACTAATTATGTCGCTTCTTTCAAAAAGCTCTGCTAAAGAAACATACTCAACACCCATTTCTTTACAATGGTCATTGGGATAAGGATCATAAGCAATGACTTTGGTTTTAAATCCTTTCATAATTTGCGCCAAAACACATCCTATTTTCCCTGTGCCGATAATACCAACCGTTTGACCATGTAATTCAAATCCCAAGAGACCCTCCAAAGAAAAATTACCTTCACGAACGCGATAAGAAGCACGGCAAATCTTTCGATTTAAAGAAAGTATCAATGCTACGGCGTGTTCCGCAACCCCATGAGGAGAATAAACCGGCACGCGTACCACCGGAATGTTTAACTCCGCAGCCACATTTAAATCAACATTGTTAAACCCCGCACATCGTAAAGCAATTAATTTTGTCCCATGCTTAGACAGTGCGGTCATTGTTGTTTTATTTAATTGATCATTAACAAATACACACACGCATGGAAAATCATAAGCCAATTTCATCGTCTCTTTATTCAAATGTGGTTCAAGATAAACCAAATGATGACCAAACTCTTTATTAGCTTCATCAAGGAATTTCTTATCGTAAGATTTAGCATTAAAAACTGCGACTTTCATAACTCACCCCTTCTCATTAAAAATCTATTGATACCAATGTTCCTAAAATCTGATTTGAAGCCCAATCCCTTGTCCCTTTTTGTGACTGAATCATATAATAAAGACTCAAACCAACTTTGTCGTTCATCTTAAAATTTAAACCAACCGGCACAGTCCGATTTTCATTTATACGACTTTTAGAGAAATCATAAAAGACTTCACTGCTAGCATATAACGACTTTAAAGGCTTTATTATTTTAATGGGAAACTCTAATGCCCACCTCTGACGATAACGTGTATTATCTGACCCTAATCCTTCAATCCATCTAAACTCTACCCGATTGCGCATCTTTAACTTTAACCAGTCCGCCAATTGCCATTGGGGATTAACCTCAATTTCCGCGCGATGCTGCCAATTATAAGAATCATCAATTGCCGACGAGGATGTCCTTCGCGATTGTAAATAAGTATAATTGAGAGCAAAATCCAAGTTCTTTGTATGATGGTAAACCACCCTCGGGCTAATAAAATACATCCCTAACTTCTGAGCATCATGAGTTAATCGTGTGTCGGTAAAAATAATAAAATCAATCTTGTCCATCTGATAAACCTTCAAAGACAATTGATTCCAGCTCTGAAAATCATCACCAGCATAAACGTACCCTGCCGAAAAGAATAAAATAAAGACGACCATGAATTTTCGTATATTCATCGCACCCTCATAAACGTTCTTAATCCTTTATAAAACTTTATATTTTTAAGTATATAAAATTTCTCCTTCTCAACGAACGATTTCAACAGAACAATTGGCGCGCATGGCCACCGCCGACGAAACACTTCCAAACAAAATTCGTTCAATTTGACTATGCCCTTTAGCGCCAACAAAGATACAATCAACTCCCCATTTCTTCGCCTTATGCACAATAACCTGTCGAGGATCCCCACCTCTTACTACTCCGGTAGCCTGTAATCCAGCTGCAATAAACTCTTTTTCCGCCGACTTCACAATTTTTGTAAGCCATTGATAACGATATTCTCCACCGGGATCAATGACAACTCCAGTAGATAAAGCAGGATCAAAGACAGCCAAAGCCTGTATTTCGGTTTTAGACGGCCAAGTTCTCAAAACAATCTTTTGAACTGTTTTTTTAGAATGTCTCGATCCGTCTAAGCCAACAAGAATTTTTAAAATTCCTTTTTTAGAGCGGGGGCGACTTATTCGTACTGAGCAATGCGCGTGAGTGGCAACACTTTGAGAAACACTTCCCCAGCGCATACGTCCAAAAGCTGTCCGACCATGAGAACCCAAAACGATTAAATCAACTTTCCACTCATCAGCTTTCTGAACAATCATAGATGCTGGTGAACCAACAGCAATTTCAGTTTTTATTTTCCAGCGTGGAAATTCTTTTTTTATTCTTTTCTCCGCTTTCTGCACCAATGCTTGAGCTTCTGCAATCTTTATCATTTGCCTTTTCTGACTCTCGGCACTCACTTGTTCATTCGGGGACAACTCGCTGTCTACAACGCTCAAAATCAAAATCTCCGTCTCCCTCGGAAAACCCGTATTTTGGAGATCTTGCAGCGCAGCGTCTGAACATTTCGAGCCATCATAAGCAAACAATATTCTTATTTTGTGTTTTCGGCTTTTCTTTAACATGTTTTGATCTCCTTTCCAATAAATGGATCAATTTATTTATCTGCCTTCTGAATAATACTCTTTTGAGACTTTATTTTCTCAATAACCAAATTACCAATAAGCGCGGCCGCAGCAGAATAAGAAACCATATCCGTATTGATAATTAGATCATAAATCAGTGTATCATTAATATCTTTTTTAAAATATGTTCTTAAATACTGTTCTCGTCCTCGATCTTCATTTTCAATGAAAAAAGCCGCTTCCTTGTCGGTGAACTTAAAATATTCCTTAATATGTTCCTTGCGTTTCTTAAGCGATCCAATCAGGCGAATATGAACCCCTCCTTGAATTTCTTTTGTAATAACCGGTGCTCCGCGCCCCACAATGATTACACGGCCTAATCTCGCTAATCGTAAAATTGTCTCATTCGTCTGTTTTACAAGTGTTGCTTGGGGCGGGTGTAATCCTAATAAATTTTCCAACATATCTTCTATTTCCGAAACTTTTTTCTCCTTAAGAAAAGGGAGAATTTTCTTTGAAAGATGATGCTCCCCAACAACAGCATCAACCAAATTTTTATCAAAAACAGTCCATTGACACAAACCAGGTAATTCTTTATTCAAATAAACAGCTAATTTTTCACCTATTGTAATTCCACCGGCACCGGCCTGACGGGAAATAGTTACAAATCCCTGATTAAATTGCTCTTGGCGATACAAACGACATTGCGAAGCAATGTAATTATAAATTTTAGATGAGGATTCCATATGACTCCTTCTCTTTAAAAACGTGTTTTTCTTTACGCTCCAATCAAAATTATTCAAGCAAAAACGCACACCCTGTTCTTACCTTCTTTTTTTGCCTGATAAAGAGCGCCGTCGGCCTTGGAAGTAACTTCATGCCTACTCATTTCCTTATGATATTGTGAAACACCGATACTTACCGTCACGGGCTTCTTAAATTTTGCTTTTTCGATTGCAATTCTGATCCTTTGGGCCAAAATATCCGACCCGGATTTATCTGTTCCGGGAAGAATAATGACAAATTCATCACCGGCATATCGACACAAAATATCAACATCACGCAAATTGTTTTGAATAATTCGACCAATGTCTTTTAGCAGCTGATCTCCAGCCAAATGGCCAAACTGGTCGTTATACGATTTAAAATCATCGATGTCCATCATCATCAAACCCAAATTCCCAGAATATCGTTTAATTCTTTTGATTTCATAATCGAGAGATTTAGCGAAATGACGAAAATTGTGCATATTAGTTAATGGATCCGTAATCGTAAGATACTGCAATTCCTTATAAAAATTTATGTTCTCAAAAGCAACCGCAACTTCTCTTGCAATAGCGCAAAGAATTTTAAGATCAACTTCGTTAAAAACATCATCCTGATTTAACTGCGTACATTTATTTGCAACATTAATCACCGCGATTACATTTTCATCCACTTTGACTGGAACGATCATAAATGATCGTCCCACATAAGAATATTTGTTGTAATAGTGCGCAGAAGGTTCAGCATTAATATCCTGAATCAAAAGTGGCTCTCCGGTTAATATCACTTTTTCTGCCACCGAATCACTTATTTTGATTTTTATTACCTCAGGATTTTCGTCAAAACCCACACTGGCCTTGACACAAAGCTCATCAGTTTCTTTATCAAAAAGCATTATTGAACATTTTTTGGCTTCCAAAATTTTCATAGTCTTCGCAACTACAAAATCCATTAACTTTTCTGATTTTCTAATCGCGCTGACCTTTTCATCAAAACCAACAATTTCCTCAAGTTTTTGTTTTTCCATCCTTAAGCATTCATCGAGTCTAACTTTTTCAGTAATATCTTTCCAAATGCTTACAAAATGAATAATTTCTCCAGACTGATCTTTAATTGGTGAAATTGTTTGGTCGGCTATATACAATTCACCATTTTTCTTTTTATTCGTCGTTATTGTACAAATATTCTTTCCATTAAGAATTGTTGCCCACAAGTTTTTATAATATTCGGCGTCATGTTTTTCTGACTTAAGCACTCGATGACTTCTCCCAATAATTTCTTCTTTCAAATACCCGGTCGTTTTTTCAAAAGCTGAATTCACATAATGAATAACGCCATTCTTATCCGTGATCGAAACATTATCGTGAGTTTGTTCAACGACCATCTGTAAAGTCATTTTGCTATCTTCCAGCTCCTTATGTTCGGTAATGTCGTGGACAACCCCTTCGACGCCGACAATTTCACTATTTTCACCATAGATAATATTACTTGTTACTGATAAAATTACGACACTGCCGTCTTTTCGCCTATTTTTTACTTCGTAATCTCGCACAAAACTGATTTTTTCCATCTTCTTAAGGAGCTCTTTGCGTTCTTCAGGATTTACATATAAGTTATCGGCCAAATTAAGACCGATAACTTCGTCTTTACTGGCATACCCAAGAATATTCACAAAACCCTGATTTACGTACACCAGATTTCCCTTGGCATCGGCAACATATATTCCAACATGCAAATTTTCAACAAGCTTACGATACATATCCTGCGTGTTAAACAGAGTGCTCATATCTTTTCTCAAATTCTCACCCATAAAAAACCACCTCCGCCAAGGAATTGTTTAGTTAAACTGAATCCCTATTATTTTTGACACAACTCTTCTTCAACTAATTTCTCAGCTTTAAACCAATCTTCCCAATCTTGACCATTATGACATCCACGCTTTTCAAATAACTCATAAGCTTTTTTTTCAACCATTTGCGAATAGCGTACAGCGTCGACTTTCTTTTCACGTTGAACTTCTTGTTTAACTTTTGATACCATCTTTGGCTTTTTGGCTTGAATTAAGGTTTTCATATTGGCCTCCTTTTCCTTTTTTGCATTTTTCTTCCAAACATTTATTAATTGCAGGTAATAAACGCTCATAAATTTCACTCTTACCAATAAATTCTCTCGCGTTTACTTTTTGCGCGGCGTGCCTAAAATGATCTACTTCAAGCATTGACAATATAATCACATCACAGTCAGGGTTATCCATCTTAATTTGATTTGTAGCCTGAAGACCATTAGCACTTGGCAAATTAATGTCCATCAAGACAATATTAGGCCGCACACACGCGGCTTTGGCTACTCCCATTTCTCCTGTGCTCGCCTCAAAAATCTCCAAACCCAAATTATGCATTTTTAAGTAATCTTTAACACTTGCCCGAAATTCATCACTATCGTCAATAATCAAAATTTTTTTCATAAATTAACCCGTCTTTATATTGTTTGGTTAAATCCCTTTAGCTTTTAGCTAAATTGTACACGCATGAATAAATATATAAATTGGCGAATATACGTAGAAATTACGTAGAACTACCTAGAAAATGACGGGAAAGAGAGGATGCTCGTTTAAATTAAATTCTTAGTGATGGCGTATCTTGCTAAACTTGCGGCACTTTTGATGCCTAATTTATGGGTGAGGTTGGCTCGATGAGTTTCAACTGTTCGAATACTTAATTTGAGTTTTGCCGCAATATTTTTATTAGCTAAACCTTTTGCGATCAACTTTAAAATTTGTTGTTCGCGCTTCGTTAAAATTCCGGGAGAAGAAGATTCGGCTTCATCCATAGAACGAACATAATAATCAGTGAGAAGTTTTGATATCTCGGGTGAAACAAATACCCTGCCTTTTAGAATAATTTTAATAGCCATCATAAGCTGTTCATAAGCATCGTCTTTAAGAACATACCCCGATGCCCCCAGAGCCATGGCATGCCGAAAGTGTTCTTGATCCTTTTGCATAGTCAATATAAGAATCTTCACTCTTGGAAATTGCTCTTTGACTTCTTTGATAGACTGTATTCCGTCCCTATTCGGCATCGCTAAATCCAAGACAATTAAATCACACTTCATAGTCTTTAAAAGAATAAGGAGTTCATTGCCATCCTTAGCTTGTCCAACGACTTTAAAAGCCTCATCCTTCTCGATAAGGCTTTTAAGACCTTCTCTTAAAATCTTATGATCATCCACTAAAACAATTCTTTGAAAAGACTTCATAATGATTTCTTTTTAATAATAGGAATGCTAAGTTTGATTGTCGTGCCCTGCCGAACACCAGAAGTGATTTCTAATTCTCCTTTTAACAACTGTGCTCTTTCTTTCATTGTTGAAAGTCCAATTCCCTTAATCTGCTGCCGAGAAGGAATTTTTTGCGAATAGGAAAATCCCCTACCGTCATCTTTTATGCTCAAAGATAAAATGTTTTTCGTAATCCTTATGTGCATCTCAACTTTCGAAGCTTTGGCATGCTTTACGATATTTGTTAAAGCCTCCTGAATAATTCGATAAAAATTAATGGGATCGCCTTTAAAAGTTATCCCGTCCAAATCATCATGGCAGAATTTTATCTTTAAACTTTCCCGTTTAATTTGTTCAACCAATACTTTCAAAGCTGTTGTTAAACCCAAAACCTCGAGAGTCGAAGGACGCAATGCAGAAGTCAGATCTCTGGTCTTCTCAATAATTCGATCGATATCCTTAACCAATCTCTCGACAAAAAGACCCTTCTTTTTTGAATCAAACTGTGGCGCCAAAAGAACCGATTGTAACAAAATCTTAAATATGACCAGCGATTGACCAAGATCATCGTGAATTTCTCGAGAAATACGTTCACGTTCTTGTTCTTGAGCCTGAATAATTCTTTGTGAGAATTGTTTCAAGGCTTCTTCCATTTCTTTCCGCTTTGTTATTTCATTACGAATAGCTACATATTGATACGGCTTTTTTCTTTCGTTTAAAAAAGGAACAATCGTTGTCTCCACCCAATAATACGTTCCGTCTTTAGCGCGATTTCTTATTTCTCCCTTCCAAACTTTCCCGCCGGCAATCGTACGCCAAAGATCTCGAATAAATTCTTTAGGGTGATATCCAGAATTAATAATTCGATGATCCTGACCCATCAGTTCATCACGGGAATATTGGGAAATCTCACAAAACTTGTCATTCACATAAGTGATTTTGCCGCTGGCATCAGCAATCGCGACAATAGAAGAGGCATCGAGGGCAAACTTAATATCGGATAATTCTTTTAATGATCGCTTAAGTTCTAATTGAATTGCTTTTTTCTGAAGTGACTTAACCTGATCCATAAGTCCCCGCACGCAATGGTGGACACTTCTTAACTTCGATAACTTCTCCGACGGTTAATTGTCCTTCTTTAATAACTCGCGCATACATTCCATGCCGTCCGACTGCATCGTCCTTTAACTTAGGATGTATCGCGTCCATAACATAACAGGGCTTTCGGATTTTTGAAATTTCTAAGATAACACCGCCGGAAAACTGAAGTACCGTCCCCAGAGGAAGATCATTGACGTGGAGATTCTCAACGGTTAAATTTTCGCCCGCAAGTCCCGGACTTAGTGCGTATCCACCTTGATTAAGTTCCTTTAGCTTCTCCAAATCTTGAATACACACAGCCTGTATAGGTGAATTGTGTTTATCATGATTGTGTCCATCTCCTTCTAAACCAGCAAAAGTTAAGCGGATAGAACTAACCGGGAGCTTAGGAATCCCCCCCTTAGAGATACTAATCGAAACAACCTTAGATTCATGATTTTGCTTTTGCATGTCGACTGATTTTTAGAATAAAACTTATCATTAATGACACAATTGACAAAATTATAAAAAGACCAAATCCCTTGCTATAACCTGTAGTTCCAAACATACTGACGCTGATTCCCAATAGTGGAGGAATGACAAAGCCCCCAAAAGCGCCCAATCCACCAATCCACCCCGCAGCTCCACCGACCGCCTCCGGAATTTCCTGAGGAACAAGTTTGAAAACAGCGGCATTAGCCATTCCCATACCAATGGCTAAAAATAAAACCCCGACAATAGCAAAGGTCAATACTCCTGATGATCCCATCATAATAATTGATCCAATAAGAAGTAAACACGTAGAAAAAATTAAGGATCGCTCACCACCAAAAACATCTGCAATTTGTCCACCCACCACGCGCATAAGCGATGCAAGAATCGAATAAGCTGCCGTCATCATGCCAGCCATTACAATCGGCATTCCAAAATAAGAATTCCAATATGTTGGAAACCAAGCTGTAAGCGCGATAAATCCACCAAAGGTCGTAAAATAAACCGCAAAAAGCGACCACGTTTTCCAATTCTGCGCGGAAACAATTAAACTTTGTTTGATATTACCCTTCGGAAAAATTTCCTGATGATATTGTTCCTGCGCTTCTTTTTTAGCCGCCTCCGGCGTCATCCCTTGCTCAACAAGCTGAAAATACCAAGCATTGCGGCCAAACATCCAATACAGTATTGTTCCAATACCCAAAAAAATCAACCACGCTAAATAGGTGTTCGCCATCCCTAAATTTTGCATGGCAACCGGCAGAAGCAATGCAAACATCCCGGGAGCCAAATTTCCTAATCCTGCATATAAACCCAAAACTGTTCCCTGCTTACTTTGCGGAAACCAATAAGAAACTTGTCCGATCCCCGGCGAAAACGTAGCAATACCGCACCCACAGAGAATTCCCAAAACAATTAAAATCGGATAAAAATTTATTGTTAAATTATTTGGATAAAAACGGCTCATCACAATATACAAGCCCAACATTCCCAAAATTGATAAAATCAAAAGCACTAAAAAAGGCTTACGACCGCCCGTTGTATCCGTCCAAGCCGCAAAAGGAATTCTAAGCAATGAGCCTGATAAAGCTGGAATTGAAATTAATAAGGCAAGTAAAATAGGGCTCAATGGCATGACTTCTTTAATTTTACTCGCGGTAATCCCGAACAATGAAACCGCCGCAAAGCCAATATAAAATCCCATAGTTGCGCTCATGCCCCCCAAGTCTGGGGTTCCGCGAATCTTTGCCATAATTAAACCTTTCATTATAAATTCTTTTGATATGTCTTGGTGCGGCCTTCGGTAATACCTTTCAAAAAATCAATACGCGTCAATAATGCGCTCATACCGCATCCCGCAAACGCGATGCCACTTAAAATCACGGCAGGCAATAAGTTAGCATACTTTCCCTGCAGATAAGCTTCAATGGCTGAAATCAGAACCCAAATTTGTAAAAACACAGCGCCCAGACTCAAAATCAAACAAACCGTCTCTACCGTCGCGGCAAATTCCTCTTTTTTATTTTGAAATCTCATACCAATTCCCCCCGCTCCATTCCGACAAAATAAACACCGTCGGGAGCAACTTCAATCTTTAGCTTAGGAAGTGGCCGCTCAGGAGGACCATAAAGCACATCACCCGTTGTTCCATTAAATGCGCCTTTATGACAAGGGCAAAACAACATCTTTTCTTCCTTTTTCCAAATCACGGGACACTGCAAATGAGTACATTTTTGGCCAAAAGCAACAAATTGATCTTCACCCAACCGAAGTAAAATCGCCTGCTCTTTTATTCCGGGAATTCCAAACACATACGATTCGCCAATTTTTAAATCATCGCGATCAATAATTTTCATTCGTTGAGTGTAAACTGGCGCTGTTTTAAACAAAGACCGTAAAAATATGGTCGATGTCCCGGTAAAAAACCCCAACGAAACCAACGCGAGATAACGAACAAAGTCTCGACGGGAAACGTTGGAATCTTTTCCCTGATCAAGGGGAAAATCTTCAGCCCACTTAGGAACATCCGTAAATTTCTTCTTTAAACGTTTATCGATTGGATCTTGCATAATCCTACCCTTTCACATTTCCCACGGCTGTGAATCTTCAATACCCACACTCATAAAATCCACAATATCCATATTGACCGGATCTTCGGACGTATCCATCATGATATGAACCTTAGTTGTGATTTTTTGTTTTCCGAAAATAAACTGATTATTCGCTTTATTCTTACGTTGAGTTTCAACAACTGATTTTGGCCCGAAGAAAATCGCTTCCGACGGACAAACCGTCGCACACATTGGTTTTAATCCCACTGACGTTCGGTCATAACACATATCGCATTTATTCATTTGCGCCCGCGCACGATATACTTTGGGCACGCCAAACGGACAAGCAATTTGACAATTCGAACACCCAATACATCGCGGCTTAAGAGATGATTGAACAACTCCATCGTCTGTACGCTTAATCGCATCTGCTGGACACACCGCCGCACAGGCTGGATCATCACAATGCATGCATAATGTTGGGCCAGTCTTAACTGACTCTGCACGATCCAAGGGTTCTAAGTGAATCATTGGCACGCCACGATGCGTATCACACTCCGCGCAAGCTGCTTCACACGCGCGACATCCAATACAACGTTGGGGATCTATAAACAGATCATTTTCTTCTAACCATGTGCTCATAAAGAATTTTCACTAACTTTCTCGATACGCACGGCGCTCATTTTAAATTCTGGAATTTTTGAAATTGGATCAAGCGCGCGTTGCGTTAAACGATTAATCGATTTTTTCCCAGCCCAGTGATACGGAACAAAAACCGTATCAGGACGTATCGTTTTTACAACTTTTGCGTTTAATTCTACCGTACCCCGACGAGAAGTAATGCGAACACGATCGCCGTCTTTTATTCCATATTTTTCTGCCAACAAAGGATGCATTTCTACATATGGGTCGGGACATTGATCTGACAAAAATCCTATTCGACGGGTTTGGGTCCCTGATAAATATTGATAAATCACGCGACCCGTCGTCAAATAAATCGGATATTCCTCATTAATAATATCGGCAGAAGGCTTATATTCCACCACATTAAAGTGAGCCTTGCCATCCGGATGATAAAATTTCCCATTTTCAAATAATCGCGGTGTCCCCGGATGATCTAATGAAGGACAAGGCCAAAATACACCCATATTTTTGTCAATTTTATCGTACGTAATCCCATAATAATCCGCTGTCCCACCCTTTGAAGCTACGCGCAATTCATTAAACATATCTTCAGGGTTCTTAAAATGATCAAAATATTTTCCCTTACCTAATCGACGGGCAATCTCAAGAAATATTTCCCAATCAACTTTTGCTTCACCGGGTGGATTAACTGCTTTTTGAAGACGAATAACGCGTCCCTCCGCCGAAGTCGACGTTCCTTCATCTTCCTCATGAAGCGATCCGGGCAAAATAATATCGGCGTGTTGGGCTGTTTCGCTAAGAAAGAAATCAATATTAGCGTAAAACTCCAGTTTTTCTAAAGCTTCACGGGTAAATTTTGAATCTGGCAAACTCACCAGAGGATTAAAACAAATACTCAATAACCCTTTAATTTTCCCAGCATGAATTTCATTCAATATTTCCTGCGCAGACAACCCTTTCCCCGGCAAATCTTTTTCTTCAATTCCCCAAACTTTCGAAATATATTGACGATGCTCTGGATTTGTAATGTCTCGATTCCCGGGAAGTTGATCACACTTATGCCCGTGTTCGCGTCCGCCTTGACCATTACCCTGTCCCGTTATTGTTGCATATCCACAACCAACTTTACCAATACGCCCCGTTGCCAATACAAAATTAATGCATGATAAAACATTATCAACGCCTTTAGTGTGATGCTCAATACCCCTTGCGTGTAAAAGAAAACTTCGCTTAGCTTTACCCCACCATTCCGCAGCCGTGCGTATACTTTTGGCTGGAACGCCAGTAATTCGCTCACATTCTTCCACAGTATATTTCGCTACCGTTTTTTTAACGTCTTCAAAACCTGCAGTATGTTCCTTAATAAAGTTTTCATCAATATCACCCGCCTGAATAATAAGATTTAAAAGTGTATTAAATAAATGTGAATCCGTTCCCGGACGAACAGGCAAAATCAAATCCGCAGTCCTCGCGATCGGGGTAATTCGTGGATCTACCACAATAAGTTTTGCTCCACGAGTGTCCCGCGCTTTCCAAATATAATCTGTTGTAATGGGCGCGCATTCCGAAACATTTGTTCCAGCACATAAAATAAGATCCGTCTCCAACAAATCAGCCCATGAGTTCCCAGCTCGGTCAAGACCAAATGCTTTTTTATTTCCTGCTCCAGCAGAAACCATGCACAAACGTCCGTTATAATCCAAATTGGCTGTTTCTAACGCGACCCGAGCAAATTTCCCAATAAGATAAGACTTTTCATTGCTTAGAGAAACGCCCGACAAAACCGCAAAACTGTCTTTCCCGTATTGAGACTGAATCCTTTGAATCTCAGCTACAGTTTTACTATATGCCGCGTCCCAAGATGTCCGCACATAACCTTCACCACTGCGATTTTCAAGAGGATATAATAATCGGTCAGGGTGCGATCCTTGCATATAACGTTTGACGCCCTTGGGACACAATTTTCCTTTATTAAAAGGAAAGGATTCCCATGGGTCAAAACCCACAACAGCATTATCTTTGACCTTTAAAATAATTCCACACTGTTGTCCGCAAAAACAGCAATGCGTTTTGACGCGACGATCTGGCTCTCCAGCCTGATCCCATCCGCCGGGCGGCTGATGTTTCAAATGCGGACCAAATTTTTCTATAATTAATTCTTCAGCAATGGGTAATTTCGCCATAATATTTCTCCATATTCCTTACTCTCTAACAATATCAAATTTTCCCTTTAATCGTTTGTGCTGCGTGGTCATCAATAGTTGCCGTCGAGCTTGCGGACTCAAATCCTGAACAGAAAACTTTTCATGCGCAACTTCAAACTCAAAACCCAACTCACGCAAAATACTTTTAACATCATCCTTCTGAACCTGACTAGTAAATCCTTCACCCGTTTTGGGACAAATAGCAAGCTGTCCTTCCTGTTTCTCATGAATATAAAGTTCCGCCCCCATCTGCGAAGCTCGTTGAAAAATATGAAAAAACTTACCAAATGGTAAATAAACCAAAAAGGCGACGACTGTCCAACAATGAATTGTTGATAAAATGCGATACTGATGTCCTCCAAGATAATGTGTGCTGAAAGTCAAGAAAAGTCCAGAAACTGCAACACCAAATAAAATCAAAAGCGGAAGCAAATCATGTGCAAACGATTGAGTAGTAATGTCGCCCGGGTGCATCAGACGACGAGAAAAGGCCATGACCGTGCCAATAATGATCATAATTGAGCAAAGATTAAGCATGTTAAAAAAAGCATAACCAATAAAACCATAAGGATCAAAAATCATTGCGGGAAAACCAAAGATGTAAAGCTGATACATATGTTCATGGCCCGGAGGATTAGAAAAATGCAACCATCCAAATACCAATGGAAATGTGACCGCAAAACCCAACACACATCCCCAAGCTAAAAGAAAATGCATAATCCAACGATATGGACTGCGACGACCAATAAATTTTTGTAAAAGCATATTTTCAAAGAAAGCCTTGATCACCAATCCGGCATTCGCGAAAAAATATTTACTAAATATCAACTTTAAACTGCGCTTCCACAAAATATTCGTTGGTGGACGTGACAGCCAAACTGAATAACGGTAAATGCTTCCAAAAATTGCGAATATCGTGGCAATCAAATAGGGAATTAAAGCGGCGTCAAAATAAACCAGTTTACGTGAACCAACAACAATCAACACCGAAAGAAGCGCAACTCCTCCTAACCCACGCAACACACCTTCTTTATGCAGCTTCATAAACATTTGACCACTCTCTATTCTTTCAAAAATAACGACATGTTTTTACTAAAACAGCTAATCAATCGTCTTTATACTATATTTTAAAAATCTCTTATGCAAGAAAATGCGTAAAAAGATACCGTGCAGGGTCCAGTGACGCTGATTTTTATGCTATCCCCATTTCCCATCCACACGAGCAAATGCTAAAACTTTATAATAATAATAAATGTAAAGTGAAAACCCAACAATCCAAAGAATTTGACTAAGCGCTATCCATAAGATATAGCTCGACTCATTAAAAATTGGGAAAAAAACACGAATACATGCACCAATTACAACTGGTATAAAAATCAACGGAAGCTGAGAAGGCGCTTCCGCAATATTACGTCCGGTGTGTCCCCACGAAACCCTTGCCATCATTCCAATAATAAAAACTCCAATACCGCCAGCTGTAAAAGCATGCATTGCCGAATCATCGGGACGCTGACCTAATGCCGCCATGGCCTTTAACAAAAACCCAACGATAATAAATCCATATCCAATAAACAATATCCATAAAAGTGGTTTTTTCCAAATACCTGATGTATACCATCCGCTAAGTCGCCAAGCATGAATAAAAAATAATGACAAACTCAATATCGCAACAATAATCCGCTGTGGCCAAAACACATCAATTATAGAAAAAGCAATAAGCAAAACAAGGCTGGACATGTCGATAGTAAAATTATTGCGTAGATTCACAGAGTATCCGACACCTTTTTCAATAAAAAATGGCAAAATTCTACGACTAATAGTCAAAACCAAGCTAAGTATCATATAAATTGCAAAGCGAAGAGCCTTCCGCTCGACAATGAGATCCGACTGCAATAAACCAATATAAAAAATAATGCCGGCAACAAGAAGCAAAAGAAGTTTTGAAAAAACAGCCGATTGTTTCCATTGTTTGGTCGCAATGATGGGTTTCATAATAGCAATGGAAAGAAAAACAATAAAAGCCGTATCACAAAATGCCATAGGCCACACCGGAAATGACGCTGGCATAAATGCCAAAACACGCGCGCTAGCCCACAATAAAAATAATGCCAACAAGGGTGCTCCGCTTAATGTTTGAATCCCAGTCCAATTCATAACCGCGGTCAATAAAAAACCAGCTATAACCGCCATTGTAAATCCAAACACCATCTCATGCCCATGCCACACCGTCAAAGGCATAGCTACAAAAATATTCTTGCCCATCACATAAAAAATCTTCCAAAAAATCATCGACACAACTGCATAAACCGCCGCCCCCAAAAAAAATATACGAAAACCTGTTTGTAAAATTACCGGACAATTTTGTTTTAATAAAACCATAGTAACCTTTCCATTTTTACAAATCCCTACCGCCGCTTTCTTCTTTTTTTACAAATCCTTTATCCTGTAAAATAGCGTAAATCTCCTTACACTCTCTAGCCAACTTGTAGAGATCCTCTGACTTTACATCATACCCACGTTTCAAACGCAAATCCCAATCAGATAAATCAATATCCAAAACTTCGATCAATTTTTCTGGGCACTCATCACAACGCCCCTCACAATGACCGCTAAAAGAAAGATTAAACGGGATCTTTGCTCGAGCTTCCTTTATCAAATGCTGCATGGCTGTTTTAATATCAGGCTTCATCCCGGCAGACCTTCCTTACCACTCTAATGCCCCTCCAGTCTGATACTCCGTCACACGTGTTTCAAAAAAGTTTTTTTCCTTTTTTAAATCAATGACTTCGCTCATCCATGGAAAAGGATTGTTAGAACCATATTGTTTAGGTAAGCGCAATCTTTCGAATCGACGATCCGCAAGATATTGGACATATTCTCGCAACAAATTCGTGTTTAATCCCAAAACACCCTGCGGCAAACATTCTTTACAATACGCACATTCTAATTCAACCGCGTTAATAATAAACTTTATAATCTCCTGCTCAAAATCCTTATCCCATGCCCCAGGATTTTCATCTCTGATGGCGTTTATCAATTCAATTCCGAAATTCATATGAATACTCTCATCACGAAGAATATATTGAATTTGTTCACATGTCCCGGGAAGCCGATTCTGACGACCAAAGGAAAGCATGGTTACAAATCCCCCATAAAAGAAAATTCCTTCAGTAATAACATATAATCCAACCATATTCTTTAATAGTGTCTGCAAGCCTTCCTTCGTGTTTGTATCAAGGCTTGGATCAAGAACACTGTTGGTACAACTCATAGCGTATTCATCTTTGTTATAAATAGCTTCCACTTCCCGATACATATTAAACATTTCACCTTCATCTAAAGATAAGGACTGAACAATGTATTGAAAAGCGTGAATATGAATGGCTTCTTCAAAAGATTGTCGCAAGAGATATTGTCGACACTCCGGATTATCAATACATCGATAAACCGCCAAAACAAGGTTGTTCCCAACCAAAGACTCCGCTGTAGCAAAAAATCCTAAAACACGCTTAATAAGATGTCTCTCATCCACCGTAAACGCATCCGGATTTTTCCACTGCTCAATATCGCGCTGCATCGGAACTTCGGTCGGCATCCAATGATTTGCGCAGCCATCTAAATAATAATTCCACGCCCATTGATATTTAATAGGAACTAATTGATTGCAATCAACCATCCGACCATTATTGAGAATCCGCTTATTATCTGCGGTGATTCTTTCTTTGGTCATTTGTATTTTCGATATCGCCATATCCAAACTCCTCATTCCTTATTAATTATTCTTTGTTTTCTTCAATATTCCCGAAAGGCCGACTGACACACCTTCGATTAATTTCTCTTTCTAATACTCTAGCAAAATAACGAAAAGTTCCCAACGCGACACGCAATTGTTCAATATCGAGCTTTTTTAATTCGGTCTCGTCGGACTTAAGTAATTCTTGTAATGCTGTCACCTTTATCATGTCATACTCCTACATTATGGATGAACCAAGCACCCCGGGCAGAAAACCGGATCTTGGTCTGAAGCATAAATGTCATAATTGGGTTTACCTTCCACCTCGAGATACCCCACAGCCCCTTTCTCAATACGAAAGATCGCGTGATCTACAAGAGTAAATGTCCCCGGTACCGACAAATCAATGTCAACGACTGTCGCCCCACCAGCTGGGACCAAGGTTGTTTGTACAGAACGAGCAGGCGGACTAATCAAATCACCCTCCCGATAAACATTTTTAAAAATCGTTCCAATAATATGAAAAGAAGAAATAAGATTAGGCCCAATGTTACCAAAATAAACACGAATTCTTTCTCCGACTTTCGCCTTTAATGATCCATCTTTCATCAAAGATCCCACGGTGCCATTAAACAGCACAAACATCGGATGTTCATCTAACCCATTCTGATGTGAGTATTGCAACATTACTGGCCCTGCCTCTTCTCCAACTTCATCGCCCCAAAGATCATCTTCCTTTTCTTCCGCCATATTATGACCTTTCATAACATCCGGCGCGTTGATTTTAACCGCGGCGGGATTAACAGCGTACACTTCATGTTGCATGACATAATATTCCCGATCAACTTTTGGCAACCCCTTTTTCGGTTCAACTAAAATAAGCCCATACATTCCATTTGCAATATGATCCATAACAGGTGGAGCAGCGCAATGATAAATATATAAACCCGGTTCTAACATTTTAAACCAAGCAATGCGTTCTTCCCCCTTAACCACCGTCGTAACAGGAGCGCCACCTCCGGGGCCCGTGACCGCATGAAAATCAATATTATGCGGCATTCCCATTTCATCGGAACTGGTATGATGTACTTCGATCGTATCTCCTTCTCGGACCCTAATGAAAGGACCCGGAACTCCTTCATTAAATGTCCAATATTCATATTTAACACCCGGCTTGATTTCAATAACTTTTCTACCGGAATGCAAATTCACAACAACCAAGGCAGGTTGTTTGCGCGTAAGAGGTGGCGGCACCTCCGGGGCAAAGGTCAAAACAGCTTTCTCTTTTAATTTTGGCAAATTCAAAGTTTGACGCGCCTCGGCAAAAGATATCGTTGTAATTCCAACAACAAACAGCCCGACGAGCAGGACTCTTTTCATAATAATTCCTCTCTTTCATGTGACTGATTCATTTGAAAAATATGCTCAAGGTGACTAAACTCACATTCTGAATATTGACTTTGTGTTAATATTCTTTTGTCCAAAAGCTTATCATCCAGCCTTATCTTCTGTAATCGATGCCGCTGCGATCCTTGAGTCATATCCCGAACTTTAGACAAATCATCATACGAACAAAAAGGCTTTACGACTGTTGTGCGAAACTCATGTTGAAGTCCTGAGTGAATAATCAGATCAATACTTGCCTTGATTTTTTCTACGTCAACCTGAACACCAACCATTTCTTGGTAACGACCTAAAGATGTTTTAACATCCATTGCAATATAATCGACGAGCTTTAAATGAATCAATTGTTCTAGTCGATCCGGATAACTTCCGTTGGTATCAAGCTTAATCAAATAGCCCAATCGTTTTATTTTACCCAAAAAGACTGCCAAGTCCTTTTGCAAAGTCGGTTCACCCCCCGACACGACAACACCCTGCAAATATTTCTGACGATTTTGTAGGAAATTAAACACCTGCTCCTCTGGAATTGTCTGCGAAAATTGACTTGGAATAACCAATTCCGGATTGTGACAATACCCACATCGGAAATTACATCCTTGAGTAAAAACAATACACGCGACTTTCCCGGGATAATCAATTAAGGAAAATTCCTGCAGCCCTCCTATGCGCATATTTTGTATGTTTGCCGTTCTTTAAATTCTTCCTTCTTCCCCTTATTCCATTGCTGAACAGGACGAAGATATCCGACAACCCGTGAATAAATTTCACATCCCGTCTGACATTTGTCACACAAAGGATGTTCTCCCGCTCGATAACCACAATTCGGACAAACACTAAAAGTCGGAGTAATGGTAAAATAAGGCAGCCGGAACTTTTGACAAATAATTTTAACCAACTGTTTAAGCCCTTCAATATTATGAATCTTCTCACCAACAAAGCCGTGGAGAACCGTTCCTCCCGTATACTTTGTCTGTAGCCCATCTTGCAATTCTAAAACTTCAAAAATATCGTCAGAATAACCAACCGGAAGATGTGTTGAATTGGTATAAAATGGCTCATGTCCTTGCGTATATTCCGCTTCATTCGCACATATAATCGCAGGGTAATTGGCCTTATCTTTTTTAGCTAAACGATACGAGCATCCTTCCGCCGGTGTTGCTTCAAGATTATAAATATTTCCTGTCTCCTCCTGAAACTTCAACAATTTCTCTCTCATAAAATCTAAAACCTGAACCGCAAAGTCATGACCTTTGGCGGAAGCGATATCCTCCCCTATCAAATTTAAACAGGCTTCATTCATCCCCAAGAGGCCAATGGTAGCAAAATGATTTTTCCAATATTGATCAAAGCGTTGTTTAATTTTACGTAAGTAAAACTTTATATACGGGTAAAGATCCTGCTCTGTAAATTTTTCAAGTATTTTTCTTTTAATCTCTAAGCTTTCTTTAGCTAACAACATTTGTCGCTCTAATCGCTGATAAAACTCCTCTTTTGTTTGAGATAGACAAGCAATTCTGGGCATATTAATCGTCACAACTCCTATCGATCCTGTCAAAGGAGTAGCTCCAAACAATCCGCCCCCACGACTACGCAATTCCCTATTGTCCAGACGCAAACGGCAACACATGCTCCTTGCGTCGTCGGGATTCATATCAGAATTAATAAAATTTGAAAAATAGGGAATCCCGTACTTTGCTGTCATTTCCCATAAAAGATCTAGGTTCGGATTATCCCATTCAAAATCTTTTGTTACATTATAAGTTGGTATTGGAAAGGTAAAAACACGACCCTTAGCATCACCTTCCAACATCACTTCCAAAAAGGCTTTATTAAAAATATCCTGTTCCGCTTGAAATTCTTTGTACGTTTCACTCTGAATCTTTCCTCCAACAACGACGCCCTGATCCAAATAATAAGACGGTGGCTTTAAATCCATCGTAACATTTGTAAAAGGCGTTTGAAACCCAACGCGCGTCGGGACATTGACATTAAAAACAAACTCCTGCAGTGCCTGCTTAACTTCAATATAAGTTAAACCGTCATAGCGAATAAATGGGGCCAACAACGTATCAAAATTAGAAAAAGCCTGTGCTCCTGCGGCCTCTCCCTGAAGAGTATAAAAGAAATTGATAATTTGCCCCAAGGCACTGCGCAAATGTTTGGCCGGAGCGGATTCCATTTTTCCGGAAACACCCTTAAAACCTTCCAATAATAAATCCTGCAAATCCCACCCAACGCAATAAACACTAACAAGCCCCAAATCATGAATATGGAAATCGCCCTTTAAATGCGCTTCTCTTATTTCTTGCGGATAAACTTTATTTAACCAATAAGTTTGACTAACCTCCGAGGAGATATAGTGATTTAAACCCTGTAGGGAAAAAGCCATATTGCTGTTCTCGCTAACCTTCCAATCCTCTTTATTCAAATATCGCGACACCAAATCTGTATTAAATTTGTCGGCGATTTCACGGATCTGCGAATGCTGTTGACGATAAAGAATATATGCTTTGGCTGTTTTTCGATAAGGTGAGGTCAGCAAAACTTCTTCAACAATGTCTTGAATTTCTTCAACCGTAGGTTGACTTTCCTTATCGAGCTGATGCAAAAGATTAAGCACACGCATAGTGAGCTTGTCAGAAACCAAACTATCAAATTCTGCTGTCGCCTCGCCGGCTTTACGAATGGCCGCGGCAATCTTTGAAGGATTAAATGATTCTTCACTGCCGTTTCTTTTAATGACTTTGGTTAACGTCTTTGTTGCTTGCATCATCATCCTCCTCAAATAGAATGTTAAGAAACCGACAAAGTACTTTTATAATTTCCGTGTCGTTTGATCGTATCTTTTATGTTGTAGGGAACAGTTTCTTTGCAACTACTATCATAAAAACTGAGAGTAGGCATTCCATTAAACAATTCTTTAATCGCCAGCATCCCATTTCTATCAATGGGATGAGCTGCTGAAGGTCGCACCGGCGTATTAATTTGAATTTCGTCAGCATTAATTTCACGAACAATATCGGCAATCCTTAATGCGTACTTTCGATTTTCTTCAACAAACATAATTTGGATGGCAAGCTTACCTTGATAATTTTTTTTAAAATTTTTAATTCCTCTCAAAGCACTTTCAAAACTTATTCCCACCATCGCTTTATCAATTTGAGAAAACGACAACTCATCGCACGCGTCTAACTTGGCGACCACCAAATCTGCCAGCAATAAATCACTTTGAGTATCAGCCAAATGTAACGTTGTTGAATTGGTAATAACCGCTATCTTTTCATCTCTTATTTTACGGATACCTCGAATCATTTCTCCTAAATTGCTGGCCAGCGTCGGCTCACCTCGACCCGAAAATGTCAAATAATCAATATCCCTTGTGATAGATGAATCAATCAACTGAACATCATGAAAGAATTCTCTAATCTCATTAATAATTTCTTCGGATGGAACATACTCTTTTTGTTCTTGTGTCAAAATCGATGTCTTTCCCAACTGACAATAAAGACAATTCAAATTGCAAATTTTGACTGAATCCGAAAGAGGATCAATCCCCAAGGATTTTCCCATTCGCCAAGACTCTACGGGACCATAAATATATTTAAAATTTTTTTTCATATTCAACACACAATTAAACGCAAAACCTTTTTACCTCTAAGGACAAATTCAAAAAACTCAAAATAATCTCCAATCTGACAATGTGGAGCAGAGTACACACTTTTCCTTTTAACAATCGAATAATGACATGCGAATATACTATTATAGTGAAAACAAAAAGCAGCTTCGTTTTAATAAGCTACTTATCCAAGCTCGCTATCGTTGTATTTTTTAAAAAACTTAAATACTGTTCTTTAACCGTCTTCCACTTAAAATGGACAGCACATGGATTCTTATCCGAGCACTTCTTTAAACCTAAAGCACATCCTGACCAAACATCCACATTTTCAATAGGTTCAACAACATCAAAAAGACTAATTTCTTTAGGATCCTTAGCTAATCGAAAGCCCCCGCCCAATCCCTTTTGCGACACCACAAGACCCGCGACAACAAAGCTCTGCAACATTTTACCTAAATAATTCTGCGGCACCTTGATCTGCTGCGCAATCGCACCGACCCCCAGCCATTCACCCTCTTCGAGCTTAGCTAATTTAACTAGCGCATTAATAACTTGTTTGCTGGTTTTAGTTAACATATTTATAAATAGGATACCTGCATGTGATTATATAATTCCGGAGTCTTTTGTCAACAAGGAAATATTATTAAAATAGTTAGCAATGGATTTTTGGGGAAATATTGCGATGATCAGTCGCCGCGGCATTCAATTTTAAAAATGGCTCAAGGCGGCTTATTTTAAGACAGGTTTTTTGCTGGCAAGATACCCAAAAACAACTCCACAAAGAAAAATACTAGGAATCAAAATAGCTCTCGACATGCTAACTTGCCAGAACAATATTTTAATTGTTACAACCTCTGTATTCTGCCATATCAATATGATAACAAGAATCGTCAGGCAACCAAAAACATATGCTTTAATTTTACTCATCGGCGCTTATTGTAAAGAAAGTGTTAAAAAATCACAACAACATTTTCCTGCATTCGACTCTCACCGAAACCAAGCCTCGCACTAAACATTCAACGCTCAGTACGAATAACTTTCTCACCCGCTTGTCCCGCGAAAGCGGGACTGCTCGGAGAATCGATCAAATCCAAAAGCCCAAAAGGGCTTTTAGATTTAGCTGCCCCGCTTGGATTCGAACCAAAATACTGAGATCCAGAATCTCATGTCCTACCATTAGACGACAGGGCAAAATTTCAATAATCTATTCAAAACTACCTTTAGAATAATTTTACCCTAGTACTGCCTTCCCAAAACTTTTCTTTAGAAAAGGCATATACGGGGCTTTATCCAAACGCTTCCTGCAATCGACGAACCGTTTTGTCTTTCCCAAGAACCGACATCGTTTCAAAAAGTCCGGGACCAATTGTCTTGCCCGTCAACGCAATACGCACCGGATGCACCAAATCACCGGCGGGAATTCCCAACTTTGCCACAACACCACGAAAAACTTCCTCGGTTGCTTTATGATCAAAATTTGGCGCCGCGGCTAATCCTTCTGCCAAAAGGCGAAATCCCTCTTTCTTGTCAGACGTCAAATATTTAGCGCTATCTTCATCTGTTGCTTTAATATTCGCTTCAAACAAATAGTCTGCCCAATCCATAAAATCCAACAGTGTCGACATGCGCGGCTGATATAGCTTAACAACTTCTTCGAGCCACTTGCGATCCGTATTATCACCGTAACCTTTTTCCTTTAAAAAAGGCAAAAGCAGGTCTGTCAATTGCCCAACGGGCATTTCCTTAATATATTGCGTGTTAAGCCATTTAAGTTTGTCCATCGAAAACGCGGCACCGGCTTTATTAACTTTTTTAATAGAAAACTTTTTAACTGCCGCGTCAAGATTGACTTTTTCCTGATTATTCCCCGGCGACCAACCCAATAACATCAAATAATTGACAATGCCCTCCGGCAAAAATCCTTGAACCTGATAATCACTAACAGCCACGGCACCAGCACGCTTAGACATGCGGCCGCCTTCTTCATCCATAATTAATGGCAAATGCGCGAACTTAGGTATTTTAAAACCCAAAGCCTGATAAATCATAATTTGCTTTGGTGTATTCGAAATATGATCTTCGCCGCGAATAACATGACTGACTTCCATAAGCGCATCGTCAACAACACAGGCAAAGCTGTATGTCGGAGTCCCGTCGGATTTCATCAAAACCTGATCCTTAATAGTTTCGGTGTCAAATTGAATTTCTCCGCGGATCAAATCAAAAATCTTAACCTGATCAGGCAGCATTTTTAAAATCACCGCCTCGCCATCTTTATACGCTTTCCCTTCAGCCAATAGCTGTCCGGCATATTTACGATAAATATCAAAACGTTCGCTTTGTTTATAAAATTCATCCCAATTTAACCCCAACCATTTCATACTTCGCAAAATCTCATCGAGATATTCCACTTTCGAGCGCTCAGCATCAGTATCTTCGATACGCAAAATAAAAATACCACCTTGCGCGCGTGCGTACATCCAATTAAAAAGCGCGGTACGAGCTCCACCAATATGCAAAAACCCCGTCGGACTTGGCGCAAATCGAACACGAATCTTTACCGGTGTATTTCCTTTATCTTCTACAATAGGTTCCATGTTTTTCCTAAAGTTGTTAAAAGCAAAACTCCACAAGAACCACAATTTGTGGAGTTAAATTAACCGCAACAAATTTTAAAATGAACCACTGCGTTTCATATTAATAACGCAGTGTTGTACTATGTTTCAGGAACAAGGCGGCCCTGCTTAACTAATCGCTGAACGGTCGCTTCAACTCGTTCACGATCGCGATCATTAATGTCCACAAATTCAATACCAATATCATAAAACATTGGCTTGTTTTCTTCATTTGATTTGCGGCGCACTGACCAGACAATTTTGCCCTGACATTTCACGTGATCTTCAAAATCAAGAAGATCAAGTTCAACTTCAACAGGGGCAAACATTGGCAAACCCTTTTTAAGAATTGCGCAAACTCCACCCACGCCAATATTCTCGGTATGCGCCAAAATTACATCTTTTTGATCTTGCTCATTGCGCACAACAACCTGACACGGGTAATTGACACGCGGAAAGCGCCTGCGATTTAATCCATCCCAAGGGCTCATGTTGTTCTCCTTTGTATTGGCGTGATTTTCCGGGCTAACCCGGTTGTTGTATCCACTTCAACGACAATGCCGCACAATTGCGGATCTTCCGTCGCAACTTCAAACCGAACAGGCATTCCAGTCAAAAAACGTTGAATAATCTTTTCTTTGTTCTGACCAATCACCGAGTCATACGGACCTGTCATACCCAAGTCAGTAATATACGCTGTTTTTTTTGGCAAAACTTTTGCGTCCGCGGTTTGTACATGAGTGTGTGTTCCAAAAATCGCGGTAATTTCTCCGTCGGCGAAATGTCCACAAGCAACTTTTTCGCTGGTGGTTTCGGCATGGAAATCGACAAAAATAATGTTTGTCTCCTTTTTTATCTCTTCCACAATTTTTTGCAATGCACGAAACGGACAATCCACATTATAGCGCATAAAAACGCGACCCAAAAGATTTACAATGCCAATTTTATATTCGCCTACGTCAACCACCGCCCACCCTTTTCCTGGCGTACCTTCTGGAAAATTTGCTGGACGAATAATATTTGGCTCTTGTGCTAAATATTCAATAAGCTCATGCTTATCCCATGTATGATCCCCGAGAGTCAAAAAATCACAACCCGCGCGATAAAGCTGTTCCGCAATCCGCGGTGTCAGTCCCGCACCGCCCGCGGCATTCTCCCCATTGACGATTGTAAAATCAATTTTATATTCTTCCTTTATTTTTGGAAGAAACTCTTCAAGAGCATACCTGCCAGCTTTACCGACGACATCCCCGACACATAACACATTCATAGTTTTTCCATAAAAAAATTTACTTAGCGTATTCAGTTGCCCGCGTTTCTCTCATAACCAAAACTTTAATTTGTCCCGGATATTCCAACTCTTGTTCGACACGCTTGCGAACATCGCGTGCCATCACAATCGCTTCATCATCATTAATTTTATCCGGCTGAACCATAATACGAATTTCGCGACCAGCTTGCAACGCGTAAGACTTTTCTACGCCCTTAAAAGAGTTGGCAATTTTTTCTAAACTTTCAAGACGCTTAACGTATGTTTCTAGCGTTTCAGCACGGGCGCCCGGTCGAGCAGCACTAATCGCGTCTGCCGCGCAAAGAATATTGCCATACAATGTTGTTGACTCAACCTCGTCGTGATGCGAAGCAATAGCGTTAACAATAATGTCATTCTCGCCATGCTTCTTAGCCAAATTCGCACCAACGATTGCATGCGTTCCCTCTTCAGCTTCTTGGCTAACAACTTTTCCAATGTCATGCAAAAGTCCAGTGCGAATCGCGATTTTGGGATCAAGCCCTAGCTGTGTTGCCATTAAAGCCATCAAACGCGCAACCTCTTTAGTATGAACCAAGGCATTTTGGCCAAAACTTGTGCGATATTTCAAACGACCAACAAGTTTTAAAAGATCTGGATGCATGCCATGAATACCAAGATCGAAGGCCGCCTTATCACCTTCTTCTTTAATTTTATTATCAATTTCTTTTTTTGCCTTTTCCACAACCTCTTCAATGCGTCCGGGATGAATGCGGCCGTCGACAATCAGGTTTTCTAATGCAATGCGCGCAATTTCGCGGCGCACCATATCAAAACCTGAAATGGTAACAGCTTCCGGCGTATCATCAATTATAATATCCACACCTGTTGCCATTTCGAGCGCGCGAATGTTGCGTCCTTCACGGCCAATAATGCGCCCCTTCATTTCATCACTGGGAAGAGCCACGACACTCAATGTTGTCTCAGCCGTATGATCAGAAGCGCAACGTTGAATCGCGGTGGCAATAATATTGCGGGCAGTCTTGTCGACGTTTTCCTTGATTTCTTCTTCCATGCGACGAATGCGCGTTGCTTTTTCCTGCAATAAATCTTGGTCCACGCGGCTCAAGAGAAGCTGCTTAGCTTCATCTTGCGACATCATCGCAATGGTTTGCAAGCGCTTTTTTTCCTCATCAATCAGTTTTTCAAGTTCATCATTTTTAGCCTTAATCGCTTCTTCTTCCTGTCGAACCGCGGCCGAACGAACCGAAATATCCTTTTCTTTTTTCTCAAGAAGGTCAACCCGACGTTCCAGATTTTCCTCTTTTTGCAAAATGCGCTTTTCGGCGTTAGAAACTTCTTCTCGTCGATCTTTAGTTTCTTTTTCAAAATCCTGGCGAACTCTCAAAAGAAGATCTTTAGCCGCGAGCTCCGCTTCCTTTTTGCGGCTTTCCGCTTCGCGCGTAGCAAATTCAGTCAAACTTTTTGCCCGCTCTTCAGCAACGCGTAAATTTTTATTCGCAAAAAACCATCGTAAAAACCAACCGGCCAAAACACAACCCACGCCGACTAAACCCAAAACAACAGGATAAACTGCATCTGAATTCATGATGTTCCTCACTTTTTTATTAAAGGACCTTGCCTAAAGACAAAGTCTCACAAGATAAAACAAATTTAATTTTTAAAATTGACGATTAATTACTAACGACATGCGTCATCGGAATGTCGTGCTCTTGACGGGGCAGACGCGTAACGAGTTGAAAATCAAACGCAAGGCCAATGGCAGGAATTTCTTTAGATAAGCGGGTGAGGAAACGGTCATAATAACCGGCGCCACGTCCCAAACGGTAATTGTCCGCGTCGAATGCCACACCGGGGACAATAGATAGATCGATCTCGTCACAGTTGACCGGATAACGGCCTGTATGTCGAGATTCTTTAATACCGTAAGAGCCGAGGACCAAATCCTCTTGAAGATTGTGCACATAAGTGGGAGTAATTTCTTTATGTTTCGTATGAATGCTTGGCAATGCGATTTTTTTTCCTAACGTTAATGACTGCTTCATCATTTCGAGCGTTTCCACCTCGCCGTCAAACGAGGCGTAAAAAAGAATTGTCTTTGCCCGTTTAAATTCAGGAAGAGCAAAGAGTTTTTTTAAGATCAACAGGCTTTTTGAAAACCTGTCTTCCTCCTTCTGCTTTCGCAGTCGTGCTAAAATTTCTTTGCGAATTTTTTCTTTAGCAATTTTTAATGATTCCAAGGACATATGTCAACTTTTAAGTCACTCATAGTAGCACTTTATCAGCTTTTTCTCAATCGGAATTTTGATTGAGATATTCAAGCCAAGCTTTAATCTTTTTCTCATAACCAAGCTCAGTTGGGACATAATATTGTACTTTTTCAGGCATGTATTCTTGAGAAACGTAATGATTTTTAAAATTGTGAGCATATTTATAATCTTGACCTCGCCCAAAAGTCTTTGCACCGCTATAAGATGCGTCTTTTAATGCTACTGGAACTTCACGAATTCGATTTTCTTTCACATCAGCCAAAGCTTTATCAATTCCGAGATAAGCCGCGTTAGATTTTGGCGCGCAGGCTACATAAACTGCGGCTTGCGCAAGAGGAATGCGAGCTTCCGGAAGACCGACAAACTCCGAAATCTGCATGGCTGCATTTGCCAACACCAAAGCCTGCGGATCCGCTAACCCAACATCTTCGGCCGCGCAAATACAAATGCGACGACTAATAAAGCGAGGGTCTTCTCCCGCATAAATCATTTTTGCCAGCCAATAAAGCGTCGCGTCAGGGTCAGAACCACGCATAGACTTGATAAAAGCGGAAATTGTATCGTAATGACCGTCACCATCGCGATCATAGTTGACTTGCTTTTTTTGAATAGATTCTTGCGCAACCGCCAAAGTTAAGTGCACAATTCCCTTCGCGTTGGCTTTCGTGGTTAAAACTCCGATTTCCAGCGCGTTAAGTGCTTTGCGGGCATCGCCATCACAAATTTGTGATAAAAATTGAATCGCCTCTTCATCCGCCTGAATATTGATTTGCCCTAATCCACGTTCTTTATCTATTAAACTTCGTTTTATAAGTGCTGTGATTTCTTCGGACGATAAACTTTTGAGTTCAAAAACCAACGAACGAGAAAGCAATGGACTAACTAAAGTAAAAAAAGGATTAAGTACTGTCGCGCCAACCAAAACCACGCTACCGTCCTCAAGGTCAGGCATAAGAACATCTTGCTGAGCTTTATTAAAACGGTGAATTTCGTCAATAAACAAAATGGTGCGGCGTCCGGAAGTGGCACGGCGATTTTGCGCGCTGGCGAGAATTTTGCGCATTTCTTCAACATTTGATGTCACGGCATTAATTTTTTCAAAAACCGCGGAAGTTTCCCTACTAATACATAACGCAAGTGTCGTTTTACCTGAGCCCGGCGGTCCATAAAAAATTAACGAGCTCAAACGATCCGATTCAATTGCGCGCGTCAGCAATTTGCCTTCGCCTAGAATATGCGTTTGCCCAACATATTCTTTAAGTGTTTGCGGTCTCATGCGCACACTTAAAGGAGAACTTTTAATAATTTCTTTTTCCTGAATTTCAGAGAAAATGGTAGGCTCGGAAGAATTGTTTGGAATTTTTCTTTTCATAAAAAATATCCCCACGTGTGCCGTCGCGGTGCATAGGTGAACCGAGTCACCAAGTGGGCTCCACTCCGACGATCCACAGACCGCAAGAAGTTTAGGATCCCATTTTATAAGTATTGGTTCTTTTTGCGTGACGCTAACGAACACTGCAGGGACAAAAAGATTATATCACGGACGAGGAAATGTTCAATATCAGCGAATAACAGCGCCAAAATCCTGACTTAATCTTTGCAGTATTTTTTCGTGGATGGGAGCAATCTCAGCTTCGGTCAACGTGCGCTGCGATGATTGATAAAGCAGTGAAAAAACAAGTCCTTTTTGACCAGCGGCAATCTTTTCGCCAAGATACTGTTCAATAAAATTAATCGCGATTAAATGCGTGGAGCCAATTTCACGGGCTAAACTTTCGATTTGACCAAAACTGACATCTTGCTTGACCGCGATACTCACATCGCGAGTTATTGAAGGAAAGTCCGTAAGCGAGACGAAACGCTTTATTTGTGGTTTTAATTTATAAAATTTCTCAAGATCGATTTCGGCATAATAAACATCATCGGACTTCAAATCCCAATTCTTAAGAATATCTTTGCTGACTTTGCCTAAAAAGCCGATCTTCTCTTTTTCTAAGACAATATCTATAGTTTTCTTACCGAGAACACATGTCGGCAAGTCAAATCCTAACGTTTCAAAAATACGAACCACAATACCCTTAAGATCATAAAAATCCACGGTTTCTTTTTTATTGATCTGCCAATTTTGCGGACGATTTCCCGTCAACACAATACCCAAAACTTCTTTTTCTCCGGCAGGCGGATAAATTTTCCCGAGTTCAAATAAACGCAAATTCTTTTGTCCGTGATTAAAATTCAAATTAACAACGGCAAGAAGGCTTGCCAAAAGCGATGGCCGCAAATATTCCTGATCTAAGCTCAAAGGGTTCTTGACTCTTGATATTGGGAGGTCCGCAACATTAGTTTTTTCAATCGCACCGCGGCTAATCAAAGGATAACTGATTGCTTCATCAAGGCCTTGAGCGGTCAAAATGCGACGCAATTTTCGTTTTAACTGAAATCTTTCCGATGAAACAATAGCGGAAGGCTTGATCTGCGGCAAACTCGAATCAAGCCGATCATACCCAATAATACGGCTTATTTCTTCTGAAATATCGATCGCGCCTTTAATATCACTGCGAAAACTCGGCGCCATTACTTTAAGACATTCGCCCTTGCCGCTTACCTTAAAATCCAATTTACCTAGAATTTTCTTGACTTGAACCGCAGAAATATTCGTACCGAGAAAATGACCAATACCTTTCATATCAACACTAAATTGTTTTTGTGTGACCGTTTTCTTAACTGCAACATCGCGATAATTGACAATGTTCCCACCTGCGAAATCTAAAAGTCTACTTAAAGCGCGCTTGGCAGCCACATCGACATTAGTCAAATCAACACCGCGTTCAAAACGATACGCGGAATCGCTTGTCAATCCTAAAGCACGACCAGCACGACGAATGAGAACTGGATCAAAATAAGCACTTTCCAACAAAATTCTTTTTGTCTTCGCTGTGACTTCGGTATCTTGACCACCCATGATGCCAGCAATGGCGACTGCTCTTTCTGCATCCGCAATGACAAGAATCGACGGGTTTAATTGTCTTTCAACACCGTCGAGTGTGACAATCTTTTCACCAGCTTTAGCACGACGCACAATGATTTTGCCGCCAATTAATTTGTCGTAATCAAATGTGTGTAGCGGTTGGCCATTTTCGAAAAGACCATAATTTGTAATATCAACAACATTATTAATAGACCGCACACCCATCGCCTGCAATCTCTCTTTTACAACAATAGGCGATTCCGCAATCGAAATATTTTCCACAACAGCGCCAACATAACGTAAACACGCGCTACGATCTTCAATTGTGACACTACATAAAGTTTTTGGAATTTTTATCGTTTTTAATTTTTGCAAAACTAGCGGCTTATTGACAATCGCGCTGACTTCACGAGCTAAGCCTAAAGTATTTAGACAGTCTGGGCGATTAGGCGTGATTTCAATTTCAAAAACACGGTCACCAGCGATTTCGTCGATACTTTTGACTTCGTGACCAGCCATAGTCAGACGCTCGGCGAGCTTTTCTGGTAAAAGGCCATGTCGAACAAAATCATTAAGCCAATTTAGACTAAGTTTCACAATAATTTCCTTAATTATTTCTTAATGTAATTACTCTGGTACTGACTTCTTTCTTTAGTTATGAAAAGTCCGCAAATAATTTTCTAAAATTGTTTTAAGAAGCGCACATCATTTTCAAAAAATAAACGAATATCATTAATACCATATTTAAGCATCGCCATGCGCTCAACACCCATACCAAAAGCCAATCCTGTATACTTTCCTTTAGGATATTTTACCGCTTCAAAAACTTTTGGATTTACCATACCGCAACCCATGATCTCAAGCCACCCTTTACGTCCACAAACGGAACAACCTTTGCCATCACAAATGTAACAAGAAATATCAACTTCCGCTGATGGTTCTGTGAAAGGAAAATAGTGCGGACGAAAACGCATACGCGTCTTTTCTCCAAAAAGACGCTGACAAAACGCGGTCAATAATCCCTTGAGATCAGAAAACTTGATATCTTCATCAACCAACAACCCTTCGATCTGATGAAAAACAAAAGAATGACTCGCGTCAACAGCATCGGGACGATAAACTTTTCCCGGAATCACAACAGCAAATGGTGGTTTAAATTGTTTCATTAACCGAATTTGTACCGGAGACGTTTGACTACGCAACAAAAGATTACGATCCTTTTGTTCTGGATCAGGGGTTTCTAAATAAAAAGTGTCGAATGAATCGCGCGACGGATGATCAGCAGGAATATTTAAAGCAGTAAAATTATTAAATTCGGTTTCGATCTCTGGTCCATCCTGCACTACAAATCCTAAGTTTTCAAACGTACTGCAAATTTCTTCAATGATCTGCGACAAAATATGTTCCCGTCCAACAGGCGCGGCAATACCCGGCAAAGACACATCGAGTGTTTCCGCAACTATATCTGTGGACGTATTTTCTAATAAAATTCTTCTCTCATCGAGAAGAGAAGTTATTTTATTTCTAAAATTATTGGCATTCTTTCCAACGAGCGGCTTTTCTTCGGCGGACAAAGTCGGCAGGCTGGAATACACTTCGGTCAAAAGACCTTTACGTCCCAAAAATTTTACACGTAAAGCTTCAAGGTTCTTTAAATCATCGCACGCGGTGATTTCTTTAATAGCTTCTTGAGTAATTTTATCAAAATCCCATCTCATCATTTCATGTGCCCTTCATTCCTCATTAAGAAAATGGCCCGCTTGATCTTAAGATCCCGCGGGCCATCTCAAACCCATGAGGTAAGCTAAAATTATTTTTTAGCTTTCGCAGCAGGCTTTGCGGCTGCAATTGACCCAACATTTTCTTGCGCAATTTTCACAAGTCGCTTAAATGCCGCCGGAGACGAAACCGCCAACTCAGCCAACATTTTACGATCAACCGCAACTTTAGCCTTAATCAAGCCAGAAACAAATCGGCTATATGTAATCCCCAATTCACGGCAAGCCGCATTAATCCGAACAGTCCAAAGTTTACGAAACTCGCCCTTGCGAACTTTGCGATCACGATAAGAATAAGCTTGTGCCTTGATCCGCGTACGCTTTGCTTGCGCGTAACGCTTGCTACGTTGTTGAAAATATCCCTTTGCCGATTTAAGCACTCGCTTTTTGCGGCGCTTTGTGGCAACGTTTGTGCGAACTCTAACCATACGGCAACAACCTCCTTATCCGTCGTGCATCCACGGCGGAAACAAAACCTGCTTTACGCAATTGACGCTTACGTTTTCTGGTCTTTTTTCCTAAAATATGACGACGACCGGCATTGCGTTTTTTAATTTTACCTTTTTTGGTAATCTTAAAGCGCTTCATCGCAGCTTTATTAGTTTTAAGTTTAGGCATCTTTTGTTCCTTTCTCTGCGGTGGAAACTTTTTTTTCGAGCCCGACCTTTGGAAGGACCACGACTGACATAACCCTTCCTTCCATAGAAGGTGACTTTTCGATCTGCCCGTGACTACCAAGATCCACCACAAAACGATCTATAACTTTTTTCCCTAAATCCACGAAAGCCATTTCGCGGCCACGGAAAAAGAGATTTACTTTAACCTTGTCTTTTTTAGCCAAAAACGCTTGGGCTTGTTTGAGCTTAGTATGATAATCGTTTTCATCAATGTGCGGCTTAACACGAATCTGCTTTAAATGCGCCACATGTTGACTCTTCTTTACCCTTCGCTCTTTACGTTCTTGATCATATTTATACTTACTAAAATCCATAATACGACAAACTGGAGGTCGCGCAGTCGGAGCAACCTCAACGAGATCAAGCCCGCTTTCTGCCGCAAGTTCCAAAGCCCGGCGAATCATCAATACACCAAGCTGTTCGGCCTCTGGTCCAATAACCCTAACCTCGGGGGAACGGATACGCTCATTAACTCTTATGACCTTTTGAATAGAACCCTCCTTGTATCTTGTTAAATCTTAAATTTTCTTTTCCTTAACTTCATTAAAAATAAAATCACAAAATTGTGCGATGGTCATCATACTTTGCTCCGAACCGACTCTTTTACGAACCGCTACCTCACGAGAAGAAACTTCTTTTTCTCCAAGAACAAGCATATACGGAACCTTCTTAAGAGTGGCTTCGCGAATTCGCTTACCCAAACTCTCATTTCGTTCGTCAATTATAACCCGTATTCCATTTTTTTGTAAATCTTCTTTGACTTCCTTGGCAAAAGCCTGATGTTCGGGCGCAATTGGAATCAAGGAGACCTGCACCGGAGCCAACCACGTTGGGAAAGCGCCAGCGTAATGTTCAATCAAATTTCCAATAAAGCGCTCAAGACTACCCAAAATTGCGCGATGAATCATAATCGGCCGTGCTTCTTTGCCAGCTTCATCTATATACGACATGGCAAATCGTTCCGGCAAAGCAAAATCACATTGAATCGTAGCACATTGCCATTTGCGACCCAAAGCATCTTTCAATTTAATGTCGATTTTCGGCCCGTAAAACGCACCATCACCTTCATTAACCTGATACAAAATATTCTTATTTTTCAAAGAATCTTCTAACGCTTTTGTCGCTAAATCCCAGTTCTCAGTACTGCCGATATATTTTTCCGGTCGTGTCGAAAGTTCAATTTCCAAATCATTAAAGCCAAAATCTTTCATCGTTTCAAAAACAAAATCGATAACACCTTCAACTTCACTCTTGATCTGTTCCTGACGGCAAAATATATGTGCGTCATCTTGTGTAAACCCACGAACGCGTAAAAGCCCATGTAAAACACCCGCTTTTTCCTGACGATAAACCGTTCCTAACTCAAAATAGCGGACAGGTAAATCACGATACGAACGGGTCTTGGACTTATAAATCAAAATGTGACCCGGACAATTCATTGGCTTGATCACATATTCCTCGTGATCTACGTCGAAATAATACATGTTCTCACGATAATTGTCCGCGTGTCCGCTGATTTCCCAAAGCTTCCCTTTAATCATATGCGGCGTCATAACCAAATCATATCCGCGCTTAATGTGCTGTTCGCGAACATAATCTTCGATGACCTTACGCAACATCGCGCCATTAGGATGATAAAAGACTAATCCGGCGCCCGCGGTCTCGTGATAAATTTGAAAAAGATCAAGCGCCACACCTAATTTGCGGTGATCTCGCTTTTCAGCTTCAGCCAAAGCATTCAAATGTTTTTTTAAATCTTCTTCTGAAAAAAATGCCGTGCCATAAATCCGTTGCAGCATCGCATTGTTTTCATTTCCGCGCCAATACGCACCCGCGACAGACAATAACTTAAACGCTTTGATTTCACCGGCATTGTCAACATGCGGACCTTTGCAAAGATCCATCCATTCATCGCCGGTTTTAAAAATCGAAACTTCTGCGTCTTTGATACCGTCAATGAGTTCAACTTTATAATTTTCGCCGTTTTTTTCAAAAAGTTGAGACGCTTCTTTGCGCGGCATAAAACTTTGTGTGAATTTCGGCTTGCGCTGGATAATCTGACGCATCGCCTTTTCAATCGCTTTCAAATCATCGTCGGAAAATGGTTCTTTTTTATCAAAATCGTAATAAAATCCGTTTTCAATGGCCGGGCCGATCGTGACCTTAACGTCGGGCCAAAGCTGCTTTACTGCCTGCGCCATTACGTGTGAACACGAATGCCGCAATTTATCTAAATCTGTTTTATATTCCATAAAATAAATGGTGGACCCGACAAGACTCGAACTTGTGACCTCTTCCATGTCAAGGAAGCGCTCTAACCAACTGAGCTACGGGTCCATTAAATCTCTTTAGAACTCCTTACACGTAGCGAAGTCCTGCAAAATTTTGCGGGGCTGAGCTACGGATCCATTAAATCTACTCTTTAAAATTTTCTGATCAACATGGGCAAGGAGGGAGTCGAACCCTCACGACCTTTCGGCCACAGGATTTTAAGTCCTGCGTGTATACCATTCCACCACTTGCCCAGAAGTACGCATAACTGTGGAAGTCTAGTGGAGGCGAGGACCGGACTCGAACCGGTGAACGACGGTTTTGCAGACCGCGGCCGTAACCACTTGGCTACCTCGCCGAAGTTTCTTCGGCCCCATAAATAAAAAACTTTTCCTAGTCCTGCGCTATTCGCAGGGCTACCTCGCCGAAATTACTACCGTTGCGAGGAGGCCTAAGGCCGACGTGGCAATCTACACTCGATTGCAAACGAAGTGAGTCCCTTTTGGACTTCGTCACTTCATTCCTCGCAATGACGAAGACATTTTCAAATAACAGTCTTTAAAACTTTAATAATATTTACCGGTTCTTCAAAGTGCCCTTCGCCATTGATACCGCAAGCAAGCTGACCTTTGACCGGATTAATAAAAATAAAACCAAGATCTTTTAATTTTTTACAATTAGCTTGAACGATTTTATTTTTATACATCGTTTCGTTCATGGCGGGCGCGATCAAAACTGGAGCGCTCGTCGCCAAAACCGCACATGTCAAAATATCATCCGCAAACCCGTTAGCCAGCTTGGCAATAATATTGGCCGTCGCTGGCGCAATTAAAATCGCATCTGCGTTTTGGGCAAGAGCAATGTGACTCATGCTTCCATCCTTGACCCAATCCTTAAAACGACCTGTCAAAACTTTTTTACCAGACAATGATTCAAATGTTAACGGTGCAATAAAATGCTCAGCTTCTTTAGTCATTACCACCGAAACGCTATATCCAGAATCCATCAGACGCCGAACTAGATCCGCAGATTTATATGCGGCAATACTTCCAGTAACACCTAAGACAATCTGTTTTTTTTCGACTGGCATGTAAATTTGCTTCTTTACGCGTTAACTTCAGCCTCGGCATCAGCGTCAGCAGAAACATCAGCTTTTTTACCCTTTTTCCCTTTTGCGACAACCGGAGCAAATTGTTCAGCAACGGAACGAATAACAACTTTGCCAGCACGAATTTCATCTAAAGCTATTGTCGGAGTTTTTGTATCAACAGCGACATCATTAATAAGCCGTGGACTTCCGTCAGCCAACTCAAGAGAGCGTTTTGCCGCGAGACGCACGAGCTTATAAATACTAAAACCCGATTTTGGTAAAAGTTCTTCGATAGGTTGATATGCCATAACGTGTTGCCTCCTGTTTTTCGTATATAAACTATTGACTTATATTCATTTAAACGACATACATGGCACTTTGGCCAGAATAAGAAATTGTTATTTATATCACAGACCTGCTGGAATGTCAAAATTGTTTTCGGCTATGCCTATTTATCACTTTTTTGAACTGACTCCGGCTTAAAAATCTCTTTGCGAAGAATCCGACTAAGCTCCTGATAAGCATGGGGCAAACTATCATTAATTACAACATAGTCGTACTCACCAGCTTCTTTGATTTCTTCTTTTGCAATTTTTAGCCGCAACTTCAAAGTTTCTAAATCTTCGGTGCCTCGTTTCTGCAAACGTTGCTTTAAATGCCTCAAGGTTGGAGTTTTAATAAAAATCTTTAAAACATCCGCGCGATTACGACCAACAACTGCGGCACCTTTAACATCAATACAAAGCAGAATATTTTTACCTTTTTTTAAGGCCGCATCCACCTTGTCTTTTGGGGTGCCATAATAATTATCAAAAACCTTCATCGATTCTAAAAAATCGCCCTTTTTTTGCCTAGCAATAAACTCCTTCTTGGTTAAAAAAAGATATTCACGGCCATTTCTCTCACCCTTTCTTGGTAAACGTGTTGTAGCCGAAAGGGATCGAATAAGCTTAGACTTAAAAACAGGACTTTCCAAAAGTTTTTGGTGAAGCGTCGTTTTGCCTGCGCCCGACGGGCCAGAAAGAATGATAATCTTTGCGCTTGTCATGAAGGTTATTCGACGTTCTGCGCTTGCTCGCGCAATTTCTCGATTTTGGACTTAAGCGCGATGACAGAATTGGAAACGTCGCGGTCCTGAACTTTAGAACCAATGGTATTGGTTTCACGCTGCATTTCTTGCGCGACAAAATCCAACTTCTTTCCCACACCGCCGCTTGCCTGCAGATGCATTTTAAATTCATGTATATAATGTGTTAATCGCGTTAGCTCTTCGCTAATATCATTTCCCTTTTGAACCGAAAGAAACTCATCATTCGGTAAAGCTTTTTTCTTTTCGCGCAAAATCGCTTTTGTGCGGCTGTCAATTTTCTTTATCTGCATAAGCATGCGTCGCAAGATAGCGCCCATGTCTTTGGCCAAAGCCTTACCTTCACGGATTCGCATCGCCATTAAGCTTTTTAAAGCCGCATCTAATGCCTTCTTTACTGCCGGCCAAATCTCGTCAGCTTCAAGCACAACTTCGCGAGTCTCTATAACACCGGGCAAACGAATCAAGTCTGAAGGTCGAAGGTCGCCGCTTAAATTAAATTCCTTTTTTAAAATTTTGGTATAACGCAAATATTCATGCACTGCGTCTTTATTGAAACGGATGTCCTGTAGAGGCCGATCTGTAATCTTTACCGAAACCATAATACGACCACGCTCAATTTCGCGATTTGCAGCATCACGAATACCACTTTCTAAGGATGACATCCCAGGCGGCAAATAATAAACAATATCAAAATAACGATGATTTTGACTTTTGATTTCAATGCCGCCTTTGATTTTACCGACGGAAATTTCTGCAGATCCAAACCCTGTCATTCCCTTAATCATATTATTTCCAAACTTTCTTTTTGAAAGATTTAATCATTTCTACCTTAGTAGGAAAAATATCTGATCCAATTTCTTCGGGAGTAAACCACAATTTGATTTCACGCAAAGCTTCTTCTTTTTCTGAGGAAACATGCAAAAGATTTTCATAAACCCCTTTTGTCGTAATCCGGCCTAAAGAACCACGAATTGTTTTTGGCTCTGCTTCCTCGGGATTCGTTGCTCCAGTTATGTCTCGACATACTGCAATCGCGTTTTTGCCAGCATAGACTAAAGCTACGACTTTATGTTGGCCGTGCAATTTGCCTTGCAAATATTTAATAATGTCACCGTAAAACGCCTGGCCTTCTAAATGATGATAGTGAGCCTCAGCTAATTCTCGCGACACCGACAAAATTTTCATAGCGACTAATTCAAGACCTGTTTCAGAAAGTCGTGAAAAAACATGTCCCATTAAACCCTTGGCCATCACATCCGGCTTCAATACAACTAAAACATAATCATTTTTCATAAAAAAATACTTTCTATCAATATTTATTTCTTCAAAAGCTTAAGAATTCTTTCAAGATCATCATACGAGTAATACTCAATAATAACTTTTCCTCGTTTTTTCTGCGCCTGAATGCGAACCTTTGAGCCAACAATACGTTGCAATTCTTCTTCGATCGAAACCAAATCGGCATTTCTTGGTTTTTCGCGTTTCGCGTGACGCAAAAGCGTGTGACCTTCAGATTTAATTAGCGACTCTAACTCTCTAACTGACAACCCTTTAGCAATAATTTTATCAAAAAGTTGTCTCTGTCTCACATCATTGCTAACGGCCAAAAGCGCCCGAGCGTGACCCATCGAAATCTTTTGATCCATAACAGCCTCTTGAATATATTCTGGCAAACTCAAAAGTCTCATCGCATTACTAATCGTCGACGGATCCTTAGCAACCGCTTTTGCAATTTCCTCGCGTGATAATTTATATTCTTCGGTCAAACGCGCAAAAGCTTGTGCCTCTTCAATAGCATTAAGCTCCTCACGTTGAATATTTTCAACAAGAGCAAGAACAAAGGCTTCTTGCAATGAAACATCTTTAATAATCGCAGGAACTTCTTCTAAACCAAGTTCACGAGCAGCCCGCAAACGGCGCTCGCCAGCAATGACCTCATACCCATCGCCGTCGACTCTCACTAAAATTGGCTGTAAAAACCCCTTATCTTTAATCGAACTTTTTAACTCATCAAGTTTTAAGCTATCATAATGCGTTCGTGGTTGCTGCGCATTATTCTTGATCTTAGCTGTTTTCAAAAAAGCGACATCTTCGGGACGTTTCTCCGGCAAATCTGATGATTTTTCAAGAGATTTTTCTGGAATTAACGCTGACAATCCTCTTCCCAATGCTCGACTTTCCATAAACATCCTCCTGCGGCCTAAATATCTTCTGCTTTTGGTTTTTCAAACTCACCGTGAACTTTTTCAAATTTTTCAAAATCTATTCTTTTTTCTACAGATGATAAGTTGTTGTGCTGCAAAGATTTATCACCACTTCTAATCGATTCTGCCCGCAGCACCTCGTCCGCCAATTCCATATATTTCTTAGCTCCTATTGAAGCGCCATCATAAACAACAATCGGCTTGCCGTAACTCGGGGCTTCGCTCAACTTAACATTGCGAGGAATAATTGATTCATAAACCTTATCATTAAAATAATTTTTTATTTCCTTAATAACCTCTGATGTTAAATTTGTACGAAAATCTGCCATTGTCATAAGCACGCCTTCAATCTCAAGCGCAGGATTTAATCCATCCTTAATAAGATTAATTGTCTGCAATAATTGCGATACACCCTCTAAGGCATAAAATTCACATTGAATTGGAATTATTATCGAATCGCTCGCCACCAAAGCATTTAATGTTAGAAGACCGAGTGACGGCGGAGAATCAATAAATATAAAATCATATTCTTCTCTAACAGCGCTCAAAGCTTTGCGCAAGCGCGTCTCGCGCGACAAAGCTCCAACAAGCTCTATTTCTGCTCCAGTAAGATTAATATTACAAGGAATAATATCGAGATTCGGATAAACACTAAGCATACGCGCTTCAGCGACCGTATGCTTGTTTAAAAGGACATCGTAAACCGATTTTTCAATAACATTTTTATTGACACCTACACCGCTTGTTGAGTTACCCTGCGGATCCGTGTCAACAATTAAAACCCTCTTGCCACTTTGCGACAAAGCATGGGAAAGATTAACAGAGGTTGTAGTTTTTCCAGTTCCACCCTTTTGATTACATACTGATATAATTCTTGCCATTTCTCGAACCCCGCACCGGCTGTTTCACGTGAAACGCTGATATAATCTATTTATTCTTCAGAAAAACTTTAATTTTTGCTGTTTTTTCGCCAGCCATGCCAAACAACCCTTTTTTCTCCTCACGAACAACCTTGATTTCTAATTCCTCGCGCGAAGAAGAAAAATGAGCCATAGCTTTCCTTATGGCCTCTTCGACATCTGCCCCCTCAAATTCTTCAGAATGGACATTGTTGCTCATTTTGCTATTGGACTCACTTTGGACATTTTCCACTGCATCAGAGTGGACAATAAATAGAATACGGTAAAATACAAAGACAGGCCACTGGCAAAATGATAGAAAATAAAGCCCATCATAACCGGCATTAAGATCAACATCATTTTTTGTTGCATCAATTGATTCTCGTCTGCAATAACCATGTTTTTTGAACTAAACTTTTGCTGAAAAAACATTGTCACCGCCATCAATAGTGGCAAAATATTAAATTCATTACCAAGAAATGGTAAACTAAATGGCATGGTCGCCAATCGATCCGGCATCGACAAATCTTTTATCCACAAAAATTGTGCGCCCTTAAAGTCCACCGAGCGCCACAAAACCTGATAAAGCCCAAGAAAAATTGGCATTTGCAAAAGCATTGGAAAACATCCACCAAAAGGATTAACCTTGTTTTCCTTATATAATTCCATCATCTCTTTGTTCAAACGTTGCGGATCTTTCTTATATTTTTCTTGCAAGCTTTTCATTTTTGGCTGCAATGCCTGCATTTTTCTCATCGACGTCATCGTTTTTGCCGTCAAAGGATAAGTTAAACCAAAAATACTAATTCCAAGCAATATAATGGCTAATCCCCAATTTTTAACAACGCCGTGCAATATATGAACAAATCCATAAATGACTTTTGCGCAGATGTCTAAGAAACTCCAGGCGCTAAAAACCATTATGTTTTCAAATCCCTCTTTATAGCTACTTAACAAGCTTAATTTTTGTGGTCCCGCATAAATAGTTGCAGAATAATTATTTAAACTTTTGTCAGATGGCGTGAATTTAAGTAAAAGCTGATTTTTATCCTTAAAATTTGCAGAAAATTCGCTTGCCTTAAATTTAGGCTTTATAACTAAACAGAAGTATCTATCTCTATAACCTATCCAAGAAATCTCACCAGCCTCACTCTTATTATCTTTGACGCTAAACTCAATCGCATTTCCATGACGAATGATTTTATTGATTAATCCTATGGAATATTCGTGTAAAGCCTTTTCGGGTGATTGAAAAATACCCTTATCCAGATATTGCGAATCAATGGTGTACGCATCAATATTCAGAATGGACATTTTTTCAGTTTGGACATTTACGGTGATCAAATAGTCATTGTCCGATAATTCATACTTTTTTGTTATAGTTTTTCCGTCATTTTGATACACATAAACAATTTCACTTTTAGAAATGTTCTTTAATGTGAATTTGACGTTATCAAATTTTTCAACTGTAAAGATTTTTGTTATCGGTAACGATGTATTATACTCCTTAATCGTCACAGACTTTAACGATCCGCCAACATTTGAAAATTCTGCCGCAATTTTATTATTTTCAAGAATCTGAGTTTCCTCTTCAACGACTGTCGATAATGCCGGCGACACATCGATCGTGTCAACACTCTGATCGATTTCACTCTTAAGCTCTTTATTATCAATAACTTGTGTGCTTTCTGTTATGACCCTTTTGGGTGGCGGAAAAATAGCGGACCACACCGAGAGAACTACAAATGATAGAAGAAAGGCTATGAGTATTCTTTTTTGCATATTTTTTTACCTAACGGGATCATGGCCACCGGCGGAGAGTGGCGAACATCGTAAAATACGGAACATGGTTTTTAAAACTCCTCGAAAGACACCATGTTTTTCAATGGCTTCAAGGGCATAGCAGGAGCAGGAAGGATAAAATCGACAACTCGGTACAAACAAAAGTCGACTTATCTTTTGATAAATACGAATCACAAACAACAAAGCTTTGGTCATTGTCAAAATAGTCTCTGGAGATTAAACCGATAATCTCTTACGGCCCTTGGCGCGTCGACTGTTAAGAATATCCTGTCCGTCAGCTGTAGCCATTCTCCGACGGAAACCGTGGCGTCTTTTGGACTTAATATTAGTTGGCGTCTTAAGATGCTTTTTCATGATAACTTTCCTTCATTGATTAATAAATAAAATTACGGGAGCACAAGCTTTCTACTGATAATAGTAAAAAACCGGTACATAATTCGAGGATTATAACACAGGTCGTTTTCTAGTCAAGAATTTTTGATTAAAGAAGAGCGGAAAAAATATTAGTTTCAATACGTTATGAAAAAATTCCTCAAAAAGCGACTTCATTGTCCTACGCTGTCCCAATAAGTTTAAAATATCGTTATTAATCGCCCGATCATTCAAAATTAATTTGCATTAAAAATTTTGTTTGCTATAATGAACACGCTTTTTGAGAATAAATTTTTGTCGTCGGAGGAATTAAGCATTAGTAACTTTTTACGTCGACAAAATGACACATTTAAATTATTAACAATTGTTAAAAACCTGTTAATAACACATCTAATATTCCGTAAGTGTTTGTGGTGTAGTAATTTATAAAACATCTTTTTTGTGTATTGTTCTTGAATTAATCCATTTCTCAACAGTTGGCTATTGATAGATTGCGTATGAGTGTTTTAAGTATTTGGGAAAAAGCGCAGGGACCGATCAAAGAAATAATCGGAGAAACTTCGTACGAAACGTGGTTTTCGCAGCTGCGCGCCACCGAAAAAGATCCCGCAACGATTCTTCTCGAAACACCAGATGAATTCTTCCGCAATTGGATTGTCGAACATTACCTTAAAACCATCAATGAAAAACTGGCTACGGCTTCCGATCAAAATATTGCCGTTGAGTTTTCAGTCAATACCGGCCGCGACAAAGAACTACCACCAACAAATCGTATTCATAAAAGCGACGCAGCATTTATTGAAGAAAAAAGGGACGATATTAATATTAATCCTCGTTTTTCTTTCGATAATTTTGTAATCGGTCCATCAAACCGTTTCGCGTACGCGGCTGCTATGGCGGTCGCCGAATCTCCCGCTAAAGCTTATAACCCTCTCTTTATATATGGACATGTTGGGCTAGGGAAGACCCATTTGATGCAAGCGATTACTCAACAAATTCGAAAGCTTTATCCAAACTTAAGTATTTGCTATATTTCTTCTGAAAAATTTACTAATGAATTGATTGATGCTATACGTCACCGCTCTACACCACAGTTTAGACAAAAATATCGTAGTATTGATATTCTTTTAATTGATGATATTCACTTTATTGCTGGAAAAGAATCTACGCAGGAAGAATTTTTTCATACCTTTAACGCGCTTCATAATAATCGCAAACAAATCATTATCTCGTCGGATAGGCCACCAAAAGAAATTTCAAATTTAGAAGAGCGATTAAGTTCACGTTTTGCGTGGGGACTAATTACAGACATTCAACCGCCAAATTATGAAACACGTGTTGCTATTTTAAAGAAAAAAATTGAACGTGAACCTGTAGAAGTTCCAGATAATGTTATTTTCTTTATTGCTGAGCAAATCAAAACCAATATTCGAGAATTAGAAGGAGCTTTAATTCGTGTTGTGGCATATTCCTTATTAGAAGAAAAACCAATTAGTTTAGAAATGGCTAAAGTGATTTTAAAAGATATGGTTAAAGAAACAGTAAAAATTATTAGTGTGGAAATGATTCAAAAGGAAGTGGCTGATTATTACAATATGTCGGTTTCCGAGCTTAAAGCCAAAAAGAGAAATAAGAATATTTTGGTTCCTCGGCAATTAGCAATGCACTTAGCTAGGCAGATGACAAAATTATCTTTACCTGAAATTGGACAAGCTTTTGGTGGAAAAGATCACACAACTGTTTTGCATTCTTGTAAAAAAATCGAACAAGAAGTATTGACGGATCGGGATTTAAAAAATACAATCGAAAAATTAACAAGTAATCTTAAGCAATAAAACGATTGTTAAAGAGATATTAACAGGCTGTTTTGATATAAACCTATTGTTTAGAGCAATTTTAAGCTTTATTCAACTTATACACATATCCTATTATTACTGTTACTGCTTTTAAAAGGTTATTTTTAATAAAAATAGCAGTAGTAGGGAAAACTAAAGTGAGGGATAAATGAAAATAAAACTTGAGAAAGAGCAGATGGTCGCCGGCATACAGATTGTACAGAATATTGTGTCTTCAAAAGCGACATTACCAATTTTATCCAATATGTTGTTAGAGACGCGAGGGAACAAGGTGAACCTAAATACAACTGATTTGGACATCGGGATATCCTGTGAAATACCTGTGGAAACCGTTGAAGAAGGTGCGATAACCATTCCTGCTAAACGTTTTAGCGATATTGTGAGAGAGTTACCGTCTGGGGAAATCATTATCAGTACCAAGAAAAATAATCAGGTAGATATTGAGGGAAACAAGTGTCGCTTTAAACTTTCTGGGCTACCAAAAGAAGAGTTTCCAAAATTTCCAGAGTTTAAAGATAAAGAAGTGATTAAAATTGGACAAAGCATTTTTAAAGAAATGATTCGTCTGACATCTTTTGCGGTTTCACATGAAGAGTCGCGGTATGTCCTAAATGGGATTTTGCTGGAAATTAACGGCGATACGATTCGAATGGTTGCAACAGATGGACGGCGTCTCGCAAAAATTGAACGCAAATTAGAAAGCGCCCTTAAGAAAGACGTTGCGGTAATTATTCCCTTGAAAGCGATTCAGGAAATTTTTCGCAATTTAACCGATGAAGGCAGTATTTCTTTTATTACCGGAACCAATCAAGTTTTGTTTGATGTAAACAGCACGTTGATCGCTAGTCGTATTATTGAGGGAGAGTTTCCTAATTATAGTCAGGTTATTCCCAAACCGGTTACGCCAAAAATTAAAATCAACACGGCCGCGTTTTTAAGCGCGATTCGTCGAGCAAATTTGCTTTCGACGCCAGATTTTCAGGCCATTAAATTTGAAGTTTTTACCGACAAATTGGTTATTTCTAAAACTACGCCTGATGTGGGTGAATCTCGCGAAGAAATTGCCGCTGAATACGGTGGAAAGGAAATGATTGTTGGGTTTAATCCACAATACTTGATTGACATGTTAAAAAACATTAGCGCGGAAAGCGTTGAACTCGAATTGTCTGGCCCAGACAAGGCGGGGGTTATTCGTTTGGGTGATTATTTGTATCTCGTTTTGCCGATGAGGATTTAATTGAAACCGATTACCGTCGACATCAAAGAAATTGTTAAACAAGTGTTTGTCGATATTTCATCAAAGACAATATCTGAACAACAAAAGCTTGGTGATGTTTTTGATAAAGTTTTAAAAGCAAATAATATTTCTGGTGTTAAGATATCTGGTTTCAAAGACAAGCATCTTTTTGTAAATGTGGATTCATCGGCACGTTTGTACCAAATCAATTTGATTAAGAATAAAATTTTAACCGAACTAAAAAGTGAACTTGCTGATATCGAGAAGATTTCATTTAAAATAGGGAAAGTGAATTAATTATCATGAGCCCAGAGACCACCGAAATGGATAAAGAAGACAAAAAAACACAGGACAAAAATATTAAATACGATGCCGGCAATATTACTGTTCTCGAAGGGATGGATGCCGTGCGCATGCGTCCTGCGATGTATATCGGGGACACGTTTAGCCGAGGGTTACATCATTTGGTTTATGAAGTTGTGGACAATTCTGTCGATGAGGCTTTGGCGGGACACGCAACAGAAATTGAAGTTTCAATCAATGAAGGGGAAACAATTACCGTCGTTGATAATGGCCGCGGTATTCCGGTTGATATTCATGCTAAAGAAAAAAAACCAGCAGTTGAAGTTGTTTTGACGACTTTGCACGCGGGCGGTAAATTTGACCATGATTCGTATAAAGTCTCTGGCGGTTTGCATGGCGTTGGCGTTAGTTGTGTTAATGCTTTGTCGGATTGGCTCGAAGTTGAAATTAAGCGTGATGGGAAAATTCATCATCAACGTTATGAGCGCGGGAAAACCGCGTCCAAACTCTCCGTTGTTGGTAAAACCAAGGGGACGGGAACCAAGGTCACGTTTAAGCCGGATCGTACGATTTTCAAGCAAACCCATGTTTTTTCGTTTGACATTTTGGCTAAACGGTTGCGAGAACTCGCGTTTTTAAATAGTGGACTTATGATTAAGCTCGTCGATAAACGCGGCGATAAAGAAAAAGAAAATACGTATCATTATAAAGGTGGCATTAAAGAATTTATCGGATACCTTAATTCGAGCAAGGGAGTTTTACACGACAAGATTGTTTCTTTTGCGCGCGAAAAAGACAATATTGTTATCGAAGTCGCAATGCAATATAACGATAGTTATAGTGAGAATGTTTTGTCTTTTGCGAACAATATTAATACCTCAGAAGGCGGGACGCACTTGAGTGGTTTTCGTTCGGCCTTGACGCGCGCGGTTAACACATATTCTAAAAGCAAGAAGCTTATAAAAGAAGATGAGGTATCCATAAGTGGTGATGATGCTCGTGAAGGATTAACGGTTGTTATCAGTGTTAAAATTCCGAATCCACAATTTGAAGGCCAGACAAAAACAAAATTAGGAAACTCTGAAGTTGAGGGGATTGTGGCTTCCGCGACGTTTGAAGCGCTCACCACTTTTTTTGAAGAAAACCCATCGGTTGCCAACAAGATCGTCGGGAAAATTGTTTTGGCGTCTCGCGCCCGCGAGGCGGCTCGCAAAGCGCGCGAATTAACGCGACGCAAGGGTGCTTTAGACGGCGGCGGCCTTCCCGGAAAACTCGCGGACTGTTCTCAGAGAGATCCCGCGCTTTGTGAATTATATTTAGTTGAGGGAGATTCTGCCGGGGGTTCAGCCAAGCAGGGACGTGATCGCGCGTTTCAGGCGATTTTGCCGCTTAAAGGAAAAATCTTAAATGTTGAAAAATCGCGTTTAGATAAAATTTTAAGCAATGATGAAATTCGTACGATTATCACGGCTCTTGGCGCGGGCGTCGGCGATGAATTTAATGTTGAAAAGCTCCGCTATCATAAGATTATTATCATGTGCGACGCCGACGTCGATGGTTCGCACATTCGTACGCTGTTATTAACGCTTTTGTATCGTCAGATGCGCGCTTTGATTGAAAAAGGATATGTGTATATCGCGCAGCCGCCGCTTTATAAAGTCAAGCGGGGCAAGCGAGAGGAGTATATCGAAACCGAAGAAGAGTTAACCGAGCTTATTTTAGATTTAGGCCTTGAGGGGCTGAGGTTAACACGACTTAAAGGGAAAAACACTTTTAATAGCACGCAACTCAAAGATATTCTTGGTTCTTTGACTGAGCTGGAGCATTTGATTAAGGTTATGCATCGTCGCGGGATTACGTTTGAGGACTATATTAAGGAATACAATGAAAAGAAACAAATATTGCCGATGTATATGATTAAAACCGAAGGCAAGATTCGGTTTATTGCCGATGATAAAGAATTAGCCGAAATTACCAAGGATACGGAAGACGTAAAGTATATTGAGATTTTTGAAGGGCAAGATATTCTCAGTATTCAAAAAAAATTCGAAAAGTTAGGGCTTACGCTCGCCGAGTTTGTGAAGCCAGAAATTCCGAAAGATTATACGCAAAGTAAATCTGCAAAAAAAACAAAAGGTCAGGGTCTTGTGCCATTGTTTTCTGTGGCGACCAATGACGACGAACATGAATTTTATTCTCTTCGAGAGGTTTTAGATTTTGTTCGTGAACAAGCAAACAAGGGAATTCATATTCAGCGTTATAAAGGTCTTGGTGAAATGAATCCACAGCAATTGTGGGATACGACCATGGATCCGGCTCGACGCACGATTTTACGTGTCACGCTAGAAGACGCTGTTGAAGTTGATAAGGTTTTTAGCACTTTGATGGGTGACGAAGTTGAGCCGCGTCGCAAATTTATTGAAACCAATGCGCACGAGGTTAAGGATTTGGACATATAGGTATTCGTATTACGTCATAATTTATGAAAGGGTAAGTATTTTTTATGGAAACATCGTCGACACAAGAAAAAATAATTCCTGTTTTTATTGAAGAAGAAATGAAGCGCTCGTATTTGGCGTATTCTATGAGCGTTATTGTTGGTCGCGCTCTTCCCGACGCCCGCGATGGTTTAAAACCTGTTCATCGTCGTATTCTTTATGCGATGAAAGAGCTCAATTTGGAATATCCCAAAGCATACAAAAAAAGCGCTCGTATTGTTGGTGAGGTTTTAGGTAAATATCATCCACATGGTGACACGGCCGTTTATGACACGATGGTTCGCATGGTTCAAGAGTTTTCCCTTCGATTTCCTTTAGTCGATGGTCAAGGAAATTTTGGTTCGATCGACGGTGATGCTGCGGCAGCAATGCGTTATACGGAAGCTCGTTTGTCGGCAATTGCTGATCCGCTTTTGGCAGATATTGAGAAAAACACTGTTGATTTTGTTCCCAATTTCGACGCCAGTTTGCAAGAGCCAGCGCTTTTACCGGCCGCTTTTCCAAATCTTTTGGTTAATGGTTCCAGCGGGATTGCTGTTGGGATGGCGACGAATATGCCACCTCATAATCTAGGTGAAGTCATTGATGGTGTTATGCATTTGATTGATAATAGCGAAGCTACGATTAAAGATCTTACCAAATTTGTTAAGGGCCCTGATTTTCCAACGGGAGCGATTATTTGTGGCCGCGACGGGTTCAAATCTGCTTATGAAACAGGTCGCGGAAAAGTTTTAATTCGCGCGCGCGCGTCCATTGAGCGTCAGCAAAAAGGGAATAAGGACTCTATTATTATTACGGAACTTCCTTACCAAGTGAATAAGGCAAACCTGATTACCAATATTGCCGACCTTGTACAAAATAAATCCGTCGATGGTATAACGGATATTCGTGATGAATCTGATAAAGATGGAATTCGTGTTGTTATAGAATTGCGCCGCGATGTTCAGCCGGACATTGTTCTTAATTACCTTTATAAGCACACGCAACTTGAAACAACGTTTGGAATTATCAATTTAGCGCTTGTTAATAATAGCCCGCGTGTTTTGAATTTAAAACAATTGATGAGTGAATTTATTGATCATCGACGTATTGTGATTCGTCGCAGAACGCAATTTGAATTAGACCGCGCTCTTCGTCGCGCTCATATTTTGGAAGGTTTGCGAATTGCCATTGATGAGATCGACGCAATTATTAAAACGATTCGCGGTTCTAAGAGCAGCGTCGAAGCCAAACTTAATTTGATGAAGAAGTTTGATTTGACTGAAATCCAAGCGCAAGCAATTTTGGAAATGCAGTTGCAGCGCCTAACCGGCTTGGAACGCGATAAAATCGAAGAAGAGTATCAATCTTTACTAAAAGACATTGATCGTTATCGTGCCATTTTAGCATCAAATAAAATGGTCGACGATATTATAAAAGCGGAATTAACAGAAATTCGAAAGAAATATCATAATGAACGCCGTACAGAGATTACCGCGAAACCTGAAGATATTGAAATTGAGGATTTGATTGCTGAGGAAGAAATGGCGATTACAATCAGCAATACAGGCTATATTAAGCGTCTTGCGGTAAGCGCGTATCGTAAGCAAAAGCGCGGTGGTAAAGGTGTGACGGCAATGACGACAAAGGATGAAGATTTTGTCAAAATGCTTTTTGTTGCGTCATCCAAGGATTATCTTTTGATTTTTTCTAATCAGGGTGTTGTACGATGGTTGAAGGTCTACGAGATTCCAGTCGCGGCTCGTGGGGCTAAAGGAAAAGCCATTGTCAATCTTTTGTCATTTAAGCCCGGCGAGCAAATTAGCGCGATTGTTAGCGTCAAGGAGTTTTCTGAAGATCAGAGTTTGGTTATGGCTACGGCGCACGGCAACGTGAAGAAAACGAAACTTTCTGCTTTCAGTAATCCGCGAAAAGGCGGAATAGTTGGAATTACGCTCGATAAGGGTGATGAGCTGATCGGAACGTCATTGAGTAATGGTAAGTCCGATGTTCTTTTGGCGACAAAGCTCGGCAAATCTTTACGTTTTTCCGAAAAGCAAATTCGCGATCTTGGTCGCGGAGCTCGTGGTGTGCGCGGCATTACTCTTTCTAAGGATGATCGTGTTGTCAGCATGCGTGTTTTTCCAACAGACATTGCTAAAACCGGAAGTACTCTTTTAACGGTTACATCTTTAGGCTATACCAAGCGTTCAGATTTTAATGATTATCGAACGCAATCACGCGGTGGAAAAGGGATTATTAATATTAAGTGTATGCCTAAGAATGGCCATGTCGTCGGAGTTTTAACTGCATTATTAGAAGACGAAATTATGGCTGTTACGAAACAGGGCATGGTGGTACGTTGTCCAACCAAAGATATTCGTGAATCAGGTCGCAGCACACAGGGCGTAAGGCTTATTTCTCTCGATAAGGGAGACGAGGTGAGTTCGGTTGCCAACGTTGTCGCCAAAGATGAAGAGGCCGGTGATGAGGCGGGCGAAGTAGCGGCATAAGTGTTCGGCGATATTAAATACTTGACCGAAACGGATTCTTTCATATAATAGCTTTTCTTCGTTTATTTGACCCTTCGCCAGCACCGGTCAGTGCGTTCCATTTTATGGAAAAAGTGCGAAAGTAAAATTTGACAAATTTTATTGACCCCATCGTCTAGCCTGGTCAGGACACAAGCTTTTCAAGCTTGCAGCGCGGGTTCAAATCCCGCTGGGGTCGCTTTTTACTCAATTCTTTTTAGCCCACATCTTCATCAAAAGACCTTTGCATTTTCTTTGTAGTTAGTTAAAATAATTAATCAATTTTAAAAAAGCGAGGCAGCATGTTAATAATTTACGGTTCGGATTTATCAAGTCCAGCTAACAAAGTGCGCTTTGTGGCCAATTATTTGGGTTTGCAATATGAATATAAGAAAATTGATCTTGGTGCCGGCGAACAAAGAAAGCCGGAGTTTTTAAACATCAATCCCGTCGGAAAAGTCCCCGCCATTAATGACGATGGATTTATTCTTTCTGAAAGTGGCGCGATTATTCGGTATTTTGCTGATAAGGTTGGATCATCGCTATATCCCAAGGGTCTTAAAGAACGAGCGCTTGTGGATCAGGAAATGGATTTTCTAACTTTGCACGTTGGTGGTGCTATGCAAAAAGTTGTTTTTAATCGTCTTTTTGCTCCTCGTCGGAAAATTGTTATAGATGAGCGTGCCCTAGAAGAGGGAATTGGATTTTTGGGCCGGTTTTTGCCGATTGTTGAAAAAAAATTATCTCAGACATCATATGTTGCTGGTAAGGTAATAACACTTGCTGATATGACGCTTTTGGCCACGCTTGATCCTGCCGAAATTACAAATGTTGATCTTAATGTTTACCCCTGTCTTAAAAAGTGGCGCGAAAATTTACGCAAACAAGATTTTTATACCAAATGTTATAAGGAATACGGTGAATCTTTAAAAGAGACAGCTAAGACTTAAAAAATTATGAAAATCGCGGCAATACAGCTTAACGTTGGAGAACTTAAAGAAAAAAATATTGCCAAAGCTGTTCATTTTGTTAAAGAAGCGATCGCGCGCGGAAGTAAGGCGATTTTTTTGCCGGAGGTTTTTAATTATCGTGGTCCCCTCGATAAAAGTGTTTTAAAAGAAATCAGCGAGCGAATTCCCGGTGAGTCAATTAAGCCCTTTCTGGTCTTAGCTAAGAAACATCGTGTTTTTATTGTTGCCGGGTCTATTTACGAGAGAATTCCTAACAGAAACAAGTGTTATAACACGTCGGTAGTTATCAATGACTATGGTCGCGTCTCGGCGCGTTATCGAAAGATTAATCTCTTTGATGCCGTTGTTGTCGATCGTGTCATTCGTGAACCACAAAATTTCAGCGCCGGTAAATCTGCGACGATTTCGCCGTTAGGGCCGATGCGAATGGGCATGACGGTGTGTTATGATTTGCGCTTCCCCGATCTTTATCGTAAATACGGTAAAAAGGGATGTGAAATTATTTCTGTGCCATCTAATTTCACGTATGAAACCGGCAAAGCTCATTGGGAAGTTTTGGTTCGTGCGCGGGCGATTGAAAATCTTGCTTATGTGGTTGCTCCTAATCAGTGTGGGATTTCGTCGACGGGAGTTGAAGCTTTTGGTAATAGTATGATTGTGGATCCATGGGGTGGAATTTTGGCGCGCGCTTCAACGGATCGGGAAGAAATTATTTTTGCGCAAGTTCAGCGCGAAGCTTTGGAATATAGTCGCGCAATTCTGCCTATGATATTGCGGTAAAAAAACGCAGAAAATTTATTCACATCTATAATTCGAAAGGGGTTTTATCATGTCCAAAGTTATTAAAGTTGCTATAACCGGCGCGGCTGGGCAAATTGGTTACGCGCTTGTATTTCGCATTGCTGCTGGAGAGATGTTTGGTAAAGATACAGAAATTCATTTGAGTTTGTTGGAGCTTGATGCGGCGCTACCGGCTCTTGCCGGCGTTGTGATGGAACTCGAAGATTGCGCGTTCCCACTTTTAAAGTCGGTGACGATTTCATCTGATGCTAATGTCGCGTTTAAGGATGTGGATTGGGCGCTTTTGGTTGGGAGCTTTCCGCGCAAGGCGGGAATGGAGCGTGCGGAACTTCTTAAAATCAATGGTAAGATTTTTACCGCTCAAGGCAAAGCTCTGGATGAGAACGCAAAGCCGTCGTGTCGCGTTCTTGTCGTCGGTAATCCATGCAACACCAATGCTTTTATTGCAAAATCCTGCGCAAGTAAAATTCCGGCTCGGAATTTTTTTGCGATGACAATGCTCGATCAAAATCGCAGTGTTACGCAAATCGCTAAAAAAGCTGGAGTTCGCATCAAAGATATTAAGAAGTTGGCGATTTGGGGGAATCATTCAGCAACGATGTATCCAGATTTTTTTAATGCTGAAGTTAGCGGCAAAGCTTTGCCGCAAGTTGTTAATGATGAAGGTTGGCTGCAAAAAGATTTTTTGGAAATTATTCAACAACGCGGTGCGGCCATCATTAAAGCACGGGGTCTTTCGTCGGCCGCTTCCGCGGCAAATGCCGTTATTGATACCGTAAAGAATTTGATTTCGCCGACGCCTTCAGGGGAATTTTTTTCCGTTGCTGTTTGTTCAGACGGAAGTTATGGAGTTGAAAAGGGATTGATTTTTAGTTTTCCTGTAGTGACCGACGGAACAGAATGGAAAATTGTTACCGGTCTTTCGCACGGTGCTTTTAGTCAGGAAAAGATCGCGTTGACGCAAAAAGAACTTTTAGCAGAAAAAGACGCAGTTAAAGAGCTTTTGAAATAAAAAAGTAGGCTTTTTAATAAGCATTTTCTCTTGTTTTTAAGATAGTCGAGCATTATACTTACTCTATATATTAACGAAAGGAGCACGTCGTGCATATTGTTAAGGCCAAGATATTTTATTTTATCGTCGGAACCTCTTTGATCCTTTCGGTTAGTGGCTGTGATCAAATTGCCACACTTACTGAATATTTTTCTCCTAAAAAATCAGCTAACAAATCGGCTCCTGCAAAATCTGCTCCTGCGCCGGTAGAAGTCAAGGCAATGGCTGCTACATCATCGGGGTCTGTGGCGGCAAAATCCGAAACACCTGTCGCTGCCAAAAAGACGCCGCCTGCTCCCGCAGATCTTCCGGCCAATGTTTTGGCTCAGGTTGGAAATTGGTCCATTACGATTAACGAATTTAAAGAACAAGAAAAGTCAGCTATGGAATTAGCCAGTCAAAATAAATTGCAGTACGACTTGCCGGCGGAACGACTTTTGGGAATGATCGTCGAGCAACAGCTTCTTTTTCAGGAAGCGCAGCGACAAGGCATGGATAAAGATAGTAAGGTTGCCAAACAAATCGAGGAAGCCCGCAAATTGATTCTTTCACAAAATCTTCAAACTAAAATGGTTGATGGCATTGTCGTTACGGAAGAAGAGATTCAAGATTTTTATAAACAGAATCAGCAATTTTATTATGAGCCTGCTGAATATAAATTGAGTCAAATCGTCGTTGATACTGAGGAAGCCGCGAACGAAATTTTTACTCAATTGGCTCAAGGTGCGAATTTTGCCGAAATTGTTAATGCTCAATCCAAGATCAAGTCCGACGGGAAATTCATTTCTGAAGATCAGTTGGCTTTTCAAAAACTCAAAGATGTTATCAATGCTTTGGATCAGGGAAAGTTTAGTACGGTTTTTAAGGGTCCAGATGGATTTTATATTGTAAAGATTGAGGAAAAAAAAGGTGGTGTTGAAAGAACTCTTGAAGAAGTTAAAGAAGGCATCAAGGCGGATTTGAGCTATTTAAAATATTTGCAAGGTTTGCAGCAATTGCAGACCGCGATTCCGGTGCAGACCAACCTCAAATTATTGGAGGCTAAATAAGCAATGAATGTCGAAAATAAAAAACAGCTGGTCATTATTCTTTTTGCTGTCGGGTTGGGACTTGTCGCCGCGGTCGCGACGGGGCAGTATATTCAAAATACAATTACGGATGAAACAAAGCGTATGACCAAGGAAATTGAAGACAAAAAGGTCAAGCCTTTGGCTCAGGAAATCGCAGCGATGCGTGATCAGATCAAGGTGTTGGCGAGTCGTCCCGTTGCCGCTGGACCGGGCGGTGGGGAATCGGGTGGGGGCGCTCTTCCGAAATCCACATTGTCTTTAATGACTCCAGCTGGAAAACGTGCTTATACTGTGCGAATTGATCCGCTTTCTGCCGTCGGTGGTATGATTAATCCGGGAGATTTTGTGGATATTCTGGCTCACATGAATATGCCGGATCCGGTTTCACAGAAAACAGAACGTATTACGAGCATTGTTTTCCAAAATGTAAAGGTGTTGGCCGTAGGGACGAATTTGCAAGCTACTGGCGGCTATGAACAGCAACAGGCGGCAGGGGCTTTAAATATTACTTTTGCTTTATCGCCTGAAGAATCGGGGTTGATGTCGTTTATGGAAAAAAATGGTCAATTGCAAATGGTATTGCGTGCACCGTCGGAAACTACGATCGAAGAATTGAGAAAAGCAGATTGGCAGAATCTTGCGGAATATGTTTTTGATAAGCAAAAAACTGAAATCGCGACACCGATAGCACAGTCAAAATTAAGACCAGAAACCGAAAAGAAAGAAGAAGCAAAGCCGTATATTGAAATTTTTAAAGGCGGACAGCAACAATAAATAATTTGTAGCCGCATCGGTTGGTTTAAATCCTTTAGGGGGACTATTGTGAATATGGAAATAAAGCAGGTTTTTCTAGGAAAAATTCCATCCGCGTTTTTTGTTTTTTTTATCTCGCTAGCTTTAATATTCCCACCGGTATCGCTCGCCGATCTTCAGGATGTTGTTGATAGCAAAGACACCGACAGTGTGTTTTTGTATCTTGGAGATCTTGTCACGGTTAAGGTGCACTCCTTGACGAGAATCGCTGTGAGTAATCCGGGAATCGTTGATGTAACTAATGCGACGGCAGATGAAATCACATTGGTTGGACGCAAGGTTGGGGAAACGCCGATTTTTATCTGGGACGAAGTCGGTAAGCGTCAAATTATCGCGCGTGTTTTAAATACAGATTTGAATTTGATTGCTACCCGTATCGCTTCCTTGATTCAATCCGCTGATATTAAAGGTGTTTCTGTGGAAAAGAATTATCTAGAGGGAAAACTAATTCTTAGCGGATACTTAAGCAGAAATGAAAAGAAAAAGTTTGAACTTTTAATTAAAGATTTTGGCAGCAGCATAATTAATTTGGTCATTGAAGAAGGTGATTTGATTCAAATCGATGTTCAATTTTCTGAACTTGATACGACTTTGAGTAAAGCGCTTGGATTTGATTGGACGACGGGAGGCGGATCGCTCGCCTTTAGTTTTGCGGAATCCTTGCCGACGCAGGATGGCAGCTTCGCGGATTTATTTAAACTTGGTGATTTTTCTAGAACTTCTGCCATCTTGTCCGTTGTTAATTTGCTGATTCAGGAGGGTAAGGGAAGAATTCTCTCAAAGCCATCGCTTGTTGTGACCAATGGTGAACAGGCGTCGTTTTTGGTCGGTGGTGAAATTCCTATTCGTAGTACAACAACGTCTGTTGGTGGCGGTAGTGTGCAAGAAAATGTGACATTCAAGGACTATGGCGTTGAGTTAACAGTTACACCCGAAATTCGCGATGGTAAAATTGATATTAATGTCAATGTCACTGTTCGCGATGTCGATTCTTCGAATGCTGTTGGCGACGACGTCGCGTTTTTAACGCGCACGGCAACGACCAAGGTTAGGCTTCAAGACTCGCAAACAATTGTTCTTGCTGGGATGATTCAGCGTCGACAATCAGAAACGATTAAACGCGTGCCTTTTTTAAGTAAAATTCCCGTGTTAGGAATGGCTTTTAAGTCAACGTCAAACACATCTCCAGACAGTGATCAAGAATTAGTTGTTTCTTTGACACCGCATATTCTAAAAAATTTAAAAATTGATAAGAAAGAAGTTCCATATAATAAGCAGGAACCCGAAACCAAGGAAACAAAAAAGATCGATAATAAAAATTCTGAGACTGCAAACGGCAGCGTTTCTGTTCAAAGAGCTGAGGAGCCAGCAGCGCTATCAAAAAATGAATTGCCCAAACAAGTTCCTCCGCAAGCCAAAGAGAGCAAATCATTGTCTGATGCATCTGTCGAGGTGCCTAAGGTTGTTGATGTTCCGAAGAAAGATATAAAAGAGACAAGCACGACGAAAGCAAAAACTCCCGCGCAAATAAAAGCAGAAAAAAAGGCTATGGCCCTAAAAGCCAAAGCCGATGCGAAAGCTGCGGCGTTAAAAGCTAAGAAAGAAAAAGCGGAGCAAGCCAAGTTGGAAAAAGAAGAACGAGCCAAAGCTAGGAAAGCTCAAAAAGCCAAAAAAGATTCTAAGCAAAAGGATGTTGATAGCAAAATAACGAAAACCTCGACGGCTGCTAAAACTACGCCTAAGGATAAGCCTGCGGTTTCCTCGGTGACACCCGCCGCTGTTAGTGAAGTTAAAAGTTTAGAGGCCAGCGGTTTTCGTAGACGAGCGGTGGATGACCCAAGTTTAAATATTGCCCTTGCTGATCCACGTCTGTCAGATCCACAGAATGTTTTAAGTGAGCAAGAGATTTCAGCGATCAAAACGAAATATACAAATAAAATAAAGAATGAAATGTCGGAAACAATTTCTTATCCGTATGAAGCCAAGGAATCGCGTTGGGAAGGTACGGCCATACTAAACATGACAATTTTACCCGACGGTCATATTAAAGATGTTGCTGTGAGTCAATCTTCGGGTTACGCGATTTTTGATAAAGACGCTGTTGACACGGCTGAAATTTTAGCACCTTTTGATTCTTTCGTTCCCGCGAAAAATATGAAGGAAATTTCAATTTCAGTTCCGGTTGAATATAGCGAAAAAGCAATTATCGGAATGCCTGTTTTAGCTCCGAAAAAATAAGAGTTTTTATATGGAATCACGCACCATAGCGGTTTTTGGTAATAAGGGTGGCGTTGGTAAAACTTTCGTCGCCGTTAACTTGGCAACGTCTTTAGCGTTAGCCGGTAAACGTGTTTTATTGGTAGATATTGATTTTCAGGGCGTTCATGACATGGCCCGCATGCTTAACCTTGCTCCTCGCTTTGCCCTCGTTAATCTTCTTTCGGAAATTGAGAAAACTGATGACCCATCCATTATTAAAAAGTATGTCATTTCCCACAGCTGCGGCGTTGATTTTTTACCTGCTGTTCTGCAATCAAAACAAGCTGGGCACATTACGGCTGAAAATATTAAGCCGTTTTTTCGTAAAGCAGTCCAAGTTTATGATTACGTTGTCGTCGACGCTGGCAACTCATTTAGCGAAACGCTTCTTAGTGTATTAGATCACTCAAATCTTATTCTTCTTGTTGTCACACCGGACATTTTAGCCGTTTATCAAATCAAGTGGTGTATTGAACTTTTGCAAAGTTTACACTATCCGTTAAAAATGGTGCGTTTGGTTTTGAATCGCGCTGAAAGTCGTGGTGGTGTGGCTTGGCAGGAAGTTCGTACGGCCTTGGCGTGTGAGATTTTGGGAAGGATCCCTTCTGATGGAAAAGCAGTTGGTATGGCTTTAAATCGTGGTGTTCCGTGTGTTATTGATACGCCTAAGGGTCCAATTGCCGAAGCGTTTGTTAAGATGGTTCAGGATTTAAAGAAGGACGATATTTATGTTCAGCCAACTGAAGTGGCGCGTGAGCGGACGACGGAAGGAATTGATAAACCGGGAAATTTTTGGGAAAAATTTGGAATTTCGCAGCAAAACACGACCAATGCTACGCCGATTGTTTACGGTGAAGAAGAAGATGAAGTTATTGCCCTTAAGAAAAAAATTCATGAAAAACTAGTTGCGCGTCTGCACGTCGAGGATATGACTCCAGAGAATTTGAGCGATCCTAAGAAAGCTCAAGAGCTTAAAGAGTCCGCGCGCAAAGTTGTAGGTAATCTTTTGTTGGAAGAAAAAGGCGGCGCTTTGTCTTCACATGAAGAACGGTCGCGAATCGTCAAGGAGATCGTTGACGAGGCGCTGGGATTAGGACCTTTGGAAGAGTTCTTGGCGGACACGGATGTTTCCGACATTATGGTCAACAGCAAGGATGTCATTTATGTTGAAAAAAGCGGTAAGCTTATTTTAACAAATCGCAAATTTGTTTCGGATCAGCAAGTTCGTTCTATTATTGATCGCATCATTGCTCCTTTGGGGCGTCGTATTGATGAATCTGTTCCGATGGTCGACGCGCGCCTTCCCGACGGTTCACGGTTTAACGCGATTATTCCCCCTTTGTCCTTAAACGGACCGATGGTGACGATTCGTAAATTTGGCGCTGAGCGATTGAGCGCGGAAGATCTTTTGGATAAATATCGAAGTTTTTCAAAAGCAATGCATGATTTTCTTGAGGCGTGCGTTTTGGGGCGTAAAAATATTATTGTTTCCGGTGGTACCGGCTCGGGAAAAACAACACTGCTTAATGTCATTTCGCAATTTATTCCTGACAATGAACGCATTATTACCATTGAAGATGCGGCTGAATTACGTTTGAAAAAAAGTCATTGGGCGAGATTGGAATCACGGCCGTCTAACGTTGAAGGCAAGGGAACCGTTTCGATTCGCGACTTGTTTACGAATACATTGCGTATGCGTCCTGACCGCATTATCATTGGTGAGTGTCGTGGCCCTGAAGTTCTTGATATGTTGCAAGCTATGAATACGGGGCATGATGGTTCTATGACAACACTTCACGCTAACTCCACGCGTGACGTTATGGTTCGTATGAGTTCGATGATTTTATTAAGCGGTATCGAATTACCTATGCGCGCCATTAATGAAATGATTTCTTCCGCCATCGATGTCATTGTACATATTGCTCGTTTTTCCGACGGGACACGCAAGATTACTGGGATTACGGAAGTTGTCGGTATGATTCAGGATCATCAACTCGATTTAAGAGACGTTTTTGTGTATGATCAAAAGGGTCTTGGCGAAAATGCTGTTGTTATGGGAGATTATCGCCCGACCGGATATATTCCTAAATGTTACGAAGAACTTACATCCATGGGTTTAAAGATTGACAAAGGGATGTTTACCCGCCCGTAATATTCTGTGCAAATTTTAAATCAAACACGTAATACAATTTTAGCGCAAAAGGCCGTTCTCGCGGATACGGCGGGGTCGCGTCTTGTTGGACTTTTGAAGCATGATTCATTGTCAGATAAAGAAGGCATGATCATTACGCAATGCCGATCAATTCATATGTTTTTTATGAAATTTCCGATTGATGTCATTTTTGTGGATCGAAAGAAGGTGGTTGTCGGATTAGTCAGAAATATTAAGCCATTTCGGATGAGTCCGTATTTTTGGCGCGCGAGTTGCGCGATAGAACTTCCATCGGGAAGTATTGATAAAACAAAAACAGTTTTGCAGGATCAGATTTTTTGGGAATAGAAAAAACTTTGCTGCACGATTTTCACACCAAGTCATCAAGATCAATATCTCTTGCCGTACGTTCAACTTCATCCAACCAGCGATGACAATACTGACAAATCCTGGCTTCGCGTAGAACTTTTTTATCACAAAAAATACAGTTTTTTTTATCGAGCGGGACATGGCCTAAATTAAAAATAGGATCAAGGAGAAACTGTTCGCAGTGCGGACACTTGACAATTTTATTGTCTGTTAATTTTTCAAAGCAATAGGGACAAGCAAGCATTTTAATAATCCTTTTTTAGAATTATATCATTGCTTGGATAAATTCATTTTAAAATATTTATTTATTTGCAAGGTCGATTCAAATTGGACATTAATTTGCTGTTAATAAATTTAGGCGTATGTTATAGTGAGCAAAAACAGCGAATCATTAATGTCCAAACAGAAAGTGTTTAAGAGATATGGGCGTTGTTCATAAATTAAGCGATGATGTTATTGATTTTATAATAACGCAAAAGAAAACTCATTCCAACATGAGTTGTCGCAAGCTTAGCGATGTTGTGCATAAGAAATTTCATATTGTTGTTTCAAAGTCCTCAGTTAGTACGGTTTTAAAAAATGCCAACTTGAGTAGTCCCGTTGGTCGGCACAGTTTAACTAGCGACGGAACAACATCTAAAAAAGCTGTGCAGAAATTTAAAATGCCTGAGCACAAAAAAGGGCAATTTTTTTCTTCACATAAATTACAAGCACAAGGTGCTTCAAAGAAAAGTGTAAAAAGTGAAATTAAAAAAAATATAGCCTTTCCCGCGGATGTGGAAAAAACTTTAATTCCCAAAAAAGAAATTATTGTAGAAAAGAATATTGTGGCGGCTGTTCAAGAAATGTCCAATGTGAAAATACCTGCTGAGGATAAAAGTGTTGCGGATGTTATTTCTAAACCAGAGCGAGTTGTTGAAAATGCGGGCATGATTTTCTTAATGGCGGCGCAGCAGGATTTGGCTGGTGGCTCTATTTTGGGAAAAATTTTAAAAGACGAGTTGGGTAACCGGCTTAATTTAAATTTTGATGTCTTAGGTGATTTTGTTTTATTTCCTGAAATTACACCCGACGATCAATACGATTTAGAAACTTTGAAAGCCGCTCAATTAAGCGCGGAAAGTATTCAGGATTTTGGTATGAAGCTTTCCATTGAAGTTGAAATTTTATTACAAGGAGTTTGTTTTGTTCGTGTGACAAATAAAGTTGGGAATGTTTTTGTTATTGGTATGCGAAATCGCAATGTGGATTGCGATAATGTCCAATCTGAAGGTGAGCTGTCCTTTGCCGAAGCCATAAGGATTGTCAATACCGAAATTATCAATAATGTCCAATCTGCGGTATTCCATTGTCCTGCCGAAATCAATAATTTTGAACTTTTAGTCAAAGCGATTGATTCTGCCTTTGGGCAGGGGATACAGGAAATTGCTTTGCTTGATGCAGATCAACTTGAATTGGTTAAGTACAATTTTTGTCCATTGAAGGCGCGAATTTTTGTGCTTGGGGTGTGGCGCTGGGAGAAGAATTTGCCACATATAAATGAAGTTTTGCAGGCAAAAGGTGACTTTTTAAGTGTGCAGATCTTGGATAAAACATTTTTTTATCGCGTCTGTAACGCGAATGCTTCACAGATTGCCGTCAGTCTTTCTCCGACGGAGAAACCTTTTGTTATTCTTGTAACCAATGGCGGCAATGATAAAAATATGATTAAGAAAATAGTCGCAGACTTTCTGTTTTCTTGGTCTGGGTTGACTCAAGAAGCAGAGTCGGCATTTTCGTTTGGCCACGATGGAAATAGACAGGTTTTTTGCTCACGCGCAAAGCAGTCTTTAGAAAAATTAGACACATATTTGACTGTTTCACAAAGCGCGCAGGCTCTGCGAAAGATTCTTGATTTATGGAGTCAGCATTATTTTTTTGGTTTTCGTGACCATTTTGTCGACGACAATCAAATGAAAGAACAGTTTTACGGTCTTCCGGGAAATGTTCGGGAAGATAAGCGCACAATCACAATTTTGTTTACACCACATTTTGCATACTCCCGCATTGAGGAACTCAAAATCGCTATCTATCATTTTAATGCCCGCGCACTGTGTGATAAACAAGGGCGACGAATTATCTTGAAAGTTGTTTCCTCAGCTCACGTTAATCCCTTATAAATAATACATAGAATATATATGCTGGTCGCCTTGACATATTTGTGACCCATGTGGTATAGTTTAAAAGCTTGTAACAAAGGCCATTTTGTTTTTTGAGAAGGTTAAACCAGTCTTTTATCCCGTTGCGAAACGGGATTTTATTCTCTGTTTTGCGGAATTTCGCCAACAGAGATGCCAAGCCCTTTAAAAGGCGCGGCGATAGAGCCCAATAACTGTATCCGCTCTGAAGTTGCTTAGAGTGAGGGCAAGGATCATCTGTAACACAAAAGGTGCAGCACGATGCGGCTAAAGAATCAAATAGGACAGAATCTCATTGAATATGCCATCATCGTGGCAGTCGTGGCTTCAGCAATGTTGGCCATGAGTACTTATGTGTTTCGTTCGGTGCAGGCAACTCAGCAGGCGATCCAAGAAGGGTACAAAGATTAGTATCGGCAACACAAACCGAAAATTAAAGTAGTAAATCAAGGAGGAAGCACAATGTTTAAGAACCTTCACCACAAGAAGAAAAAAGGACAAAGTACTTTGGAGTACATTATCCTCGTTACGGGGGTTGTTGTTATTCTTATCTTTTTCCTTGGGCCAACTGGTCCTTTTCAAGCTGCCTATAACAGAACAATGCAACAAGGCACAAACGGGATGGAAGATATGGCTAACCGTTTAACCTCGTCGAGATAAAACAAAAGTTTAACTTTTACGGAGGTCTTACCAATGTTTAAGAAATTATTAAAAAATAAAAAAGCCCAGCAGACAGCAGAATACGCGCTGTTAATTTCTCTAGTTGTCGCGGCCGTCATTGCTATGCAGACGTACGCTCAACGTGCTATTCAGGCAAGAATTCGTGATGCCTCGCAATATATGGCAACCGCAACAAACACGTTGGGAACCACGAATCAATACGCGCCATATTATGAACACAGTTCTTATGATGTGGATCGTGACTCAACGGAAACAAGTATACATAACTCCAACACAATATCCTTTGCACAGGATGAAATTAGAACTCGTCGTAACGGTACCACAGGTACGACTTACAATGCCGCTGGTCTTATTAACGGTATTTAAAGATCCTTATTGGGACACTTATATAACAGGAGGTATATTCAATGTTTAAGTTCTTAAGAAAAATGAAAGGGCAGAGCACCCTCGAATATGCCGTTTTGGTCATTATCGTCATTGGCGCTCTTCTCTCAATTCAGGTTTATATTAAGAGAGGTTTGCAAGGCCGTTTACGTAGTGCGGCTGATGATATTGGTGATCAATATTCACAAGGCAATACCAATGTCAGCAAAACGGTAAAAGTTACCAGTAATACTACGGAAACGATGAGTCAAGGAACCAGCTTGACAAGATTCCGTGCTCCGGAAATGACAACGACAAACAGAAGTCAGAATATGATTAACCTCACGCAAGAATATTGGGGTAAATAAAAAGTATCTGACTTAATATGATGACATTAAGCATGGCTTATTTGGGAGCTTGCCCGCCAAAAGCGGTATCAATAAAGTTTCTAAGTAAGCCATGTTTTTTTTCGAAGGTGGGCTATTGACATGTTAAGAATGATAAAAAATAAAAACGGCCAAGGCGCGTCCGTTGAGTATGCGGTTGTTTTTTTTCTTGTTGTAGCCGGCGTCGTCGGGATGTCAACTTATGTTAAGCGTGGCGTTCAGGCTCGCATTCATGGGGCGCGTAATTATGCTTGGACACAAGTTAACAGCGTTTACAGCGAAACTCACCCGAACGCGGTTTTGCCCGTCGAATATGAACCATATTATTCTCGCACAACAACGGATAGAGATGAGTATAGTGTGACAAATGAAGAATACACGTCGTGGCCCGGACATGAAGGAAAATACCAAACTGGAATATCATCTGTGATAACAACATCAGGGACTTCGATTACCGCTCCTCCGGGACAAGCAGAGTAAGGGTCAGTTATGAAAAAATTTTTATATAAGAAGCAAGGCCAGACCATTGTTGAATACACGCTTTTGATCGGAATAACGATCGCGATTTTATTAGCAGTCACACCGATGATTAAACGGGGAACACAAGGCATGGTCAAGGTTGTTTCTGATGAGCTTGGGACACAGCAAAATGCGGAGCAAGTTGGTGGTGATGGAGGAGGCCTTATCAAATCGGATGTAAAATCAAATTTTGATCGGCAACAAACAAAAAAAGAATGGTTAACTGGGACTACACATAGTGTTTTTACAGGTTATAATGACAGCACATCTACTGATATAAAAACAGAAGCGAGTTTAGGTGTCAGCAAAAATTAATTGATCGAGGTTAATATGTTAAGAATTCTTGGGAAAAAAGGACAGTCCGCGCTCGAGTATTCAATGTTGGTAATCATTGTCATTGGGGCTTTGTTGGCGATGCAAAATTATATGAAGCGCGGAGTTCAGGGACGTTTACGCTCTTCCGTCGACGGCGTGGGAGAACAATATGACCCATTGCAGACGACCGTAGATATTACTCAAAGAGTTGTCGGCAATACGGTGACGTCCATTACGACTCAAAACGCAACTGGCGGGACAGAAACTCTTCGAAATGACACTTCATTTATGACAGAAACCAAAACCGGAACAAGTCGTGTAGATGCGCAATAAAATTCATAATGATTATTTTAACAAAAAAAATTATAACTAAAAATTCTAGCGGTCAGTCCGCTGTTGAGCTGGCGATTTTTGGTTCGATTTTGATTTTTGTGATCAGCTTGATTTTTCGTCAGGGATTGGGCGCTTCAAATTTTATGAATACACAATTAAAAGCGACTCGCTATGCAATGAGCAAGTCTTTGGAATCGTCCGAAGTAGAAAAACCGGGACGAAGCAGTGGCGCAACACTTGTTATTGAAGACAGGCTCTCTGGTGATTTTGGAAGTAAATTTGGTTCACGTGATCGTGTCCCCTTGGTTGCTAGCGGTAGCGGTTCTTATTCAAGCCAGTTATTTTATCCGACAGATAAAGATGATTATGGCGACACCACAGTTCTTCCGCATTATGATGTTTGGATCAATGGCCAAAGAATCTCACTGCTTACTTCAAATTTTAAAACTGTTACATTTCCGACGGAACAAGGAACGTTGAGTCTTTGTACTCAACCGCATCCAAATGATTCGCGCTGCTGGAGTCCTGATTGTATTTCTCCGGGGGTTGGGTGTGTTGTTTTGCATAAGATTGTGGAAAATTCACCAAGTAATGGTTATGATCCAAGTGGAAACTTTGATATTAATTTTAACGGCACGCTGCCGACCGTTAGCACCGCGGTGGCAGATGCGGATACGTTTGGTTTTATGTGGCAATGGAAGGAAGTTCCCGCCGTCGGTGAATTAGAAAAAGGGCTTTTGGATGTGGATGGAGATTTTAAAGAAGAAAATGTTTTAGACAGCACGGTTGACGCGGATGGACGGACGGCGACAGCTATGGTGATCGATCGACAGGATGGGGATATTGATTTTACACTTGATGGTCGAAATCCCGATACGAGAATTGGTCTTTTGACTGAAAGTCAAATGTATTCATTTACAAAAAGTGGTACGATGTATCGTGTGCAAGAAGGGAAATTATTTGATGCCCGAACGGACCAATATATTCGAAATACGAATATGAATGATCATGTGGATGTCGCGCAAAGAGTTTTGAAGTTGAGTAATGATACTGGCCGTTTTTGTGCCGGAAATACGCCAACGCCTGAAGGGACAGCGAATTCAATCGAAGCTTGTAATAATTGTTTTTCAGCAACAAATGTTTCAAAAACATGTTTTGATGTTGGTTCATTGCAGATTTTTGTTCGCAGTCGTATCGATAATAAAGTTGGACGAAGCTGGTTTACTCGTACAGAGGTCGCACCATAAAAATTTGGGAAAATGATTCAAAAAAAAACAAAACAATATTTGGGACAGGCCAGCATTGAAATTACTTTCAGTGTTATTGTTGTTGTCATGCTGATGCTAAGTATGGTTAGAGTTTTTTATTGGGTCAGCAATGATTTGTCAGCGCGTCGACAAGCACATGAGCAGACTTTGACAAATACGGTTGCCGCAGATAAAGTTGACGATAATTATCGACAAATTCGACCAGTTTATTATGAAGGGACACCGATTGACGCGGCGACAATTAGCAGTGATATTTTTGGAGTCAATCGGCTTTGATAAATTGGATTTAACGAAAGGCTTTGGTTGAGTGTTACGTTTAATCAATAATTTGCGATTGCAGGGGCTTCGTTCTTGTTCGGGACAAGTCGCGGTGATTATGATTGTTATCATTGCTATTGGCCTTGTGCTTTTTGCGGCATCGATTAATTTGGGGATGTTAGCACAGTCTAAAACAATATCAATGAAAGCCGCGAATGCATCGGCTTCTGTTATGGCGTCGATGATCGCAAGTCATGGTGAAAGAGAATATATTGAAACACTTGGTCGGACTTTACAAAAATGTAAAACATCTGGTGGCGGGTTTTTTGGATTTTTGACTTTTATCTTTATGATTCTCGTCGCAGTTTTTGCTCCAGAAATTTTATCTTTTCTACAGGCTCCTGCCAGCATGGTTCCCGCCCTACAAGCCGCGGCAACTGTTGGCGCCGTTATGGAGGGCGCTGCACTTATTATCGCGGCCTCGATTGATCCGGGCATTAGCGATATGTGGAATAAACGCGCACAGGATCTTTCTCAAACTGGGCAAGCTGTTGAGCGTGGAATTCAAGCAGGTTTACAAGCGGCAGTAACAGATCAAGTGAAAATGCCGGATCTTTACGATCTGGACCAAGATGGACTTTATGGTTATCCGGGCAATGATGAAACTCAGCCTCCAAATGACGTTATTGGGCGATTTAGTCTCTATAATACCAAAAGGTTTTTGGAGGTTAAGGGAGCTGATACATCGGCAGTGCAAGCTTTTCTCGCTGCTTTACATGAACTTGTTCTTAAGGGAACAGATAATTGGGGATTGTGGGATCCTGTTTATTATCCTGATTTTCAAACAAAGAATCCTCTTACCAGTGCAAGTCATGCTTGTTTTTATTCTCCAAGCGATTTAACAAATTTTCCTAAACGTCCAGCAGAGTGTGATTATTGTTGTCAATCATTTGGTGGTGGCGCGCTGCCGCCGGAATGTGATGGCACGCCGGGGGTACCGCAGGTTGGAAATCCCGCCACATGCGCGAATCGCACGCCTTATCGAGCGGTTGGAAATGTTTATCAATATGTTTATGATCCAACTTACGAAGACTCCACAAACATTTTTATGTCTTTTCGTGAGCAACTTGGTCGTGATGATGAACATCATCTTTATCATACGACACCCGCGAATCCCAATTGGCACTCGGACACCCTTAATGGAGCAGCTACTTTAAATACGGGAGTTGCGGATCAAGGATTTTTTCTTAAAGATACTGTTGGTTATTATACTCTTCCTGCGGCCGCATCAAATCTTGATTTATGGGTTGGTGTACAGCCCTTAGGCACAAATCCTCCAACTATGCCTAAGCTTTTTCCGTTTCTTTATAAAATGCAAGATTGGGGACCACAGCTTTCATCCCAAACATATAATGATTATGAATGTCATTGGTGTGATAGCCGTAAGCCTGCCGAACCGGGAAGAACTTGTCCGGCGGATATGGCCACTTATCCCGAAATTAGTCGTTTGGTTTTACCTTTTGATCCAGCTTTGGTTCCGTATAACATCGCTCAAGGCTGGTGCGTTAATAAAACAAATAAGGGGGGAACTAATGATCCTCCCGTTGTTTCGGATAATGTTATAGGTACTCCTAGTCTCATCGTTCCAGTAGACCAATGCGCCGTTTCTCTTAATCCGTCTCCTCTTTCAGATTTGACGCAATATGTCAAAGGCTGGAAGCGCGGCGCCGACCGTTATTGCAAAGACACCCCGGGTTATGATGTGGATTGTCCTAAGAGTGGTGCGTTGGCTCTCAATGAAAATAATGCTCAGTGTGGCGAGGCTGGTACGCAGGCTCCTGCGAATTGGCCGGATGATATGATAGACGAAATCATTTATGGATTACCATCTTTATTTGGAATGGAAGCAACTTTTCAACAAACAATCACTACAGGAGTCGGATTGCAGGCTTTGGCAAAAGAACTTGTGACGTGGTATCCGGAAGTAGCCGAATGGATAGAACCACCGTGCTCGGACCCAGATAATTGCCCGGGGAGTTTCACAAAATTAGAGCGACCGGGTACACTTTGGATTTGGCGCGCGCAATTGCAATTTCTTTATGACGCTATTCAGTCATGGCTTTTGCCGAATGCGGCAAATGCTTATAATGGTCCGTCACATGTTGGATCTGACGCGGTTTGGTGTGTTCCATCTTTTACGGCTGGCAATGGATTTTCACCGCCCGGCGAGATAGCAACATTTGATGTCAATAACAATACGATTCGTGGTGATGTTGAGGACGTTGTTGCGTGTTTGAAGTGGAATGCGCAAGATGTTCGAACGTATACCGGACCTGTTGCTTCGGCAACAGGTAATGCGGAAAAATTCCAACGATGTCATGATTCGTGCAGTTTTGATACATGTTCTAATTTACCGCGTTCATTGGTTCCGGATTTTTATGATGGAACAAAATATTTATCTGGTCAACCTGCCAATGCTTTTAATGCTGGAAATGCTGCTGACGCCGCGGCGCTGTCAACATGCTTAACTTCAGCGACGATCAATGCCTGTTCGACAAATTGCGACAGTCCTCCCTTGCCGTCGGGTAGTCCGTATAATTTGCCACTCTTTCAATCTCCCGACAGTCCTAGCATTACCACAATTGATAATTGGTGCGCTGGACCCAATAGCGCGACGCCTCTTAACAATGCGTGTAATGGCGCATTAATGCCCGGCGGGGTTACAACTTTAGATTGCGCGACAAATAGAAATGATTGTCGTTGTTCTTGGGCAGGCAGCTGCGCGGGAGGATTTGCGGGATGTAATTTAGGGTTACCCACGTATTTTAACGCGGTAACGGATGCTTTAACATTGACAGGTCGCTCTTGTGATGATCCGGCTTATATTACTGTTATGCAGCAAAGCGCGACAGAAGCACAAATTCAGGTTGAGAAATTTAAACATCGTGTGAAGTTTCTTGAAGGTCGTTATAATGAGGCCGTGTCCGTTAGTGCGGTTTTAAGAACTGCGATTGATAAGCTTACTGAGTTTCTTGACGGGGGAACGCCGTTTGAAACCATTGATTCACCTGCTGAAAGTTTCATTGATGCCAGAATGCAACATATGGACAATATTTCAGGAGATTTGCCATCGCATGCGATTTATGTTTGGCAGGATGAAGACGCGGTAAAAACAAATCCCGGTGGTCTTCCGCGATGGGGCACAGGGCGGGGATATTGGCACGCGGTTAAAGTTGAGGTTCGTCTTCCTCGACGCTGTACAGGTGATTGTATCGCAGGTGATTGGCCAAAAGTTGTTAGTACGACAAAAAAGAGTGGAGGTTTTATTAGTCGAAAAGTAAAAGTTTGTTATACATTGCATAATTTGGTTGGCAGAACCAAGGCGCGTGTTATTCGCTATGATCAGGATAAAGATTTGCGTGGTCTTATCTTTCCTTCTGGTCAACAGATTTGGCAATCTCGACTGTCAAACCCAAGTGCCATCAATGATCCTGATCCGACGGGGCTTAGACAAACCTGCGCCGATTTCATCGATGCTGATCTTAAGACGTGGCTTGCGGGGACTGATGAGCGCAGCCATATCGGAGCGGCATTTATGTTAAACGCCATTCCCAATCTTACATTGGTAGGAAATAACTATACAGATTGCTGGAACAAAGTTCATCAGGATTTATTAGCGCATGGAGTTCAAAGTGAATCATGCGCGGAGTATTATTTCGCGACAAATGGTTTTCGAATCAGATTTGTCCCATGCGACGATTGGTAAAAGCAAATGCAAATAAAGAATTTTAAAAAAGGATCTTCGGCGGTAGAAGTTACGGCGGTGATTATTCTTATTCTCGCGATTATGGTTGGTTTTGGTGGGTATATTAAGCGTGGTATGGCTGGACGATGGAAAGCTGTTGGGGATACTTTTGGACAGGGGCGACAATATGACCCGCGCGAGTTTGGTGTTAACGGTGAAATAGGCGGGACATTGGATTGTTTTTATGATTCAGCGAGTGGGCATTGGGTTGATGAAAAATGTTATCAAGCCAACAATTGCGATTGCACGTTGATTCGTGGTGATGGCGTGGCGTTACCGGAATATCATGATCGTTGTGAGGTTTGCAAAGCCAAATGTCAAAATGATGTTTTGTGTCAATAAAATCTGATTCATTTTAAAGAGGGTTGTATGGTAATTTTGATGGTATTTATTTTTGTCGCCGTATCTTTAATCGGCTTTGCTGTAATTCCGCTGGCTTATAATACGTCGGTTGCTTTTAGCCAGAAACGCGCCAATCTTCTGTCTAATCGCCTTGATCGTATGATGCCGCGGGCACAGATCAAAAAGATTTTACAACTATATGTATGGGCTCCCGTCGTTGTTGCGGGGTCTTTTTATTTTCTTTTTAATGATCCGGTTATGCGCCTATTTGGTGTTTTGATTGGTCTGGTTGCTGGATTTTTGTTGCCGGGCGTTTACACCAAAATGCTTTTATCTCAAAATAAAGTTAGATTTGATAATCAATTAATAGACGCTTTAATGATTATGTCTAGCTCTTTTCGCGGCGGTTTAAGTCTTATTCAGGCGATGGAAGCCGTGGTTGATGAAATGCCCGACCCGATTAATCAAGAATTTTCGACGGTTTTGGGTGAAAATAAGATGGGTGTTTCGCTCGACGAGGCATTAAACCATTTGTATAACCGTATGCCGTCATCCGCATTGCAACAATTGATTACCGCGATTCTATTGGCTCGCGAAACCGGTGGTAATTTGCCGGTTATTTTACAACGTATTATCGATGTTGTCCGTGAGCAAAAAAGAATTCAGGGTCAAATCGATACTCTTACTTTGCAAGGAAAAATTCAGGGTGTTGTCATGTCGCTTTTGCCTGTTGGATTTTTTGTGACGATTTATTCATCGAATCCGGGATTTTTTGATCATATGTTCCAGTCTCCGACGGGACGGGCTATGCTCATCTATGCGTGTATTTCGGAAGTGATCGGCGGGTTTATGATTTGGAAGATCAGTACTTTTAAAGATTTTTAAAACGGAGAAAACATTTAAATGCTGTATTTTATTTTAACATTGTGTTTTGTTGCGGGATTTAGTTTTATTCTCGGATTTTTTCCGCCGGAGTGGGAGAGCCGCCCGACCTTAAAATCTTTTGGATATGAATTGCCAAAAGCAACAAAGAAATCAAATTTTTCGATTATTCGCGGGATCGCGATGATCAATAAGCCTCTTTGCCAAGGCGTTGTTCGTCAAAGAATTTTAAAGGATTTGAGTGTCGGGCACGTGCCGATTACTCCGGAAGAGTTTTTTCTTATTAAAGAAGTCCTTATTGTCGCAATTTTGGTTTTGACTTACCCGATGGTTAAGCCTGACATGATGACATTTTGGATTATGATGTCGCTGGCTGTTGGATATATGGCGCCGGAATATTGGCTTAAGGGAAAAATTAAGGGTGTGAAGGCGATTATGACAAAGGAAATGCCTGATGCTATCGATCTTTTAGGGCTTTGCGTTAATGCCGGCCTTGATTTTATGTTGGCGTTAAAATGGGTTGTTGAAAAGTCTCCGCCATCGGTCATGGTCAGTGAGCTTAATGTTCTTTTGCAGGAAATCAATGTCGGTAAAACAAGACGTGATGCTTTGCGCGATATGGCGCAAAAATATGATATTCCGGAAATGGCTAGTTTTTCTCGGACCCTGATTCAGGCTGATAAGATGGGGACGTCGGTTTCCGAAGCATTAAATCGTCTTTCGGAAGATATGCGTCTTGCGCGTTTTCGCCGCGGTGAACAGTTAGCCATGAAGGCTCCAATAAAACTGTTGGTTCCTCTTTTGCTTTTCATTTTTCCTGTTGTCGGTGTTTTGGTGGCTGGTCCAATTTTCTTACAGTTTATTGAAACGAATCCGATGCAAAGCATGGCAAGCGGCGGCGTTAAAAAGTAATTTTTAGGCACAATACTGTTCTTTTAATGTCCAATCTGAATATTTTTGTCAGATTGGACATTTTTATTTTTATTATTGCATAAAATTTATGAAAATGATGTTGTAATTTTGCAAAAATTAATTGATTAGTTTGAAAGCTTTTAATGACATGGAAATTTTTTTAATTGATAAAAAAGTGCGCAAATTATATGTGGTATTTTTGTGTATCTATTGAGATGTTTTGTGCTTAAAAATAGTGTATTTTTTACGATAATTTTGGTGAAAAAAATGGTTTTTGAAAATATTTTTTATAAAATATCAAAAAAAGTTCTAATTCGCGCATAACAATTTGGATAACAACAAGATACAGTATAAAATATTTTTGCCATGAACTTGCGCTATATTATATAAATGATATACTCGTAATACGTTGACAAGGCAAATTTTCGTAGCAACAATCTTTCAAAATTTATGGGAAAAGTGAAAATAAACACGCAAACCCTGATTTTTTTTGTTTTCAATTCTCAATTCGTTTTGAGAAATATTCTTACTTACAGCTTCTTTGGGCGTATTTTCAATTCCTTCATCAAGCCCAAGGCTGTATTAATTCCATCTTGCCACGCTCAATATCAGATTGGACATTATGTGGCAAGCAAAAAACCATATACAGTATAATATGAACCCACAAACCCACATAGACGATCTTATATTATCAGATACTAGTATTACTATTACTGATAATGTCCAATCTGAAGGATCGCCGTATGTGCCATTTCATAGCCGTTTCAAAGCATGGTTGCGTGTTGTTGCTGCAATCGTGCTTTTAGTTTTTATACCTGATCAAGTTAGTTGGGCTTTTAATTACAATCCTTCCGTTCTCTGGGGCAACACAAATCCGCAACAAAAAATTGTTGAAAAAGATTCTGCCGCCGAAAGAATTGTTTCTGCTCGTTTGGCTCTCGGAATTCATGACATTCTTAACAAAGTCGCTTATCAGAAAAACGCAAGTCTTGAATTGAGCCTTTCTGGTGTTTCAGCCAAAGATGGCTCGAGTGGTCAACATGGTGTTCGGGTTATTTCTAAAGTTGATGTGAGTCAAGGACAAATGGCTTTGGTTGACGCGTGGCTGAGCAATCCCAACATTCATCCGCTCAATTGCGGTGTTTATTCACTACGTGATCTTTTGTTAAGTCGCGGCATCGTGACCAATCTTGAAGAGTTGTCGGTTGCGACTTTGGCGATTGATCTTTTAAATGACATTGTGCGGCCGGGAGAAACCAAACTTAAAACGTCGCTTTATGCAATCGATCAAGTTGTTAAGGGGTATGGTTTGCAACTTGCGGCGATGAAGGTTAAGCCGGCGGATGTTTTAAAACTCACCACACCTTTTATCGCGAATTATGGATCTGAACATTTTGTGACGGTTCACGCGATCGATGAGGGCAAGGTTTACTTTACGGATATCGGCAAATCACAGATTTTGCCGGCCGATGAATTTATTAAAGACTTAAGTGGTTTTGTTCTTGCTCCAAAAGTTGAAAATCAAAATGTTGCTTTTGAAACAATATCGGAAAGTGCGCAAGCTTTCGTTTGGGGTAATAAATGGGTTGATCGATCGGGCGAGAGATTGGTTTTCTTGGAAGATGACGGAGATAGCTTTTTTGGTTTTGTTCTTAAAATCGGAATGCTTTTTGTGGGTGCTTATTTTGCTGGTGCTGGGTTAGTCGGCGATGCGGCAGGAAAGGCTATGGCGAATTCTTTGATGAAGGGTGTTATTGCCATGGGGGCATCAGATCTTGCTGGTAGTTTAACTGCGCTTTGTGTTTCTGAAGGAGCATGTAGTTCTGACACGGCTTTTATTTTAAACATTGCAATGTCAATCGGGTTTACTCAATTGGGCGAAGGCGCGGCCAGTTCATTGGCAGATTCATTTTCCGCTACTGGCAATTTAGCTACTGAAGCGGCTTATGAGGGATGGGGTGATGCGGGGCGTCTTGAAGTAGCCTCGCAAGGTCTTGATTCGATGGATAGTCTTTGGGTTACCGGCGCTAGTGATGTTTCGCAGACACTGCTTGATACTAAAGATGTTTTTCTAAATCAGTCTGAATTATTGACGGGTGAAGCTTTTAGCGGCGTTTTAAGTTTTGGTGATGTGAGTATGCTGCAATATAGTTTTGATTCGCTTGGTAATTGGACGACAAATTTGGCGAGCAGTTTTGGAATAGATTTGGGAACGACTCTTTTAGGCCAAGCCTCAATGGATGTTGCTCAAGCCGGTAAGGAAGTTGCTAAGTTAAGCCCGATGATGAAATTTTTAAAGAAAATGTTCGCGCGCGAGAGCGGTCCTTTGTTGACATGGGATCAGGCTGTTAAAAAACTTCCGAGCAGTTTAGGGATTGGCTTAATTAATGGTTATGTCAAAGTTAAATTAGCAAAACTTTTAGATAAGCAATTGGGTGCGAACATGAACCCGATGTTAAAGCAGGCCTTAATTGGGATTGCGACATCGGCCGCGGCGGAATACGCCTTGGTCGGCGCGGCTGAATTTTTTGGTGAAGAAGCTAAAAAGACTTTAGGGTTGGGACGTGAAGGAAAGGATATCGCGAAACAAGAGGCAGAGAGCGCAATTAACTTGACAAGAATGTGGGATATTGATGCCGGGATTGATGTCACCACTGATGCGTACAAAAATTCTTCGTTCGATATCGTAAAAAAGAATATTTTGGATGCGTCGATATACAACGAAGGGTTTATTGCGGATACGTTTTCGCAATCGATTGATAAATTAAATGCGAATGTCACAGGTCGTTTGATTGGAGTTGTTGGAAGTGTGGTTGTTCGTGAACTTATGTCAAAGCTAGACAAAAAGAATTTTGGCGCCAACACTTTGGCGTCGCAAGCAGCGGGTGAGTTCGGCAGTGCATTGGCTGGACTTTTGTATCACAACTTTAATGGGACATTGGGATATCATCCAGAGGTCAACTTACTTAAAGAAAACAAAGATGAGAAAGGAAATTTAACAGGGATATTTGTTTACATCGATGATCTTGGTCGCACAAAAGAAGTTTCCTTGATGGATGGGAGTATTAGATTTGACGCTGCTGATGGTAAATTTAAGTTTGCTAAGAAAATTGATTTCAAAGAGGAATTCTTTCGGCTTAGTACGCAAAACTCATTTGGTACCGCAATCGCGATGGTTGTTGATAAAGCCGAAAAGCATTTGTACAAAGACCCGAACAAGCCGCCGAGCGCAAGCGATATTGCTAAAGTGCGCATGGGAATCTTTTTATTAACAGCTGTTGGTGTTGGGTTGGCTAAAGATTCCGCATTAGATTCTGAGAGTGCCAGTTTGACGGTAGATGGCGGAATGTTTAGCGGTGAAAAAGCGGCACAAAAACAAAATTATTTTCTTGATGGTATTCAAGAGTCACTTGTGAGCCTTGGTAAAAGTATCGCTCCGAATAATCTTTTTGGTATGTTACCGCAGGGTGAAATTGGTTGGAAGGAACAAGGCCAATACGATGCAAGCGGAAAGGCAATAAATACGTATAGCAGTAGTTTCACGCCGGGTGTTGTGAAGGCTTCCGCGTTTATGGATGAGTGGAGTCGGGCGACAGGATTTTCATTGCAAACAACTTTACAGCGCAACGATATTATAAAAACAATGCGCGCGCAGGGAGCGAGCAAAGAAGATATTGGTTTACGGCTTGCGGTTTTTGATAACAATTATAGAGCGCGGGCAAATAACTATTGGATTGAAACGTTTAATACCAATCTTGCCGGCGGATTTTTAAGACCTGATCTTTATAATTCTGGCGGAATTTTGGCAAACGTTAAGGGCGCGCTTGAATATATGGTTTCGAGCAAAATCACAGATCCTGAAGATGTTGTGTTCTTCCGTGATACTTTAGGTTTTGTTTATCGTCCGGTGAGAACAATGGAACAAGACAACACGACGTTTAAGATGTTTGGGCACAGCACGTCGGAAAATCCGATGGTCTATGATTATGATGCTAGAGGGCAAGGTTGGTCAGATCGCTTTAAGGCAACGGTCGATTATGGTAGTCGCAACGGCGAGGGTGAGGCTTCGTGGCGCAATGTGCAATTTACAAAAGCAAATTTTAGCCAGAGCGATATTGATTATTGGGGAATCGGTAAATCTGATGCTCAAAAATTTGGAGAATTTTTAGTAAGCAAAGGCGCTGAATTGGTTTTCACCGGGGAAGAGAGCAAAGAGTTTAAAACGCTTCTTGCAAATACTCAAGGCAAGTTTACTTCGAATGACGAAGCAACAGCCCGAGCACAGTTAGCCAGCGAAGGAAAGAGCGCTGATCAAATTGATACCGCCATTTCCTTTATTAAAGCGGTAACAATTTCGTGGGAAGGTTATAAGTCTCTTGTTGAAAAATTACCAAATGCACCTGCACGGTATTATAAGGCTTATCAAGATGCTGTCGCAGCGCTGGGTGACGGACAAGGATTAGGCATGCTTTTAAGCATTCCTAAAAAAGCAGATCTTCTTCAAGCAGTTCTTCCGGTTGTCGGTGGTGGGACGATGATCTTTAATCGCATGTTTGCTTCTTCTATTATAGAGGGCAAGTTAAACAATGGTTTTCAAACAGATATTGCCTTTCGGAATATTCCGCTTTTAGCCGGCTTTAGTGACGGTAAAGTTGATGATAAAGATGTTCTAACTGTGTTAAAGTTTCGTTTTATGCAAGACCCGCAATTTAATCTTCAGAATTTTAGTACTCAATTAGATCTTCCGGTCAATAATTCGCAAGCAAAAAACTTTGAAGCAGGTATGGCGTTGGTTAAGGCTGGAGCAGATGCTTCCGTAGCTTTTAAGAATATGGGCGCGTCTGATGACTTGGTCAATTTGGTTGGAGCATTGGCACCATTGAATCAGGTTATGGCTGTTGGCCAGCTTGCCAATTCGCAAAATGCAACGTTATTTAACACAGAAGGCATTCGAGATTTTGTTTATAGAATGACGGCAACATTAGCTCCATCAGCCGCGGCAGCGATTGGTATAGCGCCGGCGGATCGCATCGCACTCTTTTCTGGTGGCGCACAACCATTTTTAAACTCACAATCTTTTATGATGGGGTATGACAGGACAAGCGATGGAAGAGGTTTTGCAAACGCTAATCTTATTATTCGCGACTCCAAGATTAATCAGTTCGGGACTAATGTTGAGCAAACGATTTCAACAGATAAAAATCTTAAACAAACATTATTTGCCGGGAAAGATGGAAATGTTTTTAACATGGCTGGGATGGTTTTGCGCCAGAGAGTATTGCTTGCTGGTGGAGCAACAATATTGGACGGAACGGGTGGCGTTTTTGGATATGGAAAATATTTGGATGATCCCAATGTCGCGGCAAAAGGTTTTGCTAAAAAAATGTATGCTGGAGCCGTCGATTTTTCTAAAGATCGTTCTCAGAAAGAAAATTCAGATATCACATCTCTTTTAAGTAATATTAATAATATCGATACGTTCTTTAGCGCGTCGACTCCCGGAGATATAAGCAAAGGTAAGATTAGCATTGCAGGCTTCGGCAAAGATTTAAAAAATTCCTTAAACTCCGAAGCATCGACGATGAATATTACTCTTGGAGAAGATGGTTCATTGGTAAATTATTCGTTTAAAGGATACTTGCAATCTGCTTCTGCTGATGTTGTTAATCGATTTAATCTTAATCCCGTCGCACAAGTTTTTTATGATCGTCAAAAATCTGCCGAGGGAGCAAAAGCAATGTGGACCCCGACGGTTTTTGCTGGCTTAGGCATGCCTTCGCAAGATCTCTTGCTTGTTAATCCTAATACTGGACTTTTAGATATCTCAATGCCGGGGACACAAGTTCCGATGACAGAACAGGGAGCCGTTCTTAATCATGGTGTTCTTTTTGCTAATGGTACGCCGGGGTTGGTTCCGTCTAGTCAGGCTATTGTTGCAACGCTCAAGTCTAAAGAAAATTTTGTTGAAAATATTCCCGGTCAAGTTGGTGTAAGCGGCACATCCAATGCGAGTATCGTTATTGGAGCCGCCAAATCGACAACGAAAGAATCGGTTAGAGATTTAGAAGCCAGATTAATTATCCCGGGGACAATTATGCGCGAAGGCGCTATTGTGATGTCCGATAAAGGCACGCTTATTATGCCATTAGATGGCGGCAAGGGTGTTGTTTATGATGCGATTGTTTCTACGGATAAAAGCAGTATTGATCATAACGGGGCCAATGTCGTTTCCTTTAATGATGTGTCTTATGCGATTGCGCTTTCTAATGACAAAATCGTCAAAGGCTTTGATGGCAAGGTCACGGGTGGAGCAATCCTTGGTGCCGCACAGATTAAGTGGAACAAGGGCGCTGGTGCCTATGCAGCTTTGGCTGAATTAAAAACTGGTCCGCAAGATCAGCAAAGACTTCTTTTGGCACAAGGTATTGACGTTAATCAATTGATTTCTGGAACATATTACGCGGGACAAGCCGCGATTAAAGATGGCCAAATTACATTTACTCCGCAAGAAAAGCAATCTATTCCAGTTCTTTCGCTTACTAATAAGGGAAGCTTGCAGGGTTATACAGATCAAAAAGTTTGGGATCTTTTATTTGCTTTTGCAAAAGCCAAGAATCCAGCAGAACACGAGGCTGTATTAAATACGCTTTCTGCCGCCCTTGGTAAAAGTTCTTCTTCAAACGAAAAACCGGCCACTACGTCTACAGACAAAATTACATTAGTCGGGACGGACATGCCTTTCTTTAATCTCGCGCAAGGCAAATTGTCTGTTGCGCTTAACATCGATAGTGGCACATTATCCCCGATGTTAGATCAGGCATTTTCAGAAAATCGCGTCATCTTTAATAAAGCGCCAGTTCAACTCGTTCTCCCGGCTCCGGAAGGCGGGGCAATGCTTTTAATGGCTAACTCAAGCCGCAGTGGGGACATGACATTAAATAAGACAAGCAAAGATGGTCGCACGGTTATCGATTTTATGCCTGTTAATAAAGGAGAAGGCGGTTTAACAGCGTTTGGACTTTTAGGTAAAGGTGGCACGCACGAAGGCAAAGTAGATGCGCAACTATTCTTAACAGCATTTGCGAAGGAAGATGGAAGCGGAAGTATGGGAATTAAGGGCGGCAGCTTGGTAGCCTTGACGGGTCAGAATAAAGATTTTGAGGCAGGTCAAGATAGTTATGTGCGTACAGGTGCCAAAGGTACTTCGCTTGAAAATATGCAAAATTTGAAGATCGGTGCTTTGAATGTCGAGAAGGGCGGCAAGATCGCGTTTTTAGGTACGGAAGGTCTTCTTTATAACCCACAAAGTCAAGAAGCTCTTGGTCTTAAGGATAAAAAGGCTGATAAAAAATCTAAAGATGGCGAAAAGGTTACCGGCACAACAGTTAATCGCGCTCTTTGGAATATTGCCGAAGATACATTTGCGGTCGGAGAAGATGTTAATCAAGCGTTACGTACACGTTCTCCGAAGGGTATGAAGTATTCTGCAAGCCAGTTAGCCATTTATGCAGATTTTAATAGTCTTTTTGCAGTAAACTTGCAGGCGCCGGGATCGATTTATTTCGCGGAAGGACGTCAGATTCGCAATGCCGCCAAAACGGATCCTTTGACTTTTTCGATGGAACTCAAAGGTAAAGAAGGCACGTTTGTAAAACAGCGAGTTAATTTCACGGATGTGATTAATCAAAATCGCCTAGCCGCCATCGGATTTTCGGCAAATGGTAGCTGCTTGTTTGGCAACATTGACGGTAATTTTCGAAGTAAGGGTAACTTTAGCGATAATAAAAATGGTTTAAAGCGCAACTTCCATAATATGGATATTGCTGGTCGTGCTTTTGCTGATAGTTATGGCGCTTTGCAATATCGCATGGTTAAGGCTGACGGCAATGTTTCTGTCGAAGGTGATATGTATGCAAGTTCATCCGGCGTACTTGCGGATGGTCGTGAGATGAATCAAACACATAAAATGTATGCTGGTTTGCCGGGACGAAGCGGCAAAGTTTTTGTAAAGCATCTTGATGATGCTGGCTTATATCTTCTTTTGGATAAAAATGGAGCTGTGGTAAAAGATCGAAATGGAAAACCGGTTTATGAGCATCGCGAAGATGCCAATATGGATGCTAAGGATTTAAGACTTGTTAATCGTTTATCTAATAAGATGAATTACACCATAGACGGTATTACGGATCTTTATGGACAGGCCACAAGATATTACTCTGTAAATGGAAAAGTCATGTCTTTGGATAGTAACGATTTAGACGCAAGAGACCGCAGATTAATGCCAACCATTGATCGAAAGGATATTTTTGTTCTTAATGGTGAACTTGTGGATGGTCGCACATTAACAGATGATCAGAAAAAGAGTGCGAAGTCTTTAGACGCTGATAATACATACCTTGTTGGCAAGACCGTCGTTTCGGGAACCGAAAATTTAGATGCTCGTGATTTGCGACACGCCAAAGCACTCAAAATCAATCCGTCAGAAGGCGCGGAAAGACCTTATATTGGACAAGCCCTTTTAGTAAGTGGCGCGGGTTGGATGGATTCTTTGATGCCGAGCAGTGGCGGAGTGGGTGGTGGCGAGAAAGCGGTTGTTAGAACAGACAGCGGAGTTGAGACTTCGTTTACGCAGTATGGCCATCTTGCCAATTTAACAATTGCTAAAAATATGCCGCTTGTTTTTGGTGAATTTAAGACCATCGCGGGCGGAACAACTCTTGTGCAAAATGGTTTGACGATCTTTAACGCCAAAATGGATGCGAGCGGCCGTGTTGTTGCTGGCACAGATACCGCTGTTCCGGTAGGCGCCAAGATTGATTATGTCAATGTGCTTCGTCAGGGCGGTAAAGTCGGCGAGTATAAATATGATGAAGTGCACCAGAATTTTGTTTCGACATTAAAATTTGATTCGAATTATGGCCTTGGCGGATATGCCACGGATCTAAAAGCTATCGATGCTTATAAATTTACATCTGCGGGGACAAAAGAACAAGGTTTTGTCGGCAGAGATTTGAATGGTCAGGCGATATTTTTAAGTCAAGCTAATCCTACCCATGAAGCCATTTGTCCGACGTGCAAAACACCTAATGGCGTTACGGCTTTTGTAACATTGAAATTAATCGGAACAGATTATAGTAATTTTAAGATTGAACGCCTCTCTCCTTTTGCTGTTGATAGCAAAGGTAGTGCGGTTGCCGGTGGTTTTTATGCCGATTCGCAAAATGCAGGTGGCCTTGTTTTCTTGCCTGCTGGTCAGTCGGCTAAAGAAACATATTCCGCAAAGGGCGCCGATGGCAAAGCTGTAACACGAACTGTTAAGTATACGGCTACAGAAAAAGGTATTTCTTCCCCAGAATTATTGCAAATCAATGGTGTGGATATTAAGGAATATGCCGCTAAGCAAGTCGTTAAATCCGGAACAACACTCAAGTCAGGCGAGCAAGTTATTAGTCAGAGATTAGACGGCATTGCTCAAGGCAAAGCGTTTTACACTGTGACAATTGGTAACAAGCAACAAGAAGTTTCGGTGGGTGTCGATCTTGTTGAACACTCGATGGCAGGAAGTGATAAAGCTAAGGTGGAAACGATTGCATTCAAAAAGCCGACCATGACTATTGCCACGCAATTTGGTGAAGTTGAAGTTGAATTAAAGGCGGCCGGCGGCACATTAGAACAAACAAACAAAGTTGTTGTGACTCAAGCATTGAAAAACGCTGTTATAAAGGAACTTACCGCAAAAGGGAATAAAACAGAAGAAATTGATTTAACAAATTTAAATGCGACGCTCGATGATCGCGGCATTATTTTTGCCGGGGTCGCGATTAAAAAGGTTGTCGATACAGCTGTGGGTGAATGGCAAAAAACAGCAGGTGGTGCGGCAGTTGGTATTGCTCCTAAATCTGCAGCAAGTGCTCCTTTCGTAATTTCACAAGAATATAATCAATTGGTCTTTGACGGAAAGACAATGCGGGAGAAGGAAGATACGTATGCGATTGCTGATCTTGGTCGAGGATTAGTTGGTGCCGGGTATCAGTTGCTTGCCGATGCTCGCAAATTAAATGCTAATTATAATTTTGATCCGGAATATAGAGCCACAGTTGATGGTTATCAAAAAGCTGGTGACGCTATGATTGCAGAGGCTATTTATAATAGTCCGAGACTTGTAGGTAGCTTGGATCTTATGGGAAATAATCTTGGGAATCTTTCTCAAACAATTACTGGTCATTTTGTTGCAAATTTAGCCAGCGGTATTCTTCCGGATAGCTGGGCAAATACAGCTTATGATTGGGGTAATGAAGGATTTAAGAATTATAGTGGCAATCGCTTAGGACAAGTTTCTGCCACAGAGTTTATGACGGATGTTTATATGAGCGCTGCGCTGGTAATTCCTGGTGTTGCACCGAGCCTTTTTAAATTTGGTGCGCCGAGTACCAGCGGTCTTTTGAGAAGTTCTGCAATATGGGGTGGCGTTGCCGGTGGCGGTGATTGGGCGATACAATATTTTAATCATCCGAATGATATCAATTGGACAGAAGTGGCTGTGGTTACTGGAGGAGCTTTATTCGGTTATGCAGCATTGCGTGGGGCTAGCCAGGCGATTCAGGTAAAAGTTTTAGGAAACTTGCAGGTTGCCAAAGCAATTGTTCCTTCGGAGGGTGTTGCGGCAAATATTGCAAAAGGCGCTGTTGGCGGTTTTGATGGAGCTGAAGGTGCACTCATGGCAAATGCCGCGATGAAGGCTCTCGATTTTAGTTTCCCAACAACAAGAGCTATCTTTGCCGGCAATGTCGCAAAGATTGAAAGCATTTCGGGTATTTCGAACTTCGGTTTTGTTAAACACGTTGTTCTTCCGGCAGCTTTAGACGGAGTTTTGGTTGATGGTGTCGGAACTGCATATTTGATTACCGCCGCGCAGCATGCCGCAGATCCAACTAAATTCCAAACAAATGGTGTTTTAGATTTTGGTACAGTCGGGACAAACTTTACCAGCAATTTTGTAAGCGTCGGTTTACCTGTCGGTGTGTTTAGTATGAGCGCGCGCGTATTAAGCTCTCCACTTGCTGCGCAGGCTTTTGAAAAGTCTGGAATAGGTGTTAGGGCTTATAATTTTGCGGTATTGAAAGAATGGAATATTTTTAAGCATGAAGGCCATGCTGCTTTAGTTGCTAAAGTAGCATCAACTCGCTCAGCTGCAAAAGCGGATTTACTTGCTGCGAGACTTGCGGGAACGGGTACAGGATCACCGTTACCGGTGTTGTCAGTTTCAAGAGAAATAGCTGTCGATTCAGTAAAAGCTTACAAATTAGCACAAGCCAACTTATTAAAAGCTGAAACTTCTTTATATTCATCAGCATTGGGCTTCAGTCGTGTCGCGCAACCTTTCGCCGGCGGCTTAGGATATACGGCGTTTGGTAATGTGATTGAAAATACCTTTCAAGTTGCAAATTCAAAAGATCATAAGACATTTAGCTTTGGTGACAATATGATTTCCACGCGTGTGCTTGGGAATTTTGCTCTGGGTGCTGGTTTTGCTTCAATTCCGATGTTAACAGGTTCGCTCGCAGCACGTGGTTGGAGAGTTAATCCCGGAGCAGCTGGTGCTGTTGGTGGTGCTGTGATTTTCCCGACGAGTAAATATATTGAGGGCAAATTTTCTGGTGATACGTATACCACGGATGACTATATTCGCTTTGTACTTTTAGGTGCCGCATCAGGTGGTGTATTAGCTAAGGCTGCTCAGGGTGGTCTGCGCCGTGGACAAGACAGCGTGTTTATCAATCGTATCTTTATGGGTAAAGATGCTGCAGCCTTACAAGTTAACAAATATGGTCTTGTCAATGCATCTTTATTTGGTGGTGGAACGAATTTAATAGCGGGATTAGCGAATGAAATATATGTCAGTAAAGATTATAGTTTAAACTCAGATAGCTTAAAGAAAATTGGGATTAATGTTGCAATTGGTTCTGCTGGCGCATCTGCAATCCTTGTTTCAGGTCGGGCTCTTGCTTGGGCTCCAGATAAATCATCGGGGTTAGCAAAAGCAATTGGAACTATTGAAGAAACCGGCAGAGTTCGAAGTGTTGCCGAAGTATTAACCACACCATTTGTTAATACTACTCCGCTTAAAAAAGTAGGAAATTATGCTGTTCGTTGGGCGGGTTATCCAGTAGCTGGTGCGTTTATTGGCGGTGCTATAGGTGGTGTTAATGATAAATTAGCGGGTAATAATTTCTGGGGTCAAGGCATGGCTGTCGGCGCCGGTCAAGGTGCTTACGTCGGCGGTATTTTTGCCTTGATGACAACAGCCGTTCCTCTTAATAAATACGGTGCTGATATCAGCAAAGCCATTACAAAGGTCTATGATAATCCCGCATTAATGACAATGACTCGTGGTGGAGTCACAACAGAAGCTCTTCGTAAAGATGCAGATCTTCTCAAATATTCAGTTTTTGAAGGTGCAAAGAAATGGGCAGCTGTTGCGGTTTCGTTTGAAGCAGCTAATTCAGTGATTGAATCTGGAATTAATAAATTAAAAGGTGAAGATTCGACCCTTAAAGTCAAAATGCGTGTTTGGGATCCAGTCAAGGGCGCGTTTTATACCGAAGAAGATGCTCAAAAAGCTGGTGTACAACCTGTTAGGGAATATGCTCTTTTAAGTAGAGAAGGGTTAATGACTTTGGCTTTCTCGGGTATGGCTGCCCCGCAAAGCGGTTACTTTATGCATTCGGGTATCGGTTTTGGTATGAAACAGCCGGGCATAGTTAATGAAATGAAAGGAAGAGTTTCGAGCGTCGATATGGCGATGGCACAGTCTGGTTTAGCAACAAAAGCTATCGCGGGTGTTTACAACATGATTAACCCGGCAAAAACCAGTGAGTTTATGTATGGCATTCGTAAATTTCAAACGACGCAATTAGGACGTAATGTTGCTTTCTGGGATGGTACGTTTTATATGGCGGGTGCCACTGCGGCAATTCATAAGGGGGCTGGCCTCGCCGGTTTTGATGAAAACGGAGCGGTCGCGCAAGCTTTAGGTTGGATTGGTTTTGTCGGTTTGCCTTCGAAGAAATTTAATGACACAGGACTTGTTATGAATAAGGTCAATAATATGGCCTTTACCAATACAGTCGCTCAGCGTTACAACATTAAACTTTCAGCAGCAGAGTTGGGTAATCGTGATAAGGTTGGGCTTATTACTAAAGAAGTTTCTGCCGAATTGCAAAAAGGTGGATTAACGGATGCGCAAGCAAAGAAATTAGAGACTGAAAAAACAATTCTTGATATGTTTGCGTCAACGTTGGGTGTTACTGATCGAGTACGTAGCGCTGAGTTTATGTCACAAGATTTAGCCACAACTATTAGTGTTCAAAATTCAGCTTATCAAGCCGCAGGCGGCGAAATCAATCAAGTTCGCGGTGATTTTTTACGGTTTACTGATTTGTTTACGCAATTAAGCAAGACACAAGATGTCGCAGGGCGCAATAGAGTTATCAATGAATTTATTAAGACTAATTATGCTGGCGCAAATGCAATTAGCCCTGAGCATCAAAGAAAGTTTGAGGAAGATGCAAAGAAAGTTCTTGGTTTTGGTGAAAAGGAAACTGGGCCGACAAGAACAGCTTTGGCAGAAGGTGACGTTAAAACTCATGTTGAGAATTTGGCTAAAGTTGAGACACAGTTAGATTCACAAATCGCCTTGTCGGTTAAAAAATTCCAAGATGCAGTCGGTGACGGTTCCTTTAAGGATACTATTGATGTTTTCGCAACAGCGCAAGGGCCAAGAACACAGTCTGACTTTGCGCAACGATTGGCACAATTCGAACATACTGTTGCCAAGAGTATTGGCACGCGCGCAGGTGTTAAAGACTTGTCTGGCGCAGACTTGGCTTTAGTTGGTGATATGGCGATTAATCGTGCCAATTGGTTTAAGTCGGCGGAAATTGGTAAAAATGAGACTGCAGCAAAAGTCGATGCTGCTCGCACAAGCAATAGTTCATTTGTTACCGAAGTAGAAAATATTGTTAAGAGTGCTGGTTCGTCAACTGATGCTCAAATTCAAATTTCAAAGTTGATTGAATTTAATGCCAATTTTGTTGGGCCAGTGCGACCTGGGACACTTAGAACTTCAGAGGGTTTGCTTGCAACAGCTCAAGAAGTTGTTAAGTCTAAAATGTACGATGTTGCTTTGAATAATGGTAAAGCAGAGAAACCTGCGGCCTTAAGTGCATTACCAGAATTTTCGAATTTGAGTAAAACCTTTCTTGCCTTAGCTCAGATGAAAGATAAGGTAACAACGGTAAGCCAGATTGCCGAAAAACAAGAAAATCTTGAAGCTGCAGATAAATTTATTGATGTACTTCAGGGCGTCATGAAAGATCCGACGCTAGCTAGAACTTATTTTGCTCATCCGTATTCACGTAATGCCACAACTTATGAAGAAGTTGTGGGTGCTTATTCCGGAACCCGTAAATCTTTATTTGAAAACAATGGAATCGATGGAATGGCTTGGAGCGCAAGTCAAAGAAAAGTTCAAGAGAATACAAGTACACTTAAAGATCGTGAAAATGTACTTGTAGGAGGCGTGAATACTTTAAATTCAAAAATTGCTACTTTAGAATCTCAAATTTCGAGTGTTACAAAGGAAATTGAAAGACGACAATCTCGTGTTCGGATGGGGAATAGTATTCAAAGAGCCCAATCTATCGCGGCATTACAAAGCAAAAAAGCAGAACTTACTGATTTAATCTCTCAACAAAGTAAGTTATCAGGCGAGCTTAGTTCATTATCAGGTGAATTAGAAGTTGTAACAGCAAAATTAAACTTAAGCCAAGGCCTGCAAGATCGTATGGCAAAAGCTACGACATTAGCTGAGCAAGATAAATTCTTTGGCAAAGAAGCAGTGACGGCAGAAGCCGCCCGCAATCTTAATATTTTAGTATCAATTTTAAAGCAGTCTGACACGGCAAGATCATCGGAAGAGTTAACCGGAGATTTTGGCGCGCGTCATAGCAAAGTTAAGGTCGCTGTGAAAGCAATGGAGGCTGAGCTTAAAAGTTTGCGAGCAGAAGAAAAAGTTTTGCAAGCGCAAGCTGACAGCAAGAGCGCAGATGCTTCTGAGTATCAAGCTTTAGCTCAACAAGTGCGCGAACAAATTAAATTTCTCGAAGTTGCTTTGAGTGGGTCGTTAGGTAGCCGTGAAGGCGCTCAAAGTTTTGAAAAACGCATGGCAAGTGCAAAAACTGCAGAAGAGCAGAATGACTTTTTGATGGAGAGAACGTTAACTCCAGAGCAGAAACAGCATCAGGAAGAATTTCGTGCCATTGTCAAAGAAGTAAATGATTTATCGGGAGATAGGCTTTTGTCGGGTCTTGACACCGAGCTTGCTCTTCGCATGGCCGAAGCAAAGCGCAACTCTTTACAGGCAGATATTTCTTTATTGGTGGCGAGCAATCAAGGTCGTCGTTATGAATCTTCTCCTTTAACAGAAGCTCAAGCTCACGAATTTATTTTGACTGGTCGTTTGCGCGAAACAGCGCAGTATATGCAACTTAGCCGTCAAGCTGTACAGGCACAAGCTACGGTTAGAAAACCAGAAGTCAGTTTGTGGGATATTACAAACTATACAGCATGGCGCGAAACTCCAGATGGTATTGTCTCTACCGTAAGGAGTGTTCCAGCAATATATAGGGAAGCAAAGACTCGCTATGAAAATAATCGTAGCAGTCGTGAAATTGCCCAAATCGCTGCCCTAGAACATCGATTGTTTGATAACCTTGTTAAACAATTACCATCTGAAACTATCGCCAAATTTAAAGATATGAGCGTAGAAAGAAATGCTCAAGGCGAATGGTCAATTGCAACAACAAGCCAAGATCAAAAAACGCTAGAATATACTAGCCAATTAAATGATTTGGTAAAGAATGCTGTGCAAAATAAAGGATTTAATCAGGCTAGCCAAGATACTTACATTGGTTTGACCAATGCTCTTAAACAATTAAAGAGTCCGGGCGAATTAGTTTATTTCGGTACTGACGCTAAAAAGACCAGTTTTGTTGCGCCCATCATGGCAGTTATGGCAGTTTCGATGGGACGTGATGGTGTTCGCAATCTTAAAGGAGCGACGCTTGTTGCTCCGGGATCAAGTCAAATTGGTCAAACTCTAGAAGGTGTTATGTCGGTTTCTGAAACTGGATGGGTTCCAAATGAAAATGGTAAAGGTAAAAAATTAGCAAAAGGCCATGAAGGTAATGGTTATACAACGTATACGATTACGAGAGCTGGTCAAAAAGATATTCAGGTTCTTGTTCTTGATAGCAGTAATACGAATAAATATAACGCTAGTGAAGTCGCCGGAGAAATCAAAAAGTCAGATATCATTATTACTGCTCGGCAGGCATATGAAGCGATTCTTTTGAGTGCGCAGACAGAACATGAGGGAGCGATTGGTTCCAGTGGTAAGAGTGGATATACGGAACTGGCCAATGCTTTGGGTCGCGATCGTATTGGTATTTTTGACGAAGCTCACCAGTATCCTAATGAACCGGGCATGATCTTCGGTGATTTGGCTAAAAAGATTGAAGATGTGAAACGTGTGGAAGGTGTTAAGACAGTTTTTCGATTCTTGTTTGATGAGGCCGGAGCAAAGGGCATCTCGCAATACATGAAAGAATTACAGAATAATCCGGAATTTTTAAATTCCAGTGAACGTAATCAAGAAGCTAAATTTAATCCAAAGAATTTTGTCGATGGTCAATTCCGCGAATGGAAAGCAAGAACGACTTTAAAAGACAAGAGTCGTGCGAATGAAGTTGAAATCACCAGCGAAGAACAATCCATGCTCAATGGTGTTGCCGATGCCTTGACAATGACGCGCGGTGGTTTGCAAAAAGGTTACGATATTATGAGAACCGTCGTCGATACTGCTGTCCAAGATCCAAAACATCCGGATTACAATCGAGAGATGGAACTTGTTGTTCCTACGGTTGAAGGTAAGGGTGTTGCTAATATGCGTTGGTCGGCATGGCATATTGCCGTTGCCCGTCAAATCGTTCCACGTTTATTAACACCAGAAGCTTTCAAAAGTAGTGCGCCTGTTCGTTCCGTTAATGATGTTATGAATCTTGTTGATAGCGCGGTTCGTATTTCGCCGTCATCGGTTCGCATGTCGGCATTGCAAGTTGTTAGCAACACATCGTACCGTGTTCTATTGACTGGTACTCCGCTTATGGCTGCCGCTTTTGCGCAATTGCATGGTGTTAAAATGCCGGCAGAGTCAACAGTGGATCTCCAGAATGCGCTCATTGATCGTAATGCGTTAAGCTATGTTCAAAATATAAGTCGCGTGAATGCCGCCGGCGCGGGGCATGAAGTTGTTTCTTCTCATGTCGCGGGCGCAAGATTAAAACATGATTTGCTTGTCGGTTATGGTTCGGAAAAATATGAACTCGGGCAAGTTTTGCGTGGCATGGTGGATCAAATTTCGACAAACGGCAAACTTAATAATGATGTTGTGATTATGGTTGGCGATAAGGCCGAGGTCTATAAGGCAGGAGAAGCCACTGTTGAGCAAGTTCTGGCAAGAAGACCGTCGGAGGAAATTACATCTGGTTTAGCTAGAAATTATTTTCAGACTAATGTCGAAAAGAGTTTGATGATTTTGGATAAAGCTAATTTGGAAGGTTTTGATACTTCGATTAAACCGATTGATTCGGCATCGAGCGCAAAATTAACAAAGATAAAAAACGACACAACTCTCTCGGTAGAGCAAAAAGCACAACAGTCTAAAGATGTGCGTGATGCCTCTGACATGATGCAATATGTCGCAATTTTTGACAAAGCCAATGAGGCTTTGCACGCGACTCACTTTGAACAGGTTATGGCTCGTGCTCGTGGTGTGTTTGGCGAAGGTGAATATTTTTATCCATTGGGTAGCGCTGGTCAAGTCAATGGCAAGCCGGTCAAATTAGCAAATAATCGCAGTATTGTGTTTTTAGATAAAGATGCCGCGAAAGCAACAGTATTAGAAGCTGGTGATCGCGAGGTCTTAAGAGATCGCTTGCAAGCTAACGAAACTCAGGCAGGTCTCGACGCTCGTCATTCGGCTTTGCGTGATGTGTTGCAAGAAAACGGCGCGAATTATTTCCGCAATATGCTTGAAATTGCCCGCAAGAATAAGAGTGGTGATGAAGGCGTAATTTTGGAAATGCTTAAGAAATACCAAAGCGATGTGAATGTTGATGATAGTAAATATTTATCTGAGGAGGGGGTGAGTTTATCGCTTCTTAATGCGCAGGTTAAGCGCATTGAAGGCTTGGTTAAGAAAGCCATTGGTCCGTTGTATGATCGGATAGAGGATTCGCAGGTGCGTCAATACGCAGACTCTGCGATGAAGATTACATCGCAAATCAAGCCGTTTGAAACTGGAACATCTGACGGGAAAGTTGGTGGAACGGAGGCTACGAATTTATTACCAAAGTTGACGTTGCATGAAGCGACACAAGAAATTGCCCGCATGTTTACCGCGACTGAACTTGCTTCTCGCGTTACTGATGGATCGAATGGTCGTGTCGAACAATATTATGAATCTGCGCCGACAGTTGCTGCTAAGGCGGGTAATTTGCAGCTTGCAGCTAGATTGCGGACTGATTTGCGCGCTCGGCATGATTTTGCCGAATTTATGGCGGGCTATGGTTTAACCAGTGAAGGTGGAAAAGCTTTAGCTAATATTATTCAGATTACTCAAAATCCGATTCCACAATCTGCAACAACTGGTGCTTTCAACGGTATTAAAAATACATGGAATTCTACGAGTTATGTTTTAGAAAATGGTTCATTTTCCGATGCGATGAGTGCCAGTAAGCAGTATTTCCCAGGTTCAAGCTCTGCGAACAATACACAAAAACAAGTTATGGAAGTTTTGCAAGAGTTGGCACAAGATCAGGCGCTTTGGAATGATCGCCCGTCTGTCACAAATTATTTAGGGTCACGCAATATCGTTATGCCGGAAGTTAAGGCGGGTCAAAAAGCAGTAGATCAATCACCTGTTATGAATTCTTGGTTTGATGATATTGCAAAGCGTATTGATGCTAAGATTGGCGCTAATCATAAGACAATGGTGGAGCAGAAGGTTAAAGAAGAAGACGTTAAAAAAGCGGTCTATCAATACTTTGGTTTAACACCGGAACAGATACAGCATTTTCAGGGTGTTTACAGCTTCTTGCAGGGTTCTGCTCTATATAAGCGCACGGCTGTTGAACCAGTGATGCCGCAGCACATTATGGGTGTTTTATCCGCCTTCCAAAATGATTTGCCGCGTGGAATTTTAGTTTTAACGCAACAAGTTGCGACCGATGATCAATATCGTCAATCTTTAGCGCGTGTTACATCTAGACTTGAAGGCAATTTAGCTGGTGGCAGTGAGGGAGCTTTGCGTCAGGCTGTGCAGGAGGCGAATATTGAAGCTATTGCTCAAGGGCTTGTTACGCTTGCCAAGCAAGGACGTTCAAAAGATACTGATGAAAAAGCAAAAGCGACAAAACGCTTAGCACAAATCAAAGATCAGATCAGCGTCCGCTACGGTGTTCGTTCTGCAAATACAACAGCGTTGCACGCAGAGATTGATGAAATTTATGCGGCCGTTCAAGGTGATGAATCGTTAAAGGCGACAGATGTTGTGCAGTTGATGCAACAAAAGATTGCGGGGCCGTCTCTTTATAAAGAGTTTTCCATCAATACGGAAAGCACTAAAGCAGAAGAAGCACGAATTATTACGGATCGTTTGCAGAGCATTTCGAATGCCGACTTTAACGCGGTTACTGAAGCGATTAAAACTCAACTGCAATCGCCAATTCCGACAATACCAGCTACAATCGCGCCTTCGATGCAGTGGATTTATAATTTTGTATTAACGGATGCGATTGACATTAAATCTGATCAAGGCAATGCTTTAACTCCTCAGCGTGAACAAGAAGCCCGTTTAGCACGTTTGCAACAAGTACAAATTATTAGAGGCGAACGTAAAAATGAAAACCAAGAATTTAGTTATGATCATTTCAAAGCAACAGCACCGGCATTAAATCAATATATTGTAAAACAGGCTGGTGGGTTGATCGAAGATTTAGCACAAGGATTGACAGTTTCTGCACGAGTTAGCCCATCCCAAAAACCGGTAGAGCAGCCCATTCGTTTAGTAAGTCTTGATGATACTCGTCGCCTTCTCCAGTTAGGTGGAGGTTCCGCGGAGCATACGAGTCGCGTTCTTAATGCGACCGCATCGGTCTTAGGAGAAGAATTAGCGATGGCCATGCCGTTAAATTATTATAGTGATCGCGACAAAATGCTGGTTTATCTTAATGCAGCCAGAGATCGAATCGGTGAAGATAATAATTTGAGCTTAAAAGATGAGCAGAGATTTGATAAAGCATTGACGATAGCTGGCCGTAAACCTTCTCTCGAAAAACCGAGTGCATATTTCCAAAGAAAACTTTTGTCAACGATGCCAGCTGGACAAGGACGCGATTATTTAACATACCTTTTAACAGGCGATACTTTTGAATATCAAACTGATTCAGATGCCAGAGTTGCACGATTACGCCAGAGCAGTCCTTATGCATTAAGAAATGTTATACCCGTGGTAAGAAGCCGTTTTGTTGACAGTAAGACGGTTACAGATATGAAAGCACACGCTAGCTTAGTTAAGGGCTGGGGATCATTAACAGCGATAATCGAGAAGCATGATGCTTCTTTGGTTTCATTGAAGCCTATAGCAAGGTCAGCTGTGGTCAGCTTAATGGCTAATGCGCTTACCAAAGCATTAAATGATGTGACAGATGAACCATATTTGGATTCACGCAATTTTGTTAGAGTGCAAAGTGCATTTGATCAAAAACTTAAAGACGCTGGAATTAGCGATGAAGCTCGTCGCGAATTGTCATCTACTATTTTTGGTTTGAATGGTCAAGAACTTGAACTTGCAAAGGCTAATCTTGATGTTATGAGATTTAATAAAGCTTTAAGCCACGCCAAGGTTGCTGAAAGCGATTTACCGTCGGTGAGCGTTTATGAAGTTGTTTCGCCAAATTATACTGACCGCCAACCGGAATTGTTTAGTGTGGATAGTCCTTACTTAGTGAATTTGACTGTAGCTAAAGTTAAAGAGATGGCGGTAGCCAGCGGAATTTCAGAAGAGCAAGCTTTTGTTAAAATTCTTGGTACGCCGGAATTATTGAAAGCAAGCACCGATCAATATGTGAGTGCTTTGCGCACATCCTTGATTGATAAATTAGGGAAAGAATTAAAGCAAGCGACGGAAGGCAAGTCTGCAGAAGAAGTCGCAATCATTAATAATGAGTTTGAAAATAAAGTTGCTCAGCTTGAAGAGAATCTCGCAAAATTACAACCTGCCCAAGCAACGTATGTTGCGCAGGCACAAAAGTTGGTTGCGACAACTTCAGGACAGGAACAAGCCAAAGAAGTTTATCGCAATGTCGCTTCAGCATTGACGAATTTAGACAATGATGGTCATATCGCTGAGTTGATAAAATTAGCTTACACGAATGCAGACATGTCGAAGGAACAAGAACAAGCAGTCACGTTAGTTAGCACGGTTTTAAATAATCAACTGGTCAGCAATAATGCTTGGGTTTATACCGATGCCGGTACGATGTATCGTCATGGTGAAGCTTTGGCTGAAGCCCAACAGATTTCTAAAGATGGCCCATTTATTGTTAAAGTCAACCCGCGTGCCGTTAATCGCTACTCTGGCCGTTTGGATGCAACATTATTACATCATGATCGTGGCCACGAAGTGGCAGGCCATTTGACTCTTGACGCTATTTCTAAGATGAATCCGGAACAAGCCAGGCCATATCTTGAAGCATTTGCTCAATTTATTAATGATGACGGACAGTTCTTTGCCGATTTGAGTGATTTGCAGATGGCTGAATTGAATGTTCAAAAGGATGATGCTCTATCTGAAGTTCAAAAACTGCAGTCTCAAATTACTGCTCTCCGGGCTGAGAAGGTTGTTGATTTCGAGGCAGTTAAAAATCTTCGCGATCAAATTACTGCCCAACATAATAAAGTTTTAGGTAGTGTTTTGCGCTTCGGTGATAATAAAACCGCCAACGAATTTTTTGCAACATACGTCGGTCTTAAATTCTGGTTACACAATAGTGGTTTAGTGCAAGGCCATCAAAAAGTTGCAAACGCTGAAGTTTTTGAAAGTTTGTCAATGAATGATATGTTGCCGGTACGCAGTTTGTTTGGCAGATCCGACTTTGCGTTTATTAATGAATTGGCGTCAATGCCCTATTCTCGTTTCCGGGATATTTTAAGCCAACGCCGTCCCGACATCGCTATTCAATCTGACAAACATCAGGAAACGATTGCGCAATCAACAGGTAAGGAAATTGTTCGCGACGCTGTAGGTAATGTGGTTGAAATAAAACCGAGAACGACCACAGCTCGTGAGCAACAGCAAATCGCTGGTGGTGGTCCAGATGATTTGTTAAAAGCTGCTAGCCAAATTCCACCGAGCTCTTCTGCGGTAGTTGTTGCTGGCGGTAAAGATCCAGAGCTTGTTGCTGGTGGCCCCGACAAAGCCAATTCCATTTTAAGATTGGCTTCCCGACCAGTTGCTGTTGGTGGCCCTAAGAAAGTTGTCGGTTCGGCGGTTCTTGAATCAAACTCACCAGCAAAGCCAAGTAATGCGTCCGGAGCTCAAAAAGTTACCAAAAAAGCCGGAAGCTTTAATGCACCAAAACCTACCGCTAAGCCGGGTGCAGAATCAGGAGAAGTGACTTTTGAAGGTGGTGCTCGTAAGTTAGCGAGCAAAGCAGTGGAAGCTGACAAAGAAGGCAAAGGTAAAGGAAGACCCGGAGATGGTGATTTCCACCCCTGGGCTAACCACTACACTTCTCAAGCAGGTACTGCCCCCGCAAAAGTTGATACTTCATTTTCTTCTTTAAATATTCTCGCTTTGAATACATCCGGCAATTTTGCTAAAGGAATGAATGTTTCATCTGTGGCGGCAACTGCTGTATATGGCATGGCGGGCTCTTCATATAATTCACAGGCGCAGGCAAGTTCCTCATCTTCTAGCCTAAATTCATTGACATCATCAGCCAACGCTGTGTTACAAAATTCTGGCGTGTCGAATTTGAATAATGGCGGTTTTGCAGATAGCGTAAACTCTGTTTCAAGTTCTGCCGCAACACAAGCAATTGTGTCCAATAATATCGGCTCGCAGCCAGTTTTGAATGGTGGTTTAGTTGCGCCGGTTGGTGGTACAAATGATGGCAGTATTAATGAGGTTTATGCCGGATCTGGTATGGCGTCGAACACAATGACGCAAAATATTAATGGCAACAATTCCACTTCTCTCCCATCAGCGACAGCAAACTTAAATGCAACCAGCCCAACAAGAACGTTTGTAAACAACACGACGCCATTAAATTTTGGTATGCCGGCCAATGCAAATCTCGCCACGCCGTCAGCTGCGAAAGATTTTTCATCACATGTTTTAGGCTTCTCAAATTTATTGCCACCGATGGCTCCGCAAATTATATTGCCGATTTCGTTTAATGGTTTGAAGAGCCCAGCAGTTGGTGTGCTTCCAAATATTGAAAAGTCAACCAGTGCTTTGGCTTCAACCTCTCCCGTCGGCAGCATGATTCAGGCCAGTTCACAAATTGTCGAACGTGGACCGGTCGATGCGACATTTGCTTCAGAAGAAAATCTGGAAGGAATTCTTAAAATATCTCAAGTTCGCGATTTATTAAATGGCGACGCGCAGTTTATCAAAAACATTATTGATCAATCTTTTGGCCGGCCAGTTTTTGTTCGCCTTGATAATGTTGCTCCCGAAAATAATGACGACTTAGTAAGTCTCGTAAAAGAATTGGGTGAAGAAAATTCTGTTTATATCTTCAACCCACAATTTGATGGTTTGCAAAAAGTTACGCAAGAAGGTGCTTTGCAAGACGTCGCCATTGCCGAAGCTGGGTCGGGGTTAGTTTTGGTTGATAGTAACTTTAAGCCATGGAGCGCTTCTGTGGCAGTTCGTCAATTTGCCGCGAACTCTGTGCTTGACCCACGCATCATTCTCTTTAATGTCGATCGCGATAAGGTCTTTGAGGTTGTTAATCTTACTGTTAAAGACGTCTTGAATGTTGACCAAGAATTAATCGGATTAAGTTCGCAAGATCGCGAAGAAGCTGCAAAACGTTTTGGTCAAATCAAGGGTGAAAAATATGTACTTCGCGCAACACCTCAAACCGCACAAGCTTATGCCGGTAAGATTATCCAAACAGCTGATAATAAATTTGTCTTAATGCTCAACGCTGATGGAACAATTCCGACGGTAAAATCTACGAATAATATTTTATCAGGCGTTAGTAGTGAAGAGTCCGAAAACGTGATTCAGTCGTTGGGTATTTTGTTGGCCGGTGCTGTGGCAGTAGAGATCGAAAAGCAGACCGACCAAGCATTGCCCATCATCAAAGTTCCTGCCAGTTTGGCTCTTGTAACACAAACTGTGAAATGGGCGGAATTATTGACAGAGTCTAACACGCGACTTGCCGCTGAGCTTACGGCGCAATCGACGACCAAGCTTGCTGCCGTACAAGCTCCTGTGAAGGTAAAAGCTCCGACATCATTAGCTGAAAGAGTGGCAAACGCATTCTTGAAGAAGCCTGCTGCAGCAATAAGCAAGCCGGCTGTTGTTCAAACTCCGGTTATTGCTAAGCCGGCAACAGTTGCTGTTGTAAGCACAAGCCAAGCGCGTAAGATTTCTTCAACAGTCGGTTCTGTCTTCGTCGCTTCATCGAGTGTCGCGGAAGGTCAAGAACTTGTTAATTTCTACCTCGAAAAGGCTGAAAAGAAATTTGCTGATAAAGCTACAGGCGTCATACCGTTAATTACTGTTACGGCGGCAAGTGCCTTAGTTTACGATTCGGCAACATTGAAGAAGGCTGTGCAATTTGCTGGCAACAATTCTGTTTATATAGTCGAAGCTGGCAAAATCTATACGGTTGATGCTCAAGGTAATATTTCTCAATCAGGCACCGCTGAAGATGTCTTAAAGGGCGGTTTGGTTTTGGTTGCCTTAGAAGATCAAAATGCGAAGGTTCGCTTTTTAGACGCGGCAGATGCTGCCAAGCGTAAAGTTGCGCTAAGCCCAGAAGATATACTTAAGAACGCAATTGCCCTTTCAGTGAATGCTTCCGGCGCGCCGGTTGCCGCTCCGATCGTCGCACCATCTGTGCCAGCTATTGTTCCGACAATGCCGACATTGACACCAGCGCTTCCGTTAAGTGTGTCATCGCCTCTTGTTGCCAATGGCATAATGGATCGCGAACAGGGTATTGCGCAACTTGTAAAAACATTGCCAAATGATCAAAATCTCTGGCTTGCCGTTCTTGATGTTGACAAGATTGGAGTTCTCAATACTTTGGCTGGCGGTTTGACGGGGAATGGTAAAGAGAAGGTTAATGTGAAGCTTGGGGTAATGTTATCGGCTATTGCTGAAATTGCTAAATCTTATGGCGGTTATGCATTTAGATTGTATACCGGCGATGAAGTTGCGGTTGTTCTTCCTTCGTCATTTTCGACGCAAGAGGAAGTAGCCAATATTCTTGGTGAGATGAAATCGCGTATCGATCCGTTGGATGTTTATTTTTCTGCTGGTGTCGTGAAGGCTAATGATGCGGGCGTCAATGAAGGCAATGATGTCCATCAATGGTTTGGTGCAATGCTTGTTGCCGCGAATCAACGTTTACAATTTGCTAAAGATAATGGTGGTGACGCTGTTAGTTTTGAAGCCGCAGAAATTGTGCATACACACGATAAGGGGATTGAAACGAGCAAACCGGGTGTTGAAATTGCATTAAAGGATTCTCTTGCTCAGCGTTTAGCTAATGGTCCGCGAGTTCTTTCGGAAGCGTATGCGGGTCAATCGATTTATTCTGATCAAATTGAATCGGAATATGGTGTACTTAAGCAAGAAGCTTTCCATGGTTTGATCGCTAATGCGCTCACGGCTGGCAAAGAATTTATTATTGTTAAGGTTTCGCCGCAATTTAGCCCTGACGGAAGAATTGCAGATTTTCTCGCGACTAAGACATCGGCTGAACGATCTGACTTAACAGTTTTATTTGATGAGCATGTTCGTTTCAAGGCGATCAACAGTGTTTTTGGGTATAAAGGCGGCGATCAGGCGATTTTGAGTATTGTTGATTCGATTGAAAAGTCTTTGCAGCAGTTATCTATTCCTAACGTGATTCAAGCCCGTGCTCCGCCTGAAGAAGGTTTGGTTGCTATTCCGATTAACGGTTATAACCCGGATCAAGTTTTACAATTGTTTGGTGAATTTGCTGATGCGATTGAAGCGAACTTCAAGACGGTTAATGATCTTAATCCGCGTATTTTAATCAGTATTGTTGATACCCGAGATTTTGCCCACACGAGTGAAGGGGATTTGGCACCTTTTCATGCTTTAGAGCTTCTCAAATTAACACAGCACGCTCCGTTAGGTTTGACGACAACTGGTGGGAATTTTGTCAAGCTATATACAAGCGATCGATATGATGTGATTTTTGCTGAGGCTCAAAGTTTTGAAGCAACCAAGCAGCAGTTAGCGCAAGAAATTTATGCTAAGTATAAAGTTGGCATCAATGAAAAGCGCGGCAGTACAAAAGGATCTTCTGCTGTTGAATCTGTTGGTTCAGTTTTCGTGGCTTCATCTTCTGCGCTTAGCCCCGAAGAAGCTCGCGATTACTATACAGATAAAGCCGAAAAAGCTTTAGTCAAGTTACCATCTTCTCTTATTATTCTCTCTGGTCCAGAAGCTGTTTTGACAAGCCTAGACTCTATAGAGAAATTTGTAGAATTTTCTAAGAAAGGCATCTTTGTTGCTTTAGTTTCGGGCGGCTTTATCTCTAGCCTCGGCAAAGATATTACCTATACGCCTGATCAAATTAAACAAGGCTTGGTAATTGTTGTTGATCAAGCCGCTACGACCGTTCGCTATCGCGATGCTGATAAGAAGAAAGATATTTCTCGCGCTGAACAAATCAAAGAATTCATTGCGCTTTCTGCCAAACCTGCTGTTGAGGGCAATGCAAACGTTGGCACAATTGAAGTGCCGACTTTAACGCCTATTTTGACTCCAGCCATTCCTGTTCCGGCTCCATTGGCTCCGCCAACTATGCAATTACCGCCAACATTCTTTATTAGCTTGGCTGTAACTAATCCGGGAATACCTTTTGATAGCGGTGAGCATTCTGAGGATAAAAATTCGCAGAAAGCCATTCCGATAAGTGCGCCTAATTTACCGGGACCAACATCTTCAAATCTTCCGCCCGATCCTAACACAGGCAACGGTAATACGGGCGGCAATACGGGTCCAAAAGCGCCTACAGCTATCGTTTTGGCTTCAGCAAAAGTCTTTCATAGCGCAGCGGATTTGTATGCAAGTTCATATGCAAAACCAGATAATCAAAACACTGTTTTAAATAGAAATGCGGGAGCAGACAAGCAGGGGACGACTCGATTCGCCTCTACCGGTCTGAGCCCGACGCCGCTGACAGCTTCCAGCCTTTCCTCAAAGGCTTCGGAAGCGGTAGAGACAGAGAGGACAAGAAATACCGTAGTTGAAGTAAATGCATCACGTATTGTAAAGAGCAGCAAAGTAACAAAAGAAACAGAAGTACGTAACAGCAGTATCCGTTCTGTGAGTCGAAATATTGGTTTTGGTGCTTTTGCCGCCATTTTGGTGCCCGGTTTGTTCGGGGAAGTTGCCAAGGTTGTGGTTAATATAGCCAAATCTGGTATTGAATCGATTCGTAAGGTAGTAGAAACAAATAGCAGTAGTTCGTTGAACGTGGTTCTCGGAGTGTTGCCTGAAGCATCGAGAGGTGCAAGCAGTGTGACTGCCGGAACTAAGGTAGAAGCAAGCGGATTATTCCAGAATGTTTTGGATCTGATCCGTGAATACGCAGTAAAAGTAAGTGTTGTATTGAAGGTTGCTTCACAAAGTGTTGTACATACTGTAAATGTAGTCCGTAGCAGAAGTAGAAGTATTCGTTCTGATGTTGTTGCTGCTTTAGCTGTGAAAATGGCTGATCAAAGCAGTAAAGGAAACAAAGTAAGTAGCAATTCGAAAGACGATGCGAATTATGTCGTTGTCAAAGGTTCTAGAAGTGTAAGAACTAATGATAACACAATTCAAGTTGTTAAGGTTCTTGAGGTGCGTGCAGGATTGACGTTGCTCAAGAAATTAGCGTTGATCCTCGTAGTCTTGGGTCGCGCAATTAGATCTGAATATAATGCAGTAATAGATGTCTTAGCCGGTACCTTCGATGTGAGTTATGTGTCTGAAGGAGAATTGGTGAGACTGTCCGCTGTTCGTGCGGCATCTGCTATAAATACAAGTAACAACATACTTGGACGCAGCATTAAAGCGTCTTCTGCAGTTCTCGGGTTGTGGGTTTCCTCAAGAGAGGGCAAAACAGCCGGAGCTATTCGTGTTTCTTCAATAATCATTAAAGCTTCCTCTTCACCTGTCAGAGAACAAAAGAAACGCAATAATACCACAAACGTAGAAAATAGTTTCTCTGGCAACAAGAGTCTGTATAAATCACTCCTCGATCTTGGCTTCTTGGTCAAGAACATCGCAGCGCAAGCCTATTTCTTTGCTACAGGCTTTGTGACTGTCATTGTTTCTAAGCTCATTGCCAATCATTTGGCACGTAGTGAGCTCAACTCCAGTAATAGCTTAGTGGCTTCTGCAACTCCTTCCCAAGCCAAATCTGCCGTTACTTCTGTTATTACCTTAAATTCGAAAGTGAACACCCGTACCCTAAACAGCTTAGCCAATGTGGCCAAAGCCGTTTGGGGTATTTTTGTTGGTAAATCTAATAACGTAAATAATCACCTTCAAACAGGAGGTCTACAATGGTTACACTTAATACCCGTATCGTCGAAACAGGAAAAACGTATGACAACATCGAATTCAAGTATCTTATCGATGTTCCACGTTGTGATTGTGTCTTTGGCTCAGCCAAAGAGCGCGCAAGTGGTAAATCGCTTCTCTTCCTTGTCTTTAACCACAAAGGGAAGATTTATCGCCGCAACGGCCTTAGTGGGACGTGGGTTGAGCTTCGCAACGAGAATGAATACTCAAGCGTACGCGAGCTTCTCCTTAAAGCAATTACAGACAAAGGCGTTCCGTGCTACACAACAGCGTCAAAGTTACAACTTAGCTAAATTAGCTAAGGTCGGTCCTATCGGGGTCGGCATTGTTGCGTTAACAGTGTCGACCCCGGCCATGGCCGTGGCCGCGACAATCGATGTGGTTGCTATTTCAACACTTGGTTTAGTGGCCGTGTTAGTAGCTGCGGTTGGGCTAGTTGTAGTAGCTGCACTTTCCGCACATGTGAAACATGCTTTTGTTACCACCGAAAAACGTCGCACAATGTTTGTCAATATTTTGCGTGAAGGATTAAGACCGTCTGTCGGAGCGGCAATGGTGGTGTTTGGTATCTTTAACTTACCAGTTGCCGCTTCGATAGTTCCGCTTTCGATCTTTGCCGCAGCGGGCGTGAGCGCGGTTCTTCCGTATATCTTCCCGGCGATTGTTATTTTGGCGGGCGTTGGTTTAATCTTGAAAGCCGTTGCAGGAGCTTTAGCTAAAACTGCAATTGCTGGATTTATTACCAACGTTAAAATGTTGAGCAAACTTTCCGTTCCACAAATCTTAGGATTGTGGGTGATTTTTGGCCGAGCTTATGTGGCGCCAAAGGTTTCTGCTCCATGGCCGACGCAAATTTTAGGGTTATGGAAGAAATCGAAATTCTTCAAATATTCTGTAATCGCAGGAGCATTGATTGGTGCAACAGCGAACTTAGGGATGTTGAATCCAGTAGTAGTCGTCTTTGGTGCAGTGATCGGCGCTGTCGTCGGAATGATTGTTCCATATTTAGCCAATGTTCTTTTCAACTTCTTCTTTAGTGGTCAATGGAAATATATCCGCTTCGCACAATTTGTGCGGTCATATTTTGATAAGAGCATGGATGTCAAAGCAATCGCGATTGTAAATACGGAAGTTGAAATTTATAAGGAACAGATAAGAATTGCTACTGTCTTCGAAAAAGCGATTTATGTTATTCGTTACGTTGCTACTGCGCTTAACATTCTTTTCCCAATCGCATCAGGAATCATTGAATTCATTATTAATCGGGCTGTTTTATCCTTGATTGGTTTATGGATTGCTGGTCCGATTATCGCAGCATTTTTGACGCCGACGCAAGCAAGTATGTTATTAGTCAATTTGGAAGCCGCGGAAGTTTTGGCTAACTGGCATTTGCATGTTACCGTTCACTCTGTTTTGAGTTTAGCGATTATCGTTATGACGTTGAATTTGAAGAAAGTCATTTTGTATCGCAATCGTATTCAGAACATTATGAGCATCAAAAAATACGGTGTCAGCTTAAACGGCCGTAGCCTTTTGGATTTAGCTAAAACAGATCGTGCTAAGGTTCGTGAGCTTTTAGCTTTAGGTGTTGTCAATGTCGGCTGGGATTTAGCGCTTCGCAAACTATTAGTTCAGCGTGTTGGTGGCGTTGAGATGGCTTCTGGGTTTGCACGCGCCAAAGTGAGATTTGTTGCTTACGATTTAGCAAATTTAATTGCAGTTGTGATGATTCTAACCGCGCCAGTTATTGGTGCGCTGGTTGCTGTTTACCGCGAACTTAAGTATGGTCAAGAAGATAGAAAAACACCAGACACGATGAGCCGCATGTTGGGTGATATGGGACGTGAATTTTATACAGGCGTTTTCCATATGTGGCTCATTAGTGCAGAAATCGGCGCGGTTGTTGATCTTGGTAATTACATCAGCAACAACACCGTGATCGGAAACTTCGATGGTCAATATATTAAAGGGCTTGCAGAAGGTCTTGAAGGTCAAAATGGTGCGATCGCCCTTGGCCAGTATTTCGTTCCTGATCAAATTAATGGTGGATCTGTTTCGCAATTTATTCATGAATCTGTCGGCGGTAAAGAACAATTAGCACAGTGGCAGACGGAAACACATCTTAAGTCACAGCCACAGGTGCAAATGATTCTTAATACTGCTAAAGCCAAGAATCTTGACGTTGATCATATTTGGGCCCGCGCTGCGATGATTGCTCAGAAAACGGGAGCATCATTCTTGGCTGTTTTAAATATATTTGTTTCAAACGCTCACGCCAATCCATTAGCTATTGATCCAAAGGTAGCTACAGCTAATGCAGAGGAAAAGATTAAATGGGAACAAATTTTACGCGCGACAGAAATGCGCAAAGCTTTCATTTCAAAGCAGGTTGAAGAAGCTAAGAAATCAGCCAAGGTTGTTGTTAATAGTTTACCGAAGGAAATTTCGGAAAATGTTAGAGCTGGCATGGTCGAGGCTATAGAGCAAGCATGGACCGCGACGGGTGCTTTTGCTAACGCTACAGATTTGAGTCAAACGTTGCGCCATGAATTTAGTGTTGGTGGCGTGTCTGATATGGCCAATTTCTTCCGCGCCATGATGACACAAGAAAGCGGATTTAAAGTTAACGCCTTGAGCCCGAAAAACGCTAGTGGTTTGATGCAAATTATCCCGACGACATGGACAGAGATTACAAAAGACATCTTAAAGTTAAATAATCCATGGCCGCATGCAGACGTCAATGATGTGTATAAGAACGTGGTTTCTGGGATCGCATATTTCGCGAAACAGTTAAAAGATTTTGGTTCTAAGGAACTCGCTCTTGCCGCATACAATGCCGGTCCGGGCGCTGTTAAGAAGTACAAGAACAATATTCCAGAGTATGCTGAAACGCAGCATTATGTTCCGACGATCATGAATCATTATAATGCTTTGAAGGGTCAACCGATGTCCACCATGCCAGTTCCACATGTTGATACCGGAGACTATTCTATCGCGAACGCAAAAGAGCAATTTGAAAAGATTGCTTACACAACGACCATTCCTGCCGCGGATCGTTTTAATGCTGATAAAGTGAATTTGGAAGCGCAAGGAAAAGTTGTTTACGCCCTTGAATTCGCTGACGTTAAAGAAGTCGGCGTCGAACCGTATTTATTGGGCAAGAATAAGCAAGGCGAAAATATTCGTATTAATGCTATCACAGGCAAGAACGACAGAGTTTATGGCAACGTTGAATTAAACAATAAAGTCGTCATCGGTATTGCCGCGCAAGATTTCTTCAAGGGTGAACAAAATCTTCAGGTAATGATCAATCGCTTATTCGATCAATTTGCTGTTGCGGCCGGCGTGGAACGATCGAAGATGGCTTGGTTAGCTACTGTCACTGATGCATCAAAGGCGGCCAATTTAGATAAGAGTGCTACAGGGTCGTACACAGATTTATTAAAGACATCTTTGCCGGTTGGAAAAGATGATTTAGTTGCGAGTGTTAAGGAATCGACGGTAAAGAGCATTTCTCGTGAAGCCCAACTTTCGAGAACGATCTTTAAGGGTGAATCAACGCAATTAATTCGCGCGCCGGTTGCTGGTGAAATATTTGATATTCAGAACAATGGCAATAACAAATCGATTGCGATTCGTTGGACAGCTGTTAACGACAGTGCGGAAAATATAGTCTTTGATTTGACATTAAGTCGCTTAGCTTTCGTTAGTGAATCTCTTAAAGAAGGACAAAATATTGCTAAGGGTGAAACGATCGCTTTAGCCGGACGTTTCAATACGCAACAATCGCAAGTCATGGCTGATTTAAAGATCAACAGCAAGCGCGTTGATCTTCTTGGCGCTCCGGAAAAGAATTTAACTGCTGAAGAAAAAACTATCCGCGATATTGTCGTGGCGCTCGCTGAAAATGTCGGCGCATTGGTCAAGGGCGATAAAGATCAAGCTGTTAAGACGATTGAAGAATTTGTAAAGAGCTTGGTTGAAATCGCTGAAAAAGAAACGAAGCTCGCCGGTGATATTAAAGATCGCAAGATCAGCATGGCCAAGTCTGTCGCCGCTCGTCAAGAAAACTTGGAAGAAGCTCGTTTCGGTTATATGTCTATTCTCCCTGAAATCGCAGAAGCCCGCATCCGTCCACAAGAACTTCAAGAAAGAAGCGCAACATTGCGTCGTGAACTTGGTAAGGAAGTCGTTGCTCCGACATTAAACTTTGGTTTAGGCAGCAAATTGCCGACATCGATTATGTTTAACGGATTGCAACTTGGACCATTATCGCTTTCGATGAGCGTGCCCGGTGAGGCTGGAAATATGGCAGAAACTGCCAATATTCTTTTAGGCGCTCTTCAAGGTGTCTCGGGTGTCTTAGGTTTAGCTGTGACCGGCGACACGATTCTTAAACTTTATAACAAGAAGCTTGAAAGTGATTCACTGAAAAATGGTCCTAAACATGTTGAAGGGTTCCCGGTTTCTGAAGGCCGTACGATTATCATCGATCGCGAAAGCTTCCTTCTTTCTGAAAGTATTGCGATCCCAGCTAATGGCGCTGATTCATATTTACTTCGTCGCGTTAAATTATTCGAAGAATTTGAGAAGTTCAATAAGACTTTCAACGCTTCTCTTCGTGAAAAAATCTTTAATGAACAAGTTGACGCGATGACCAAGCAATTGCAAGAAGCTTCGAAGTCTTGGAACGAAGTTTATACATACGGCAAATCTGAAATGCAGGCTTACTTAAGCGCTGTTGAGCAACAAGACGCTAATATCATCACAATTGAAGCTCGCGGTATCAAGGGCGAAAAATTTGTGGTTGATGGTAAATCTTATGATGCTGACGAAATTGTTGTCAGCATGCGCATCAATGTGAAGGAACAAGATTTGAGCAAGAAGATCGAAGGTTTATTCTGGGCTCGTCGTTATCCAAAGATTATTGATAAAGAAACAGGCAAAGAAGTTTATGCCAATGAGAAATTCTTTAAGGATAACAAAGCTCATTTAAGAGAAGGTCAAGTCGTCATTCTTCCGTCAGTTGCTCTTTTAGGTAAAGATATTCAAAGAGCACAAACTTTAGAAGGTAAAGGCAATGATGGTCAGACAATTTTAGCCGTCAGTGCCAATCCTCTTAACGGTCAATTCTCCGAAACTTTGACCAGCTTGCCGGGTATGCAATCACAGAGAACAAAGACCATGGCGGGCGAAGGATTAAACAAGACGCGTGGATTTACGACAAATGTCGATTTTAATTTGACCCGTCCGATTGGGGCAAACATCTTCGGTGAACCGATGTATGAACAATTTATCTTCACCAAGCCGGCGGCTGTTTTGAACTATTGGTTACATGCGGTCAACAATGGTCAGATTGCCGACATGATGGTCTTTGGTAAGAAAGACGATCAAGATTATCAATATAGCGAAACTGTCGCGGTTCGCTCGGTAGAAGAATTAAACGCTTTGAAGAAAAATATTAAGACGGTTGGGACATCGTTTAATGAAGTTCGCGCGTTTATGCCGATTAATGATGAATATAAGACGAAGTTCGGTGTCCGCTTAGTCGAAGCTGTTGTTCTTGCCGATGGCCGCTTAGGTATCTTGATCGAGAAGCCGGTGCAGGGCGTTCCTTTTGCTCGCATCACGCAAAAAGATTCTGCTTGGTATCTTTATTCTGAAGCCGAATACATGACATACGTTATTGAAAAGATGAGAGACGGACAAGAATTTACTGTTGAGTTTTATAGAGACGGTAATATCGTCGCAACACGCACGATCAAGAATGTTGCTGACATGCCGGCAACGGTTTTAGCTTATCGTGGTGAAGGCGCTTCTTTAGATAGTCCTGTCATCGTCGAAGCTGGTGCTAATATCCCTGATCCGGAACATCTTGTCGAAACGGTTGATGGTGCAAAATCCGTTATCATTGATCAAAAAACAGGTGCGCAAAAGGTTCTTAAGGCCGGTGATAAACTTCCGCTTATTCAGACATCTGTCATCGATCTTTCTGACAGCCGCTTTAGCAGAGCGATGGTTCAATTAACGTCTAAAACTGGTTTAGCAGCGGTTAAGGATATCGCTCGTCAATTGGGTATCACAGATGCAAGCCGCATTGCTCAGCTTGAAGATTTCCGTAATCGTGCCGCGCTAGAAATGGTGAAATTAGACGAAGTTCGCGGCCGCGTGGTTTCTCTGCAAAAATCGATTAAAGACGCGACATTAAGTATCGATGCTCTTTTCGCAGAAAACGCCGCGATCACCAATGAGCTTTTACGCAACTCTGCGGAACTCAAGGTTCGTACTGAATCTGTGAAGTTTGTTATTGGTGTCTTACGCAGAATCGCTGATGGTAACAATGTTAAATTTGAAGATTATGTCGCGACGTTAAAGACAATGGACGCGATTGCCGCCGCGATTAGCAATGACATTGTTCGTCGCGCGGTCTTCCAAAATGGCAACACTCTTGCCGGGCCTGAGGCAGTGATATTCTTAAATGAGGAAGTTACTCGCACAAACGATGCGCTTTTAGATTACAACAAATTCTTGAGTGACAGCACTTCGATTGATCCGGGGACATTCACACCAAGCCCAGAGCAAATTGAAAAAGGCCGCACGGCTTTAAGAGCGCGTGCCGATGAAATTCAAGTCAACAATATTGATTATTTGCAAAGAGTTATTCAGGCTGGTCTTGTTTCTGATCAAGCGAAAGTTTTGATTCAATCATTGATCAATAGTTTGGGCCGTGAACGTGATTATATTAATCAATTTGGATTAAATGAACTTGATGCGCATGAATTCTTCTTTACTTCGCAATTAACACCGTTCTTCTATGTTCCATACCTTAAGCAAGTTCGTGCTGCTGAACAAGCTTATTTAGTTGAGCGTCTTCAGATTATTTCTGATATCGCGGCCTTAGGTAGTAATTTCTTAAACGCGGGTTCTGTTGAAGGAATCAATGCGGCTGTTATGTTTGAACGCAATACCGCTTTGCAAGCTGTCGCGAATATTGAAGCTCGCTCTGGTGCTAATGATCCACGTCTTCATGTTGGGCAATCTTTGGTGGCATTGAGCCGTTTTGCTGAAAATCAAATCGACGCTAATGTGAGGTTGAGCAAATTAAAAGCAGAAAAGAAAGCCGCATCTGAAAACTTTGTGCAATTGCTTAATAACTTTAATGTTATTCGTGATGAATATCACAGCCAATTAAAGCAAATCAAGCAAGCATTTGTCAGCCAAGTTACCGAAAACAAAACTGCTTTCGGGCCGGGCGCGTATAACGAAAATGTCATCAACAATGTCTTTTATAGCGCGACATTAAATAATGCTAATCCGCAAGCGGGCAATACGTTCTTCTTTATCGATGCTAAGGGTCAGGTCAATGAAATTGAAATGATCAAGATCGCAGATATTAAGAACAATCCGGAATTAGCCAACTTGATCTTCCGTAAGGGTGGTTCAACACAACAATTTGCCGTCAACAATGTCTTGGGTGCCGATGTTTATACCGGTGTTATCACGCCTGAAGCCGGTGGAGTCAGCCAGAAATATACATTGCTCGGCGCTAACTTCTCTCCGGAAAGCATGCCACATATCATTAATGCGATTAAGTTTGGTGTTGTGGAAACATCATTAAGCAAAGAAATGCAGCCGGGACAATTCAAGAACGAAACGGAACGTGTTCTCTTGGGCGTCAACACATTCGGTATTAAAGGCGATAAATTGTATTTAGGTTTAACCGCAATGGTTCAGGCTAAGCAGGGTGGAGATGAAAGAGTTCATGGATTAGGCGGGGTGCTAAAGGCTGACATCGACGATAAGACTAAAGTTATCTTAGAAATTGGTGTTGTGAGAGTCAGCGGCAAAGATCAATACACGCTTAATTTGGTTGATCCATTAACGGGTGATTCTCATGGTATTGAAAGCAAAGGATTCAGCTTCAAAGAATCTATGAATTTCCAAAAACTTACGCTTGAACGCAAGATTGGCGATAGCACCAAGGCTTGGTTATCGCTTAATCGCGAGTCAACTTTGGGCGATCTCTTAGGTAAACAATCGAAGACATTCGTTGGCGCTGGATTGAATACCGAATTTGATGTTAATGGTAAAAAGGTTCAAGCTCAGATTGGTGTTGCCGGCAATCGATTTGGCGTTTCTGCTGGGACTAAGATTACGGATGAAATCACTTTAACAGGTGATTATCGCACTGGCGGCGGGCTTACGACATTTGGCGCTGGTGTTGGATTTAAGTATGGCGAATTGGATCTTAATGTCGGATTACGCCGCACACCGTTTGGCAAAAACGCGCTTACGTTAGGCGCGTCCAAGACATTAGAAAATGGCATGACCGTTGGTGCTGGTATGGGAACGAGTGGTCAACCAAGCTTGAGCTTAAGCGTTCCAGTCGGCGCTGCAGAAAAGACAGACGTCAAGAAGGCCCCAGCCTATGTCAAGCTTTCACAGGTTCCGGGTGAATTTTTATTAAACATCCCGATGACGATACTTCCGGATGGCACAATCAATGAATCAAGTATCAATCGCAGTGGCTTGAATATGAAAGATTTCTTAAAGCAAGACCGCACGATTTATGGCGATTCTATGGTTTTCACGCTCAAGACGATGGAAGAAGAATTAGCCGCGTTGAGAGATTCGGCTGTTGCTGGCCGTATGCGCTATTTAGACGGAAAATGGCCGTCAAATCTTTCTGTCGAAGTTGTTCGCGATGCTCAGGATCGTGAAGTTTTGATTAAGACCCAGTTTACGTTAGCTGAACCGCTCAAGTTTATTCCGGCTGCCCAATTAGCCGAAGAAAATATCTTTGAACATGAAGGCAACTATTACATTCGCTTATTTGATGTCAGTAACAAGCAACCAATTATTTACTCTTTAGGCAGTGGCGAAACAATGATCATCACGTCTGCCAAGAGCAAGCTTCTCGGCGAAGGCAAATCCAGCGAACTTCCAATCGTGGTTGAACCGAACCGCGCGATTACAGAGCGTTTGATCAAATACCTTAATGATTATGGTTACATCACGATTCCGGGTGTTGGATATGCACCGTTGACTGCTGATTTGATTCGTCAGTTGAATAATCAAAGCGTCTTAGACGGAACGTTAAAAGCGAACTTGCTCGGCCGTGTGAATGAAAAAGCCCAGATGCTATATGACGTTCATGTCTTGAACTTAGTTCTTGCCAATGGCGTGACGATTAAAGAAAGTGATAAAGCTCAATTTAATCTTGGTATCGAAGGTAAGAAGGTTAAGGATACACTTGATTTAAATAGCATCGCGACGGTACAAGGAAATATTTACTTTACCGATAAAGAATTAGAAGCGCAATATTCACAATTACACAAAAATCTTGGGTTGAGCTTCCGCCAACCAATGGGATTGGAAAAACGTTCCTTGTCTATCCCTGTTGCTCCACAAACAGAAGGCGCCTTTATTTCGAATCTTGGTCAATGGGCATTGCCGATCAAATTGTCTGATACGCTTTTAGACACTGGGAAAGCTTTTGAAAATGGAACATTAATGATCAACGGTCAAAAAGTTGCCGCTCGCATCTTGCAAGAGGACAAATTGTTTGGCGACTTCTTAACTGACACGCAATTGACCAACTTATACACCAAGACACAGCGCACGGGTGAAGTTCATTTAGAAGTTCCGGGCATGGGTTATCCATATTATCGTGACTTAAACGCCAGCGGCAAATATGAAAGATCCGAACTCGTCACGGTTATTTACGAAGCGCAGAAGGAAGAATCCACACGCGCCGGTTACAAACCGCTCATGACTGCGGCGGTTTATAGCGATGATGCGCACACAACATTGCTTGGCCTTTTGGATTACAACACGGTTGGAGATGCGACATTAGATCTTTTACAAGCGACACATTATTTGGTCATCGGAAAAGATGAGAAAAAGACATCTTACTATGTTCCAATCGCAGAATTTGAAAAGACAGAAAACTTCGCTGCGATTCGCCAAACCGCTAAATCGATCACGCTCTTAGGTAATGGTGGTGATCGCAAGATGGTTCGTGTTTACCTTCCATATGAAACACAAAACGCGGAAGCCGAAGTTGTCCTTAACGAAAAACGTGGTGAAATTTATCGCTTAGCAGAATTCAATAAGAAATTATTAGGCAGCCAGGCTGTAATTAAGCCGATTGCTTACACGACTCAACAGGGCGCTGTGACGATTGATAATAAAGAAATCACGATGACAGAACGTAAAGATCATATTGGTATTATTCAGCGTGTGTTTGGTGTCGATACCAAGGGTGAAACATATCTTGAATCGTATTACACCAATGAGACGATTAAGGTCAACGCCGGCGATCAGAAGATTTACGGTAAAATCGTAATCGGTTACAACAAAGATGAAGTTCGTCCGATTTATTATTATCAAACGAATGTTTTAGGCGATTATGAAATCATCACTCGCAATGGAGAAGTTTTAGCCGTGGTTAACGCGAATGATGTGGTTGGAAAAACATCTCGCACGAAGCAGACGTTGAATCAATTGTCACAAGAATTGCAATTTATGAATAATGATCAGTTCGTTATTTCCGAAGAACGTGATCATGAAAACAAGTTTGTTCGCTCCTTCCTTGTTAATGAAAGCAAAGATACTGTTGTCGCTCAAATTGACCGTTTACCGGAATATGTCAAGCGCGAAGGGTATCTGATCGAATTCCGTATCGAACATGAAAATACGATCGATGATAAAAAGACGACCCGCCAAACGTACTTAGCGTTTAAAGAAGGCGATAGCTTTAAACTTGATAAAGAAGTCATTCGCGGTTATAGCGTTAAGGAATTTAAAGCCACAGGCAATTTAGACGTTGCCTTAGACGCGCTTATGCAAGATTTGGTTTTTGCGGACAATCTTAAAGCCAATGCTCGCGCAAAATTGCGCGGTGCTCTTGAATTGGTTGCTCTTGAATTGACCGGAGATAAAGCTAATGCTGATAAATTCAGCTTCGTGAAGGGTCGCGTTACTTTCAATGAAGATGGAACTCGCTTCTTCTTCCGCATTAAAGAAGATCCTTTGGCTCGTGTTCTCGTCTTTATCACGAGCGATCAGAATCCGAATACGATCATTAACACAGTGTGGGCTGGTCAAAACTCAACGGTTGCTTATGAGTATTCTTATCTTGGTCAGATCTTCAAACAAGAAACAGACCAAGATGGCGAAATGACTGTCCAAGATTTCTTCAAGAATGAAATTAACCTTTCCTCTGCAACTATGAATAGATTGCGCAGCGAGAATGCGGGTGTCTTTACTCAAGAAAAATTAATTAAGATCAAGCGTAATTTGATTATTGATCCAGCGACTGAACAGATTCTAGCACCGGTTCTTACCCGTTACTTAGGTGCTCGCGATCCTTTATCACGCGACTTTGTCAAGTTTGATAGCGGCGATTGGCGCTTCATGAAATATGAACCGACGATTGATCGTAACGGCAAGTCTCTTGATGTCCCGCCGGGTATTGCTTCGGGTGAAACTTCGTACAACGAAGAGTTAGGGCGCATCGTTCGTGCGACCGTATATCGCACGCATCGCATTGTTCAGGACAAAAATATTTATCAATATATCTATGATGTTACGGAAGATTATCGTGACGGTCTTGAATATAAGAATGAAAACATCTTGATTCTCTTTAACTACAAGACTGGCGTTGTTGATGAGTTCCGTGTTGATGAAGAATATAAGATTTCTTCTCGTGACGGTTTGCCGATGTGGACAACTCGCTTACCGCGCAATGCTAAGGATATTTATCGTGCTTTATTTAATGAAAACACACCGTTAACTTTGGAAGACAAAGTGGTCCGAGGATTTGAGAACTTCTTCGGTATTAATCAAGGTGACCCGCTTAAAGAAGAATTGTATAGCTTGTATACGATTCGTGCTTGGCCAGATAAGATTCGCGGGAATATTTTTGTGATGTTGCAGGAGAATATCCAATCGCCAACTCCGGTGGCTTCTCCGGATATCCGTATTTTGAAAAATGGTCGTTTATTTGCCCGTATTGATGGAACTTCGACGAATTTGGATGTTTATGACAATACGCTGGGAGATAAAATTCGTAATGCTCCGACAACGTGGTTATTGGAACGTGCCGGTATCGGAGCCATCACGATCGGCGGAATCCATAATCCGTTTAGCTTTATGAAAGACGGCGACAACGTTAAGGATATTCGTTTAGCATTTGAAGCTAAAGGTAGCGAAATCTTAACACTTTACGTTAGCCAAGGGTTACCGATTCCGAAAGAAATCTTTAACGAAGGCGCTCGTCAATACAATACTGGCACAGTTTGGGGCTTTGGAATTTTAGCACTTATCGCGATCTTCTTTACCGCGCCGTACGCTGTTGTTTGGGTGATGAAATTCGTTCGTCAGTCTAGTTTCCGCAAGAATGCGAACTTTGCTACGTATGCTCAGTTGATGAAGATCAAGGGTATGACACACAGCATCGCGACGGCATTGATCATCATTCGTCAGATGAATTCAGTCTTTAATTTGACGATCAATATCGACAGCAAATATAAAGTTCGGAAGGAATTGATTAGATATTTAGGATCGGCGCGTATTTTAACAGTCACAGAATTAAAAGCTGTCATTAGAATGGTTATTAGTGGCCGCTTAAGTTTCAAAGATATTAAAGAAATTGATCCGCGCTTACGTGAGGTTGCTGTGAAGTTTAATCTTAAGAAATCCTTGAAAGCTCAAATTTTTGTTGCGGCCGCTAAGGGTTATTCTCCGGCGATTGTCTTAAAGGAACTTATTACTCGTAATTTAATCAGTGAAAAAGAATTGCAAAGTATTAATGGTCGTTTGCAGATCAATATTAATAATGACAGTTTGCGTTGGGCACAGTTATTGAAAGCACTTGTTATCGAAGTCGAAAATCGTACGCTTCAGGCATTGGCGGCAGGTCAAGATATCCGCGAAGATTTAAACACGCTCTTGCCAACACCAGCTGTCCGTGTTTTGGCGCATTTAATTGATACACAATACTTTGGTGATGAAACCGATGCTGTGTTTGCTGGTCAAGCTCAGGCGTATGTTGCACGTCACGGCCAAAGAGCGAGCATGAGACTCTTTGTCGAAAGTGTTAAGACTCGCATCGCCAGAACACTTTTTGATGAGGTTCTTAATAAGACATTTAATGCTTATTCAAAGAGCACAATTAAAAATGCTGCATTTATCAATGAGCTCTTTGTTAGCGTTGTTGGCGAATTAAAGAGATTCTTCACCTTGTATCCGTCTCGCATCGCTAAAGCTGGCGAAGTTTTAACCGCAAAGTATAATCCGTATCCGACAACTCCGAATGTTGAAGCAACAACGGTTTTTGAACATATCTTTGTGAAATTGTTACAATCTCCTCCGAGCGAAACCAATGAATATTCATTGGGTGGGACAACATTCAACTATCCATTAACGCTGTTTATTGTTCGCGAAGCGGCTAAAAATCTTTCTATAGGTAAGGACGCCGCTTTTGTTATGGAGCATATTCACACTTATGCTCGTTTTTGGAAGGCTTTATTCCATTTGAATAATTGGTATGCGCCGCTTCATTTTGGTGCTGGTTTATGGAAATTAGTTACACAGCCGCCGCTCGAACAAGCCCAAGCTGAATTTCATTTGTATGAGATCCTTGTTGATACTGACGTGCATGATCTTTTTGACCGTTTGGCAAACAAGGGTGAGCAAGGTTTGGTTCAATTTAATGGTGTCATTACTGCGATGTTTGATCATGAATTTGGTGCCGACAATAAAGCTTCCAATGAAAAGAAATTCGAAGCGATTACAGTTCGTTTAGAAGAAATTCTTGCCAAGCATAAAGAGCTGTACGGTGCTTTCTTAAAAACAAAGTTGGGATATTCTGACATTTTGGATCACGCTAGAAAAACAGTGATCCCGTTTACAAGCTTGCTTAAACAAGAAACGATGAAGTTAAGCGCAGAAAAGTCTCCATATGCAGCTAAAGCAGATGAAATGACAAATAATAAGCGCGGCATTATTCATCTGTTTGGTATCCGTATCTTGGGTCCGATGTTCTTCGGTGCTTTGATTGCTCGCTTTGTCATGAAGATTCCGGGCAAATTTAGAAGCTTGGAAAACTTCTGGGCCATTCATTCAAAAGCTTTGCGTATGTTAGTGATCGCTTTAGCTTTGGTTGGTATTTTGGGCGGCGGATATATTATTGTTGCTACCCGTTATGCGGCTTTAGGGTATATCTTTATGATGTTCTTGGCTGGATTACCTACGCTTTTGGCTGGTAAGGTTCGTTTCTCATCTGAAAAATGGTTATGGGTTGCAACATTTACTGCAACAACATTGTACTTAGGTTGGATTACCCATTTTGTCTTCTGGAAATTTGCTGTTATCCATTTTGGCACATTAGGGTTTGCGATCACAGCTGGATTATTCGTGCTTATGTTTGTTCCGACCTTAATTACTTTTATGCATATATTTACTGTTGTGAAGAGTTACTTGCTTTTGAATACTACGACATGGAGCAAAACGGCCCGTTCGATCTGGTTATTGAAGGCATTAAATAGAGATATGAATGGTATTAAGAATGGCGCATTCTATACGAAATGGTATCAAGAATTTCTCGAAATCGAAGCCCGCTATGGCGCGATCACGCCTAATGGTGAAACCATCGAGAACTATTTCTTACGCATGCTTTTAATCGAAAAAGAAGAAGGCCGTATCAGCAAGCAAGTTTATGATGCGAATGTCAAAGTCATTCTTAATCCGAATGCCTTTACGTTTATGCTTCCTGATACCGAAAAAGGTTATGAAGTCTTTTATCAGCAATTCTTCTCATTAAGCCAGATGAAACCGGCCACCGATGTTGTGGAACATTTACAGCCGACATCCAGTCACGTTGCCGCATACGGTGAACTTTTCGCGCATATTTTTGAAAATGATATGCAATCCGGTTCATTTGATATTCCAGATAAGTTTAAACTCATCAATCTTGTGATGGGTATGATTTTGGCTCGTAATAAGAAAAACATGAGAATTACTTTGGCTGAGTATAAGAAGAAGCAAGCTGATATTACTACCATTGTGGAATCGATAGTCCGCGTTGAAGATCTTAATGCTTTAGTAAATAAGGCTGTCAATTTAAGCCTTGAAGAAAAAGCATTCATTATTGCTGCTGCTCGCGTTGCCGCTGCTTATCAATCTATCGAAGGAACTAAACAAACAGATTTGGATGTTGTTGAAATTGTCGCAGGTATAAAGGATTTAAATAAAAGCGATAGAGATTATTTGATTAAGAATCGTGAAGATTTGCGTCATATCAGCAACACCACGCTCTTGGGTTATTTGATTCGTAGTTTTAAGGAAGAATTCAATAATCAAATCAATCTTTTGGCCGGCAGAATATCCGCTGACAAATTGCAATTGATTATCAAGGAATTCAAGGGCTCTGATGAATTTTCTAATATGAATCAAAAATTGATTCGTTTATTTGAGCAAGGGTTGTCACAGGAAGAAATTATGATGGTCATCACGGCTCTTGAAGAATTGATGAATGAAGTTCGTCCGGCTAACATTTCTGTTGCCCGTAGTCAAGCTAAGAACATCAATGAAATGCATATTTATCTTGCTAACGAAAATGCGGATTTCGAATACGCTAGAGCATTAAATGACGTTTTAGCTAAGTATCGGACATTGACCGCTGCTTATGCGGAAGGTGCCGTACAAGTTCGTGATGTCGCCGTTCGCGAAGTCTTTATGCAAGGATATGAAATGTATCGCGCATTAGCCAATGAAAAAGTTCGTGGCATATTCAGTGAAGGTTTACTCTGGGGTCAATTGATGGGTAAAACAAATGATGGACAATATAAATTAGAAGAAGGACCATTTGCCGGTTTCTTTGCCGAATCACAAGTTCCTTTAGTTGCCAACCTTCTTGCGTTCTTAAAAGAACAAGGACTCTGGAGTGGTGAAGGAAAAACGATTAGCGCTAAAGATTTGGTTACGCTTGCGGATACTTTTGATCAGTTCCGTCGTGAAAATATTGTTGATTTCATTCGTACTCGTAATACTGGCACGCTTCCGACGGCTTGGATCGCCGCTTGGCAACAAGCCATGCACGTGACATATGTTATTCGTGAAACGATCAAGAACGATATCTACTTACCGTTCTACGATCGCTCGAAAGATAATCCAGTTTTGGGTGTGAAGAACAGTAATATTGTTATCAATCTCTGGGCAACATACGGACGTAGCATGAACTTAGACGCACATGTGCGTGTGTATCCGGGGCAAAACATTTATACAACATCATGGGCTTCTTTAGTTGGCCGCAATCCGGAAATTGTTGTTGTTAACCCGAACATGCGCATTTGGGCATCTAGCAATTGGGCTTTCCCTGTTACCCGTTTATACAAAGTTTCTCAAGAAACGTTTACGTCTGATGTTCAAAGAGCACGTCGTGGTATGACAACGTTCTACGGTAAGGCTTTGATCACACCGGCGGCTGGCGATACATTATTAACACCTCCGGGTGAAGACTCTGGCGCGTTCTTAGTTATGCAGCGTTCTTATCCGAATGTTCTTTCGACACAGGTAGATTGGCTTACGTTTGAATGGGGCCGTCCTTCACTCTTGGCTGAATCCTTGTACGCTACTGAAACCCGTTACGCTTTTAACGTTACTCGCTTTATGATGGATCGTGGGCAATTTGAAGTCTTCACTAATAAAGATATTGGTTACGATGTGAAGCTTGCTCACTTAGGGTTCTTTGCTCATTACTTTACTGCGATTAATGCTGTCTTACTCTTGATCTTCTTGCCGGTTGGCGCGACATTTAGTTCTTTCGCGTTTTTAACGCCGATTCTCTTATTCGCCGGCGTCAGTACATTCTTGATGCAAGCGATCAATTTGCATAACTTCTTACGTCAATTACGATTGACGGGTAGCTTCTTGAAGGCGATTTGGATGGCTCTGATTGAAACGATGGCCGGCTTCCCATTCTATGTCAATCTTATTGCCAGTTTCGTTAAGGGTGTCTTTTATGCATCGAATGAAAGTTTTAGCTTTATTCGTACCGCCAAAGAGCCAAACTTAAGTAAATGGAGTGTTGAGACCCGTTATGAAAATACCAAGGTGTTGAGTTTGAATGTTAATCGTACTGAGAATGCAGGTAAAGTTGTTTTTGGAATTGGGGTGGGCTTAGAAATATTCGCTGTTATTTTGCATATATTTGCTTCGCTTTGGATTTCGACAGCATTATTAATTATTGCTCCGATTGTGATGCTCTTCGGCTTTATCATGTTGTCAAAGTTTAAGAAAGCATTTCCATTCGACGGCTTTGTCGGTATGCTTGGTCAACTCGGCTGGTTCTTTGCTTTATTAAGTACGACACCGTTTGGTCCAGCAATTACCTTAGTCTATATGCTTGCGTCAACGTCATTCTTGACGGGTACATTTGCATATAATACGTTTGTTTCGAAATTTAATGGTTGGTTAGCATTCTTTAAGCTTGATGGTCTCGCTCGTCTGTTTGGCATTAAAGCAGGGACGATAAATGGCGAATCCCGTCGTCACTTAAAGGGTATGGATTTGTTTGCTATGTTTGGTTGGTGGAAAGGTCTTTTAGTCTTCTTTGCTTCAATCATCTTTATGGTGGTGACTGGTATTGTCAATTGGAACAATCCTTTAGTGCAGTTGATCAATTTCGTTTTGATGGTCGTTGCAATTTTTGCCTTGGTTACTAGCGGGGCTACTAATGTTTTGACTGTGAATAAATGGACATTGACAGGGTTCCGTGATTTCTTGTATAGCACATTGGTTGAAGAACGCGTTTGGGGCAGCCGCATCTTTATTAAGATCGCTTATTTGGGTGCTAAGACTCGTGTTAATCGTCCAAATGAAAATGGTTATGTTAAGAATACGAAATACACTTTGGCTGTAACAGGCGGTATTATTGCCGCATGGATTTTGCCAGCAGTATTTTTAGCGACGATTTTAAATGTTTCAGTGTTGATCTTTTTGAGTATTTTATCTCCTGTACTTATTGCCGGCCTTCTCTTCTTTGCCGCATTTGGAAAAGATTCAAAATCTGCAGAAAAGGAAATGGAACAAATTAATCAGTGGGTTGCCGCAGAAAAGATCAAAAAGGAAGAAGAAAAGATCAAAGCCTTAAATAAGAAGGGTGAAGAAAATTCTTCTAGCGCAAGTACGGATAGCAAAGTTAAGAATTTGACCGATATCAAATCATCTTCTGCAATCACCGCTATCGCGGCTTATTTAACAATCGGTCAAATGGTTTTAATTGTGCTTGTTGCTATTGGTGTGGTTGCTGGATTTATCATGTACATCCGTGCGAGGAGAGATGCAGCACGTGAACGTGAGATGGCGAGCAAAGACCCATTATATTACGAAACGACTGAATCGGTCTTTCGACCATACGCCGTCGAATATCGTAAAATCTTAGAGGAAAAAGGTATTCATTTGATCCGCGCTGAAGAACTTCAAAAAGCTTTACAGTCTGTTTCTAAGTATGAAATTGGCGCGATTATGCAGCGTGAGATTGCTTATGTTCAAAACTTGCAACAAGGTTCATATACACCGGACATGATCAGAGTTGATCGTATCGTTGAGACAGTTAATGTTGTTGTTTATAGCACACAAGATCATGATATGTGGGGCGATGTGGAACAAGTGCATGAAACGTCGGTGCTTCTAAAACGTGGCAGCTATGAACCGTTATATATTCAAACCAAAAATTCGACATCTGCCAGCTCTGCGGTCAACAATGGTGATGAACTTGAAACTGTCAAATGGGCTTTGGAAAATGATCAGCGTGTCGAGCAAGTCAAGAATCGTGTATCTTCTAGTGTTTATAATCGTCAACAGGTGATTGAAGTATTACAATCTTTCCGCGCTGAAGCTGGGTTACACACAACTACCGGCGGTAAAGGTTATGCGGCACTTGATTCCACGCTTCTTGTGAATTTTGCAAAAGAACTTCTTGATCGTCAAATTATTCCTTCGTTAGATCGTATGGATGTTTTGGAATCATTACGTCAAGATGTAAATTATGCAACGGCAATCGTCGCGTTCTTCGTCAATGATGAAGTCAGCGCCTTAGAAGCTAATCGCAAAGGTGCTAACATTCTTATCGGTTCTAACTGGACTAAAGAAATCGTTGCTAATATTCGCCGCAATAATGCGAATGTCGTGATTATCTCTGAATTGACGTTGAACTTGCCGCTTGATATGACAATGGTTCAAAGTGAAGTTGCCAATACTGTGGCCAAAGACGTCGATGTCGTGTTATTTAAGCCGTTTGGTCAATTAAAGAAAAGTTCTGCGGATGCTGCAGAAAACTTCCTCACAGCGGTCAGACAAGCTAATGCCCAATTGCCGATTATTGTTGCCGGCGGTATTTTTGAAGGAACGGTTAAAGAAGTTCTACAACATTCTGCAAATGTCATTGCTGCGATCGGCGTTAATGCGATGGATGTGGATTCTTTCCGTAAGCAATTAGATAATTACGCTACACAAATTAAGTCTGTTGGTTCTGGTCATAGCAATGCCGCCTCCAGCGCGATTAATCAAGATGGCTTCCCGCTTTATGTTGCCGCGCTTCGTGGATTGCCGCGTGTTGAACTAAATGTTAAGGTTCGCATTTATCCGAGCACTGGTAAAGTGACCATGAGTAAGTTGGGTAAGTTGCCGGCTGATTTGAAAGATTTTCCTGCGAAAGAATTTGCGGATGCTATCAATTATGCTTTTGTTCAGCAAACACAAAATGATAAATTGGTCTGGTTTGGCGAATCGACTCACAAAATTATCAAGTTGATTTTACACGGTGACGCTGGCGAAATCGCTTATGTTCGTCATGGCGAGATTTACCTTTCGTATCGTGCTTTACGCGCGCCACCAGAATTCATTGAAGAACAAGAAAGCGCAGCATATTTACCGCACCTTTATGAATCCCTCAAATTAATTATTACCGACGAAATCGATCATCTTCTTCATGTTGGACAAAGCGCCGCTGTTCATAGCCGTCTTGTCAGCCGTCTTCCGAACGCATCCTTAAACTATGTTCTTCAGGTCAATCAATGGTTTGAAACCATGACGGCTTTAGATGAACTCGAAATTGGTCAAATCGCTTCTTATCGTGTAATTGATTCAGAAGAGAAGTATACGTATATCCCTGCAGTTCAATCTGCCCGTCCGGATTATTACAAGGATGCTTTCACAAAACAATATGTTTGGGATAACAACTACTCCATGCAAGCTCAATATCCAGCTAATAGTTTTGTCATTAAAGCGGGATGGGTGATCGTTATGGTAGAACAAACTCAGGCGGACGTATATATGTTACGAATGAGTGCAAATAACAATGATAGTGAATTTCTCGCGTTGCGCGGGTTTATGGCTGACGGTACGTTGGTGGGTGCCTACGTTTATCGCAACGCGATGCAGGTGCGGACATTTGCTGAAATATTAAATGAAATGATGGATGTTTTAAATGACTTAAATGTTCGCGTTCAAACAATTCATTATCAAAGTCGATTTGTGCATAAACCAGTCGCGCAGAAAGTTCAAGATTGGGATTTAGAAGCGATTAAACAATTTGTTTTGAATAATAGTGTTAGTGTTGCCGGTATGTGCGCTGTGGATGAATGGGATCATCGATTTAATTTATCCAAAAATATTTTTGATAGCACTGTAAATATTAGACATGTTGAAAGTATGAGTTCGACGGGTCAGCATGCTCAAGATTGGGCTTTGGCTAATATCCGCATTCAGGAAGAATCTTATTCGGAATTTAATTTCAAGAAAATGGTTCAAAATGGTGGGTTTTTGGCCGAACGCGTTCATCACGTTGCTGCAGGTCAACAGGTTAATATTGAGGGAGTCGCTTACGCGACTGATGATAAAGCCGCGCGTGGTATGGGTGAACAACGTCATGTGATTTTGCGTTCGAATCGTACAGGTCAATGGCGAGATGAACCGATGAACTGGGTTAGAAACACTGAAAATGGTCGCGCGGTTTATGCGATTCGTGTTGAAGCTCGTGATGATTTTGAATTTACAGTGGCTTTTGAAGGATTTGGAAATCGTCAAGTTTGGGCAGAACTGCCATATGGTAATGGTCATGTTTATGTTCGTCAATTAGGCCATGATGAACAGTCAAAGATTTTGATTGAGGATATACAAAATCAGGTTGTCGCTGTTCGGGCGGCCGGTAAGAAAGTTGTGTTTTTAGTCGCTGCTGAGGGTGTTTCGATGAAGGGTGGTCAAGGTGATTATATTCGTGAATATGCTGAAGCTCTCGAAAAAGCTGGATATATGGTCTTTGTCATTAATCCGGGTTATCAGGCTGAATATTCACCGGTCGTAAAACCTGTGATGCCACAAGGGATTGTCCTAACGTCGATTACCGTTCCGATGGGAAGTGGTCAGTTGACAATGAATGTGACACAAAATGATGTCAACGGTGTTCGATATTTACGCTTTTATCCGACCGATAAGATTTTACAGACATTGCTTCAACCATCATTGTATCCGGCGGAAAAAGATCTTGATGCGAATCGGTACTCGCAAGTTGTTCGTAGCCGATATACCGACAGTCTTTATGGATATATTGAAGCCATTTTATTAGCAAAGGCACCATTTTATATTGCGGTTGCTTTAGGGATTAAGGTTGACATCTTGCACTTTAATGATTGGCAAACCGGTTTTGGACCTGTTTATATGGAAAAACTTTATCGCCATGATGGACAATTTAATTTGTTCTTAGGTGAGACCGGTACCGTTATCATTACTCACAATTTATCGTATCAAGGTGTATTTGCTAATCAAGAATCAGTGACAACGAATGATCCGTTGTTGGTTCGTTTATTAAATTTTGGAATATTGACGGTTGATCAGATTCGTTATCGCAACAATTTGGCTTATGTCGATCTCGTTACTGAAAATAGACGTGGACAGACGTTAAGCAATATTCCTTCTGCATTATTAAAGAGTCATGAAGGTTTAGAATTCTGGGGACGTCATAATTTACTTAAGGGTGGTTTAGGATTTGCGAAGCAGATTGTTTCGGTAAGCGAAGGTTATATGCATGAAGTTATGACAGAAAACTTAGGTGTTGGTTTACATGGCTTGATGGCTGATCGATTTAAACAGGGCGCGTTAACGTATGTACCAAATGGTATTAACTTAGACACGAACAGACCAGACTATATGCAGGATTTAGATGTGACTGTTGGGGATTTGAGCTTCACGCGATTTACCTCTCAAGATGCGGATTTGGTTGAAAAGAGATTTCAAAATCTCCGCGCGACTTTAGCGTTGCTCGAAGCTTTAAGTCATGATCCTAAGAATAAAGAAAAAATCTTTGGTTCATTGAATCAAGAAGGTATGGAAAAAGATATGTTCGTTGTCGCGGTTTCTCGATTAGTTATGCAAAAAGGATACTCGATTCTTTTTGAAACTGTTGATGGACAAGGTACGACATTGATCGAAAGTATTTTGGCTATGCGTGGCGAAAATGGCGAAAAGATTCGTTTGGTTTTCATGGCGTCTCCGGGTGACACGGATGGCGAGAATACTGCTAAACAATTGCGTCAATTGGCAAGAAGTGAGAAATACTTCGGCCAAGTGATGCTTGTTGAACTTTTTGACAAAGCTTTGGCTAATCAAATTCGCTCTGGTATGGATGTGTTCTTTATGCCGTCAGCATGGGAGCCGGGTGGAATTTCTAATATTCAAGCCGCACTTATTGGATTGGTCACAATTTTAACCAAGACGGGTGGCTTATATGACTTTGTGAAATTAGGGGGAACACCGGAAGAATTTGGAGTTTCACCATTTAATTATAACTCTAAAGAAAGTATGCAGAATACCGCTCGTGAATTAGCAGGAGCTTTTGCTTTAGCATTCGACCGTTATCTTAATGACACAGAATGGTGGATTTCTGAAGTTCGAAAAGCCATGGAATTTCCAGGCGGCTGGAGTGATGAGAAGATTACTGCGTACGATCGTGTTTATAATGCCGCTCAAGCTGCGGCAAAGAAGAATTCTACTGCCTCGAGTTCCCTCGAAGAATCCGTTAAGCCAACGCCGATTGAAAGCACAAATCTTGTTGAAATTTATGAAACAGAACAAATCGGTGATGTTTTTACTTGGCTTCTAAGACATATGAATCGATTTGGACAAATCACATATCACGACGTTGAAGAATGGGATGAATACTATGGGAGTAATCACAACATGTTGCTATTGCGCATTGCTTCCGCTATTTGGGAAAGTCACAATAAACTCGACAGTCGTGGCAGTGCCAATGAGAACTATAAAAAAGCTGAAGATATCCATAAGAGATATTTAGAAATCAAAGCTCTTAAAGAAAACGCGCAGTGGGATGAAGATGATATTAATCCAGTTCTTTATGCTGGAGTGATGCAGCAGGAAGAAAGAACGATCTTGGAACCGTTAGCAATAATGTATGCCAGCCAACCACAGTCGGAAAACGCGTCATTTGATCGAATCGCAATTCCAAAGCACTGGATAGGATTTAATGCGGCAGACAGCAGAAGCTTCCCCGGTGTTTTCAGTGGATTAGCTGAGGCAACCTTAAGATTTTATGATAATGGGGCGATTTATATCACATTCAAATTACGCGAATTACCTGAAGGGGACAATATTATCTCTTATCGCACTTACAGTGTGCCGATTAATGATATCTCCTCATGGCATGGTCTGGGATTGTTTGGCATTATTCCTTATTTGCGCGATCGTCAAAAGATTGTTGCAAATTTCACCGCTGGACAAGAAGTGATTACGGAAGAAATTATCCGGGATTTGGTAAAGAATTCTGGCGATGTTGGCGGTCTCTTTAGCACAGGAGACGATTTTATTGTTGATGAAAAAGGTGTGGAAGTAAACATGTCTTATAAAGCCTTACCTCTTGAAATTAGCGCGCTCTTTTTGCCGGGGCAAACCATAGTTTCCGCTGATGTGTATCGCGAAGTGTTGCAGCGCAACCAATATATTGTTCGCGGTGTTAATAAAGATGGAACTTCTTTTGAAGATAATCGTATTGGGATGGTCCATGTTCATAAAATTAAAAACAAGAAGGAAGAAGAAAGTGATTTGGAAAAGATTTTGAAGTTAGCAGCTACTCAAGATTTTGCAGTTAAATTAGGTATTGATCAAAATCCGCTTGACCCTTATCGATGGCCGAGTTGGAAAGATGTTTTTTCACAGCTTCTAGCTCATCAGCATTTTGCAAAATGGAAACTTTGGCATCAAAATGTTTTCCAAGATCTTGAGGGGATATTCACATGGGATGATCAGGGCAACATGAAGCGCTTGATTTATTACACGATTCCCGCTACATCCGAAGAGCAAACAGAGCTTATGTTAGCCGCCATAGGGATGAGACGTGCTATGGAGGGAAACAGTATCACGATGATAAAAGAAATTCAACATTTCTGGGAAGTACTTCAGAAAACGATGCAACCAATCGAAACAGTAGTTGACGCAGGTGAAGATGAAAGCTCTTCTGCAATTGTTAAAGAAACGATGTTGGTAAATCAAACACAGGTTTTGTCTGCTTCCTCGTCCATCAAAGATGACAGTCGCTCGTGGAAAGTAAAAGCGTTATACAGTGTCTTTAGTGATCAAAAGGTATCACTTGGTAAGCGTTTTGTTGCCGGCTCAATGCTTGTGTTTGTGCTTATGCCGCGAGTTGTTCGTGTTGCGCAGCTTTTGGGTTTGGTAGCTGTTGGATTATTAACATATGCTGGGCTGATTGACATTGGTATTTTCTTGTTCGTAATTGCGGGTGCGGTTTTATATAAAATCTACTCAATTATGCAAGAAAAACGATCCGCTTTAGATTCATTTGTCCATATCGCTGAACGACAAAATAAAGAATTTGCATTATCTGCCGGTATGACATTTGAGGAACAAATTCAAGAATTGATGGCCAATGTGGAAGGTGAATTCCCGGTTGGTCCGTATGATTTATTTGGGTTACAAGGTTCTTTGATTGGCTTAGATTCAAATCAGCAAGTTAAATTTATACAGGGTTTATTTAATATTGCTCGAATTCATCATATTGGTCAAATTCGCAAGGATGAAGTGAAGTCCGATTATTTGGTACATATTCTTGGGGTTGTTTTGATTGTTGGTAATTGGTTTGGTATTAAGAATCCTGAAATTATTGCAGCTGCATTCTTGCATGATGTTCGAGAAGATTCGATTTTATACTTTTTATATTTAAAATCTGGATTTTTGGCTTATCAAGATATGCATCAACTGCGCCTTGACTATTCTTCTAAGTTGCACATTACAAAACGCATGCGTCGTGCTGTTACGGCAGAGTTGCGTCGTCAATTGGTGGATTTAAGAAGTAGCATTGGTATGCCTTTGGATATCGATTTGGTTATGCAGTATGTCCAAGTTCTGACAAGAATTAAAGATCGTGATTTATTCTGGGTTCGTGTTGAAAATGATTTTAATTTGCCAGTATTCCCGCGTGCTATCAAGACGCGATTATCTACACTGGCTGAAGCAAGCCGCCAAAGCAATTTGTTGGCGTATAAAGCTGGTTTAATTGAGCTTGGACAAACGGGAGTCGTGGTTAAGGTTAGCGACGTCATCCATAATATGATCAGCAATGTTTTATCAAGAGATACTGCTTTTGTAAGTCGTCATATTTTTGGAAGAGAAATCGAAGGTGGACGTCAAGTCGGTGGAGTGATCCATGACTATCTCGAAACAAAGATTATTCCGTATGATTTAAGCTTTGTTAATGTTTTATCTAAAGAAAACCAAGGTGTGAAAATATATTTTCTCTGGGCGCTTTTCTACTCTGTTAACCGAACATGGGAAAAAATTTCAGCGGTTGAGAACATGTCGGTTGTCGAGGCTGTTAGAACTGTTAAGCGTATCGATCCGACTTTTGTGGTGGAAGTTTATGGATATCTTTCGGCAAGGGAAGTTTTTGAGGCAGCTGAAGAATCACTCTATCAACAACTTAAAGTTCTTGATTCGTCATTTGCTTCTAGCGCGCTTAAACACATTGAGGAAATCAATACACCTTCTGGTCGCCGCATATCTTTGGCTGATCTGGCAGGCATCATTAATACAAATATCACCTCAAAAGCAAAAGGGTATCGCTTAAAAGGCATTGAATCGGCATATTTGTTTGGCAGTGCCTTGGGTTCTGTGGCGGCAGGAACGACACCGCATGATATCGATGTTATTGTTTTTATTCACTCGGAAGATACTCGCTTTGCAGTCAATTTAGATATTGTAGGCGAAATTGACTATAAAATAATTAATCTAAATTATCGACCAGAAACCAGCATCTCTAGAGATCAGTTGCAACAGACAAGAAGTATAAAGCAAGCATTAATTATGCTCGCGGTTGAGAATGCATTAATATTCGCGACGCAAGAGAATTCGATTGAGCGTGCATGGCAAATCTTGGGTATAAAAGTCGGTTCACCGGAATATTATCAAAGTATTATTGACGTTGCCGTTCGCGGCTTGGTTCTTAGTAATGATAGTTTTGTCGCGCATCGTAATTATTCAAAGATTAGCTATGCCGCGGCGATTTTAATAGCAAAAGTTATTGAAGAAAATGGTTTTGCCATTAAGCATCAATCCGCAGAATTAATTAAGCAATATGCTCAAGAAAATCCAGAGCAAACTTTATTACAAAGAAAGTGGTTTAATCTCCGGTTGAGCGCAGCCCTTTGGCGTGTTCAAGACGCGCTTGATTTACAAAATAAAGAAAATTCATCCGCCTCCAGCGGGGTTATGATTCAGACAGATGAGGGAAAAATAATTAAAATTGATATTAATTCAATCAAGCGAATTTACCGCGATCAATTTGGTCAAGGAGTGATTCAAAACACATTAAGAAGCAAAGCGGTCTTTTCAGCAACATTGACATCGGTGTTTTCTTGGGTGCGAGTTGCATATAGTGCATCTGTTTTTATTGTCCTACCTATTTTGCTTATTAGTATTAGTAATGGAGCAGCATATGTGGTTGTTTTGGGGGCTTTGCTTGTGGGCATCAATGTCGCGCTGACGATTATTTATATGCTTCACGAAGGAAGATTTGGTCCTAAATTAGGCATTCTTCTTGCTAGTTACAATTATGTTGTCGGTCACGCAAAGATTGCTTTAATGCGATTAAAAGCTAATGATTCTGAAATCAAAGATTTGTGGGAAGAATATATGTACACACAGCAACATTATAAACCGGCGGACAAGATACACGGGATACCCTACAACGTAAGCAACCCTTATGAATACCTTTCTTTAGAAAGTGCTCTTGTGAATTATCAAGCAGACGCCGAAAGTTTAGTCATAGGACTTTTAACATATATCTTAAACAAAAAAGATCCACGCTTTATTGTTAAACTTGTTTTGCAAAGGATTAAGAAGCGCAATAATTACGATGTTTCTGATGAAATTCTTGACTTAGTTTCTAAGATTATGGTTTTAGACAATTCAGAATTAGGTGTGCGGAGAATGATTGCCGAGACACGACCAGAATATATTAATTTGAGCAATTTTAGGATAACACAAATATCGCCTTTGAATTCTGTTGAACTTGGTTCACATGTTGTTTTGGAAAAGGCCTTAAATTTGCTTTTGTCTAATATGGAAAATCCGGCATATGCTCAAAAAGCGCGTAATTTAGCAATGCCTTATATATGGCTTATTGATGTGAGACAACGGTTACGTGGTCAAGGGATGGCCTTTAATATGGCGATACGTTTGGCGGCATATGTTGGAGCGCATCAATCGGAAGTAAACGCGAAAAGATTGATTGACGCTTTCGTGAATCAATTCTTTACTGAATCGTCGTTACAAAATGGAATTGATTTGTTCCTACAATCTATGGATTTTCAATTTGGAACGTATAAGTTTGTTCATTTATTACCTAAGCCAACCAATGCGGATGCGACGTATCGTCCACGATTTGTTATTAGTAAATATTTTGATCGATCTAGCAGGGGAATTACGGGCCGTGACGGATTTGATGCCGAATATTCAGGAATCAAAGCCATTGCAAAGTATTCTTTTGGGCGCATAACCAATGTGCAGGCTAATGAACAGACCGGCGAGGTCAGATATGAAACAGATATCGAAGTCTTCGCTTATCTGACTGATAATTTGCAGGGAATGATGAGCCAAGATGAAATGGTTCGCAAATATAAGTCGGCATTGCTTCTCATACAGACTCAGTACTACGGCCTTTTGGCACAAAATAAAATTCATTCTGCAATTACGCTTTTGATGCATGCGAATAGCGGATGGGATAATCGTGTCTTTCAGGCAAAATTATCAGATTTGACCGATGATTATAGTCCGGTTAGAGATTTGAATAATTTTATGGGGCACACTAATGCTCGCTTTGCTGGCTTGTTTGATGGCAAGCATGTGATTGATTTTGATCCTAAAGCATCGGAACAATCAAATTATTTGTTTGTTGCAACACAAATGGAAATTGCTTATGCATTAACATATGGCGCTGTTATAAGCGGACTTAGTGAAAGGGACATTGTTGGCATATTTGCTTCGATTGAAATTGAATTAGAAGATAATGTCACGCGTCAATTGTATGCTGATCAACAGGCTTTGCAGATTTTTGTTCAGGCGATTCGCGAAGCTGTCAATGTGGAAAATAGTGGCGGACGCGGTGAAGTAACAGCGCCTCAGTATTTACCATTGCAAAAGTATGTTGAAAGCCGTATGCCGTTTAGAAGAGGCTTCATGCCATTTGAGTTTCGTAATGATATAGGCGAAAGTTACAAGATTGAAGTTATTCAAACGCCAACGGTTGAAGAAATTTTAAAGATTACCGCAATCTTTCAAGGTAGACAACAACCTTTCTTGCCGAGTGTGAAAATTGTTCTTCCCGGAGATGCCGCGTTTGGTAAATTGCTTCCTCGCGAATTACATAGTTTGATGGGAAGAAAGACTGCTTCCAGCGCGTTGACCGATGCTATGACGCAGCAACAAGTGCAGCATTTGTTGGCTTATGTTGAAGACAAATTAATTGATCTTGAGCAAAGAATTATTTATGGCAAGCAGGTGCTCGAATTGCTCGCGGCGAATCAAATTGAAGAATTTGCGGTTTTAGTTCAAGAATTTTATGAATTTCGTGAATGGATGCGCACAATTCTTGACAATGATCTTCATGTTATGGTTGAACAGGTTGCCGAACCATATTTAGCGGCTATTGCCACTGAATTGCGTTTGGGTCAACTGATGGTTGAGCTTCCGCTTGCTTCTCGTGAACGCTTAGTTAAAAAGATAACAGAATTAAGACGAGATGGGCGCTTTTATATTCAAGAACCGTTCGCACATTTTAACAGGATTTCAAAAGTTGCGCAGACAGCCGGCAAGACAACCGCAAAAGTTATTCCATTTTATAGCATCACACAATTGTCCGAGATATTTAATATTACTCACGCTCAGGCTCGCGTTTTTCTCATGAAATTAAAGTGGCATGACTTGATGGTCTTTAATATTGGCCAGTGGCAGGATGCGCAGCGATATCAAGCGGTTAAGGCGGAAGTAGCAAAGAGAGATCTTTTGGTATTTGGCCAACAAGGATTAAATGTCTATCTTAAATTAGTGGGTGTTTATTATGCGGTGGGATCAGAAAGTGATATTCATCTTTATCGTGTTGTAAAAAATGCTACAGGCGCGACCAGAGTCAAAAGTTATTCTGACGGGTATTTTACAGAGAAGGCTTTGATATTAGGCGATATGGGCAAAGGTGGGCATTATATTATTCTTCCTGCGATTGCCAACTTGGCGAGAAGCTCATCTTCAATCATAACTGCCTCTTCCGCACTAGTTCCAAGAAGCTGGCATGAATCTATTTTGCCACACGAAATTGTTCTGACCAATGTCGCAAATCAAAAGCTATTTACACTGAAGCAATTTGATTTATTTAGTCGGGAAAATTTACAGGAGGTCCATTATCGTATTGTCGTAAATGGGAAAGAGATTATGGGAAGCCTCTTGGTCATACAGCTTAAGCCAGAGCTCATTGCCGTGACGGAGATTTATCTTGGAAGAGTATCCTATCAGCATAACTTGCAAGGCATGGGTCGTACCATACTTGCCTATCTTGTTGATTTTGCCCGTCAGCACGGAGTTTTACACCTTTCGATATACAATACAAAAAATTATGGATTGATGCATATGGTTTATAAGCATATTGCTCCGGATGCTAAATATCATGTAAGGCAGCGTAAATCCCAAGTTCGTCAATATTTATTTGCCGAGAAGGATTGGTTGCGACAAGGAATTCTTGATGTTCGTATTATTGACGACGTGCATGGAGTATGGTCTGGTAATTTTTATATTAATAAAGAAGATAATCAGGTGGTGCTTGCTCGGCCGAGTGCAATCTACGCCAATAATCGTTGGGAGACAAATTCGATTGCGGATCGTCTTTTAAAACGCATTATTATTCAGATTAAGGGTGACGTTCTTCTTGTGGATTGGCGTAATCCTCGTGGTAAAAAGCCCCTTAATTATCAGGTTTATCTTTCGGAGGATAATGTTCAGGAAATCGTGATTTATGTGCCGACAGCGATTTCACAATATCCTGTCGCTTCCAGCGCGGCTGCGGGTAAGGGTTTTTCTATTACTTTTGAAGAAGCAAAAATGATAATGGTGCCAGATATTTATCAAGCCATAAATTTGATGACAGCACAATTATCAGATGAGAAAATTTTATCTTCTGAAGATTTGGTAAGACATTTAAAAACTGGTCATTATGTTTGGCAGTCAGTTCATGAGATTAAAAGAAATCATTTGCTACACGTTCTTATCATTTTACAAGAATATTTACCAATTATTTTGCAGCGGCATTTCCAAGATATTGAAATTCAAAATATCACGATTGGTGGCAGTTTAGTTGAATTTTGGTCAAGTTATCCAGCTGAGACGCAAATGCCTTATGGCGAAGATATCGATATTTTTGTAATTACAAAGAATCCTTTAATGAGTTCAGTTGAACTTAATCTTGAACAGACTTCTGAGGGTCAATTTTTAAGCGAAAAATTAAATGAATTTGGAGTTTATGGCGTTCGCACCTTTGACGTCTGGTTTAATCATGAGGGAGAAACTAATACAAATTTTTATATGCTTTTTGGCAGTGGAATTTCAATCTGGGGGCAGGCAGTAAATTATGCTACGGCTTTTCCATCTCATGAAATGATTTTAGGCCGGGTTGAGCGTCTATTGGGGGGTGAAACTTGGAAGTCGACGGGTCGGTTGGTCGTAGCGCAATGGTTACTCAAGGGGTTAGCTGAGAGAGTCGGTGTTTCGTATATTTCTTACGAGGGTGATATTAATGCTAATAAAATTGCGGCTCGTGGATTAATTCGTTCAAATTTTGAACGTATCATGATTAAGGTGGTTGAAGACAAACAAGGTAAGACTCGTGCTTCATCTCCGATTCAGCGAAATTGGCACGAAGACATTCTACCGCAAAAAATTAAATTGGTTAACATTGTTAATGGCCAGCCATTTACTCTTAAACAGAATCTGGATGCTGTTTATAAAAAGGATGATTCACAGGAAGTAAGTTTTGGCCTCTGGCTTAATGGGAACGTGATTACAGACAGCAATCTGGTGTTGAGTCTTGTAGAAGATCAAATTGACGTACTTTATATTGCTTTTAGTGCGACTTCTTATAGTTATAATTTACAGGGCATGGGTCGTACGATATTTGCATATTTAGTTAATTTTGCACGGCAAAATTCATTTTCGATGGTTGAAATACACAATACAAGAAATTATGGTTTGATGCGGATGGTTTATAAATATATTGCTCCAAATGCAGTATATAGCATCGATTCCAGATACAAGAATGACCAGCAAAGTGGTTTGTTTACACAATTTGATTGGTTGCGGCATGGAGCGTTTGATATTCGTATTTGGGAAGAAGATGGATTGTGGTCCGCCGAATTTGAAATTAATAAAGTGGATAGTACGGTGCGCCTTATTAGGCCGGCTGCGGTTTTAAGAAATCATCGTTGGGATGAACCTAGTGCTGTTACTTTGTCCAATAAAATTAATATTCAAGTCGACGGAGATCGGGTTCTTGTCTTTTGGCGCGATGCAACAAAGACAGAGCCTTTGCGTTATCAGGTATTTGTCTCGGGTCAGGTTGAAGTCAGCAAAATTACAATTGACGCGAATTCTGCTATTGCACAATATCCTGTCGCTTCCAGCGCGATTACGCGACGAGATTTTCTTGGTGCTATTATTGGTTTTGCCGCGAAAGATTCCACGATCGATGAAAATAAAACAGTTGTTGTTGATCCAAGAAGACTTGTCAAATTATTTCAAATTATCGTTGTAAATCTTAACCCTGTTGAACGTGAGATTGTGTTGAGTTCAAGATTTCAAGTTGCTATACGCAATAACTTGCGACTATTATTTAATTTGCCGCTTGAGCATCCTTCGGTGTTGAATCATTCATTGTATGTTTCAGATGGATTTCTTGGTCAGCCGCGTGGCGTTATTTTCATTCATAGTGAAGCCGTGAGAAGTGACGCGCATTTGATGGCAGACATAGTTTTCGCGCTTGAGCAGTTCTTTTATGATTATTTTAGCGCGCAGCTTCAATTTGAAACTCAGGAACAAAATCAAAGGCTCCAGATTATAGTTATTGAAACATTGCGTGTTTTGGGTACTATTTTAAATAGTGTAGGACTTGCCGTGAAATATCCTCAAATTAAGAAAGATCTTCCTCTCTGGATTAAGCATTTTGAAAATGAACTCGAAAAGCTGGAGAATCAACCTGTTCCACAACCAAAGCAGCCTAAGCCACAGTTTGATCAACAGCCTCATCCACAACCTGCGCCAGAAATAAAACCAAACGCTACTGGCATTTTTGCCGCAAATAAGAATCTGAGTATTGACACTGTCGCGTCTACAAGTGTTAGTGAATCTTACTTGCATCCGGGACAAGAACTTTTTGCAATTATCGCGAGTATATTAGGGGCTAAATCTCTAGAGAGTGTTGCGCTACAGAACCAGACAGAATTTTTGCTAAAAACTTTACAACATTACAGCAGAATTATTGAAGTCAGAGAACAAATTCAATTCATGAAGGAAATAGATTCAATTAGGAGCGAGATTCAAGATACTAATTATTCAGTTAACACATTAAAAGAAACACAAGATATTTTGTGGCAAGAAGATCTCTTGCGCAATGTTTCTAAAGTTTTAGCATCAGGTAATGAGGATGTACAAAAAGCAGTGTTAGCATTCTTCCTTCGTGCGGAATCTTCCGAAATTGAACGCGCTTGGTTAAGCCGTGCTCTTGCTCTCAACGGCTCGATTGCTTTATCTCTTATTATTGCTGAATTACAGAATGAACATTCCTATCAGGCGCAAGAACGGCTTGTTAAGGTGATTGGACTTATGGGTTCTAATGGTCGCGACGCGCGACCGGTATTGAATCATATTTTACAAAGCACATATAAGCAAAAACGATGGAATGGGAGTGGTTTTTATTCATTAGTTTCGCCGCAACAAGTTGAGACAAAGTGGCAGTTAAATAACACAATTGAAGCGGTACAAAAACAAATGGGTCAGGATGATGATATGAGTCAGAATCAAAGTTCTAGCCCGATTAAAGAACATGCCTTGCCGCGTGCAGGTTTTGCTATCGCGGCCGTTGTGAATGAAGCCAAGCAATTGATTCATGGTGGTAAATTGGATGCTTCGCCGTGGGTCATGAGATATGAGGATAGTGTTGCCATGAAAGAAGTTTATGAATTTTTGACGAGAATTGGTCAAAGACAAAGATTGCAATTGTTACAGGAAACAATTGCCGCAGGACATTTGCGTGCGGGTCCGTTGACAAGCGGTTTTGCAGTTTTGACCGAAGTTGATGGTCAGCCTTGGATCCTCCTCGCAACAAATAAACAATCCAATTTTAATTCTTACCTTATCGCCCTTGAAGATCTCGCGCAAAATCTTATTGCTTTACTCGTGCCAGATGAAGTTACGGATCATATTACCCCGCAAATTCATTTCCGGAATAATTTGTTAAATAAAGCTAATTCATATCTAGCAGCTTATATAGGTGTAAAAGAGTACATTGTTTTAGAAAAATTGTTTAATAAAGAATTAAAGATGCTTTTGTATTGGGATCGTTCCTTACGGCCAGTATTTCATCAAATTTTGACAGAAAAAAATGAGCAGGTTGGTCCGCTTGTTGGTGTTGATCGTGAAGCATTAGAGTTGATAGGTGGAACGCAATTTATAGACAATATAACTTCCTTTAAGATTGCAACTGTTGCGATGGCGGCAAAGAAATTGAAGGCTGGAATTCCTGTTCAGGTGATGTTTGTTGATTATCGGGCTCGTCAAGAATTTATTAATAATATGTATCGATTTGTGGCTAATGGTCGTCAGGCATATTATTTGCATTTAATTGGTAATAAATTATTCTGGGTTGGCGTCAAGGGTTCTGGTCAAAATGAATATGAGGAAGATTTGTCATATAAAAAGAGCTTGGGGGGACGTGATTATGAAGGTTTAGTTTTAAGAAATGAACGTTTATCTGGGCGTTCTTGGAATATGCTTACCCAAAAAGAACGTCGGGCGTTTATGCGTAATCTTGGTTATCGGGATTTAAAAACTTTGCCAAATCATGCTAATGGTCGCTTTGATTCGATTCGCGAGCAAGGATGGGATAGTGATAATCCTCCTGTATTAGTTTTTAATTTAACTCACACGCCGTATCGTTTATCCAAGATTTTACAAATTGCAGAAAACGATCCGTATTTAGAAGTATTGATTCATTATTTGTCGCGCGCGCTGCAGTCAATTGGCGAGCCTGTTATTCGTACTACGCAGGAATTATTTTTATACTTCGGGGCGCAGGTGGCGCGTCAAATCGCGCTTATGCATAATCACGCCTTATATCTTGAGACATTTCATGGTCAGGATTTGACGGTCAGCGGATTGATATCTGATCGGGAAGAAACGCGGGAAGCTGAAAATGAATTAGGTGGATTTAGAACAAATAATTCAAGCCTAATAACCCAGATTAAGTTAGCGCTTTTAGCAATAAATCAAGCGAACAAAAAGTTGAGTTATTATGCACCGCAAATCAAACTTCCAAGCCAGTTTGATATGGTTAAGTTATTTTGGGCAGGATTTTTCCAAAACTTGGATCAACCTGTTCTTAATCGTTGGGCGGAATTTACAACAAGACAAGATTGGGTTTCTTCGGATTTTAGAATGTCGGCCGCACTTTATGAAGTTGCAAGTGATAATGAAGAATATCCAGAATTTTCACGAACGATAAATCCTAGAGATTGGGCAGATTATTTAACTGCTTTACAGAATATTCTTAATAAGGAAGTTGATCGTCGAAATCAATCGTCGAGTTCCGTTATTGTCGAAGAAGCAAAAGAATTCGCGCGCCAGCACCTTGCCGCGAGCAAGTTTGTATATACGCAAAGGGTTGTCGATTTATTAAACGAATGGGGTGCGAGTAAAGCAACTGCCGTGCGTGAAGAAACTCTTGCCGCAGCGTGGTTATTTGATATTCACAGTGTGATCAAATTCCCTTATTCGTTACATCATCTATCAGAGCAAGCCCAACATTTTGATAAAATTCGTAAACTTATATATTTCCCGAGAATGGATAAGGATGGCAACTTATTGCATAGCCGGGCTTTGGCAACATGGATGACATGGTTTGTAATGAATATTAATGATTCGCAAGGATTATTATTTGGCTTCGCTGAAATGTTGGCGACACTTGAAAGTTCTGTGGCTATGACGATTACAGAAAGGCAATATTACGCCAGAAAAGCTACTCATATTTATGTAACTTTAGCGAATTATTTTAGAATTCCCAGTATTGCGCGTATTTTGCAAGATACGGCTTTTGCAGTAGTTGCTCCCGAAGAATATCATCGTACTGTCGCGGCTATTCGTGAGTTAACACATGGATTTACGCAAAAGCAACAGGAAAGATATATCGAGCATATTATGCGTAAGATGCGCAAGTATTTAAAAGACAATGGTGTTTCTCAGGAGAGCGTCAGTTATCATAACCGCTTAAAAACTCATGCGTCTTTAGCCAATAAATTAACTCGCCGTCATTTAACTTTATCTGAAATTAAAGATTTATTTGGGATCATGATTGTTGTTGAAGATGAGCAAGTGTTAGAACAGATCAATAGTTTACTATCTAATTTGACGAAGAATAATGTTGGCCGCAAGCAAGTGCGCAGCGCCCCGGGCTTGTACTATCATGATCTTGATTTTCAAAGACGGTTTGGATATGAAGGTTGGCAATTCCCCATGCGTGATGATGAAAATCGGCCATTTGATATTATTGTTATGAACAGTTTTAGCTATGAAATTTATATTATGGGTCAGGGGATTGCGCATTTTGAATTTTCGGCACATAAAGATCCCGCGTTAAAAAATCAGAGATTTGATAAATTTCCGCACTCTATTCCGACTGATGATCTGGCGCATGATTTTGTCCATTTGAGACAGTATTTTGATGGCAAAATTGTGGTACTTATTTACAACCCAACCGTACATTCATACTCGCCGCGTTATGGATTTGGCTTAAGCAACGTGATTAGTGAAAATGAAAAATTTATTTATCCTCTTATTCTTGATTATGGCGCGATTCCCGCGGATGCGGCTGCATATTGGCGTATTGATCGATTAAATGGTGAATATAGCGGTGCGTATTTTGTTGAATTGTCTGTTGAGGAAGGTCGCGTTCATGCTTCCGGGGCTTTGCAACGTTTTGGGGATAATAAATTTTTAAAAACAGGAAATACGCTTTACTTCCCACGCAAGTTCGGTGTAATCAATTGGTCAAAGATTATGCATAATTCGACAACGCTTCGAGCGAAGCTCATGGCTCGTATTGTGTTTTGGGATAATGAAAAAAGAAAAAGACAAAGCGATAGCGGTAAAGCTGCTTTAGAGCTAGCTGCTGATCGATTCCGTAATGGACAAAAAATTAGAGTTCTCAAGGAGTGGAGCGATACCTTGATGCTTAAAACAGATGAGACTTTAGAAGAACTTTATCTGGCTTTTGCTTTGGGCCTTATCAATCTTGAGGATTTAGGTGAAATATTGGAGTTTGCTGGACGCATGCTTTTGGTTGAACAAAAAGTTATTAGTTGGGTTGGAGATCGAAGCAAAGATTTACGCCTCGAATCCATTTTAGGAATCTTTCCGGAGTTGCCGTTTAAATATAACAGAAATTTAAAACTTTTCTTTGAAGCTGTTGGGAGAGGCCTTGTTGAAGCGAAAGTTATTCATGAAAAGTTGAGTGTTTCAGGTTTACGGAGTAAATTTTCTAGGCAATGGACCCGTCGTCAAGCAAATGCGACAGCTCCGTTTGTAGATGTTCAGGAATGGGTTTTGACGGTAAGTGGTTCCTATGACCGACCGGGCATCTTGATGCCGATTACGTCTATTTTATCTGCCAATCAATTAGATATTCATGCTTTTGAAGCAAGTTACGAAGACGGTTTTAAAGTGCGATTCTTTCTCGATGGTGATCTGGATCATACTGTTTTAGCAACGGTGATAGAAGCAATCGGACGTATTCCCGATGTTCGCGTGGGTGAATCCACTAGTAATAATCTTTTGATGGATTTTGAAGTTAAGATATCAAATCGAGTTGGATCTTTGAACGCGCTTTTACGTTCTCTGTGGGAGCTTGATTCTCGGATTAATATTAAAGAAATTAAGGTCGTGTCGATTAATCAGCACAAGAAATTTGTCAAAGTTGTGTTAATGTTGGAATTTTCTACAGATATTTCAGAGAATGATGTTCGTAAAATTCTTAAACAGGTGTCGCAAGTCGCCTCATCCGCGCTTTATACGCGTGTTCTTTTCCCCGGGGAATTGGTAATGCCATTTGGTCGTAAATATCAGAAGAGCAATGAACAAGGGCAGATGGAATTCCTCACCCGAGCGATGAGAGCTTTGCATCTTAAACAAGGCAATTCTGTTAGCGACTTAAAACTTTTTAAATTTGCGCAGTTAGGAAGAAATCTTGTTGTTTACGATGAATTAGATGATCAATTGTATATTAATACATTGTTATTATCGCGCGCGCCATTGTTTGACCAAAATGTTAGAGCCGCGGTTGTTTATTTAAAAGTTCTTACACATATTTTGGAATATGCTCTCTTTGCTTATGGCGCCGGTGTGCTTTCGGAGGAAGCGTTTGAGAATTTAGCACAGCCATATCGTTTACGCACGTCTAAACGATTAACAGATAAGTTGGCGGAAATTGAGAATTTATTTGTAGCTTTTGAAAGATTTGGTATTGCTCTTTATTCTGATTACGCGCGGTTATTGCGAAAAGTTTATATTGAAATGCAACATAAAATGTCTATCAACAGTCATGTCGCAGTTTTGCAGCTTCGCAGTTTGAAAGTAGATGAAGTCGTAGATTTTACTCCGGGGATACCTATATCCAACGCGCGGTTAGCGCTTCATAATTTATCGCAAAAATGGCAAAATGAAAGTAAGTCACGTAATGCTCGGCAAAGAACAATAGTATACGCGAATAATAGTATTAGGGTTACGGCTTTTGATGTTGGGGATTGGAGTATTAGTAAGTTTACTAATTCGGTCAAGAGAATTATTGAGTTGCAGTGGTATACGGAAGGTGAAGTTTCTTTATATGTTGAATATCCGAGACATAGATATGGGCACAAAGTTCATTTTATTATGCGCATCAATCATCGCAGAGATCCGCTTGTTTCTTTAGAATTTAATGCTGATCTTATGACATTGGTTGTTGTATTGAGCAGTGAAGTTGCGGATTTTGTTAATCGTAATTTGAAATTAGCTGATCAGCATGCCTATATGCAGAATATTAAAGGAGTTTTTGAACGTACAGCAACAAAGAAGCTGGCATTATTATTTATGAGTGAAGATGAATTCTTTGCATGGGAAAAGAATAATCATTCCGGAAAAATTATTCCTTTCACACAAAAGCATTCAGTTGGTTCTTCGGCAATTGAGAAGGAGAATGAGAATTTAACAAGTATTGGTCAGAGAGTTGAATATTATCGTAAATTGCTTGGGTTTACAAGACCACAAGTTGAAGCGCTTATTCCTGAACTAGGCGAAATGCAGCTGTATCGTTTAGAAAAAAGATCAGCACAGCACTTTTTAGATAATCCATGGATGTGGGGAAAAATAGCTAAAGTTCTTCATCGTTCGGTTAGTGAAATTCTTACCGGATTGCCATTGGAGCAGGCTCTTGTGCGGAGGACTTTTGGCCAACGTCTTGATTTGTTGCGGTTAATTGGCGGATTAACAAGAGGTCAATTAGCCAAAGCCATTGACGTGTCTCCTTCTATTGTTGGGATGTGGATTTCGGATCAGAATCTCCCATCACCGGAAATGATTCAACGCTTAAAGAAAAAGTTGGGCGCATCTGACAAGGATCTATTTAGTAAACAAGAAGTTCTTTTGCCTTCTGGGGAGTTAAGCAGCATTGAGCCGTTTCCATCACTGGCCGAACATAATTATGACTTAAATTTATTACAATATATAAAAGTTTTGGCGTTTATTGCTCGGGGACGTGATACCAATGTCATTACATTATTGACGAATCAACCGAGAGTAGTCGCATTAGAAGCAAGCTCACAAAATGAACGGTTTAATCTTTTGCGCAAAGAAAAAGGATTTACATTTGAAGAGCTTGCTGCGATCGGAAACGTTAGCAAAGCACAGATTAGACATTGGGTGATCAGTGCCGCGCCAATGCGTAAACCATATCCACAGGCTATCATTGACGCGTTGGAACCAGAAGATGTTAGGGATTTAGTTGCTTTAAAGGATTATTTAAATAGAGAAGCCGCTAAAGTTTATAAAAATGCAAAGAAAGCTTATCGGTCTGCTTTAAATGGCCAACCAATCGACGAAGAGACGTTTTTATTAAAATTTGTTACGGAATTACTTAATATTTATCGTGAATTATCTGAGAACAAGAGTCGCTGGACGTCCCAACAGATTATGATTGAGATTCCTCGCTTAATTATCAACGGAACCGGCGGGCAGTCGATTCAATTAGCTGAAGCTAAAATCCTCATCTTTCTTGCGGAACAAGAACAGCGAGATCTTTTTCGTCATCTTCTAAACGAGATTAAAAAAATAACATATTCTCGGCCTAATAGTCTTAATGACTTTTTACTTATGTTTTTTGGAATGATTGAAGACTATCAGCCAAATTGGCTCAATAGCAAAATCAAATCTCAGATGATTGCCTTGATACATGAAGCGATCAAAATGCCATATCGTACGAGTGTTATTTCTTCAAAAGGGATGCTTGAAGTAGGTTTAGGTTGGTTGGGAAGAACTGGATTTGCTCTCGTGAGAGAAAATGAACAGTGGTTTGTTCTTAGCGCGGAGTCATCGGATGATGTTGTTAGCGCATCTTCAGCGATTGATGAAATTGTGCTACAGGGTAATGGTCGGCTGACAAAGATTGCTGAGGATTTATTAGAACTTCGAGACCCTATTGCTTTGAAGGATTATTTATACGCGAAGGCGAGAAAAGAATATAGAAGTACGATGAGAGCTTATCAATCGACTTTGAATGGTCAGTTGTTTGATGAAGAAATGTACTTATTAAAGTTTATTACTGAATTACTTTATGTTTATCGTGAATTAGCTGTTAGCAAGAGCCGCTGGACATCGCAACAGATTATGATTGAAATTCCTCGCTTGATCGCTAATGGGGTCGGTGGGCAATCGATCAAATTAGCCGAAGCTAAAATTCTTATCTTTCTTGCCGAACAAAAGCAGGACGATCTTTTCCGTCATCTTTTAAGCGAGATTAAGAAAATGACATATATTCGACCAAATAGTCTCAATGACTTTTTACTTATGTTTTACAAAATGATTGAAGATTATCAGCCCAATTGGCTTAATGACAAAATCAAATTGCGGATGATTGCGTTAATACATGAGGCGATTAAATTGCCATATCGCACAAGCGTTATTTATTCAAAAGTCACTCTTCAGGCAGGGTTGGAATGGTTGCAAATAGCTGGATTGACTCTTGTAAGTGAGAACGGGCAATGGTTTGTTCCAAGTTTAGAGAAGTCGCAATGGGATATTGATGGATTTGAAACGTGGCCAGTAGAAATGCAGAAGAGCTGGAGGAGGATTTTTGTCAATCAAGAGATTATTTATAACTGGGAAAAGATGCGTACGAATTCATTGTTTTTACAGCAAGTCGCCAAGGCTGTTGCTCAGAGAATCAGGATTATATGGCGAGTAAAGAAATTATATAAAGGTGATGCTATGAGTCCAGCAATTCGCAGAACAATCAATCAGCGTGTTGCTACATGGTTAAGGGGTGTGAGCTTCCCCGAAGAAAGTACCATTAAAGAGATTGGAACATTTTTAGGGGTTGGGTCATTTATGCTATGGGCTGGTGACGAGATCGCGAAGTTGCCAGTTAAAATAGTGTCGGTTCAAGAGCAAGAAGAGAGCCGTGGTCAGCGTCTCGCGTTCTTCCGACGAAGCCGTAATTTAACTCGTCAAGATTTGGCAAAGATGGTGGATGTGGATGAAGATATTATTTATCGATTAGAGACCGCGGACAAGATTTATTTTATCGAAGACACGATGTTATGGCAAAAACTTGCAAAAATTCTTGAGCAGGATGTTTATGTTCTGTTGACCGGATTATCGCGGACAGAAGCTTTGGCTATGCGCACATTCGGTCAGCGTTTAGATTTGTATCGAACGGTTGAAGGCTTAACTTATAACAACATAGCATTAGATCCTGCGCTTAAAGTTTCCAGAAAGATTGTTATCAAATGGAGCGAAGATCTTCTGGTCCCGTCGGCAAAATATATCGATGCGATGGCTTATGTTTTTGCAAGAGGGAATAACGAATTAAAGGCAAGAATTCTTGTTGAGTGGCTTGCTAAACAAAAAGTTTCTGAAACATCGATTTCTAATCAAGTTGCATTTGTTGAGCCATTTCCAACTGTTCATGCAAAACAAGACGATGTTAGAAATATTAAAGATCCTAAAGTGTTAGCGTTAATTGCCAGAGCTCGCGGACACAAAGGGAAAGATGCTGTTATAAGTCTTCTCACAGACGGATTAAGCAGAAAAGCTGCTTTAGATCGTCAAGCAACGGATGGTGAGCGGATCGACCTGTTGCGATTAAACATTGGGAGAATTAAAGATGTTATGGCGACCGATCTTGGTGTGACTGCGACACAATTTGGAAATTGGATCAGAGGAACACAAAATGTTCCGATGAAACGACGTCAACGATTAGCAGAATTATTAGAAGCTACCGAAGACGAAATATTCCACGTTGCTTTAGCCTCTTCGTCAGTGTTTGAAACTTTTAATTGGAATGGTATCGGAGATCACAATTTGCGCGATTTGCCAAATTTGACTCCTTTGACTAGAGCAGGAAATGTTGATTTAGCGGAATTCGTTAAATTTGGTTATGAATCGGTGATGGAAGGGAACTCAATTGTCGATGATGAATTTCTTTCAGAATTTATTTTAGAAGATGGCTTTAAAATATATAAACTTCTATTAAGCATGGAATATTTTGTAAACAAACCTATCACTGCTACAGAGATTTTGGTAAGGCTGCAGGAAAAGGGCACAATCAATTCACCGCAAAAGGTGAATCGAGTTTTGGCATGGCTTGAAATGTTAGGATTTCCACTGATAAGTCACGCGGCAATTGTTCAGGTTGATGGTCGTTGGACGACACAATATCAATGGGCAATCAGCGGAACAATGCCATTAAGAACTCAGATGATTCATCCGCAGTCACTTGTAAATTTTATTGGACAATTTGAAGTTAAAAAACAAAAAAAGATTGTTCATGTTCTTATCAGATTATCAGGTCTCGAAGGTATAGAAACAATGGCTGCTGCCGCGCAAAGAATTCGATATTTGAAAGATCTTTATAATATCATTTATGGTTCGTTAACATGGGATCAAATCGGTCAGCCACTGGGTAGATCCGACGTAGTTCTTGTTAATCAACTTGCTAAGTGGAGTAAGGTTGTCACACAGCCGATTGATGAAAGTTATGTATCGTCTTTGCGTGACTGGAGCATAATGATGGGTGTCGAACCAATGTATTTGCGTAAGGGTAAAAAACGAGAACAAGTAAAATGGGAATTTATTGAAAGTATTAAAGAACAAGCAGTAATTCGACGTTTGCAAGAAAGAGAGCGATTGCTTCCAGTTCGTTTGCAAGAGTTGCGCGATATTGCTGGCTTAAGTCTTCTACAGTTGGCCGAAATTTCCGGAGTAACATTCAAGCGAATATTAAAATTGAGCAAAGGTGAGCCTGTTGATGATTCTGGTGCAATTTGGCCACGTTTAGCAGCTGCCCTCGGAGTGGATGCTTATGTGCTTTTAGCTGGCATGACCAAAGAACACTTGATAAAGGAAGGCACGATTAAAGATAAGATTCGATTGTTAAGAATGGGTCGTGGTTTGACTCCGAATGAAATGGCACGACAGATGATTAACATAATTCAAGGTCCACTGTTCGACCAAATAAGCGAGCAGCAAAAGCGTATTTTAAGTGAATCATTAGCCAGAATAATTGAACAGTGGGAAAATGGCGCTTATCGACCCGCCGCTATGTATCGGGGTGTGTTAGCAAAATTGTTTAATGTTCCTTCGAAAGTTTTTGTTCACAAGAAAGATCGCACGTCTTTGAGTATTGTCGAAGGACAAAAAGTCAGCTCGCCGGTTATGACAGCACCTTGGACGAATCAGCAAATGGCCGCGATTCGTGAATACTTAGCCGTCAAAGGTATTACTGGATTAAGGCACGATAAGAATATGGATTTGAATAGTTTATCTTTTGATCGGAAGCAGGCTGTTTTTGAACATCCTAAGCAAAAATGGCGCATTATTCAAAAACTCATTGGACCCCGCACCACAATCGCCACAATTCAAAAGTTAATTGATCAAGATCTTTTCGGAGCTGTTCCCACATTCTTCGCAATTAATGATACCACTCATTATTATGAGTTAGATTTGCGTGTTTATGGGTATCAAGTTTTGGGTGATATTGTCGAGAATCAGAAGAAAAAGCTGACACAAAACGAAAAAGATATGATTCTTCATCGGATTGAGCATGTTTTGCGGTATCAGGATGGCGATTGGTTTTTACACGGTCATATTAATTTGCATAATATTCTTGTGAGGTTTTCATCGCAAGGGCTTCTCATCGATGTTCAATTGATTGACTGGAAGTTTCTCAAAGATTTCCAAGTTTTAAGTCCGGAGAGTGTTTTATCTTTGATGATTCTAGGAGGTCAGAATATTGATGAAATTAATGGACTTAAGCTGGTACTAGATCGAGGATCAAAAAATTTAACTGATGGTTTGAGAACGCCGCGGTTTATTGGGGTTTTTGCACAAGTTTTTGAGGCTGCCGGTGTTGACATGTCTGGATTCCCACGATTAAGTAAAGCAAAATATTTTATGCAACTGCTTATCGGTTTGGGTGTTCTTCTTCTCTCGATGAATGCAATAGCTGGAACAACCCTGCTGATTAACGCGACAATGGGTCTTTGGGCGATTGGGATATTGCTTTTCGTCGGCAGTATTGGATATTTGATTTATCGCTGGTTACATAAAGAGTTGGGTAATGCTTTATTACATGGCGATGATATCAAATCTGTTGCCTATCATTATTCACCTTTGATGCGGCAAATTATCAATTTAAAAAGATATGAAGGCTGGCAAATTGAACAAGGAAAAGGTTTTGTTTTTGCGACATTTGCATCAAGAACAACAGATGAAGAATTCTCGATTGAAGCGTCTGAATTACAACGCCCATTTTGGTTTGTGAGGTATGAAAGAGATTTGATGCATCGTTTCTTTCTTGGCTGGGAAGGGAACATGTTGACTATTGAGAAATATAAGCACGATCCGGTGCATATAGGAATAAATGGTGACGCATTAAAAATGATTGAGTTTCAAGAACAAGCTCGTGAAGGATTGCCAAGTCAATATATTTTGATTTTAGGATTTGATGCTAAATTCGTAGCTGGAAACGAAGATTTGCTTCGAAGATATATGACGCATTTGAAGGTAAATTCTTTATCCAATCGCGATGATCAATACCGTTTTGATGTTCAATTGCGGATTTTGTCTGATGTTTCTACTGGCAAAAGCGCAAAAATTCTTACATTACCGATCAAAAGAGCAAGTTCTGACATACAGCAAGTTACTTTGCCGCGTATCGGTATGAGTCCTGATTTTGTTGCTTTGGCGGTTAAAGAACTGCTTTTACATTTGGAGAACTATGTTTTTACGGGTAAGGGTGGTGTCAATATTTTTGGTTCTGCGCGTGTTGAATCTCCGGCAGCTGAGCGTATCGCCGCATTGTTAGCACAACATTCATATGCTGTTATCACGGGTGGTGGACCGGGGACGATGTTATCTGCGAATAAAGGAGCTGTGGAGGCAAACGGTATTTCAATTGGGTTAAAAATTATTTTAGAACAATTTGCGCATGAAAAAGAAGCAAATCCATACATTTCAACATTGCTTCAATTTAAATATTTCTTAAGTCGTTTGGTAGCTTTTGCTGAGTTAAGTCAGGCCGCGATTTATATGCCGGGTGGATTCGGTAGTCTTAATGAAGCATTTGAGTTTTTTGTCCTTAAAGATTTAGGCGTAATCAGTCTTCAAACACCGTTAATCTTTGATCAATCATTTTACGCGTCTTTTGTGAAATTAATGCGTGACTTGCACAATAGAGGTTATTTAAAGCATCGCGTCGATGACCTTATCCAGCTTAATGATATTCGTGATGCTGATGGTATCGTTCGGTTGATTGATCAACAAATTGAAGCGAATCCGCACTTCAAGCAGGCTTTAAGGATTGATGATATTATTCGTGAGTTATTTTCTGTGCAAGGATTATTGAGTGGAATTGGTCCAGCAATAACAATTCTGGGGACGGATATTCCTTATCATGGCGACGATGCTGATTTCAACGCGGAGTATCAAAATGCTTATCAACAGGCTAAGGCAATGGCGCGACACTATGCAACACGTGGTGTTTCGATTATTTACATGAGTCATACGGGAATTGGTAAAGCAGTTGAAGAAGGATTTAGGGCCGCGTCAAAGAAAAATAATGTAAAGCTCATTTATGTTGGTGATGAGAACGGTGTTAAGAATGGATCAGCTGATATTTATCTTAAGGTTACGCATCAATTTATTCGTAAGACTGCCATTATTAATTTTAGCGATCAAGGCATAGTTTTCTTTCCAAGCGGCAATGCGGCTCTCGATGTTTTCTTTCAAACGATAACGCTTATTCAGACGCAGAAGCTCAAGGGGGATAAGGTTATGCCTTTGATTCTCATGGGTTCTGATTTTTGGTTACCGTGGCAGGAAAAGTTATTCCGCCCAGTTCTTTTGGCAAAGAAAATGATCAGTGCTAAAGATCTAAATCTTTATCACATTGTCGATATGCAGGAAGAAGCGTATGAAATCATTGCGCAAGTTCGGCAAAGAAAACTTGATGCCATGCAATCTGCCTCATCGGCTCTATTGGGTCAAGGGCAACTTTTATCTTCCAATTTAGCAGCTTATTTTCAAGAAGTGCGCAAATTGGTTAATCCAAACAGAAGACCTGTTAGGGTTGTTGGATTAGGCAATGGCCCGGATATTATCACGGCTCTTTTGGTTACAGATTTTTCAACAATGGTTGTTGTTGATCGTGTTCCTGTATCGGGAGAAAAACTATATGACGCCTTAATGAGTGCTCGGGTTAATGATTTAGATGAAGGTGAAGTTCGGCAGCAAAGACTGGGCGAATATTTTGCTGACAAAAGAAAAAGCGGATTTGGTGCTATTCCTTATTTTGTGAACGGTGGCATTGAAATTTTCCTAATTCATGAATTGTTGCAAATGGGCGTGCGTTTAGAAGATATCGCGATTTCTCAGTTAAAACAGGGAAGAGTTAATTTAGCTTTTCGTTTGCCGGGAGAATCCACGATAAGAAATATTATCTTTATTCATAAATCAATAGTTCGTCATGACCAAAGTCTTGATTTGGAGTTTGCCGGTCGGTTCGATGTTTTGTATCAAAAGTCTGGGATGAATTTAATGGAGCATTTTGTTACTAATCTTTCTTCGATACGAGAATGGTTAAAGCGCAACGGAATGATTGTCGTGACGCCTTATAGTGAATATCGAGGATATTTTGATTTAGGAAAATATCTTCAAGAAGATTACTACAATCTTAACAGCCCAAGCTTAAGACTTTTGGATGAGAAACTAGAGGCTGAGAATGTTCGCCGGTATGGTTATTATTTGGATATTTGGCAAAAGAAATCACAAAGTATTCTTGCCTCATCAGGTATTGAGTCGATCAATATTGCCGAAAGTAAAATAACCCTTGAATTATTTGAGCGTGCTAAACGCGTTGCCGCAATGGACGTTTTAGGTACAAAAAGTTCTAATTTTGGAATTTTTGAGAAAACTGTTCAAGAACTTAATGGTGTTGGTGGTGTCGAAGCTTTGGATTTAGGTCTTTGGGTTATTGAAGAGCAACTCAAGAAAACATCCTATGAACAATGGCCTATCGAATTTACGGTATTAACCGGAAATCAAATCCAATTCTTAGCAACACTTGGCCGCTTTGATGGCTTTATGGAACATTTAGCTCAATATGAAAAAGGCATTCTTTGGATTATTGAACAAGGCCGTGGGAAGAAAGTTAGAAATGAGTTTTTGCCGTATGATTTAATCGCTAAACTTTACAGCAATTTAGCCATTGTGATTTCCGGCGTTCAATCGACAAATCTATTCTTTGAAGTCGTAAATAAGGGGCTGGCATTTATCGAGTCTGCGGGTCTACAACAACGTTATGCTAAATATATTGCCGATACTTATTATCAAATGGGACTTCGTTACTTAACGCTTGATCAAAATACAGAAGCATTGAAACATTTGGAACTTGCAGAGAATACGAGTGGGAATTCAGATTTCAAATATGGTTTAAATAAAGCGCGAGCCATGATGAAATTAGGACAAGTTGAGCAAGGTCAGCAATACGCCGAAACGGTATTAAAACACAATTTGAAAGATGCCGCTCAAGCACACCGCTTATACGGATTGATTTTGGTTAGCGAAGCAGGGTCTTTACAAGATGAAGATATGCATACTGCGGGAATGCAATACTTGCAAACCGCCGCAACTTTCAATGGAATGTGGGAAGAGCTTTATGAGAATTTGCTTTCATTGTTGTTGGAAACAGAAAAACTTGACGAAGCGGAAGCTGTTTTGGCACAAACGTTAGAAAAGAATTCTAAGGTAGATTATGTTCGCGTGATTTGGTTAAAGAAAATGGCTCAAATCGGGCAATTAAAACAAGGTTTTGTTCGTTTATTAAATCATGAAGATCTTAACCGACTTGATCGTGCGACCGTGGCTTTTATGCTTGCTGGGACTGAAGATCAAAGATGGGATGCTCTATTGGCATTGATCACGGAAAAAGAACACGCGGCTTTTCGATCAATCGCGCTACAAATGTCATTCTTTATTAAGCGAGAACTTCCGGCAAATATTCTCATGGGAATTCAAAGTGATCTTGATCAAGCGCAACAGCGATGGAGTGATTTACAGGTCATTATGAATGGTACAAATAAAAAAGCAGGTAAAAAGGAATTAGAAGAGCAGCAACAAGCACGACGCGGAATTAAGAATGAAATTGAAATATTGACTCAGTTAATGGTGGCTAATAGTCAATCAGCTCAAATTACGCAAAGACTCGAATCTTTATTAGCCGCTCAGGATAATGACTTGTTTGTTGCGGCTGCGGAGGCTTTAGCAGGAAGATTTGAAAAAGTTGAAACAGCATTTTTAGTGAAGTTAGTGCAGGATGAGCGAATTTATAAAAAGGCTTCTTTAAGAAAGGTGATTCAAGAAGAATATCGTGGTCGTGTTCAGGCGTGGTTGGCTGGACAAAGTGATGCTAAACGTGGTCATGAGCTTTTAGACGATATTTTGTCAATTCAAGATGCACAAAAGGCGGATAAGAAGCGCGCTCAATTAGGATTGACCGCTGATGATTTAGCACAAGGAAAGATTTTATTAGAACAATTATCAAATGTACAAGATCGTTCGCACATCATCGCTTTAGAAAATGAATTTGATCAACTCGTCGGCCAAATAACCGCTGTTGCAAGTTTGGACGCTTTGTATGTATTGATTAAACAGTTGGAAGTCCAATTCGCTCAGTTAGAGGAATATGGCAATCAAGACAGTCGTGGTGATCGTTTAGAAGTCATGCTTCAAGCGCGTGTTGATCAATTGCAGGCCGAAATCTTGGCAGGTTTGCAAAGAGAAATTGCCGAATTAGAAAGTATTACTTTAGAGAAGAGTGATTTTGCTTCGATCAAAGTCGAGCAAGAGTTGATCGCAGCACTTGTTACTAAAGTAGAAGATTATTTAGATTGGTTTACCGAAGAACAGGCTCTTGTCGTTGGGTTGCCGCTATTGTTTGATTTGCATGTCATGCAAGAGCGTATGGTTGCAGCACAAAAACAACTTCATGACGAAAATAAGGAACTTAGCCAGCAATTACGTGATCAATTGTCCAAAGGATGGTTTGGTAAGCTTATTTACGCGGCGATCGTTGATTTGAGTATGGAAAATAGTTTGGATAAAAAATTGATTGATGAATTATTAAAGCGTCGCGATGATTTATCCCGCTTGATGTATTTATTCATGTTTGGTTTTAAAACACGGATGGAAGGGGATTTATTACGCAAGTCCAACTTTATCGCGCGACCGATTGCGGAAGCGATTGTTTTTCAACCTACCGGGAATAGAGCGCAGTCACGTCATTGGAAATGGGACGAAGTTCGTAAGATTTGGGATCTTTTTAGCGAAGAAAATTTACTCACGACTCAAGAAGCAGCGGCGATTCATGAATGTATTGTGAATTTTTCTAAGAAGGCTGATAGCAATATGATTGTCACCCATCTTGTCGATGAGATTACACAAAACGGCACGTCTGCTTCGTCGGCTATTGTTTCTGTTGAAACTTTATCGCATGGTTTTGCTTATGGTCCGATTAAGGTTTGGACAAATGGTAATGGTGATGTGGCGGCATACAAAGATAAAGTTGTTGTTGCTAAAGAGCTTTCGATCAATGAGTTTCGTAATTTGTTTAAGACAGGAATTCGCGGATTGATTACGCAAACTGGTAATACGGTCAGTCGCAGCGCGTTTTTGGGACTTGCTTGGGCGACGGTTACGGAAGAAGGTTACGGTCTTTTGAATGATGGACAAGAGATAATTATCGACACTCGCTTAAAGGGTATTTATTCACCGAAAAATTTTGATATTAATGCTGCTGTCGCAGAGCGATTTGATGAAGCTTACGAAAGACTTGATGAAGAGGCGCAAGATTCATGGTGGCAGATTCGTTTTATCCGGTATTGGTTATCTCATGAGCTTGACATGATTAAGCATATGGCTGTGCAATATGAAAAGTCTATGGAAGATTATATTGAGGAGTTAGGGCATTTTTATCAAGAGAGCGACGAAGATCTTATTGCGCATCGCAAGCAGACAGTTCATAAGCGTCTAGAAGTGGTAGCAACTATTCGTCTTCATAATGCCCTTAGGGCTATTAGGGCGACGCGAAAGAAGGACGAGGTACAGAAAGCATATCAAGACTTTATTGTCTGGCTGCAAATAACACAACGTCGAATTATTGAAAGGGCGACTCCTGCGGAGAGAAGATACTTCACGGGATTCGCTTATGATCTTACGACGCTTGATTTGAAAGAATTGCAATTTACTGAAGTCATTAAATCTAAAAAACGTTTTCAAACAACACAAAGAATTATTGAACGACTAGAAGTCATCCGTAAACGATTAAAACTTTCGACATTTGAAGAGGAGAATATCGGATTTGTTATTGAATCGATAATTTCGGCAAGTCGCAGATTTCGATTAGATGATGATCGTGTTTTGATTGAATATTATTCAAAACTTGTACGGAGTTTGGATACGTCCGCGGATGTGGTTCGTCTCGATGAGTTAAGTATTAAAGATCCACATATTGCGGGTGTAAATGCCTATGGGTTAGCGATGATCCATCGAGTTGCTCTCAGGCTTCGTGAACAAGGTTATGATGTTGCAATTCCTGCTGGTTTTGTTGTCTTAAGAAATATTTTCAGGAGGGAAAGATTTGCTGAGTTTGATCAAGCTATCGGGGATATTCTTAATGACAAGCTTCCTAATAAGTTTAGTCGTGTTCAGGATGAAGTTCGACGGCTTACACTGTCTGATAAATTTAAAGCAAAGATCAAACAGGCTTATCGTGAAACCTTAGGTAATAAAACAGCGATCGTGAAATTATCTTCTATGGCGGATCAGCGCTTATTTGGTGAAAGAACGCTGCCGGAAATTGCTACCGCCGATAATATTATTGAAATGGTTCAAAAAGCATGGATACGCCACTTTGACGATGAGTGGGTGGACTTGATGGTGAGAATTAAAGATTGGGCGCATAGCGCTCAGCGGCATCAATTTGATGCCAGTCGATTTTATCCTTCGATTATTGTTCGTGAATTTATTAATGATGATTATTTTGGATATCTCGCGACTGTTAATCCTCAGACAGGTAATGAAAAGCAAATGACGCTCAGTGTTGATCGATCTTCGAAAGAGCAAAATACTTTGGATGATCCCAGAATTAATACTGATCTTTTGGTTATTGATCAAAAAACAGGCGAGATTGTTGAGACACGCCAAGGTGATGGCGTGGGGATTGCTTTTTATAATGATAATAACCAAGACCTTTTTGTGCGATTAGCCGCAGAGTTGCGTCAAGCATATGACGCCCCATTATTAATTAAATTTGCTCGACAAATTGGTGGGAAGATTGTCATTCTTGAGAACGCGCCATTGCTTTTACCCGGCGGGCTTAAAGATTTTGTAGTGCGTTCAACATTGATTGAACGTTTTGTCAGACGTAAGGCTAATGAATTGCGCATTAAAGTGCGTTTTGAAAGTAATATCGATTTGCGCGACACCAATCTCGCTGAGCCTAAGGAAACAAATCCGATTCAGATTTTTGATTATGAAGCTGTGGAAGCCGTTGAAAACTTTACAACACAGATTAAGAGAAATATTTTAACGATTGTGATTAAAGGCTCCTCTCTGCCACGGTTCTTTTTCTTGAAACTGGGAAGAAGTATGGGGCTGGATCGTGATAATAAAGAGACTACGTATCTTCTTTTCCCCCGCATTAGTGTTGAGCCATACGAGTATATTGTTGTGATAATGCCCGACGGCAAAGTAAAGATTCATGAAGTTACTGATAATGCGGCGGCATTTGAGTTATACGCACGTATCGAGGCAATACGAAAAGGAAATTTGGCCTCGTCAGCAATTGAGGAAAGAATTGTCGATTATTTGGATCATGATAAAGACGTATTGTTGTTTGAGACATTAGCGGCTTTTTATTCGCTTCAAGGAAATGGGGTTGATGTGGGTTCAGCTTCTAATTCGGCTCCAGCACAAGGTTTACTTCTTGGCGGCATGCATAGGATGACAATGTTGGATTTATTTGCAAGTGACCAGATAGTAGTCGTAGAGAAAATAACACATGTGTATGGCGATGCAACCGCTTTAAGCAAAGTGCTAGAGGAACACTCCATGGATTTAGTTGTTTTTAATAGGTCATTGCATCATATAGTTGTTGATAAAAACACAATGCAGACAGATTTTGGGAAGACTTTAATCTCTCGTGGAGCAGGGCCTGACGATAACGGTATAATTTTCTATGTTGACATTTTAGCGCAAGTTATTAAGCAGGCTTCATGGATTTTAAAGAATTCTGGTCGGATAATTATTGTTTTGCCGAAATTGGCAGGGGTTGTTTATGCGGGAAGAGCTCATCTTTTGGGTTGGACTTTTAATGATATGTTACGAGAGTATGCTTTCGATGATATTAGAATTTTGGAAGGAAAGAGCGGATTCTTAATTACAGCTGTGTTGAGTTCCTCATCGGCAGTTTTTAAAGAACGGATGTATGAAGAAATGGTGAATCGCAGTGCCCGTATCATTCATAAGGAATTTCGTTCTTCATTTCGTGCTTTCAAGAATGCTCATCGTGTTGCCAAGAAGGCTTTTGAAACTCGTGATTGGAATCGTATGCAGAGAGAACAAAGAAATCGAAATAAATCTCGTTCGCAAGCCGTAACGATTGTTGTTCAGAAGATTGGTAAGATTTTTGGTAAACAGATGGATGACCCAGCAGTTTGGGCAGATCTTCGTATTCGTTATGAAAAGCGCTTGCGGCAAGATTACGACGATGATATTGGAATGCAATTCTTTGATTCGGCTTTTCGTCGTGTTTTTCTTCACAAGGGAATTCCCGTCGAATATCAAGATGAACGTCTTCATAAAGATACTCCTATCCAATACACATTGCAAAATCAGCCATATACATCGTACCTGTTAAGTTCGGGTGATCATGATCAAATCTCGGTAGAAAGTGTCCTTCGCCAAATCTTTATGAGGGTTCATTTTAATGTTCCGTTTGAAGATTTAGATCGCGATATTCGACTTAGTCAAGAGCGCATTGAGCAAGAAATGGCTAAATATAATATTCGTCGATACGATATGATTGAGATGTTAAATCCAATTTTTTATCGTAACAAAAGAGCTTATCTGATGGGTCGAATCATTTCTCAAGGACAAACGATACCACTTGTTTTTGCGCTAACGCATCCAGAAGGCAAAACTGGTATTGTCGTTGATGCTTTACTCATGAACCATAATGATGTCAGTGGTATTTTATTTGCTTCAACACGCGCGAATTTTATGGTTGATATTCAGCACTATCGAGAGATCATTCAGTTTATTGAAACGATCGCCGGTGGTAAGGATAGAGCTTTTCTCTTGGCCGCTATTGGGCTTGTTTATCCGGCTAAGGTTGAAATTACAATATCTATGGCAGAGGAATTAACTCATCCAGAGCGCAAATTTGTCTTCGCAAAGGGAACCAAGGGGAAGGTGATGGTCACGTTTACTCTTAACAATGATTTTCCATATGTTCTAAAAGTTGCCGCTGATCATTCTGAGAAAGAAGATTATGATATACGAGGCGGGAAGGCAATGGTTAAAACAAAGTATCAATTAGTCCATGAAATGGATCGTGCGGGAAGGCTTCTTGATGCGATGATTTATGCCAATGTTCGATTTGCGACGGCCGATTTTACACCAGAAGTGCTTGAAGAATTAAAGCAAAGAGCTCCAGATTCTATAATTATCGATGGAGAGACGATTATTATTAAAGATCTTTTTATTCAATTAAAGATTACACCGCTAGATACTTTTTTAAAAGAAACGATAGACACGGAATTACTTCGCAGGACAGTTGATGACTATGGTCAAGCTCTTAAGGAAATTATTGGTATTGGATTATTTGCAGGTGATTTCTTTCCTAAAAATTATGGTGTTACATCTACTGGTCGGGTTGTTTTATATGATTACGATGATTTAGACCCTATCGCTCTCTGGAATCCACGAAAGATTCCACCTGCGCGTAATGATGATGATGAAATGAAACCTCTTGGCGAGAGAGTAACGGTTAGGCCGTACGATTTCTTTCCTGAGCAGTTTGAAAACATTATTTTGACCTCTTGGTATGTTTCGCAGGAGCATGTTTCTGAATTTAAGCGAGCACATGGTGAATTGTTTCATGCACAATATTGGCAAAGGGTCATTGATGCTATTAAAGTAGGCAAGATTATGGACATTCATCCGTATCCGCAAGAACGTCGCTTATCTGCTTCATCGTCGATTGCGGATTCACAAGCGGTTGAAGAACTTTACCGTGTCGCGCGTAATATGATTGACCATGATGGCCTTGATTGGGCTGGTAATTTTTATAAATTGCATAAAATTAATGACCGCGCTGTTGTCGTTCAGGTTTTGAGAAAAATCTTGTCTTTGGGTAATAAAGATAACAGTTTAGGTGTTTCGTGGATCTTGTCACATCCAGAATTTATTGCATTTGATGTTTTGAAAATGATTGAAGAAGAACAAGAAGCGGGTGGAAATTTGGTTTATTTTCTTACACATTCGCAAAGTCGAGAGGCAAATCAACTGGTTATTGATATTGTCCTAAGTGTTTTGAAGTTTGCGCAAAAACATAGCGAACAGTACGCGCGCGCAATGTATGCTTTGCGTTTTGTGATTGAGAGTCAGGGGGGACTTGGCCGCGTTAAGAGTCAGATAACACATAAGGCTATTGATGTGGCGTTGTATTGGCTGGAGCATCACGATTCTGAATTAGCCAAAGTTTTTAGAAAAATTATATATTCCGATCATATTCGCATGGGAACTTTCAATGACTTTTTGATAGTGCCAACAATTTATCAAATTAAAGATGGGGAGTCAGAATATATTGTGTTGTCTGAAGAATATGCTGAAGATCAAAGTGATTTAGCTGCCAATTTGGTTTATATTCTTGGCGCATTGGCGGGACGATCACAGGCTAAGAATGAGAATCGTAGAACCGAATTCTTGGTCGCGCAATCTGAAGACAAAATCAAAGACTTGGTTGCTACATTTATGACACAGATTATTCCTGTTCTGATGCGAAAAGAGAATACATTGCAAAGTGCTCTTAAAAAAGCTCAGATTTTATCGCAGGCTTTGTTGGGTATGGCGTTTCGTGATCCATTCTCGAACGCGAGAGATATTATGGATAATTTGAATCAATCTGGAACGGAGCAATTGCAAGTGACGATTGCGCAAGTGGAAGATAAGTTTAAATCGGCAATTGATAATATTTTGCGAGAAGCATTTCGTCGTGGAATGACGTTAGATAACACGATTGATAATATTATTCAATGGGCGGCGGCTTATAGTTTTGGTCAGGGATTAGACAGTTTTCCGCAAGTGGAAACGGCTCCGAGTCAGAAATCAGAAAGACAGGATCGGCCTTATGAAATGCGTCATTATGAGGCAAAGGGTGTATCGCAGTCTCGGGTATTCTTTATTCCGTTTTTCTGGAAGGCGCCGCATATCATTGATCTCATTCCTTATTTAGACATGAGTGTTATAAAAGTTTTAATTGCTGAAGGTAATTCATTAGATGTCATGTATTGGCAAGAAGCTCGACGTAATTATTCTTTGGTAGATTATTCACGTTGGATTAAAGAAGAAATTGAAGCTGCTGCGCAGTTAGGACCAGTCAATGTTATTGGTTATTCGCAGGGTGGCGCTTTGTTCTTATTGGCATTAGCTATGACGGATTTAAACCCGGAAGTGATTGCGTCAATCACAATGTTAGCGGCTCCGGTGGATACACATCTTGAGAATATTGCGCCAAAGCTTGTGGCTTATAAAAATGTTCATTCAGATTTAGCAGATTTCTTAAATGCTGACGCGCGACCTTTAGCGATGAATGAATTGATGATTGGTATGGTGGAAGCAATTGCTTCCACGAATCCGGGAGGACTCATTGGTGGTCGTGAATTTGAGGAGTTTTTATTAATTGCTAATGGCATTAAAGATTTTGAAAGTATGACGGCGGGTCCCTTCGCGCAGATCATGGACGCGATGATGCAAAATCCAGAAATTCATGAATTTATCAGACAAAGCATGAATGATTTGCCTGCGCAAATAAAGATTTTAAACGATGTTATTAATGGGAAAAAAACGGTAAAACGATATTTATCTGCGAGGGAATCGTTGCAGGTGAGACTGTTTGTTTATAAGAACTTGGATTTATCAAAAGGATTAAAAGATGAAGCATTGAGGGCAGGGGTTAAGCAATTTAGAGATGAATTAACGAAATTTATTATTGGAGTCAAGTTTAGACAGTGGGTGTGGATTACGCCGAATTTGGCGACGGATGCGATTGCACAATTTGCCAGACGTATTTTTAAGCAAAATTATTTGATGAGAGATGGCGCAAAGGTTCTTGCCGAAAAATTAAAAGATATTCGTCTTGCCGTTTTTATGGGTGGTGATGATGTTGTGGTTCCGCCAGTTTCGACCATGGGTCTTGAGCGTATCGCAGGAAAGGAAGTCAAAGTTTTCTTAGCGGCGAAAGCGAATCATTTTGCTTTGGTCACGTCTGATGAATCGCTCAAAGGAGTTTGGCCAGCTTACTCGCAATGGTTAAGAGAAAAGAATAATTTTCGCGCCTCGTCGGCATTAATTTTGCCTGCGACGTATGAAGCTGGCCGCAAATATTTACGCGAGACGTTTTTAATTTACGTACCTCAAAATTGGATGATTGAAGTTTTTTACGCGCCGGTTATTGAATTCTTTGAGACGTTTCGTCCGAATCGCTTTTTGAATCGTCATTTTGAAAGAGTCACGGATTTTACTCCAGAACTTAAGCGTCAAAAAGTCCGTCAAGGATTTGGTATTGGGTTTGTGTGGGCGGGAATGATGTTGTCTCCGCTGATCTCTTCGTGGATATGGCTGCATGGCAATTATCTTTTAGAAGTGCATATGATTGGTGCCTATGCGCTCTGGTCGGGTTGGAAAATTTCATTGTCCAAAATATCTCAAGAGCCCATTACTCTGCTGCAAAAGGTGATTTATTCTCCCGTTTATTTACTAATTCTCCCTAATGCTTTTAGTCACGCGATTTTCAATGCTTTGCAGTATATTCCTGCGATTCGAAAGCTATCTAAAATAAAATCACAAACTAAAAAAGAAGCCGCTGTTAATTTATCAACAGATTCTGTATCCAATCGTACTCCTCGCTGGCGGTCTGTTTTGATTTTGGCAGGTGTTTCTGTGTTTTTATTTATCACGTTTGTTCCTGTTATGATTTTGCAAAATTACGGTAAAATTATTTCGGGTTTGTCATTCTGGAAAGAAATTCGAGAATCATCACTAAATAAAGAAAAGAAACTTTATAAGGCGATTTCGCGTACTGTGGAGTGGTTTGTGGCACAAACTCCAGCCGCTTTTCGTCAGGAATTGTTTTATCGTGGTATACCATTTTTCGTTGGTGGTTTGTTATGGCCGTTGTTCGGTGGACTCATATCCTTTGTTGGGACGGTATTGACGGCCGTTCTTTTGGGATGGATTGCGTTGGACATTAATGAGGAGCGTGGTATTTATTCCGCATCGTTATTGTCATTGATCACAACCGTAAATATTACAATTGCCATTGTTGTTATGTTTCCTTTATTGGCTCATTTTACGCATGGTATTATTTCATTTGTCATCGCGGGAAGCATCCTTATCGCGATCTTGACATGGATTAATTTATTCTTGCAGCGAATGGAGTTTATGGTTGAAAAAGCTGGAGCATCACTGCATCGGCATTATCAAGACGCGGAAATTGTTCCTGAACATGTCGTTGAAGTTAGCGAAGGAGATCATAATGGCAATGTTCTGATTTTCTTGCATGGTCTTTCTGCAAATCAAAGTTTTAGTCTTGCCGAATTAAAACAGGCGCATCCAAACGATACGATTGTTATCCCGCAACAATGGTTTACCGCAGAAACAATTCTAAGCTTAACGAAAGGGCAAGAGCCTAGAATCGGTCAACGTAAACTTAGCGTGGAAGATATTGAATTTCTGAAAAAATTTGCTGGGCAAACGGATCCAATTCTTCGTCGGCAGTTCTTCTTGTTGTGGCTAATACAGTTTTACAGTACCGTGACCGCAAAAAAAGTTTATCTTGTCCCGCATTCACTTGCGACAATGATTGTTTTGCGTAGCTTTTTAAGGACAGAGACGGATCGTATTTTACAAGTTCATGGTTATCCTGCGGTTTGGGGAGCTGTTGATGAACACGTTCAAGCGATATTATTCACGTCGATGACTTATGAGGATTTACTAACAGTTCCACCATTTATCAATTGGCTGTTTCGTGTCGCAACAGTGTTTTCAGCAAATTTACGTTGGGGCGCTTTGCTTATCTTTCAGATGGCTACACATAATCATTCGATGAAGAGAATATTGTTGGCAAGCGGATTATCAAATAATTATTACAACAAATTGATTCAAGCTTCATCAACCGAAGAAAATGATATTACGCAACAGCTTGAAACAGCTTGGCTTTTTACTTCAATTCGATTTTCGCAGGAGGAGTTGGCCGAAATTGTGGGGAATGTAAGAAAAGTGAATTCTTGGGTTGTCGTCGGCAAAGATGATCCAACGACACCATCGCGGACGAATAGAAGATTTGCGGATTTGACTGGATCGTTATTTGTCGAAATTGATGGAGACCACGATATCATTTATGGTCGTAAGAATATGGAAGCAATTGACGAAATTGATTTCATGGATGTTTTGTATGGTTGGTATAAAGAAAATCGAGAGCCGAATAATACGGAGTTTAAGGCTAATCGATTGCCACAGCGTAGCGTTTTTGTGAATTCGAGTGAGCAACTGACACTCGAGCGTCGCGATGGACAGTGGGTAAGCGTAGAATTCGATTTGCTTGGCATCACCAAACAGCTTAATCAGGTATCTAAAATTGTTAATCATTCGTTTTTATTCAACGGGACATTGCCGCAACGTCTTAATATTTTAATAACACAAACACCTTATCCAACTCGAGGACAAGTCATTGTATTGTCTGACTCAGGTGATATTTTAATGCACGATAGTTTTTCTAAATTAGATGACATCAGTCAATTGGCGATTCTTTATGCGGTTGTTTATCTAAAGTTAAGCCGCAGAATGACTGATGATCTTGAGATCAAAGTTCATACGGATGATTTTTATGATGCGATGGAATTCGTTAAGAACGGCAAGCGCAATGGTTTGATGGATATGATCCGTAATGGTAAGAATGGGCATGGAAAGAACGGCAATGGTAAGAATGGGCAAGATAATAACTCGGCTAGTTCGACGGTTATTGGTGATCAAGCAAGAAATAATATAAACAAAGCATTTGATCAAAGTACTTTAGTAATGGTAATGACTAGGGTTAAACGTCAGCAAATTTCAGAAAGGTTGTATTGGAGTCGTTGGCCGGTTCTGCCGCGTGGTCGTGAAGTCAAGCTGGATAAAGAGAGACGATATTATGTGCCAATTCGATTTGTTTTGAGTCAAGGCAATGTCTTTTTCGTGGTCGGTGATTTGGTTTATAAAATGAATGTGATTGTTGATGGAGTTGGTTTAAGAAGTTTTTCTATTTTGACATTGGCTGTTCAGAAACTTTCGCAGCAAGTTGCTGGTGAGCAAGCATTTGATTTTGCTCATTTTTCGTCAGGAGGATCAGAAAAAATACAAGGTGTCGCAACATCAAACTTTGGAGGGTGGTTAGGGAATTCTTTATTATTGTTGAGCGCGCGTATTCGTGAATATTATTCACGCTTGATTTTATCGGCGCGGTCATTGATTACGTATGTTTTGAGTTTGAGCAATGTTCCTCAAATCAGTGCTATGCAAGGCGCTAAAGATCCAAGACGAATAAAGATTATTTCGTATATTAAAATTCAATATATTGTTTATATTATTATTCGGTATTGGAAAATTAGACCATTTAATGCGATGGGGGCACAATTGCGAGCGTGGTTATTAAGTTTTCGAGAGAATCTTGGCCGTGTCGGATCAACTTCGTTTTCCAATATTCATTCGAGTCCCGAAGGGGATTATACTGATAATTTTGTCGCTTTGATTATTGTGGCTTTTTTGGTAACAGTTCGGGAAGGATAATATTAAGTTCGGAAGAATTGTCGGTCGAGAAAGTTTTCCTTGATTTCGATGACTGTTGGTCGGCCATGCGGGCATGTGAAAGGGTCACGACATTTAAGAAGTTGATCTTTTTGAAATTCAGCTTGGCTTGCCTTAAGTGGATCGCCGGCACGGATGGACGCGCGACACGCCCGACGTGCTAAAGTCGCGTGGTCTGCGCGTGAAATATTCCCACCTGTTAAAAGTTCCCGTACTGCTCGCATTGGATCACTCAGAAGTGCCGGACAGCTGTGTATCGCGATGGTGTCTTTATCAAATTGTGTTGATGTTAAACCTAATTTTTCAAGAGTCTCTTTGCTTTCTTCCCATGCGAGCATTTCCGTCATAGAAACTTTCAAAAGATCAGGTGTTAAAAGATTTTGTACTTCTACTTTTCCGCGTTCCATTTGTCTAATTAAAGCTTCAAAAACAATTCTTTCCTGCGCCGCGTGTTGATCGACGATCAAAAGTGAACGATCCGCCTCAAAAAGCAAGAATTTATTGATAAACGCGCCCAAATAACGGCTGCGCGAAAATTTATTGATGAGGTTTTGTCCGGCATTTTGAATACTTGAAGACCCGTCCGGAATAAAGTTATCTTGTTTTGGAAAAGTATATTGTTCTGTTACTGATGTGTTTTCGGAAATACCAGTGATCGGGACTTCACGTTCAGAAGATTGTGGAAATGTCGAATCATGAGGTGTGCTTTTTTCTAAAGCCCGTCTTAAAGCTATGGCTTTTTCATCCAAAGAGACTTTTTCTTTGATTTCTTTGGGTTTTCCTTTGGTCATTAATGTTTGTTCAACCATATGCCGTAAAAGCGGCATAAGATTATGCTCGTCATGGATTTTGACTTCGCGTTTGGTGGGATGAATATTAACATCCACGTGTCCGGCGGGAATCGTTAAAAAGAGTGTAAAAAATGGATAAGAGTTGGGTGGCAGAATCAGTCGATAAATATCATTAAGATGAAAGCTTATTGCTTTGCTTTGTACGGGTCGGCCATTGATAAAAATAAATTGCATGTCGCGGCGTGAGCGGCTGATATTGATATCGCCAATAATCATACGCGCAGAAAATCGTTGTTCGCTAAAGTTTTCAGAGAGTTCAAGTAAATGCGTGTTTTCCAGATTAAGAGTTTCAGCCACACGCTGAATGTGATTCTCGGTCGGTGCCAAATCTAAAAGAGTTCGTTTTTCGTGTGTGACAAGAAAACGGCATTGCGGATAAAAAAGACAGTAGGGAATCAGGGTGCTTAGAATTTGATTAAGTTCAGTGGTGTTGCTTTTTAAGAATTTTCGGCGGGCGGGAGTGTTAAAGAAAAGTTCTTTGATTTCGATCTCTGTTCCATTGTGTGTTGCCGCGGGTTTGAGATTTACTTTTTTACCACCGCGCATATGAATTTCCCAGCCGGAATCTTGCTTTTTGGTCTTACTGCGCAATGTGATATCTGAAACGGCTGCGATGCTGTAAAGTGCTTCGCCACGAAATCCGAGCGAGTGAATGTCGAAGAGGTCGTCGGCAGTTTTGATTTTGCTTGTTGAATGGCGCTCAAAAACTGTTTCGAGATCATCGTGGTCGATGCCGTATCCGCTGTCTTTTAGATGAATGAGACTTTTGCCGGCATCTTTGAGGTGTAGTTCGATAAGATTGCTGCCGGCGTCGAGGCTGTTTTCGACGAGTTCTTTGATGACGGAAGCTGGACGTTCAATGACTTCGCCGGCGGCGATTTTACTGATAACATCAGAAGAAAGAATATGAACGCGCGACATAAATTTCCTTTTAGTAGTTATGCTAAGAAGTAAGAACAAGTCCTCAATCTCAATGAACGATCCCCGGTGGATGTCTCCTTAGGCATTTGCCTAAGGAGGCCAGAATCGGGGCTGCGTTCAATTCGCTTTCGGACTTGTTCTTACTTCTTAAATTTAAATTGTTATATCAAGGAGTGATAATTAATTTTTTAAGGCGAATCAGTTCCGAAGGAACTTTGAGCCGTAAAAATTAATTATCACTCCTTGATCAACTGTTTTAATTCTTGAATCTTATTCAAAGCTTCGAGCGGAGTCAAATGATTCACATCAATTTTCTCAATCGAATTCTTAAGTTCTTCTAAGGTCGGATCAATTTTAGTGGTAAATAATGAAAGCTGATCATTGTTAGCTGACTTGGAAATAAGATGTTTTTGTGAAGTTCCTTGCGTTTCGAGTTCGACTAGGATTTGTTTCGCCCGTCCGATAACCTTTTGCGGCACCCCCGCAAGTTTTGCGACATAAATACCATAACTGTCATCGGTACTGCCTTCGACAATTTTGTGTAAAAAGATAATTTCGTCTTTCCATTCCTTGACCGCGACATTGTAATTCTTGACTCCACTGTGTTCATTCGCCAATGCTGTGAGTTCGTGAAAATGCGTAGCAAAAAGGGTGCGGCTTTTTGCTTTTTGAAAATGCTCGGCCAATGCCCACGCTAAACTTAAACCATCATACGTGCTGGTTCCGCGGCCGATTTCATCTAAGATGACCAAACTGCGCGGGGTTAAATTATTGAGAATATCCGCAGTTTCGCTCATTTCAACCATAAACGTACTTTGGCCTTTGGTGATGTCATCGTGCGCGCCTATGCGGGTAAAAATTTTATCCACGACGCCGACGTGCATGCTTTTGGCTGGAACATAGCTGCCCATTTGACTCAACATTACCAATAAAGCAATTTGTCGGATATATGTCGATTTTCCGGCCATGTTCGGTCCGGTTAAGATAATTAAATGTTGGTCTTGGCAATTCAAGTGCGTGTCGTTAGGAATAAAATTCTGGTTTGATGTTTTTTCGACGACAGGATGACGACCCTCTTGAATATCCAAGACATTGTCAGAACTAATTTCCGGTGCGACATAACCGGGTTCTTGCGAAAGAACAGCGAGAGAATACAATGCATCCAATGTTGCCGCGCTTTGGCTAAATTTGTGTAAGGCAGGCGCGTGATCAAGGATAGTTTTTTTTAATTCCTCAATCAAATCATTTTCAATTTTGCGGATTTTGTCTTCGGCGGTTAAAATCTTTTCTTCATATTCTTTTAATTCCGGCGTGATAAACCGTTCGCCATTGACCAAGGTTTGCTTACGAATAAAGTGATCCGGCACGAGATTGGCGTTAGCCTTTGTTACTTCAATGTAATATCCAAAGACTTTATTAAAACCGACTTTAAGAGAATTGATTTTTGAGCGGGTGATTTCTTGCGCTTGATAACGGCGCAGCCATTCTTGTCCATTTTCTTGAATATCTCGCAAAGCATCGAGGTCTGTATTAAATCCCCGCTTGATCACCTTGCCTTCATTATTTGCAAGAGGCATGTCGGGATTGATCGCGTTTTCTAAAAGCTTTCGTAATGAAGGAATGTCATCAACAGAAAAAAGTCGATTTTGAGTAACAAGCGGAGCTACGGCATCAAGAATTTTTGGCAAAAGAGCCAAGCTGTTGCGTGCTGAAAGCAAATCCTTGGGTTGCGTATATCCCGAACTTAATTTGGAAATGGACTTTTCTAAATCAGGCAATGGACTTAAGCATTCTCTGAGTGTGCGTAAGTTTTCGGAATGATTGCGTAAAAGCGTGACTGCATTTTGGCGTTCAAGGATGGCGTCTACTTTTCGTAAAGGATGGCTAAGCCATGAACGCAATTGGCGCTTGCCCATGGATGTCAATGTGCAATTGATGGTTTTAAAAAATGTTTCGATTTCAAGGCCATAATGCGCGGCCGGTGAAAGATAAACGTAATCCTCGTCGGTATAGAGACTGAGACGATTAATATGACGAAGCGGTTGGCGATTCATGATTTTGAGATACTCAAGGAGCGCATTACTGCTTGATACTGCCATTGACAATCCATCCAGACCGAAACCATGTAAATTCAAAACAGCAAAATGTTCACATAGATTTTTGGACGCGATATCACTATTAAAAGACCAGTTTTCCTGCGGACTTAACGTCAGAATTTTTGTTTTGAGAAGTGGATGTTTGAGCAATTCTTTAATTTTATCTTCTTCGCTAGCAGGAAAAACACATTCGTAGATAGGCAGACGTGCTAATAACTCAATAATTTTATGAGTGTTTTCGAATTGATTGGTCTGAATTGAGCCGCTGACCGGATCGGTAAAGGCTATGCCAATGGTATTTCCATTTGGACTTAAAGCGCAAAGATAGCGAGAGTCAGGAGAATTTTCATCAAGATAAGTGCCGGATGAAATGACTCGAATGACATCGCGCCGGACAATGCCAACCGCGACCGCGGGATCCTCAACCTGTTCGCAGACAGCGACTTTGTGCCCTGCTTTAATAAGACGGTCGATATAGCTATTGGCCGTATGATAGGGTATGCCGCACATGGGTGCTTCGTTGATTGTCCCGCGACCGCGGGCTGTCAAAACCAAATCAAGGGTTTTGGCCGCACTTTTGGCGTCATCGTAGAACATTTCATAAAAATCACCGAGGCGGAAAAAAAGAATGCAGTCTTGATATTGTGATTTGATTTTTTGGTACTGCGCGAGCATTGGGGTGGATGCTTGAGTAGTCATCAGGGCTATATATAGAGAAATAAGGGTGTTTTTAAATTATGGATATTTATAACATAAAAGTTAAATTTGGTGGATAAAAGTTTTTACCTATATCAATAAATACTTTTAACCTTTGTTGCAGTGGCATTTTAACAATGTTATAATCCAAAACATCATTGGGGAAATTATGAATAAAAAATCATTCTTTTTATTGCTTTCGATTGTTTATCTGCTGACATTTTCTTCTAGCAGCCACGCCGCTGAGCCTAATCTCGTCGCGAATTTTTATATTGAAGCAGGTAAAAAACATTTTAAAGTTAAAGATTACGATCTTGCCATTCGAGAATTTAACAAGGCACTCTTAGCTGATCCCAATAACGAGGAAGCCTTGATGTATTTACGCATGCTTGGTTTTGGTGGTACACAAAAGACAGAGCAATATAAGAAGGTGGCCGCTACCCCTACGCCTGTGTTAGAAAAAGTTAAAGAGGTCTCTGAAACAACTAAAAATGATGTTGGCAAAAGCAGTAAAAAAGAAGAAGCGCAAAAGATTAAAGCGATAGAAGAGCAAACTGCGAAGGAAGAAATGGCAGCTTTGAAAGCTTTGCGATTGCAGGCTGATGAAGACAAAAAAGCGGCTTTAAAGGAAGTTCGTGCTCAAAGCAAGAAAGAAAAGTCAGTTAAAAATAAACCTGCGATAAAGAAAGCAAAATCTTCTCAGGCAAAAGATTCTAAGAAAGTTATTGACCGTAAAGTCGTTGTTTCCGACGAAAATATGGACAAGGATAACGATGTCCATTTGTCCCTTGATTCATCGATGGATGATTTTGAAAATCAGATCACAGCAGCCGCGGCAGTTTATGATAAGGAAAAGCAATCCGCAGTTACTCCCCCCAAAAGTACCAAAATAGAAGAAAAAATAGACAAGAGTAAAAAGATACAAACATCAAAGAAGACGCAATCTCCAGCGACGGCCGTAGATGTTGCGCAAGTCAGTAATACAGTCGCTCAAGATAAAGAAAAAGCCGCAATTTTTAAAATACAAACTGAAGCGCGCGGTGCGAAAACACGATTACAGGATGAGATTGCTGCTCAGACTGCTGATAAGATTGCGGCCACTCATAAAAAGTTCAGTGCAAGAAAAGTAGCTCCAAATGAAAAGATGGTTCCGGTCGATATTGATGGAGACGGAATTAAGGAAGTTATAACGCTTAAAGAAAACGCAGCCATTGAAAATATCAAGAAACAGGCTGATAAACAGGAACAGGCGGGTTTAAAAGTTATTGAGAAAAAAGCTGAGCAAAAGCAAAGAATTGCTTTAAGAAAAATTTCCATTGAATCCTCCAAGAATAAAAAATTAGCGCCAAAGATGCAAAAGATTGATAAAGACATTCCTGCTAAAAAATCTGTGGTGGATAAGGTTATGCCAGTTGCAAGTCATGATGATGATTTTGAGTTAGATGATTCGGAATATGAAGATATTGTCGATGAGCATTCGCAAGATAGTGCTGTCGTTATTGACGCGGATGATGACGAAGAGGATGTGCTAGCAAAGCTTGAAGCAGATCAAGCGTTAAAGGAAAAGGAACTTCGTCAAAGTTTTGCGCAGAAAAAAGCAGAAAAAATAAAGCAGGTGCGTAAAAATTATAAAGTAAATGCTTCGCGCGTGGAAAAGATGCCGCTTGATGCTATTGAAGATGATGATGTCGGCAGCGAGGAATCATTGGATATGCTTGTGGCGCAAGAAGCTGTTTCTCCTGCGGTTAAGGCAGTTCAAAAACAAAATATTGTTTTAAAGAAAAAGTTAGCAGAGATTGTTGATATGTCGCAGAAAGATCAAGTTCTGATTCAGGATTTAGAGAAGAGCAGTAAGCAGAAGGATCAGAAGGTTGCTGTATTAGAAACGGATTTAGTTGAAGCCAAAACTGATTTGGAAGTGCGTCGTACTAAACTTAAGGAACAAGGCCAAAAATTGATGAATTTACAGGCTCGCATTGATGCGATGGAAACGGATGTTCACTCTAAGCAATATAATTTTAAAGATAGACAGCTTGAGTATGAAAAGAAAATCCAAGCTATTGAAGAAGAGTTCGGCAATTATAAATCTCAAAAAGCTCAAAATGAAGAAGAGCTTCAGGATCAATTGCGGACTTTGAAAGAAGCTTTGGCGAAGAAAATTAAAGAGCTCAATGATGCTCAGGCTCAGCTTCTTTTCACTGAGAATAAATTGCATAAGAGCGAGGAGCTTTACACTGCCAAGATTAATCAATATGAAGAAGTTAAAAAGACTTTAGCTGATTTAGAAAGTCGTTTGTCTGGCATGCAGAGTAGCGGTGGTGATAAAACTGATACCGCGCTTTTGGTTGAGATCGACCCGCAAAATTTACCAGCTCCCCGCAATAAAGATGAAGAGATGTATCAACAATGGATACAGCGTCATGATAAGTTAGTGACTCGTCTTAAGGAAAAACTGCTTTGGGCTGGTGAGCAAATTGAATATTTGGGTCGTTATGATATCAAGCTTAGTGATCAAAAAATGGCGGCTTTGAAGGAACAATTGGCTATGGTTAAAAAGCAATTGAGTGAAAAGAACGCCATTGCAGGTGGAAAACCTGAAGATTATGCGTTGATGGAAGCGCGTTTTAAAGATTCGCAAGAGCGCCTTGAAATGGTAGAAAAGATTTTGCGTGAAAAGGATGATCAGATTAAGGAACTTGAGAAACAACTTAACAGTGTATTGTCAGCATTTTAATATTATCTTTGATCTGCGTTAAAAATTATGTCGGTTGAACGAGAATTAATCATTTCCAAACTTGTGGGATTTTTGACCGGCGAGATTTCTAAAACAGAAATTTATGAGTGGTCGCTCTTTGTCGCGGTTTCTCGTGATTACGAAGAGCTGATCAATAATAATCCGCTTAATGAAAAGATATTTCAATTTCTCATTGAAATTAACAAACCCCGCAATTCTTCCGCTTCCATTAAAATAATTCTGCAATATTTTCTAGAATGTCTTGAAGGCAAGAAAGTATTTGATCCCGCTTATTTCAATTCCCTTCTGGAAGACAAGCTACCTAAACCAACATTGACGTCCCCAGAAAGCCAAAACACAAAATCAGTTAGTGAAAAAAAGCCATCTGCTCTACAAGGGATTCTTCCAGCGATAAATAAAATGTATATATTGATTTTCTTGTTTTGTTCAATATTGCTAAACATTTTCGGGCTTTTAAAACCTGACTTTCTTGTTTCGGCTGATGAAATTGTTCCGACTCGTTTAATAATGTTGCGAGAGGCTTTGCCGCATTTGTTTTATGGTGCAGCCATGTTGATCGCGATTCTTGTAACAGTCCCGAGGGTGGTTTTTTATCTTCTTTTTTTTATTGCGACATGGGGAATGTTTTTTTATTGGTACTCCGCCACAGATTTCATATTGAAAAATGGATGGTCATTGATTTTATTGATTCCGCTTCTGCCTATTATTACTCTACCGCCAACGCTTATGTTTCTAACAATGCTCAATCGTTGGTTTAGTCAAGCTCCACAAACTGTCAGAGAAATAAAAAAATAAGTTGATAAAGAATTCGTATCGTATTATATTCTTTCATAGATTTTATTTGGGAGGAAAGTCAATGCTAGTAATAGGGTTATTGGTTTTGGGAATTATGTCGCGTGTAGTTATCCATGTGCCGAATTTTACTCCGGTATTAGCTCTCGCTTTATTCGGCGGTGTTTATTTAAGTACTCGCCGTGCTTTAGTGATGCCTATTCTTTTAATGATTATCTCAGATTTGCTAATAGGTTTGCATGACACGATTCTTTTTACGTGGAGCAGCATTATTCTTATTTCGGTTTTGGGCATGTATCTTCGTTCTCATAAAACATCGTTAAATATTGCATTGGGAGCGGTGACCTCAGCGGTTTTGTTTTTTGTTATTACAAATTTGGGTGCTTGGATTGCGATGTACCCTAAATCATTTTTGGGATTACAGGAGTGTTTTTGGGCGGCTGTGCCGTTTTTCCGCAGTACATTGGTTAGCACTCTTGTCTATAGCGCGGTTTTGTTTGGCGGGTATGAGCTTTTGGCTTCATGGATTCAAAAGACCCGTTGGTCGAAAGTTTTGTTATCGGCTTAAAGTAAAGTTGTTTTGCTCTTCACGATATCGTTGTATCAGTTTTATCCATTATGGATGATCCCACAGCAATAATGTGGGAAGGAGAATCCCGTGAAAATCGGGAGCGGTCCCGCCACTGTGAATCCTGTTTTTTAGGAAAGTCAGGTCGCCTCGCTGGTACAAAAGCAGTTTTCTCTGCGAAGACAGAGGAGAGATGCTTACACCTTGGGAACATAGACATAAAGGGTGCAATCCCAATTGAATTCATTTTCGATTGGGATTTTGTTTTTTAATCCCAAGTGAAGTATGGTTTGAAGAATAGGATTATTAATAGGAGAAAGTATGAAAAGAGTATTAATTTTATTTTTAGCATGGATTATTTGGGGTAATTTATCAAGTGCGTGGGCAAATCTTTCTTATGATCTTGACACGATCGTTGTGACCAATTCGCGCTTCGCGCAGAAAGATTATAAAATTGCCAGCAATGTTACCGTTATTACGCAGGAGCAAATTGCGGCATCCAATGTGCATAGTGTTCCGGATATTTTAAGAACAGCGCAAGGTGTTAATGTTTATGATAACAATACGAATAAGACCGCGATCGTTGATATTCGTGGTTTTGGTGATACCGCGGCGCGTAATGTTTTGATTTTGATCAATGGCCGTAAAGTCAATTCGATTGATATTTCTGGGCCGGATTTGGAACAAATTCCTCTTGGTGCTGTTGAAAGAATTGAAATTATTCGTGGCGCAGGCTCAGTGCTTTATGGTGATAATGCCGTCGGAGGTGTGGTTAATATCATTACCAAAAAGGGTGAAGGTGATTTGCAGGGAAAAGTTGGAGTAGTTTATAGTAGTTATGACACACTTGGAGAGCATTTAGAACTTTCGGGATCGCATCGTGATTTGACATATTTTGTATATTCTAAATATTTAGATCAAAATGGATATCGCGATAATAGCGGTGGGTTGGCAAGAGATTTTAATGGCCGCATAGGATATGAATTTTCACCAAGCTTTTTAGCAGATTTGGAATTAGGCTGGCACAAAGATGATTCTGGTCTTCCGGGAGGCCTCTCGGGTTCTGAATTAGCGAATCTTGGCAGACGCGCGACAACATTTCCGGGGGACTTTTCTTCAACCAAGGATCGTTACGTTAAGCTGGGTTTAAACGCTAAGCCATGGATTAAAGATGTGTATTTTGGTAGTATTTTTGTCGACTTTCTTTATCGCAATCGCGATACTTTTGATTCCTTTAATCGGTTTGGCCCTTTTCATACCAAGCGCGCCATAGACACGTACGGAATCGACGGAAAATATGTTTTTGATCGTGTCATTTTTAATAAAGAGGTGAATTTTGTTACGGGAATAGACTATTATGATCATACGAATGATATTTTAGGCAGTGGCGATAATGTCGATGATATTACGATTAAGAAACGCGAATTAGGAATTTATGAGTTCTTGCAGTATGAAATTATTGATAATGTTTATTTAAGTACGGGTACACGTTACAATCGCGCGGATTATGAATTTCATCAGCGCAATGTTGTGGTTGATCAAAGTCAATCACCTGACAAATGGGTTAATTCGGGCGGTCTCAAATATGAATATGCCAGAGGCTCGAATTTGCATTTTGGTTGGCAGCAGACATTTCGATTTTTGGCGACGGATGAATGGTATAGTACCGCCAATTTTCCGGGATTTGGAATTACTCCGGGATTAAATCTTAATCTAAAGCAACAATCTGGTGAGCAGTATGAAGTCGGTGTTAAGCATAATTTTTCTGATAAAGTTATTATTGGTATTACGCCGTATTTGCTCGTTAATAAGAATGAAATCTTTTTTGATCCAGCCACTTTTGGCAATAGCAATTATGATAAGACGCGACGGGTCGGTATAGAATACGATCAGCGTGTTGATCTTTTAAAATTTATCGATATTGATTTTCTTGATAAGCTGGATTTCATTACGGGTTATACGTATCAAGATGCTCGCTTTGATCGTGGTGCCAATGACGGTAAAGAAATCCCTATGGTTCCGGTTCATTCGGCAAGTCAGACAATCAGTACACAATTTTTGAAATATTATAACGTATCCTTTATTCAAAGATTTGTTGGTTCACGTTTTGCCATCAATGATGTGCAAAACACTACGGATCGCATAAAGCCGTATACGGTTTTTGACGGGAAAGTTGCTTTTAAGAAAAAGAATTATGAGATTTATTTTGCGGCGAATAATATTTTTGATAAAAGATATTTTAGTTATGTTTCCAAATCAACATTTTCTAACAGCAAATCTTATTTCCCCGCCGCGGAAAGAAACTTTAGCATGGGTGTTGATTTGAAGTTTTAATCTCATATTCTGAAAGACAATGCATTTCTAGGCAAGAACCCGTCGGGCTGTTATAATAACTGGTCCGACGAAGTTTAGTAATTTAAGAAAACTTTCATGTCATCGCCTAGAAAAAATATTGATTCGGTTCTGATCTTTATCGGATTAGTTATAATCCTGTGGATATTTTCCTTCCGCGTTTTTCTTTCCCGCGAAGCTCCGCTTATTTCTGACGCGGTATCATTTTACGATCATCTTAAATTTTATATCGACAATATTTCGCGAGGAGTTTATCCCCTGTGGGATCCTCTGTGGAGTTGTGGCTCTCCCAACGAATTCTTTCTGCGACGTATTGGGCCTTTTAACCCTTTTCTATTATTAATTATTATTCCGTATAAACTTGGTCTTTCGTATTGGGTCGCGTTTGCGGCTTTTATTACATTTTATTTCTTTTTAGGCATGATTGGATTTTATAAATTAGCTTTAGAAGTATCCAAGGACAAAAGTTTAGCATTTGTAGCGTTTGCTCTTTTAAGTTTTTCTTCTCTTGGTACTCGTGTTTTTGATTCTTATCTTATGATGTTTATGTCACCAATGATTTGGTTTTTCTATTTTTTATTGATCTTTGGACGCAGCGGAAAAACATCAGCGGTATTGGGGATGGTGTTCTGTCTTATGCTTTTGATGACGACATACATTCCGTTTTATTTTATTGTGCTATTTTTATCGTTTTTGGTTTTTTATATTCCGATTTTCTTACCGGAAACTAAGGATTTTCTTTTGCGCTTAGGACGCTTTTTCTGCGGGCATCCTTGGATATTCATATTGAGTTTAATTGCGGTGGGATTGTCTTGTGTACCAGGTATTTTATTTTTTAAAGCCGCGGGACAGGGCATCTTCGCGATGCCTTTACGTCATTTTGATGCTACGGCGCAACATGTGCTTAGCGTGAAAGTTAATGTCACAACGTATTGGGCAATCCCCGAGGATTTACTGTTTTCATCGTTTTATCTCGCAGATTTGCGACTTTTTGATTTTGCGGTTTTTTATATCCCTTTGTTTGCGTATATTCTCATATTGTTAGGATGTTTTACAACGATTAATCGTAAAACACTCTTTTTCTTTACATGGGGGTTTTTCCTTTTCCTCTTGGGATCACCGTATCTTACAAAGCTTTATGATTTTCTTTATCAGCATGTTTTCTTTCTAAAATATTTTCGTAATCTGCATTTCTTTCTATGGCTGGCAATTTTGCCATTGGTCATTCTCTTTAGTGTTGAACAATTGCGAATTTTCTCGCAGACATTTAATACGACGAATCGACAAAAGCAATTGGGTTTGGGTATTGTTGTTTTGATTCATGTTGCAATGGCAGCATTGTTATTGTGGCGTCAGAATCTTAATATTTCAACTTGGGTGGTTTTGGCGGTCAGCCTTTTGTTTTTTATAATGTATTTGCGGAAACGGCTAAATTTGGGTGCTCTATGTATGATTTATCTTCTTGCCGTGGCTATTGAACCATTCGAAGCATATTATCATTTGGGTCGCAATGTTCATAAGGAGTTGGCCTTGTCGGTTTATGATCAATTTACGCCGCACTTTGGTTATACTCGTGGTCAAAAAACTGTAGTTGTTGTTAATGGCGAAAATCAACTTGCAGCGCCAGAAACAAAGTCTACGCCGATATACTTTGGGACCAGTTGGTATAACCTGTTATGGGACAATATGAGTTTTAATGTTTTAAAAAACTACACGTTCAATAAATTTATTCTTTATGATCGTGTGACGATTTTTGATGAAGAGAAGCAGGATTTAAAAATTGTCGAACGTGCATGGGAGAAAAATTATAATGTAGCTTTTGTTCCTCAAGGCACCCCTACTGAAGTTTTAGCGAAAGACGTTTTGAGTAAATCATCAGCTCCGACAGTAGTCGTAAGCGACAATAAAGAAATTCAAGTCATTGCGAGTGATGTAAACAACGTTAAATTGAAGATAGATTTACCCGTAAAAAAATTCTTGGTTTTTAATGATGGTTTTTATCCGGGATGGAAAGCTTATATCAACGGTCAAGAAACTGCATTGTATCGGGCAAATGTGGCGTTTAAGGGGATTTGGGTTCCTTCGGGAGAGCAAATTGTCGAATTTCGCTTTGGTGAGTCTTGGCGACACAAGTTCGAAATTCTACTACCCATTTTCTTCGTTTTGTTTTTTATATTCTTTATATTTATTTGGGTTAGAGATACGAAGATCAATGAGGCGCGCAATGTTTAAAAACATAAAACATGGATCGATAGCGTTGTTGAGAGTTTTTAAAAAACTTAGTCGTTTGACAATTATGCTGTATGTTTTTGCCTGCGCCTTTATTTTTATTGTTGGAGATTGTTATCGTGCCTGGGACCACGTTATAACTAGCACATTGAGTCGGTACATGCCATCTTATGATTATCTTATTAAATTTGATCATGATCGACGGACTTTTGATTTGAAGAAAATGCAGGAGTTTGAACGTTATTATCGTAAAGTTGTCGAGTTTATGCCGCTTTTGCCAGAGGCGCATGCGATGCTTGGATTTTGTTATTTTTATAATGGTGAGAGCGTAAAGGCAGCGAAGGCTTATGAGAGTGCGATTCGTCTTTATCCAAAAGTTTTTAATTTTCATTACAACTTGGGTATTATTGCGTTAAAGAAAGATGATTATGTTAAGGTTTTGACACACTTTAAAAATAGTATTGAAATCCCGCCTTTAGAAAATATTAGTTTTATTGTGGCTACCCGGATGTATCAGCCATTTTTGCCCTTCGCGCGTCAGCCTGATACTTTGGCTTTAGCGATGGGAGAGCGCACGCAGGAGACGTATCGATCAGCATATGTTCAATTATTGCGAGCAGCTGAAAATGTTGAGGATTATAAGTCAATGTTGTTGTATGCGCGGCAGGGTGTGGCGAGGGGATTTTTAGATAAAGCCACAGCGTATTATTTTATGGGTGTTGCGTCCTACCAGTTACGAGAATATGAGAATGCGGTGGGATTTTTGCAAGAGTCCATTACAAACAATTTTCAATATGCGCAAGCATTTCAAATCTTGGCACTTTGCTTGCAAGCCTTGAATCGACCTGAAAGTAAGTCGGCCTTTATTGCGGCATCGAGCTTGAGACAAGATGGTAAGATTTTTGAAGTAAAAGAGCCCGAGTTATTAATCTATTAAATTCTAATCGTCATCGGGCATCAATTTGAATTGTGTCCAGATTGGTTTATTCGCGGTTACAGGAGGATTGCGTTTTGAAGGGAATAATTCTTCTTTGATATTGATGACACCAGATTTGCCATTATATTCTTTGAGATCTTTTTTGCGAAACCAGAAATTGCCGAGCAAGTCAGATTGATTTTTGGTTGTTGCTGAATATGCTACCGTTGGCAATAATGAATTGCTGTCCCAGCTGAAATCTTCCGATTGAAAAAGAAAATCGCCAAAGAGCATAATGTCTTGAATATCAGGATTCTCGGTTTTAAGTGTTTCATAAAAACTTTCCAGTGGCACTTCAGAGGCAAGGGCAGGGCCGGACGGTGGAGTTTTAAAAGCGGCAATGATAAAGTCAAAATTATTCGATCTAAAAACCCCGTAATACGGTGCAGGAGAGAAAGAATTTGTTGTGTTGTAAATTTTTGCGGAACTAACAGAATATATCTTTTCTGTGCGGTAAATAAAAGCATAAGTTGTTTTTGCGCTATCAACGGGAGCGCTGATTTCAGAGGTTGCGTTGTAGTGTAGAATTTTTAATGTCGCAGTTATACGCGGTATGAAATTTTTAGTTTGGAGTCCGGCAATGATATTGATGTCACAAAAGCGAAAAATATTTGCTAGATGAGTGATTTCATTATCGGTCAGCGGGTTGTTCAGGAGAAAATCGGCGTTATAAGAGCAGAGCGTGATTTCGTCTGACTGATGACGCAACATTTCCTCGGGGACTTCCTGTCCGAGAATGTTTTGATTATAAAGCAAATTTTCGTAAGTTCGAGGTTCTGTCTTTTTATCAGCTGAAGAACCCGGTGCTAGCGAGGGATGGGATTTCTTCCAGTTAGCTATGCTTGTTTCAATCTTTTTGCTAAAATCGTTGGCAGTCTTGGTAAAGTCACGTAGGTAGAAATTGAATTTGTTGATTTCTTTTCTATGCGTTCGTTGGAAATCTTTATCATTATAAATAAAGTACCCAGCCGCGGCTATGATTGCCAGAAAGAAAATAAACAAGAGAAATGTCACGAACGCTTTACCGTGCAAACTCTTTATTCTGTTAAATAATCGCATAGGAAAATATTATAACAGAAGAATAAATTTTTATAACCCAGAGAATAAAAAATGTCGGAACAGTATAATTTAAAGGCAGTTGGTTTTGAAAAACGGTACCGGAATCTATTAATTGCATTTGTTACCGCTTTTTTTGTCGGCATTTATTTGTGGTTTTATTCGACGCTGCCTCCTTATGGGACACCCGGTAATGAATTGAGTAATCACCTGTGGGGAGTCATCGTATCGACAGCACATAAATGGCGTGCGTTGACTCTGAGTTTTTGGGATCGCGAAATCGGCGCTGGAACGGCATTGTATTCTTCAGGATTTTATCCGATTTTTAATCCAACGAATATCACCGCTTTTTTTTGTGATGACGCGAATTTTTTTAAAATAAAAATTATTGAAACGTATGTGTTTGGTGTGTTCTTTGCGGTTCTTGTATTGCTAGAAATTTTTCGTTTACGTTGGACTTATGCGGTGTTCGGTGGATTGCTTTATATGGGTTTAGGTTTTGGACGTCAGGCAACATTGACGGATTCTTCGTGCTTTTTGTGGGGTTGTGCTTTGTTTCCGGCGCTGATCTATGCTTTTGGAAAATTTGCGGAAAAAAAGTGGATGTTAGCTGCGGCTTTCGCGGGATTTGTTGTCAGTATGCAATTTTTTACTGAAGGCGCTTCGCAATTTTTACAAACGGTTCTTTGGGGAATGCTTTTTTGGACAGTTCATAGCTTTTGGCCACATGTTCGAAAAATAACTTTATCGCAAATGACATCGCGGTGGATCATTGGATGTGTTGTGTTCGGATTTTTTGCTGTCGGTCTTTGCGCGGTGCAGTTTGTGCCGACGTTTTATTTTTCTTTTATTGATTCGATCCGAATGTCCTCGGGACAATATCAAATTAATAACTTTCCTCTTATTTATCCAAATCCTGTCGAACCGAAAGGTTCTGTTATGAAGTTTCTCACCGGAATTCTAATTAGTCCCGGTGGTGTTAGTTGGCGTGTGATCATGGCCCTGTTTTTGTTAGCAATGGCAATGGTTTTAACAAATATAAAATATTTTCAAAAACTTTTCCGTAAGGAAAGATTATTCGGCATCATTTGTACCACAACGATTATTTATTTTCTTATTCCGCCTGTTGCTGGCTGGTTAGCATCAGGATCAGCATTATTGACGCAAATTTTAAAGCCTTTGTCATATATCACATTTGCGTACGCTGTACATATGATCGATTTTGCGGCGATGTTGGTTTTGGTTTTTGTTCTCAATCACAGCGAGAAAGCTGTAAGAAGTAGTAAGAAAAATATTGTTTGGATCATTGCTGTTTTTATGGCGGTTCTTTATGTATTGTTGCCGGTTATGATGAGTTTTTCTTTTGTGAAAGACGCTGTGATTGCTGTCTGTCCAGTCTTGGAGGCTTTTGTTCCCGCTAGTTTTAAAAGTGCTTGTGTTATTTTTATTGTAGGGATATTTCTAATATTTTATTATGTGTTTCAACCTCGTCAAAAGTGGATGTCGTATGCTGCGAGAGTGACATTAATTTTTGTTGGATTTATGGTTATGATGCTAAGTTTCCAATGGAACAATAAAGGCCAACAAACACATCTAGCCGATTATTATCTTGATACACCTGAGATGAAATATTATCAAAATGCGCGCGGCAAATTTTATTTGCCATATGATGATTTTAATGTGTCGGGGCATAATTATAATTTGCTTTATGACGTAGCTGGAACATCGGGGTTTTTGCAGCTTCCATCAAAGCGGTTTAATCAATTTATGGCTTCGTATCATAATGATCGAATGAAGACTAAGGAATTTTGGTGGATGCCTAAGTATAAAGTCAGCACGCCTGCCAGTGCTATTGCGACTCGGTTTCCGGTTGATTTTACAATGATTCAGTTGGGAACCGATTTGCCGTGGTCAGGTTTTCAAAAGGAAATCAATGGTGACAATTTTGATGTGTGGGTTAGAGAAGCGCCGGCACCACGAGTCCTTTTTGCAACAACTCTTCTGGTTGAGAATTTTGACAGTGTGATCAAGGCTTTTGATGTGCCTTTTGCTGGTGTTATGCGTGTCACGTCGGAAGACGCGGCGATTTTTAATGTTGATGAAAAAGTATTTCCAAACTCTTCAAAGGATAAGCCACAGTATTCAGATTTTGTTCAGGTGCGCGGCGATGAATTGACATTTAAAACAAACTCGGCGACTGAAATTTTTGTAATGGTTCCCGAAATCTTTCAGAGCGGCTGGAAAGTTTTTGTCGACGATGGCAAAGTCAAAATCTTTCCGGCAGATCATCTGTTTGTTGGATTCGAGGTTCCTGCGGGAGAACATGTGGTGGTTATGAAATTTCTCCCGCCATATTTTCAGATTGGGCTGTTGATTTCATTAGTCAGTTTGTTGCTTTTTGTTTTATTAATTCTTCGGGTTCAAAAAGTAAAATTCTAAATTAAAAAGAAAGGTTTTTATGACAAAAGGATTATTGAAGCATATTCAGGTCTGTGTTTTTCGTGGTTTATTGGCAGTGATTCCCTTGGCATTGTGTTTTTTCGCGATGCTGCTTTTTTATAATCTGATTGATAAGAAAATCATGGGGTTTTTAGAAAAGTTTGTCGAAATCCGTCAGATTCCCGGCTTGGGGATTTTAATTGTCATTATCTGCCTTTATCTTGTTGGTTTGATTGTCAGCAATTTCATTGGTCGCCAATTTTTTAAGTTTATTGAAAATATCAGCGAACGCATTCCTTTTATAAAAGTGATTTATTCGATTGGTAAGCAACTTTCGCAGGGGCTTTCTATTGCAGATGGACAAAGCAAAGCGTTTAAGAAGGCGCTTTTTGTCAAAATTAACGACGACCTTTGGGTCCCGGGATTTTTGATGAATATCAAAACCGACCCCGCGACGGGTGAAGAATTATTATTTGTTTTGGTTCCCACCTCACCGACTCCGGCAACAGGTTTTGTGGTTTTGGTTAAGGCCAGTCAAACGATTGATCCGGGTTGGAGCGTCGAAGAATGCTTAAAGGCTGTTGTTTCTGTTGGTATTATCACTCCGGAGAAATTTGTACAATATATCGGCCCCAAAAAAGCTGATAATATTTAATTGTTGGATTCTTCATCAAAGACAATGAAATTTGATGTGCAGTGTTTGTGAGATTTAAATCAAGCACAGTATTTGCTGGATCGATTTTTTAGATGGTTACTCCGCGATCCACCAATTTCGATCTAAACTTCGATAGCCAATAGCCTCAGCGATATGTTGTGGCAAAATTTCAGCTTTACCTTCGATGTCCGCGATTGTGCGGCTGACCTTGAGTATTTTGTCATGTGCCCGTGCTGAAAGTTTTAATTCCTCAATGGCTGTTTTTAAAAGATCCTGACTATCCTGATTTAAAAGACAGAACTGCTTAATTTGTTTTTGACTCATTTGCGCGTTAGCAAATATATCTTCGCTTTTAAAACGCTGTTGCTGAATCGTTCGTGCCGCGACAGTGCGTGTTTTGATTATCGACGAGCTTTCTGCTGTGCGATGTTGCATGAGTTCCAGTGGCTTAAGCGCTGGGACTTCGAGATGAATGTCAATGCGATCAAGCAGGGGCCCGGAAATTTTCCCCATATAGCGTTGCACTTGATGCGGCGTGCAGTGACATTGTCGTCGTGTGTCTGTCAAATAACCGCACGGGCATGGGTTCATGCTCGCGACAAGCATGAATTTCGCGGGAAAACGTGTTGCTCGTTTGGCGCGTGAAACAGTGACGCAATGATCCTCGAGTGGCTGTCGTAATGATTCTAAAACATAACGGCTGAATTCCGGAATTTCGTCGAGAAAAAGGACGCCGTGATGGCTGAGTGTGACTTCGCCGGGTTTTGGAATTGACCCGCCACCAACGAGTGCCACATCTGAGGCTGTATGATGAGGTGCGCGAAAAGGCCGCGTTGCTAAAAGACTTTCGTGCGGCGGGATCAATCCCATAACGGAATGGATTTTTGTAATTTCCAAAGATTCTTCTAAAGTCATATCCGGCAAAATTGTTGGAATACGTTTGGCAAGCATGGTTTTGCCGCTTCCCGGCGGACCAATGAGCAGACAATTATGCCCTCCGGCGGCCGCCACTTCAATGCCGCGCTTGACATGCGCCTGCCCTTTGACATCATTAAAATCAACGGTGTAATGATTGATCTTTTGAAAAAGTGAAGATGTGTCGATTTTAAAAGGCGCGATTGTTCCCGGATCAGCGAGAAAATTTACAACGTCAGTTAATGTTTGGATGGGATAAATGTCAATGCTGTTGGTTATTGCCGCCTGTCCCGCGTTAGCGCGCGGTAAAAGCAAGCCTTTGAATTTTTCGCGATTGATGCCGAGCGCGACAGATAGCGCGCCGGCAATCGGCATGATTTTTCCGTCAAGAGAGAGCTCGCCTAAAATAATATATTCCGCGATCCGTGTTGTATCAATTTGTCCCGTCGCGGCCAAATAACCTAAAGCAATCGCCAAATCGAAGGAAGGACCCTCTTTGGCGATATTGGCGGGCGAAAGATTGATTGTGACGCGTTGTGGCTTGTACTGATAGCCGCTGTTGCGGATCGCGGCGCGCACGCGTTCCTTGCTTTCGCGTACGGCATTGTCGGGAAGTCCGACGATAATTGTGTTTGGTAAACCGGCAGAAACATCAACTTCGATGGTGACTTGATAAGCATCTAAGGAAGAGATGCCATAGCTATAAACTTTCGCAAACATGATGATGAACTTTCGTGGGGGTAATTATGGGGAAACTGCGAGAGGAATTAAGTGCTAGAATTTTCTAAAACAATTTGTTTTAAACATTCAATCCATGTGGGTGAACTATTTAAACTTTCGACCAATTGCCAGTGTTCTCCACCGAGACTTTTGAACAAATGATTATATTCCACACCGATTTCAATGGTTGTTTCCAGACAATCTGCGACAAAAGCAGGTGAAAATACGAGAACGTTCTTGATTTTACGCACAGTCAAATCCTTGATAATTTCATCAGTATAGGGTTTGATCCACGGGTTTTTGCCTAAGCGTGATTGAAAACACACTGTGTATTGATCCGCGCTGATATTTAATTCTTTAGCTAATAGCCGCGTGGTCTGAAAACATTGCGCGCGATAGCAAAATTGGTTCTTACTGTGAAAAGTATTGCAGCAATCACCCAAACGGCAATATTCATTACACGACGCTTTAAGGATTTGGCGTTCTGGCAAACCATGATAGCTAAAAAGAAAATGATCATATTTGGCCTGTGTTATATATTTCTTACCCAATTCGGCAAACGCTTTGATAAATAAGGGATGATCAAAAAATTGACTGATTGTTCGTATTGTTGGAATAATTTCCCAGCGTCTGATTTCTTCCATCAGTTTTTCTTGTGTAGAGCCTGTTGAGGCTGAAGCGTATTGTGGATAAAGAGGGATCACAATAAGTTCTTTGAATCCTTTGTTTTTAAATTGTTCCAATGCTGAGCGCATACTTGGATTTTGATATCGCATCCCGAGAGCAACTTCATAATCAGAGCCGAGCGATTTTTGCAAAAGTTCAGTAACGCGATAACCGTGAACTTTTAAAGGGGAACCGTCCTGTGTCCAAAGCTGTTGATAGCCTTTCGCGGATTGCGGAGAACGAAAAGGCGCGATGATAAGGTTGATTAAGGCCCAACGTTGATAATATGGAATGTCAATGACGCGGCCGTCCATGAGAAATTCACGAAGATAGCGGGCAACATCCGCAACGCTAGGACTATCCGGCGTGCCTAAATTTAATAATAAGACACCCGTGCGTGTTTTGGCCATAATGAATAAAGGAGATTCAAAAATTTATGTTAAGTGGGGTAGTTGAATTGGAAATATGCTAACATGGACATAATGTTCTGTCAATTTTCTGAATTATGAAAAACGTCATTCTTGGCAATGTTCTATAAACAATACATTTGCTATAAGGGATTGTTGTAAGAGTTAATTGTAATTGTTCATAAGTTAATTATTTGCATATATTTATGTAATATGCGGGCCTGAAGTTAGTCTTGCATTTTGAGGCTATCAAAATTATAATGTAACGGTTATTAAAGAAGTTAATTTAGGATCGGGAGGAAAATCTGCCGCACAATTCATTGCAATGCGAGTTTGCAACTCCTGTTGGGCATAAGATTTTGATTATTACTTTGTTGGTTTGGGCGATTGCGCAAACGATCAAAGTTGTTTTGGGAGTTATTGTCGAACGTCGGTTTAATTTCCGTTGGTTTATCGGTACGGGTGGTATGCCTTCGAGTCACGCCGCCGGTGTCACATCTTTAGCAACACTTTGCGGATTGAGTGTGGGATTTGAATCTGTGGCTTTCGCGTTGGCTACAGTTTTTGCGTTGGTGACAATGTTTGACGCTCAGGGCGTCCGTCGGGCAACGGGTCAACAAGCTGAAGTCTTAAACAAGATTATTGACGATATTTATTGGCGTGGAAATATTGAAATCAATCGCCTTAAGGAACTTATTGGGCACACACCGTTTCAAGTTTTTGTCGGTGCTTTATTGGGGCTTTTGCTGGCTATCACATTTTATAATCTCTGGATCAAATAATGCGCCAAGGAGGCTGGATATGAATAAAAAGATATTAATCGGTGCTGCAATTGTCGTAGCGCTAGGTATATTGATTGTTGTTTTACCGAAAAAGACAGGGTCAAAGCAAGAAGTTCAGGGCGCTGTGACGAATATGAAAGAGGCAAAAGAACTCTATGCGCAGGCGGTAAAATTACGGCAGATGAATGATCCGATTCGCGCTAAGGCTGTTTATCAAGAGTTGATCAAAAATTATTCTAATGTCGACAATATTGCTATGATTCAAAAGGAATCGGAAGAACTTAATTTGCAGATATTGTTTTCGAATCAGCAAGTTCCGGATAAAACGGTTATTCACGAAGTCGTCCCGGGTGACAGTTTGGCTAAAATTGCCAAGAAATATAATACAACCGCGGAATTTATACGCCGCAGCAATAACATTAGTGGAGATATTGTGCGGTTGGGAGAAAAACTACGGATTTGGACCGGTAAATTTAATATTTTTGTTGATAAGTCACAAAACATTTTAATTTTGAAAGACGGTAATGAAGTGGTCAAAGTTTATAATGTGTCGACAGGAACAAATAATAGTACACCAATTGGGACATTTAAAATTACAACCAAATTAGTTGATCCGGTTTGGTTTAATAAGGGTATGGTTGTCCCACCGGAAAGTCCGCAAAATGTTTTAGGTTCGCGTTGGATGGGTTTTGATATTCCCGGATATGGTATTCATGGTACGGTTGAGCCAAATAACATAGGTAAGCAAGTCACAGCTGGGTGTGTTCGTATGATTAATGAACAGGTTGAAGAACTTTACGACATTGTGCCCGCTGGGACTGAAGTTGTCGTCGTTGATTAGGAAAGGGTTAAAGTCGATATGAGTGGATTAGATTTTGAGAAACCGATTATTGAGCTGGAAGCTAAGATTAATGATTTAAAGAAATCCGGCAAAAATAAAAAAATTGATTTTGATCCTGAGATCAAGAAGATTGAGCAGAAAATGGAAAAGATGAAGGGTGAAATCTATTCCAAGCTGACCGACTGGCAAAGGGTACAAATCGCGCGCCACCCTAATCGGCCGTATACTTTGGATTATATCAATATGATGACGTCTGAATTTATGGAATTGCATGGTGATCGTCTTTTTGCTGATGACCTTGCGTTCGTTGGTGGTTTTGCAAAGCTTAATGGTCAACGCATTATGATTATGGGTCATCAAAAAGGTCGTGACACCAAGGATAATATTCGTCGGAATTTTGGTTGCGCGCATCCGGAAGGATACCGTAAGGCGATGAGATTAATGCGATTGGCGGAACAATTTGGACTGCCTGTCGTTGTTTTGATCGATACCCCCGGTGCTTATCCCGGCGTCGGCGCGGAAGAACGTGGACAGGCGCAAGCTATTGCTGAAAATTTGAAGGATATGTCTCAACTCAAAACACCGGTTGTCGCGATTGTTATAGGGGAAGGCGGCAGCGGTGGGGCTTTAGGTGTCGGGATTGCTGATCGAGTTTTGATGTTACAGAATGCTTATTATTCGGTTATTTCGCCGGAAGGTTGTGCATCAATCCTTTGGCGCAGTAGTACAAAGGCTTCTGAGGCGGCGAATGCGTTGAAACTTACGGGTGAGCATCTCTTAAAATTTGGTATTGTTGATGAGGTTATTCCCGAACCGCAAGGTGGCGCGCATCGCGATCCGGAAAGTGTCGCCACGCAATTAAAGAAATCGATTCTTAAAAATATCAAAGAAATTTCCGCACTCTCTCATAAAGAACTCCTTGATCAACGTTATGAAAAATTCCGACGTATTGGCCACGTTGTTGAATCCGCAAAATAATGAGTATGTCATCATTATCGTCTTCAAATAAACCTGATATTCGTGGGCTTTCACTTGTAGAGCTCACAAAAGCTTTTACCGCGATTGGTGAAAAACCTTTTCGTGCCAAGCAGATTTTTGATTGGATTTATAAGAACGGGGCGATGGACTTTGACAGCATGAGCAATATCTCATCGGATTTGCGAACAAAGTTAAAAGAGAACTTCTTTCTCTCTAGTCCTAAAATTGTGGAAGAACATATTTCGAATGATGGAACGAAAAAGTTTTTGTTTGAAATGGCGGATCGCGAAAAGGTTGAAACGGTTATTATTCCGACGGCAACACGCGCGACAGTGTGCGTGTCTACACAGGCGGGATGCAAATTTGGGTGTAAGTTTTGCGCCAGTGGCATCGGCGGCTGGACCAGAAATTTGACCGCGGCAGAAATCTTGAGCGAAATTCTCTACGCCAAATCCAAAAGCAATTTGCATCCGCTTTCACACATTGTGTTTATGGGAACGGGCGAACCTTTGGATAATTATGACAATTTGATGCAGGCGATTCGTTTGATCAACGCCAAAGAGGGTTTGGGCATCGCGGCTCGGCGGATTACTGTGTCTACGTGTGGTGTCATTCCTAAAATTTTACAACTTGCGAAAGAGGGTTTGCAGATTGAACTCGCTATTTCATTGCATGGATATAATGATGAGTCACGCAAAGTTCTCATGCCGGTTAATAAGAAATATCCTATGAATGATCTTATCGCAGCTTGTCGTGAATATATCAAAGCAACCAAGCGCCAAATCACATTTGAATACATTTTGATTAAAGATGTCACCTGCAGTCCAGAAGCCGTGCGCGAATTGGGCATGCTTTTAAAGGGAATGATTTGCAAAATGAATTTGATTCCGTATAATCCGGTCTCTGAATTTGATCATAAGATGCCAACGCGGCAGGAAATGTTTGATTTTCAAGACAGTTTGGAACGTGCGGGAATTCACGCGACAATTCGTACGCCGCGCGGTCGTGATGTTGGGGCCGCGTGTGGTCAGTTGCGGCATACTGCGCAAAAAAGTGCTGCTGTTTAGGACGCTTGACAGAATTTTGGCTCCATGCTAATTTGAAACAATCCTGATGAAATCGTGACATATCTTTAATTTTCTAAATACCCCATAGTTGTTTGTTCCAAGTTCTTTCAAGTGACAATTCGATTGAGTCGGATTTGTTTGAGGGCTTTTTTGTGTAAAAACAACCTAAGGAGTGTGGATGATTAGGAAATTTTTGAATTTGACGGTATGCTTTGGTGTTTTGATGGTCTCGCCTGTAGTATTCGCCGCCGTTGGTCCCAGCGCAAATAATGCATTTATCCTTTCCGAAAATCTTGATGTTGATCCTTCAACAGGTACGGCTGCTTTAACAATCCCGATCGATATTCCGCAAGGACGCGCGGGTATTCAGCCGAACTTGACCCTTCTTTATAATTCAAGCGGTGGAAATGGCATGTTAGGGATGGGTTGGAATTTAGAACTTGGAAATATTCAGCGTTCTGTCCGCAAAGGAATCCCGCGATATACAAGCGCCGACACATTTGTTATTACGGCGGCAGGGTCACAGCAGGAATTGGTTGATATCAGCGGTAATGGTACAGAATTTCGTCCGGAAACGGAAGCTGCATTTTCGAAAATCAAATTTGATGGCACGGCTTGGATTGTAACTGATACTAAGGGGACAAAATATTATTTTGGAACAAGTGCTTCTACACGTCTTTCTGATCCAGCCAACGCGAGTCGGATTTATCGTTGGGACTTGGAAAAAGTGGAAGACATTAATGGAAATTTTATGACGGTTACATATGTCCGTAGTGAAAATCAGCTTTATCCTAGTATTGTCAATTATACCGGTAACAGCAAAATATCTTTACCACCTTATGCTCAGGTTCGTTTTAATTATGAAACACGTACTGCAAGTGGTGATGTTGGAACAGGTTATATCTCTGGTTTTAAAATTGTCATGACGCAAAGAATGAAGTCGATTGAAACATATGTCGGCACGACTTTTCAAAGACGTTACACAATGACTTATGAACAAGAAACGGAAATGGGACGTTCGCTGTTAAAGAGTGTTGGACTGATCGGGAGAGATGGCGTTTCAACTTTACCGCCAACTATTTTGACATATAGTCAAGGGATCACAGGTTTTGACGCACCCGTCTCGGTTATCAATGCTCCGCCCTACAATGTTGGTCAATCGCGCTTGATTCGCATGATTGACATGAATGGCGATGGAAAAGCAGATTTTGTTTTATCAGCCAACGGAAGTTACTCGATTTATTATAATCAAACTAGTGGCGCGACTGTTGCATTCAGCGCTCCGATGGTGGCCAAGAATTCTCCAAGCGTTGCTTTCAATAATGAAAATATTCGTGTTGTGGATTTAAACGGTGATGGTTTGATGGACGTTGTGTATGGCCCTGCCAATCAATACACGGTTTGGATCAATAATGGCGTTGACGGATTTAATCCGCCAGAGATAGTTGTGAATTCTCCTAATACAGCCCTTTCACAAAATTATGTTCAGTTTATGGATATGAATGGTGACGGCAAAATGGATATGTTGGATACAAACTATAATCCAAATGGTGACGTGATGGCTTTTCTTGTCATTACAGGTGTACCGCCAAGGCCATGGAAAACATATTACAATACGACGGGAAGCAATTTTGGTCCCGCTGCGCCGCTCTCTAATTATCCTAATTATACTGCGACTACGCCGGGTTTACAGTTTGCCGATATTAATGGTGATGGTTATGTTGACGTGGTTTTGGGAAAATCGAATGCATATACTATTTGGATGAACGATAAAGCTAATGGATTTCTTTCTTCAAAAACTGTGACCAATTTCCCAAATGTTGAATTTAAAGAGCCATTGGTGAGTTTTATTGACATGAACAGCGATGGACTCGTTGATATTGTGTACTTTGAAAATAACGGCAGAATCTCTATTTATTTTAATAATGGAACCAATGATTTTAATAGTCCTATTTTAGCCGGTCAATTTCAGGGTGGGACATATCATTCGACAAAATTTATGGATATGAATGGAGATAATTTGACGGATGTCATGCTTGATGACCCGAATAATTATCGTGTTCTTCTTAATAAAGGTGAAGCGGGTTTTAAATCGCCTTTGTCGATGGGTAATAGTCCAACTGTTGATTTATATAATGAAAATTCCATACTTGTTGACCTTAATGCCGATGGACGAATGGATCTTTTGTCGGGACCGAATAATGGTTATCAGGCATGGCTTAATAAGCGTGACGCGCGCTGTGCCAAAATTGCGACATTGGTTGATGTGGACAATTCGATCGGCGGCCATCTTGAATTACGCTATCAGCATTTGCCAATTAAAGGTGTTGTTGGGAGTGGATACAAAATTGCTGTCAGTCCATTTGTTTTTAACGCGGTCCAGTCTGTTTCTCGACGGGATAATTTAGACGGGACGTTGTATGTGACAACATATAATTATCAGGGTGGTCTTTGGAATAATGTGGACCGTGAATTTCGTGGATTTAAAACTGTAAAAATTATCGATGCGGATGGTAATTATTCGACGACTGATTTTGCGCAGGACGATATCTTTAAAGGTCGGCCTTTAAATCAAGCGACGTATGACAAAACAGGCAATCTTTTTAACAAATCAACAAACATTTGGGATTATCAAGTTTTAAATCCCCGTGTCAATTTTATATTCTTGAAACAGACGGATAGTTTTGTTTACGATGGTAACGCGACCGGCCGTCGCACTCAAGCGCAGTTTTTTTATGAAGAGAGTCCTCAATACGGTAATTTAACCAAGTCGATCAATTTTGGCGAAGTGAATTTAACAACGGGCGCAGATATCGGGACGGACAAAACAACGACCGAAGCCACATATCACAATAATACGACCACATGGCTTTTAGGATTGCCAAAAGTTTCAACTGTCAAAAATAGTAGTGGCGTGATATTTAGCCAAGCTACCTTTTACTATGATTCAAATACAGATTATAACGCTCTGCCAACTAAGGGTTTTTTAACGAAAAAAGTCGATTGGGCTGGAAGCGCGCCCGGGACGGTTCATCCGTTTACAAAATATAGTTATGACGCTATTGGCAATGTGCTGAGTCTCGAAGATAGCAAAGGCAGCAAAACCACGACTGTTTATGATGCAACATATCGTTTGTTTCCATTGCAAACTACAAATGCTTTAGGCCATAAAGTGGTTAATGAATATTATGGAATTAACGGTGTCGCTTTAAATTCTAGTGATGGGACAGCAGGTTTATGGGGACAAGTCAAAAGCACTACGGATCCAAATCAGCAAAAGGGATTGCAGATTTATGACACTTTTGGACGTTTATCCAAAATAGTTTCTCCGTTTGATACTATTGCTTTGCCGACGAAGAGTTATGAATATCTCTATAGTTCCTCGCAGCTTAAAATTGTTAGTCATCAACGTATTAAATCCGGTCAAGCCGAAACGATTGACACCGTTCAGTTTTATGATGGCTTGGGAAGATTGGTTCAAAGCAAGTCCAAATCTGAAACTGCGGGAAAATTTATTGTTAACGGACAGACAGAATATAATTCGCGCGGATTACCGGTCAAAAAGTATGTTTCCTATTTGACTTCAACACCACTGACGGATTTGGGTCCAGCAGATACAACTCAACCTTATACTTTAATTGCGTATGACGCGATGGGACGTGTATTAAGAACGACCGCTCCCGACGGAAGTTATTCGAATGTGGTTTATGATGATTGGACTACGACGAGTTATGACGAAAACGGCCATATGCTAAAGTCTTACGCTGATGCGTTTGGTCGTTTGATTAAAAAAGAAGAATATTTTGGCCAAGATGGACGACATGCTCTATACCCTGCTACTACGTACACACTTTACGCGACGACGTTGTATACATATGATCCTAAAGGTAATTTAATTAAAACGCAGGATGCTAAGGGCAATATCACGACGATTGTTTATGACACTTTAGGTCGTAAAATCCAAATGACGGATCCCGATATGGGGACATGGAAGTACGGATATGATGTGGAAGGTAATTTGATTTGGCAACAAGATGCCAAAGGACAAAAAATCAATTTTACGTATGATCAAGTCAATCGTTTAAAAAGCAAAGCAGATTTAGGTGTACTGACAGTCAATTACACTTATGACGATGTTAATGCGCAAAATACCAAAGGTCGATTGACGAATGCCGCGTATGGCGGAGGAAATACAAGTTTTAAATATGATGAATTAGGACGAGAATTAGAGTCGATTAAAGCGCTTGGCTCGACAAATTATTCAGTTTTCAGAAATTATGACGCACTTGACCGTCTTGTTAATTTGCAATATCCCGACGGGACCAAGCTTTCTTATCAATACAATGACATGGGACTGGTCGAGTCTGTGTCAGAAGCTTCGGTCGTCACGACACCAACTCCTCCTCCGCCAGCACCTGCACCGACTGCAATGACGGCACCATTTACACAAATCAAGTTTAATGAGAATACTGCTTCACAAACAATCACTGACAGCGGAACCGGTGCAAAGCATGGTACCGCTCATTTTTATCCCGTGCAATTGACTACATCCGGAAAAGTAAATCGAACATTTAATTTAAATACGCCGGGAAATTTAGATCAATACATTGAAATGAAATCTTTTGCGCAAGCTGTCAAGAATGACAGTCAAGGCAGTTTTGCTTTTTGGATCAAACGTCTGCCCAATCGAGTTGGGTTTGTTTTTAGTTCCGGACCAACAATTAATTCCGGTTCGGCATTTCAAATTTTTGTTGATAATTATGGCACGCTATTTGTGAATCTATTTGGATTAGCCGATGGGAATTATGCCACGATGTTTCGGTATTCTTTTGCGGATGCAAGTACTGCCGATGTGTGGCAGCATTTTGTTGTTTCTCAAGATGGGACGGGAGTGAAGGTCTATCGTAACGGCACGCTCTTAACAAACGCACGCCCGAATCCTTACTATACGAATATTCCTAACACGTGGTTTAAAGATGTGACAGCATTGGGAGATGATCAACTTGCGACAGCCTATATTGGTGTTAATGCACAGTGGGTCACGCCATATAACACTTTTGCCGGACAGATTGATGACTTTCGTTATTACAAAAAAGGGTTAAGTGTTCAAGAAATCGCCGCGCTTTATAATAATGGTAATGGTACCGAGGAGCTCACGCCGCTTTTATCGCCAGCATCTGAGCCGCCGGTTTCAGCACCGTCGGTAATGACCGCGCCATACGCGCAGTTTAAACTCAATGATAATGCGAATTCATTTGCGGTTGTAGATAGTGGTACAGGAACACATTCGGGCAATGCAACTTTTATGACTACAAGTTTGAGCATGGCCGGCAAAGTTAATAAAACGTTTAATTTAAACGAGACATATGATTTGAATCAATACATTGATGTTTCGTCATTTGCTCAGTCTGTGAAGAATGACGGTCAGGGTAGTTTTGCTTTTTGGATTAAACGATTACCAAGTACTGCTGGCATGGTTTATAGCTCGGGGTCGACAACCACTTTGGGGTCAGCGTTTCAGATTTATGTTGGGTATGATGGATCATTGATGGTGAATTTGAGTGCATTGTCAAATGGAAGATCATTGGGATTGTTGCGACATACATATGACAATGTCGTTCCTCCCGACGTTTGGCAGCATTTTGTAATTTATCAGGATGGAACGGGTGTCAAAGTATACTTAAATGGAACTTCAATTGAAGGTTATACCACACCATTTTATACAACGAACCCTACGGCTTGGTTTAAAGATGTCACAGTGTTTGGTTCTGATCAAATTTCGACTGGAATGATCGGCGCAAGTGTCCGGTTGAGTGGCGCTACTAACTTTTTTGGAGGGCAGATCGACGATTTTCGTTATTATCAAAAAGTTCTAACCACGGATGAAATTAAGGCGCTTTACAATAATGGTGCTGGCACCGAAGAGCTTACGCCAAATCTCTCCGGCGGAGCAGTCCCTCCGACACCTATCACGTTTGTTAAGAATGTCGATTACAATGCCCTCGGCCAAATGACTAAAGTGGAATTTGGCAATGGCGTTGTGACGACATATATGTATTCGCCGACCATGTTACGGTTAACGAATATCAAAACCGTGAATGTCGGTGGCACGATTTTGCAGGATTTTACATACGTCTATGATGGAACGGGGAATATCACATCCATTACGGATAAAGTCAACACCGCGACGCAAACATTTAAGTACGATGCTTTAAATCGTTTGACGCAGGCGGTGGGCGCTTCTTACGGCACAAAGAATTATACGTATGATCAAATTGGCAATATCATTGCCAAAGATGGATTGACTTACACCTACAGTAAGGTTGGTGCAGGTCCGCATGCTGTGACATCATTGTCCGACGGAACAACAATCACGTATGATGCCAACGGCAATATGGCCAGTAAGAGTAAGGCCGGCGAAGTTATGCAGTATTCGTATGATTCTGAGAATCGTTTGTATCAAGTCCGAAAAAATACGACGTTAATTGCCGAGTATCTTTACGACGGAGATGGTGGTCGTGTGCAAAAGACATCGTATTTGACAACTGTCAATCAAACGGCAGGGGGCTTGTCATATGGTGCTTTGTTTGGGACTTCGCAGATTAGCAGTACACCGGTGATTAGTAAATATATCGGAGAAGTGTATGAAGAGACGGATAATGTTGGCACGAATTTTATTTTTCTCGGTAGTCAACGCATTGCGGCGCTCGATGTCGCAAGTCGTACACCTTTGTATTATCATGGTGACCATTTAGGTAGCACCAATGTGATGAGCGATGGTAGCGGAAATGTTGCTGAACTTTTGGAATATGATCCTTATGGTAAAATTCAGCGTCATGACGCTCTTAACGGCAATAATCGTTTAGCCAAGCAACAATTTACGGGCAAGAAACTCGACGATGAAACTGGATTGATTTATTTCGGTGCACGGTATTACGACCCATCCCTCGGGCGCTTCATCACTCCAGATACTATTGTTCAGAATCCATCTGATCCGCAAACTTTGAATCGGTATAGTTATTGCAGCAACAATCCTATAAACAAAATTGATCTCGATGGTCATAAGTGGAGTTGGAAGAAGTTTTGGAATAGTTTTGTGGGTGCTTTCGTGGGAGCCGTTATTGGAATTTTGACATATGGAGCTGGCTTTTCTTTGATGGCAGCAGGATTTTGGGGTGGATTTGTTGGAGGTGGTGTATCTGGAGGACTTGAAGGTGGGTGGAAGGGGGCACTGATGGGTGCTGCGATAGGTGGAGCCCTTGGTGCAGTTGGTGGATGGGCTCTTCAGAATGGAAAATATTTAGTTTTAGGTGGAATGTTTGGAGCTGGTGTTGGTAATGCCGCAGTCAATAATAGTTGGGATAGTTTTTCAGGAGGTATTTCAGGGGGTATTGCTGGGTCAATTGCTGGCACTGCTTACCAAAGTGCCGGAGCGCCAGGAAGTCCTAGAAATAAATTAGCTAATAATTTGAATCAAGAGAAAATTAGACAAAGAGCGTTAAATATTAAACAAGCTGATCAGAAATTTGGTCGAGTTGGTACGCGGTCGATTGGTGGTTCAAAGCTAGAACATATGTTTAGTGAATTCTACAATGGTGATATTACAGAAATGGGTCCCGGCTTTGATGGAAAGATAAAAGTTTTTCAATACAATAGGTATGATCGTAGTAGTATTTTGGCAGCATCAAGTGAGGGCAATACGCCATTAGAGACAATGCGCGGAATACTTAATGCAACTTATTCTGAACGTACTTCAGTTTCTGCTTCAGGTTTTAATAACATGGTTCAGAGTTATCAATCTGTTTGGTCGAATCAAAATTATGTGGGCGGATCATTTAATAGTAATTATGCCGTTAACGTATGGATTTACGGAGCTGGTGGCAAAATTGATGGGCCTATTATTGCTACATTCCGGCCATCTTTTGCGGGTAGTAGTTATTATGAGGTTGGGACAAAATGAGGCATTTTAGCCTCATTTGTCTTCTGTGTTTATTTTGGGCGAGTCAAAATGTGATTGTACTTGCGCAGGATAATAAAATGGAGAATCAAGTGAAGTTAGACCGAGAGTGGTTGCATTTGTTGAGTGATGGATACGAGATTCGGTTAATGCAGCTGCCGCAAAATATTATTCGAAAAAAGATTTTTCATGTAAATAACCGTCTTACTGAACGAATAGGGTATCGACGATTATCTGCTGACAATACAAAAGTAGCTTTTACCTGGGGCACTTTTGGAAATACAAAACCCAATGACGGTTTATTCATTGTTGATGTCTTAACGGGTGATACAAAAAAGATTGTAGATTGCCCAAGTGGTACAATTAATCTTATTGGGTTTGTTGGGAATGGAAGTGTTTTACTAAGTGGGCACGTCACATCTCAAGAAGACATTCTTAGCTATGAACCAAAAGCGCCAGATCAGTTTGCGTATCTTTATCTTTATAATTTTGAAAAGAATCAATTGCAACAATTGAGCAATTTGGGCTCTGCGACCGTGGGGATGTCGAATGGTATCACCAGTTTATCAAGTTTTGCATTCGAGACAGGAGAGAGTTTTAAAGTTTATAATTTTGAGGAAAAGAAGACATCTGAGATTATTGCGCATGGAGAACTTTTTGCTATTTCTCCGGATGGCAAGAGAGTTTTATTTTTTGATTATAAAAAAGGATATTGTTTGGTAGATAAAGATGGTCAAAATGAGCAAATTGTTATTTCATTGAAGAAGTTGAACTCTTTGAAGCCCCTGTTTTTAGGTTATTTTGAACTTAAATATTATAGCTGGTCTTCTGATGGGCTTAATATTTTATTTAATGAGTCGTCTGACGAAGATAAAGGCAGGAAATATTTATTAGATTTGAGAACGAATGGAATTAAGCAACTTTAATTGTGGATATTGATAACTTTCAACTAAGGGATCTTATGAAACAAAAATTTTCGTTTTTGCTCGCTGGTATTGTTTTGATTTTGGGAATTAACACCGCGGCTTTTGCCGGAATTATTTATCAGAATTTTGAACCTAACAATGGGACGCCTGCAACGTCGTGGACTTTGGCGGATCGCACCGAAGCTGTACATTTGGGCCAAAATTCTCTAAAGATTTCGACTAATCATTATTGGTCTGTGACGCCTGTGATTCCGCAATTCTCATCGGCAAATATCGATATTTTTCAAAAAAACAATGACCGTCTAACGTTTTGGATCTTCGCCCTTCCACAGCGTGCGTGTTATGTTTATGGCTGCGAAAACGGTTCGGATAATACCGTCTCGGTGACTTTTTATGACAATAATGTTTATAAGAATGATGGTTTTGAAGTTTGGACGGATCAAAAAGCGCGCTACCAACAATGGACGAAGCTTGGTATTCAGTTTACGCAATTGCCGACAAATCTTGATTTAAAACATATAACAAAGATCGCGTTTAAAAATTATTTACCCGGCAAGTATTATATTGATGACATTCATGCTGTGCGCGAAGATCGCATCTATCAATCTTTTGATCAGGAATTTCGTCAAGGGACTACTTCGAGCGATTATGGCTGGAAATGGAATGACGCGGACACGGCGGCGATTTCCGCCGACGGAGAACCGGTCGCTTTAGGCGGGCATTCATGGAAATTGGTTTTAAATGGCAAATGGGGTGGAACGGGAATTCAATCGGAACAACAGACATTTTTTATAAATCCTGAACATCAAATTGAGCAGAGTTATTGGCATACCAATTTGTATCCGGAGAATAATGACCGTCTGTCTTTTTGGGTTTATGGTTTAGCGGAAAATGGCATGGATAATAATCTTAATGTCCAATTTTATGATCATGGGGCGCATCCCACGGATGCAACCAAAGTTGAGGCGTGGACAAAAATCGCGGGCCGCAACGGACAGTGGACGCGTTTGGAAGTTTTGTTTCGTGATTTACCGGAAGATTTAAATTTGCGTGATATTGATAAAATTCAAATCCAACATTATTGGTCGGGGACATTTTACACCGATGATATTCGCGCGACTGGGCCGCATCCTATTATCAAGGAAGCCGCATTGTCGCAGGGAACAGTATCATGGGACACGATTGATGGTGCCGAAAATTATCGTTTACAGCAAAGTGCTGATGGACCGAATGGTCCGTGGGTGACAATTTATAGCGGACCGCAAACAAATTTTAATCTGACGCGATTAAGCAAGGCTTGGCTGCGTGTGCGTTGGGAGGAAAAGTTTGTCGATCAGAATTCTTTGCCTTATGCGTCGCCGTGGTCGAATGTTGTTGAGTATAATTCGCCGGATGTTGTCTTAAAATTTAATTTTCTAAGTGCTGGATTATTAACATTCAATGCCATTGCTCAGACAACGATTTATGAAATACAGTCTGCGCCGGATGCGACAGGTCCATGGACGCAAATGTATAAAGGACCTGCGCTTACGTCACCTTTATCTGCCACAGTTGGAAAATGGTATCGCGTTCGCGCTATTACAGAAAATAATGGCACACTCGTGGATTCTGGTGTTTGGAGCCGGCCGCAAGTTTATACGACTTTAGGAACAGGATTTGCGAAAGCAAGCGGCACCGTTCTTAAAGACCGTGATGGGATTGGACAGGAATTAATTCTCACAGGTTTTAATTTAGGAAATTATTTGCTTACTGAAGATTGGATGACAGGATTTGGTCTTGCGGATAATCCCCCTATTCCAGATGAATGGACAATGCGCGATGTTTTGACAACACGTTTTGGTGCGGCACAAACAGAAAATCTTTTACGTACTTTCGAAAACGCTTATTTAAATACTTTCGATTTTGATCAATTGCGCGCGGCCAATGTGACACTTGTGCGCTTACCGATTTATTATCGAAACCTGATGGATGAGAATGGGAACTTTATTCTTAACAATCAGGGTCAGATCGATTTTACGCAATTGGATCGTATCGTCGATGCAATGGCAGACCGCGCGATTTATACATTGATTGATCTTCATGGCGCGCCCGGCAGTCAGAGTGCGGAATTTCATACCGGACGCAAAAATTTTAATAAACTTTTTGAAGTCAGTGCCGCTGGAGATCTTTACCGAACTCGTACAGAAACACTATGGCGCGAAATTGCGAAGCATTACAAAAATAATAAATGGGTTTTGGGATACGATCTTTTAAATGAACCCGTTGGCGCGCCGACACCAACCGCTTTGGCAGAATTGTACGATCGTTTATATCGCGCGATTCGTACTGTTGATACCAATCATGTCATTATGATGGAAGGTGCATGGGATTGGGACACATTGCCGAATCCCACGGTTTATGGTTGGCAAAATGTCGTGTATCAATTTCATTATTATTGTCCTATGATTGGAGAGCCGCAAAAAACCGGTGATCCTGTTCCGGTTATGGGTGAAAGTTGCGCGAATTATGGAACGATGGCGTCGCGTTTGTCTTATCATCAGGCTTTTATTGATGCCAAGATTACGAACTCACGGCAAACTTTATATAATGTTCCGGCTATGGTCGGCGAATTTAATGCCTACGACCATAAAGAAGCTTGGGAATATTATGTGCAGACATTTAATGCGAAAAAGTGGAGCTGGACACCATGGAATTATAAGGATCGGTCGAGTCCGTCGTCTTGGGGGATTTTTAATCATGCCAATTATGACGAGGATTTGCCAAAACTACGTACGGATTCATACACGGATCTTTTGCGAAAATTTTCCAAATTCACCACTACGGATTATCATGTGACCAATTGGAAATTAAAGGAAATTTTAAAGAATAACGCGATAATTCCAGTTTATTATCAAACGGATCAAGCTCCGCTTCCAAACTTGCCACAGACCAAGAATTTAAATATCAACCCTGATGGCAGTTTTACTTTAACCGGTCAGGGTCTCTGTGACACGCCGGGAAAGGTACAGTTCGCGCCATTTTTTTGCAATGATATTCCTCCGGGTTCTATCGCCTGTAATAAAGGTGATGCGGCCATAACATTTTGGTCGGAAACATTGATTAAAGGTTTTGTCCCGCCGGATTATTCTCCGGGGAGTAGCTCGGGTGGAATTAATCTTAACTGTGTGTATGGCGCAGAACTTTATCCCACGATGGGATTGGAGAATCGTGCGCCGGTCATGGCTGCGATCTTGAATCGAGTTGTCACTGCGAACCAGTCCATAAACATCACCGTCTTAGCTAGTGATCTTGATGGAGATATTTTAACCTACACTGTCGAAAATGCGCCAGCGGGATCATCTTTTAATGCGCAATCTTTTAACTGGATCCCGAGTCATAGCCAAATTGGAACTTATAATGTCACGTTTCGCGTCAGCGATGGCAAAGCGACTGATGAAAAAACAGTGCAGATTACGGTGAATGCTGGGTTTTTACCTGATTTGACCGTGACGGCGCTTTCGACAACCGCTGTGAATATTTCTCCTGGCAGTCAGTTGACTTTATCTAACAGCATCAAAAATACCGGCCTAGTTAATTCGGAAAGTTTTGTTGTGAGTTTTTATCTTTCGACAGACGCCGTGTTTGGTGGCGCCGACGACATCGCTTTAACGGGGACTCGTAACATTACGTCTCTATTTGCGAATGTGGAGTTGACGGCTGGGACAATTGTGACAATTCCAGCGAACACGCCGACAGGAAATTATTATTTGTGCGCGCAAATCGATAGTGCCAACACGGTCATCGAAACCAATGAAGTAAATAACACGCTTTGTACAACAGCGCGTGTTATGGTGGCTCCGCCTGATTTTATTGTGACCGCACTCAGTGGACCAACGGCGACTACAACGGGTAGCAACATCACTGTTAGTAATACGATTAAGAATCAGGGGCAGGGCGGGGGCAGTGGGGCTTTTGCAATTGCTTACTATTTATCATTGGATGCAGTAATTACGACGGCGGATTTAAGATTAGGAAGTCGCTCGGTCAGTACTCTTAATGCTTCGGCGTTAAGTTCGGCATCAACGGTTTTAGCAATTCCCGCGACAGTTGTCCCGGGCAATTATTATTTAGGAGCAATTGTAGATTATACTAATTTGCGATCTGAGAGTAATGAAACGAACAATTCTTTTGTCGGAAATATAATCACTGTTACATCGGGTGCGGATTTGATTGTGACATCATTGAGTGGTCCGACGACTGGCGCAAGTGGATCCACGGTGACCTTAGCGGATAATGTGCGCAATCAGGGCGTAGCTTCTATCGCTAGTTTTTCAGTTAATTATTATCTTTCAAAAGATGCTGTGATTTCTACGGCTGATACTTTGATTGGAACTCGTTCCCTAGGCAGTCTTGCAGGTGACGCAAATAGTAATGGGAGTGTCGTTGTAGTCATTCCCTCGACATTAGCTGCTGGAACATATTATTGGGGTGTCATTGCAGATCCGACGAATCAGCGGCCTGAAAGTAATGAAATCAATAATGCCTTGTTGGGTAATGCGATTACAATAACACCGGGAACAGACTTGGTTGTGACAGCGGTGAGTGGTCCAACGACCGCTGGTCGCGGTGCGAACATTACGATTAATAATACGGTAGCTAATCAGGGGCCGGGTGGGTCAGGATATTTTTATGTTGGTCTTTATTTGTCGACGGACAATGTAATTACAACGTCAGACCGGTTTTTGGTTTACCGTTATTTGAATTCTTTGCCTAGTGGAGGAACTAATACCGCGGCATCAGTGGTGACTTTGCCGGCTGATCTTCTTGTCGGGACTTATTATATCGGTGCGATCGTTGATTTTGATCATCGGCGCGTTGAACAGAATGAAACAAATAATAGTCGCGCTGGCAACACCGTTGTGGTGCAATAATAGTTTGTTGAAAGCACGTTGACGCCTTCATCAACAGGCTCTATAATTTCGATAATGTCACAAAATACAAATGTGTCTTTTGATAAATGGTTACTGCTGCCGCGGGTATTGATTGCTGTGATTGCGATTGCCTTGGTCATAGCCGTATTGCGCTATCAAAAGACTGTCTTTCCGATCAGTGAAATAAAAACCCCGGAAATAAGCGTGGCTAATTTTGCGGCAAATCCCTTATTATCGACAACACAACCGTTGAGCTTTTATACGGATCTTGTTAGTCAACGTGATATTTTTCGTTTTGATCGCCAAGCCCCGGTGATTACTGAATTAGCCAGTTCACCTGTTAGTCAGGATTTTTCAACAAAATTTATTTTACAAGGCATTGTTTTGGATAAAAATCCGCAGGTGATTGTTAAAGATATTCAAAGTGGCAAAGTGCATTTTGTTCATCGCATGCAAACACTTGATGGAGCAACACTCAAAGAAATTCAGAGTAATAAAGCGGTTTTTAGTCTTGCGGGTGAAACATTGGAATTGATTAAAAAATGAGAATAACAATTAAAGTTTTGGGAATGTTTATGATTGTGGCCGTTTCTGCGAGTCATGTGGTGGCTCAAGAACAGCCTCTGGATGTTGCAGTCTCTGCTGCGGTTGACAATATAGCGCCAGCTTCCTCAACGTCGCATTTGATTGATGAAATCGATCTTAAGGATACGGATATTACGGATGTGATGAAATTACTTTCACAAAAAAGTGGTATCAATATTGTTTTGGGAAATAGTGTTAGTGGTAAGGTGACACTGTATCTTAAAAATGTTACTGCCAAAGATGTTTTAAATATTATTGCAAAAACCAATGACTTGGCTTTTGTTGAGGAGCCGCGACTTATTCATGTGATGACGGGCTCGGACTACGAAAAAACATATGGTCGCAAGTTTTTTAAGATTACCAAGACTGTTGTTCAGAAATTAAATTATACCAGTATTGTTGATGTGGTACCGATGTTAGAACGTATGAAAAGTCCCATTGGTGTTATTTTGACGGATTCTCGTAGCAGTACAATATCGATGAATGATCTCCCAGAAAACATTCTCGACATGGTGGCGTTTTTGCGTGAAATTGATATTCCGCGCATGACCAAGATTTTTGACCTGACATATGCTAAAGCGGAAGATCTTTCCGAAAGAGTCAATATGATTTTAACTCCTACCGTTGGGTCAATGCGTTTTGATAAGCGAACAAACAAGATTTCGATAACGGATGTTCCGGATAAGTTGCGGGAAATAGACAATTTGATTGCGGCGTTTGACGTTAAGGAGCGGCAAGTCTCTATCGAAGCAAAAATTGTGCAGGTCATTCTCAGTGATCGCTTTCAAATGGGAATCAATTGGGAGGCGGTTTTAGAAAACTCTCACAATCTGAATTTTAAAGGCAATTTTGATGTTTTGTCTCCTAATGACAAACATGGGCGAGTGAGCATTGGAACATTGGCTGATGATCAATATACTGCGATGATTGAATCTTTGCAGACATTTGGTACAACACAAAATCTTTCTAATCCGCATATTATGGTGATTAATAATCAGGAGGCCAAAATTCTTGTCGGATCAACAGAGCCATATGTAACATCAACGACGACAACACCGGCGTCAGGTCCAACGACAACTGCTGAAACGGTCAATTTTATTGAAGTGGGAGTTAAGTTGTATGTGACACCGACGATTCATAACGATGGTTACGTTACTTTAAAAATTAAACCGGAAGTTAGCTCCGTGACTCGCAATGTTACGACGAGCAATAACAATACGATTCCTGTTGTCGAAACTTCTGAAGCCGAAACCACGGTGCTTGTTAAAGATGGTGTAACCATTGTCATTGGTGGATTAATTAAGGATGAAAAAATCAATACAGATACCAGTGTGCCGATTTTAGGTAAGATTCCATTGCTTGGCGCGGCTTTTCGAAGCAAGGATCATTTGACCCGCAAAACGGAACTCGTCATTTTCTTAACGCCGCGCATCGCTTCCGGCAATGTATCGGATAAAAGCAAGTTGGAAAAGCGCAAGTCCGACTTTGTGAAATGAACGCCACTCTCAAACAAGAATGCCTTCTCTTGGCAAAGCAATTGAATGTTGATTTTGTCGATTGCTCAGTGTTGGAAATCCCCGCAGAAACGTTGTCTTTGCTTCCGGCTCAGGCCGCGCTTTATTTTAAGGTTTTGCCAGTTGAATTTAAGAACGATGAATTGATTGTGGCTACGGCTGATCCGACGAATATCGATAGTCTCGACGGATTAGCGAGTGTTTCTGGAAAGCGCATTCGTTTCGCGTTGGGTGTTGAGAGTGATATTCTCGAGGGCATACGCCGCTATTATGGTTTGGGCGCGGAAACTATTGCGCGGATTCTTGAGAACAAAGAACAGGTGGTGTCGAAAACCAGCCCCACGATAGAAAATATCGCGGAAGGGCAGAGCGACGCGTCGATTGCGCGTTTTGTTAATCAATTATTGTTGGAAGCTTGCCGTAATCGTGCTACGGATATTCATTTTGAGCCATATGAAAATGATCTAAAAATTCGTTATCGCATCGATGGAGTTTTGCATGACGCTTCTGTTCCGGCGGAGATCCGTCATTTTAAAGATGCAATTAATTCACGTATTAAAATTTTGTCACATTTGAATATTGCCGAAAAGCGTTTGCCTCAGGATGGTCGGTTCAATGTTCTTGCTGGAAAGCAACTTTTGGATTTACGTATTTCATTTTTACCGACAACGTGGGGTGAAAGTTTGGTTTTGCGTATTCTCGAGCAAGATCGGTTACGAGATTTAGCGGAATTGGGTTTTGCGCCTGCGGATTTAATTGTTTTAGAAAAGTTATTGCGTTTACCGCATGGCCTTATTTTTGTGACTGGCCCGACGGGAAGCGGAAAAACTACGACATTGTATTCCTGTTTGTCTCGTTTGAATTTTCCTGAGCATAAAATTATTACAATCGAAGATCCTGTTGAAGTTCAGCTTAAGGGGATTTCACAAATTCAAGTTAATCCTGCGATTGGTTTGACATTTGGTAATGGTCTGCGTTCAATTTTGCGTCACGATCCTGATATTATGATGGTTGGCGAAGTTCGTGATAAGGAAACCGCTGAGATCGCCGTGCAGGTTGCGCTTACTGGGCATTTGGTTTTTTCTAGTTTGCATACGAATGATGCCTCTTCAGGAGCGGCACGACTTTTGGATATTGGTTGTGAGCCTTATTTGATTTCTAGTTCTGTCATCTGTTTTATAGCACAAAGACTTGTACGGGTATTATGTCCAACATGTAAAAAACCGATAACACTTGATTTGGAATTAGCATCAGCGTTTGGGTTGAAAGATCCTGAGGGGCAAGCAGCACAAATTTTTACATCTGTGGGTTGTGAATCTTGTCAAATGACGGGTTTTCGCGGGCGGGTGGCAATTTATGAATTTCTTATCGTTACTGACGAGATTCGGCAATTGATTCAATCGCGCGCTTCTGCGCAGGATATTCGTTTGCAAGCGTTGAGGCAGGGGATGAATTCTTTGCGGCAAAGCGGTTGGCAGAAAATACTGCAAGGTCTTACAACACCAGAAGAAGTTCTGCGCGTGACTCGTGACGAGGCAACGTAAGGTTTACAATAATGAAATATATTTATAAAGCTCGTAATTTGGACGGTGGTCTATCGCAAGGAGTTTTGGACGCGGAGACAGAAGGGGAAGCTGTACAAAAAATTCTTAATGACGGATTAGTACCTGTTGAGGTTGATCAGGAAAAAACGTCAAAAGTTAAATCTCAAATAAATTTTAAAAGGAATCAGATAAGGCTTAGTGATCTCGCGGATTTCTTGCGACAGTTTTCGGATTTTCTTGAAGCGGATATTCCGGTTGTCCGCGCTTTAGATATGGTAGAAAAACGGACTAGTAATCAGCAATTACGGAAAGTGATTGGCCGGTTGCTTATAAAAGTGCAGGATGGCGCGTCGCTATCTACGGCTTTTGCCGCTGAGTTGGAGACTTTTCCGCGGTTTTGGTCGGGATTGATTTTTGCGGGTGAATTGAGTGGTCAGATTAAGAGTGTTGTTTTTCGTCTCAGTCAACTTGTGGATAAGGAGATGGAGACACGATCACGTTTAATTAGCGGCGCGATTTATCCTTTGTTAATTTTAGCCGTTGGTATTTTGACAGTCTTTGTTTTGTTGACATTTGTAGTTCCAAAGCTTGCCGTGATGTTTGCGGAGTTGGGTCAAGAATTGCCGCTTATGACTCAAGTATTGCTTTTGGTGAGCGCGATTCTCGCTAAGACTTGGTGGATGATTGCTTTGCTGATTGTTGGGGTAATTCTTTGGGTTCGGAAATTATTAGAATTGCCGTCAGGGAAATTGTCGGTTGAGCGTTTTCTTTTTCGCATCCCGTTTTGGGGTGAGTTTATGAAAACTGAAGATATGGAACGGTTGGCGCGCACGATTGGTATTCTTTTGGAAAGTGGTGTTGAAACTGTCACAGCTTTGGAATGTGGAACACAGACGTTAAAAAGGCAAACTTTTAAAAATGAAATGATACGAATTGTCAATTTGGTGCGACAGGGCACGGGGTTGAGTCGAGCTTTTTCCAATTCCGCGACTTTTTCTGAAGATGTTATTAGCATGATTAATGTTGGTGAAGAATCAGGGCGTGGTCATAAAGGATTTTTGCAGTGGGCACAAATGTGCGATCGTCGTCTAGAGCGAATGACAAAAACAGCGACTGCTTTAATAGAACCGGGTTTGATTCTTTTGATCGGTGGAGTTGTTGGGTTAATTGTTATGGCTTTGCTCTTGCCGATTTTTGAAATGAGTTTGGGTAAAGGATAGAATGAAAATGTTTCAGTTTTTCAAAAATCAGCAGGGTGCGTTTCTTCTTGAAGCGTTGTTGGCAGTTATGATTTTGTCTGTGGGATTGGTCGGTCTTATTCGTGGACTTTTGTCATCTTTGAACGCGGCCAAAGAATCCGAGCGTTATTCTCGCGCGATTTCCGTTGGGGAGAATGCATTACTTGATGTGATTCGGTTAAATGGAAAAAGTACTGCTTCTGTCATTTCTCTCGAAAATGATTTTGAGGATTTTTCGGCTGAGATTATGTCACAGCCTTCGGGCGACTTGCAAATTCCGGGAGTTTTGCGTGAGGTCAAATTGCATATCACATGGCCGGGCGCGATTAAGAACAAAGAGATTAATGCAACGACTTTAGTGTTTGGACCTGTTGATGAACAAAAATGATGTGACGTGTTTTAACCGTCAGGGATTTACGCTGATTGAAATATTATTGGCGGTCATGATTGTTGTTTTGTTGGCGGGAAGTCTTTACGCGACTTTTGCGGCTGGTTTTAAGCTGGATCGTTATTCGAAGCAGGTTTTTCGAGATTTGGATGAAAACCGTACGATTATGGAGCAGCTTCATCGTGATTTTGGCAGGGCTGTGTCATATGATTTTCGTGGTTCGTTTCCGGATAAAAAAACTTTTTTCACGGATGATACAACATTGCTTTTTTTTATTGATAATGGTAAGCAGATCAGATGGGTACGTTATCATTTATTGGTTCCGGAAAAAGATAAGATTATTGAGACTCGTTTAGGGACAGTTTCAAAGCGTAATGAAACTGTTTCTATGTTTTCGAGCACGGAAAGTGGTTTGCGGACTCTGGTTCGTGATGAAGGTGATTTTCTTTCGTTCTTTGATCAAAATGTTAAACCCGATCGCAGTGAAGTTTTATCTCGTCGGATGACGGAAAAGGGATTTGTTGTTTCTTGCGCGCGGACAATTGAAGGTCAACCAGCAATTGAATGGCGTGTCGGGTGGAATGAAGATTTTCTGCCGGCAGCGGTTCGTGTGAATGTGTCTTTTGAAACTCAGGAAGGGCTTATTAAGGATTTTAAGCGTGATTTTATACTGCCGGCGGGAGGACATGATGAACCGTGAGAGTGGATCCGTCTTAATCGTCGCGGTATGGATGTTGGCAATTCTTTTTCTTTTAACGATGAGTTTAAGCCGTCAGGCAAATCAGGAATTATTGTTGGTCAAATATTCTTTACAAAAAATGCAGGCGCGTTATTTCGCGTGGGCTGGGTTTCACTACGCCATAGCGCGGATCAGCGAAGAACAAATCAGCGATAAGGTGAATCAAGAGCCTTTTTCTTGTGATATCAAATTCGCGCAAGGGCAGGTCGGTTGTAAAATGAGCGATGAAGATAATAAGTTGAATTTGAATGCTTTGAATTTGCAGAATTATCGTATTTTAAAGGAGTTGTTAGTTATCGTTGGTGTACAAGAAGAACAAGCTTTACAAATTGCGGCATCAGCCGTGGATTGGCGCGATGAAGATCAAGTCCCTGTTTGGGGCGTGTCGCAAACAGAAGAAGGACCTTTTGGTTTAGGTGAGCAAAGATTACCCGCTAAGAATAGGCCGTTTAATAGTCTTTATGAATTGATGTTTTTAAAAGACATGACTCCAGAAATTTATGAGAAGATTAGGTCATTTGTTACTGTTTATCCTCGGCGGGCGTCGAATTTGAAAGTCAATCTCTCGACTGCATCGCGGGAAGTTTTACTGGCGCTTGCTCGCAATTTTACCGGCCCGTTGACAAATACTTCACCAGAGGACGCAGACACTTTGGTGACTAAAGTTTTAGCAAGCCGCGCGGGTTTAGATAAAATTGAAGGAACGTCTGACGATCAACCAATTACAGAAAAGAATTTGAGTATCACAGTGGCGGAGAAGAATGTGCTTCGGGCATTGTCGCAAGTTCAAATAAAGAATTCACGCTTTGTGTCTATGCAGGTAACTGGCGAAATGAATTCTGGCCAGAGGAAAAGTCATATGAGTGCTGTATTGGACAAAGAAACTTTGACGGTGCTTTCATGGAGAAATGATTGATGTTGTTAAAGAATAAAATATTAACAATCTTGTCGATTCGGGATGATCAGATAACAGTTGTGCAGGGTTCAGAATCCAAGCTGAATTTTACGAACAGTGTTCATGTTGATTGGACTGATACCCAAAATGTTAATGATACATTTGCTAAAGTTTTTCCTTCTGCTTATCGTCGCAATATTCGGGATCTGTGTTTGATTTTGCCGCGCCAGATGTTTTTTATGAAATTGATTCATTTGCCATCTATTGATGAGTCTGAATTACGAAAGATGACGGCGCTGCAGATTGTGCAGCATTTACCTTATCCTGAAAGTCAAGCCGTATGGGATATTGTTGTTTGTGATCGGCATGGGTCAACCAGCGATGTGATAATTTTTGCTGTTCAGAGTGAAGTGGTCATGAAGTATTTGCGAATTCTTTCGTTGACGAAGATTTTTCCAACGGTTGTAACTTTGAGCTCCTGTGTTTTATCCGAATTTATCTCGACGACTAAGGCTTCGTCTCATACGGTGGTTTTTTATCCAGATGTCAATGCGAGTGAAATTTGTTTTTGTTGTAATGGGCAATTTTATTATTCTCGCGCAATTGCGAATACGAATGATTTTGAGAAGCAAGTGCGTTTGACATTTGAAACACAACACAAAAGTTTTGCGCAAATGGGTCAACCCACCGCCGGTGTGTGTCTTACAAGTTCTCTTGGTAATGTGCCGCAAGGATTGCTTGAGAAGTTGAGTGGGGAATCGGGTATTGATTGGAATGAATTGCTAGTTTCGAAAGAAGATCCGATTGAAAAAGCTCTTTTGCGCAAAGGGTTTAAGGGTATTAGCAACTTTTTACCAAGAGATCTCAAGGACCGTTACAGCAATATTAAGGGTCGTCAAAATCTTATTACTTTATTTGTTTTGGGGGTAGCCGCGATATTGTCGGTAACATTGGCGGTGAGTGCTCCTGCGATTAAGAAAATATCACAGATAAGATTGCTGGATCAACAATTACAAAAAATTGAAGAGCCTTTTTTAAAGTCGCAGGAAGAACTCAAATTGCGAACCACGTTACAGCAGCGATTGGATCAGCGCATTTCGCCTCTAGCATTGGTACAAGAACTTTATGCTACAGCCCCGCAAAGTATTTCATTTTCAAGAATACAAGTCAGTAATATTAATACACTCAATTTAGAAGGTCAGGCGTTACAATCAACGGTTGTTAATGAATTACAGGAAATGATGATCGCCAACACTTTATTTGGAGATGTTCGCCTTGAGCATGCGGTTCGACGGAATACGGCCACAGGTGAAGTGATACATTTTGCTATTACTGCAAAATTATTGTCGATAAGAGAAAGAAGATAGTATGGTTGTCCTTAAGCAGCGGGAAAAAGTCATCATGGTCTTTGCGGGTATCATGGTATTAATATTTCTTTGGATACAATTTATACTACGTCCTATTGCGGATTACAATGAAACATTGAATATTGCCATCGCATCGAAAAGTGTAAAATTACGCGAATCCAAAAATATTCTTGATGGATCTTCTCAGCAATTGGCCGTAAAAAGTTTTTTACAGCAATTCACACCCAAGGGTCCTGTTCAGGAAGATATGTCTCGTTTGATTAAGGAAGTTGAGTCGGCGGCCATCAATTCTGGGCTTAAAGTTCAAGAAACAAAACCGCAACCGCTGTCTCAGAATGGGACGTGGGCTGAATTGAAAGTGAATCTTTCTTTTGAGGGCCGCTGGAGTGATGTGGTGCGTTTTATGTACCAACTCGAAAAAAGTGTACAGCCACTTTTTGTTAATGAAATGTCATTGGAAACAAGCCTGCCGCAACAAGCCACGATTCGTGGTCGTTTTGAAATAGGTCGTGTTTTAGTTACTCGCTAAATGCAATTATTTTGTGGCACCGGAGGCTTGCATTTTTTGCATGGTGGCTTGAAGGATTTCCTGCATTTTGGGGTTCTGCATTAATTTTAGAACGGTGGGATTGCTTTGAATTTTTTGTGGATCCATCGTTAAGGCATCTTGCATTAAAACAGGATCCGTGAGTAGTTCTGCAACAGAAGGATCTTGAATCATTTCTTGGATTAAATTCATAATTTGTGGATCTAACATCATGCTCGATTGCAAACCATTAAACGCAGTACCAGACAATTTTTCATTGGCACTTACTGTTAATGATGCGGGTGTCGCTTCAGATGCATTGATACTGATAACTTGTTCTGCGGGAATTTTGATTTGTCCCATCGTTGCGTTATCGATTGTGTAAAAGCCGCCAGTGACCCCTGAAAGTTGTCCTTTGATTGACGTTCCGTCTTTAAGCGTAATAGTTTGTAGGGGTATTTGCGCAAATGCCGGAATTGCAAGAAATAGAATAAGGAGGGTGATTTGGGGGACAGCTTTTATCATGTGCTCGAGTTTAACATTTGCAAGGTAGGGTGTCAATGTGGTGGTTGTGGGATGTCGTTTTTTGGAAGAATCTGCCATAACTCCTCATCAATAATATCTAGCTTTAACTCTCCGTTGTGCCAATCTTCCGAAACGGATTTTCCTAAAAATCTAAATCGATAATTATCTATAAGAAATTTTTGTAAAATACCATTTGGATCATAGCTGATTAGGCCGGTCGTGGTGATATAGATTGGGGTTTTGGTGCTTAATGCCGCATCAAGGTTGCGCTTGAATTCCTTTAATTCATTTTGTGAATTTGCGTTTAAATCAATAGGACGTGAAAATATGCCACGCTGCGCGTAATGATTAATGACAAAGTTATCATCTCCCGAAATGATCAAAGCGGTCGGTTCCGTGCGGTCTTTGATGAACTTTGCCCAATCGGGTAATAATGTTGTAGTATGTCGGAATTTGAGAATAGGGAAAGTGTTTTTTGGTAAAGGAAGAAAAGCAAGTGTGAAAACTAGAGAGACGAGACATATTCGAAAGAAATTATTCTTAATTTGGAGGAAAGAAGAGACAGCATAACTTTCAAGAATAATAGTCGGGATAATCGAGATTAAATAAAAACGTGGTGCAGACGTGAGGATATTGCCATAGAACGAAAACGGAATGAAAATCCAGCAGAGCAAAAAGATGATGTAAGCAATTCTTTTATTCCGGAGAAGATAAATGAAGCCGATGAATGTAAAGATAATTGCCGGGTTAACAACACAAAAGAATTTGATATTGCTAAATAAATATCGCGAAAGAACTCCGTCAAAATTTGATGTCACGCCCAAGTTGTAAAAATGCTGTAATTGTGACAAATAGTTTTTTGATGAAGGTCCAAAAAAGTAAGGAAGATGAAAGATCAACGCGACGAATAAAGAGATAAAGATAAGCTTGATAAAAATATAGACTTTGGTTTTGATGCGCTCTTGGGTCTGATTAAGAAACAAAATAAATACCGCTGGTAGCATTAAAATCATGTCTTGCAAGCGTGCGGCACCAAAAAGTCCGAGCGTTAAAGCAAAGAACAACAAGCGTCGTTTGAATTGCGATACAAGAAAGGTGAGGCTTAGAAGCAAATAAAAAATACTGACGGTATGGCTGTTTCCATACACAGACAGAGTTAAAAAGATTGGATTTAATGATAATAAAATGCCGGCACAAAAAGCTGTGAGATTATCAAATAGTTTCGCGATGAAGAAATAAAATATTAAGACAGTCAGTGAGCTATAAACAACACTCATGAAGTTGACAGCCCAAACTGGATCGGCAATGGAGAAGAGATTTGAAAGTCCAACAAAAAAGACTGCGCTTAAAACTGTTAAAGGATAGCCTAAGCCGAATTGATACGAAAGATGGTGCTCATTGAGTGTTGATTGCGCATTGAGAGCCAATGCCAGACAATCGATGTGGTAATGGCCTTTGCTAATGAAAAAAAATCGCAGAAAAAAGCTTGAGAAAAAAAGTATCGCAGGGATTAGCCAAGAGTTTTTTATTGGCACAGTGATTTTGGGAAGAGGTTATTTAGTGCTGGAGGAGGGATTCGAACCCTCGCGACCGTGAGATCACTGGTTTTTGAGACCAGCGCGTATACCAATTCCGCCACTCCAGCATAAATTCTTATAACTATAATGTGGATTTTCGAGGGACAACCTCGTGTTCTTCCCGCGTGTTTTGCGGGACGCTCCATTTATGAGAACAATGTGGAGCTGACGAGGGACAACCTCGTGTTCTTCCCGCGTGTTTTGCGGGACGCTCCATTTATGAGAACAATGTGGAGCTGACGAGGGTCGAACTCGTGGCCTCTTGCATGCCATGCAAGCGCTCTACCAACTGAGCTACAGCCCCAAAAATATTTCCCAATATAGCATCGGCCATATCTTTTGTCAACGCCTCGCAGCCAACTGGCTGCGGCGTTGATGTCGGAGCTTCTGCGACGACGCAACGCGCTTAGAGTGAAGCCGAGGATGCAGCCAACGCGAAATAAGGCAGATTTCCATTTGTAAACCAGCGTTACGATCGGGTTGACAATGGGAGCTTAGGAATGTAATATGTAATTTTTTAAGATTCAAAAAGGACATATGGAAAAGATATATTTTGATTATGCTTCAACCACGCCGGCTGACCCAGAAGTCATTGCCGCGATGATGCCTTTTTTTACCGAAAAATTTGGTAATGCTTCATCGCCGCATAGTTTTGGTTTAGAAGCACAAAAAGCTCTCGAAGATAGTCGTGAAATTCTCGCTAAATTCCTAGGGGTCAGCCGTGAAGAAATGGTTTTTACTTCTGGTGGAACTGAGGCCAATAATTTGGCAATAATCGGTGTTGCCCGGCGTTTAAAGTCAAAAGGCAATCATATTATTACGACTAAGATCGAGCATCCCTCCGTTTTAGAAACAGCGCAATATTTAGAGAAGGAAGGTTTTCGTGTCACATATCTTGATGTTGATGAAAATGGTTTAATTTCGCTTGAAGAATTACAAAAGGCGATTTCGGAGCAAACCATTTTGGTTTCGATTATGCACGCGAGTAATGAAATCGGAACATTAGAACCGATTGACGAGATTGGGAAGATTACGCGAGAGAAGGGCATTTTTTTTCATGTCGATGCGGTTCAGACGATTGGGCATTTGCCGGTCAGTGTTAAAGATCTTAATATTGATTTGCTTTCTTTAGCCGCGCATAAATTATATGGGCCAAAAGGAATCGGTGCTTTGTATGTGCGTAAAGGAGTTCAATTGGCCAGTCAACTTTTGGGTGGTAATCAAGAACACGGTTTGCGCGCGTCAACGCAGAATGTCGCCGGGGTCGTGGGATTGGCGAAAGCTATCGAAATTTGTTCCCAAAGAATTACTGCCGAAGCGGCAGAGCAAATGATATTAAGAAATTATTTAATTACCCAAGTTTTAAAGCGTATTGACGGTAGCCGGCTCAATGGATCTGCGCAGAATCGCTTGCCTAATAATGCTCATTTTGCATTTGAGAATATCAGAGGCGAAGCTTTGTTGATGAGTCTTGACATGGTTGGTATTGCTGCATCTATGGGATCAGCATGTAAAGCCGGCACTATGGAACCTTCGCATGTATTAAAAGCGATTGGTTTATCTGATGATCTTGCCTTTGGTGCATTACGAATTTCTATCGGACGCTGGACAACAAGAGAGCAGATTGAATATTTGTTAGAGCAATTGCCTAAGGCGATTCGTCAATTACGAAAGTAAATTTATGCAAGAACGCATTATTCATTCATTACGAAAAAGCACGGACTACCTTTCTGGTGAAGAAATCAGTCGCGCTCTTAACATTAGTCGCGCTGGTATTTGGAAATATATCGAAGAATTTCGTCGTCAGGGCTATGAGATTGACGCTATTCCTCGACGAGGATATCGCATTCGTGCCACGCCGGATAAGCTTTTGCCGTGGGAGATCAAGTTCGATTTAGGAACGAAAATATTGGGGCACAATATCATTTATAAAGAAACTATTGTATCTACGATGGATGAAGCTGTCCGTTTGGGCATTGAAGGTGCTGCTGTGGGGACAATCGTTTGCGCGGAGTCACAAACGAAGGGCCGTGGACGTTTGGGGCGTGAATGGGTCTCACCGTTAGGTAAAGGAATTTATGCGTCACTATTACTACGGCCGAAATCGCCTTTGAGTGAAGTTTCACAGTTGACATTAGTCTCCGCTGTGGCAATTTGTGAAGCATTACGCGCGGTATCTGGAGTTGACGCAAAGATTAAATGGCCAAATGATATTCTCATTGGCGGCAAAAAGGTTGCCGGAATTTTGACAGAACTAAACGCGGAAATGGACCGTGTTCGATTTGTTGTGATTGGTTTTGGAATCAATGTGAATACTTTGGCGCCTCAGCTACCGGCACACGCAACGTCATTAAAATTGGAAGCAAAGAAAGATTTTTTGCGTGTTCCTGTTGTGCAAGAAATTTTACGGTCGTTTGAAAAGTGGCTTGATATTTTTGAAAAAGATGGGTTTGTCTCAATTCGTAAACGTTGGAAGGATTTGTCATTTACGCTAGGGCAAAAAGTTAAATTTATTGAGCCGTCTAGGGAAATTGTTGGGGTCGCCTTTGATCTTGCTCCCGATGGTAGTTTGCTATTACGTCAAGATTCTGGTGACATTGTAAAGAAAAACTCTGGGGATGCTTTGCATCTGAGCGCGATTTAATATGACGGATACATTTTTAAATAATACGCTTACGGATATATCAAATAAAGGATTGCGCCGGAAAATTCGTATGATTTCCGGGAGTCAAGGGCGCAAAATTACTATTGATGGACGCGCAGTCTTAAATTTTTGTTCAAACAATTATTTGGGTCTTGCCGATGATGATCGAATTCGTACTGCTGCATTTGAGAGTATTAAGGAAGAAGGTTTTGGTGCTGGTGCTTCACGTTTGGTTTGTGGGAATTTGCAAAGTCACGCTCGTCTTGAGGAAAAAATGGCACAGTTTAAAGGGAGTGAACGATGTTTGCTTTTTAGCACAGGGTATATGGCAAATGTTGGGATTATTTCTTCGCTATTTGGTCGTGGGGATTTGATTTTCTCTGACAAATTGAATCACGCATCTATTATTGACGGGATACTATTAAGTGGCGCCGAATACAAGCGTTATCATCATGTGAATATGGAATCGTTGGAAGCCATGCTTCAGGCAGCACCACCGCTGGCAAGAAAATTAATAATTACGGATAGTGTTTTTAGTATGGATGGAGATATCGCACCATTACCAGAAATTGTTGCACTTGCGAGGAAATATGATTGTATGGTTATGGTGGACGAAGCTCATAGTCTGGGTGTCTTGGGTAAGACAGGAAAGGGCAGCGTTGAGCATTTTGCGCTTGAAGGGCAAGTGGATATTCAGATGGGAACTTTTTCGAAAGCGGTTGGAAGTTTTGGCGCGTATTGCTGTGGTTCAAAAAAGTTAATTGATTTCTTGATCAATAAAGCTCGTAGTTTTATTTATACTACGGGATTGCCGCCTTCGATTGCCGCGGCATCGCTCAAAGGTATTGAAATTATTGAGAGTGAACCTGATCGTCGACAAGCCCTATGGGAAAATACAAATTTTGTTCAAAGGGCTTTGAAAAGTTTAGGTTTTAATACGCTAAACACGAATACCCCGATTATTCCGATACAGGTCAAAGATGCGCAGTTGAGCGTCAATTTCTCAGAAAAGCTTTTTGAAGCAGGTATTTTTGTTTCTGCGATTCGTCCACCGACGGTGCCGGTTAATTCGGCGCGATTACGTGTTACGCTTATGGCAACGCATACACAAGACGATTTGCAGTATTTTTTATCGCATGTCGAAAGAATTGGAAAAGAATTATGCCTTATTTAAAAACGCCGCGTGGTTTGACTTGGCATTATGAAGTAGAAGGCAATGGCCCGACGATTCTTTTTTTGCATGGTTTTGGTGTTAATGGTCGAATCTGGCGTCAGCAATATAAATATTTTGGTGATCGATATCGCGTGATTGTTGTAGATCTCCCAGGTCATGGGAAGACGGATTGGCAAAAAGTTACGCTTACGTGTATGGCCGAAGATGTTGAATTTTTATTGACGGAACTTGGGTGTCAAAACATTGGGATTGTCGCGAGTTCTTTTGGTGGTTTGGTAGCTTTAAAAATATTAGAATTAAATAAAATTGCCATTAAGTTTCTTGTTTTTGTTGGATCACAACCAAAGTTTTGTCGCTCTGACGATTATCCTTTTGGGCTGGAAAGTGAGCGAATTGCGAAATTATCGTCACAGTTGCAAAGTGATTATCCGTCGATGGTTAATATTTTCTTTCGTTCTTTATTCACGCGGCAGGAGCGGGAATCACGTCGGTTTAAGTGGATTCAAACCTTTCGAAAAACCGATGATGTTCCGAGCCAACAAGCCCTTTTGGGCTTATTGACAATTTTAGAACAAGAAGATATGCGCGCGATTTTTCATTCACTCAGTTTACCGATATTGTTTATTAATGGTACGGAAGATTATATTTGTCAGAAAAGTTTTTATGAAGGTTTAGAAAAAAGTATTCCATTGGCACAGTTTAGTTGGTTTCAACGGTGTGGTCATTTTCCTTTTTTGAGTCAGCCGCATGAGTTTAATCACGAGGTTGAGAAGTTCTTGGAGCGCGCAAGTGTATGATTTTTAAATTATTAAACAATCGAATTCGTCGGGCATTCTCCAACTCAGCGATGCATTATGAAGTTCTAGCTGGTATGCAATATGAAATCGGACGCGAACTTGTTAAGAAATTGGATTGGAATGAAGATTGTGAAAATATTTTAGATGTTGGCATGGGGACAGGCAAATTGACCAATCGCATGACTCATTTATGTCCTGGCGCGAGAGTTGTTGGTTTAGATTTTGCTGATGGTATGGTTCAGCAAGCTAAGAAGAAGTATGAAACATTTGAAATTGTGCAAGCCAATGCCGTGGCTTTGCCATTTGGTGAGGCGAGTTTTGACGCTGTGCTTTCCAACTTGGCGTATCAATGGGTAGATGATTTAGCGGAAGCCTTTGCGGAAGCTCGACGGGTTTTAAAGCCAAATGGTAAGTTCTGCGCGACACTATTTGGTCAGCAGACATTAAATGAGCTTTTTACATCTTTAGAAATCGTTTCGGATCAGCAGAATAAGCGTATTAAACTGCAAAGACTGCGCGATTATGAGTTTATCAGTCAGGTTGTTATTGATGCTGGATTTAAAAATGTTGAAGTTCAATCGGAAATTACAAAAACACATTTTGATGATATGCATAGTCTGCTGAAATGGCTTAAGTTGATTGGCGCGAATCGTATTAGTCAGAATGCTTATTTTGGTTTACGTTATTTAACAAAAGTAGCAGAATATTATGAAAATAATTTTAAGGGGCGCTGGGGTGTTGTTGCGTCATTTGAAGTCATTTGGGTGAAAGGGATAAAATGAATAAGAAAAAGGATGATTATATTAATCCGTTGGATTTTTTTGAGGACTCGGATGAGGTTCTGGATGAAAAGGTTATTGTAGTCGAAGATGAGTCCGAATCTGGAGTTTTGAATGCTTCTTCCCGACGGGGTAATCGCAGTAAGGCTAAGCTGGCGCGGGCATTTTTCATTTCCGCAACGGACACGGGTGTTGGGAAAACAACAGCGATTAAAGTTATCGGTACGCTTTTAAAGGATCAGGGTTTGGATGTCGGTGTGATGAAGCCGGTGCAATGCGGCGGTGATGATGCTAAATCTTTAAAGGAATTCTTACAGAGTACCGATCCGATGGCGGAAATTAATCCTTATTTTGCAAAGGAGCCAGTTTCACCGCACATTTCCTTTAAGCGTGAAGAAATGCAGGTTCATCGAGAGAAAATTATTTCGATATTTCAAAAACTTCGTCGTCGCCATGATGTTCTTCTTGTTGAAGGCGCGGGCGGACTGATGGTGCCGATTCGTGAAGATTATCTGATCGCGGATTTGGTCAAGGATTTGGGTTTAGAAATGGTGATTGTGAGTCGTTTAGGTTTGGGCACAATTAATCATACTCTTTTGACGATCGCAAAGGCGCGTGACATGGGGATTTCGGTCAGTGGTGTGATTTTTTCAGAAACGGAAAAGAAAACGGTTGGGATTCCAGAAAAAACGAACCCTTCCGCGATCAAGGAATTGAGTAAAGTTCCGGGTTTGGGAATTATTCCATTTTGTGAAGATATTTCAGCTGAGACAATTCTTAAGGTTTGTAAGGGTAAAATTGATCTTAAGCCTTTTTTGTCGCAGTCTCATTCAAATAGGACCGGACGATTGGCTCAAGACGACAAAAATTGTGTTTGGCATCCCTTTACGCAAATGAAGGATTGGTTAGCGTCAGATCCCGTGGTGATAGACCGTGCGCAAGGTTGTCATTTGATTGATACAAATGGCCGGCATTATTTAGACGGTGTTTCTAGTCTTTGGGTTAATATTCATGGACATAATCATCCGCATATTACGGCGGCGCTCAAAGATCAGTTGAATCATTTGGATCACTCGACGTTTTTGGGGTTGTCCAATGCCCCGGCGGTGGAATTGGCGAAGAAGTTGATTGCGATTGCACCTAAGGGTTTGGAAAGGGTTTTTTACTCGGACAATGGTTCAACAGCGGTTGAAGTTGCGATCAAAATGGCGTATCAATATTGGCAGAATGTTGGGCGGTCACAAAAAAAGAAAATTATTCACTTGGCAAACTCGTATCACGGAGACACTTTGGGTGGTGTCAGTGTGGGTGGCATTGATTTGTTTCATAAAGTTTATCAGGATTTAATATTCCCAACGGTTCAGATTGATTTCCCTGATGGATATCATCGGCAGAATTATGATGAAGCAATGGTCAAGTTGGAAGAAGTTTTGGGGAAGTCGGCGGATGAAATAGCAGCATTAATTGTTGAGCCTTTGGTACAGGGAGCGGCCGGCATATTGGTTTGGCCGGACGGTATTCTAAAGCGAATGAAGGATTTTTGCGAAAAGCATGAAATCTTTTTAATAGCGGACGAAGTCGCGACTGGTTTTGGTCGCACGGGTAAAATGTTTGCCTGTGAACATGAAAGTGTTACGCCTGACTTTTTGTGTTTGGCCAAAGGTTTAACAGGCGGTTCGCTGCCATTAGCCGCGACTTTAACGACAAAAAAAGTTTTTGAAGGATTTTTGTTTGATTATAAAGAGCAAAAGACATTCTTTCATGGTCACACTTACACGGGGAATCCTTTAGCTTGTCGCGCGGCATTGGCAAATTTAGAGATTTTTAGTAAAGAGCATACTTTGGCTCGCTTACAGCCCAAGATAAATATTTTGAGTGAAAAGTTAAAAATGTTTTATAATTTACCCCACGTTGGTCATATTCGACAAAAGGGATTTATGGTCGGAATTGAGCTGGTTAAAGACAAGGCCACGCAACAACCCTTTGATTGGGAAGAGCAGATTGGGGTAAAAGTTTGTGAAATGGCGCGTCAGCGCGGCGTTCTTTTAAGACCGCTGGGTAATGTGATTGTGTTGATGCCGCCTTTGGCGATATCAAAACGGGAATTGGATTATCTTTTACGGGTTACACATTGGGCAATTAATAAGGTAGGATAAAATCCAAAAGGCGAATTGAACGCAGCCCCGATTTTTGTTCGCCGTAGGCGAACTTCAATCTTATCAAAAAAACATGAACACACATTCAAATCGTAAAAAAGTTTTTGTCGCGATGAGTGGCGGAGTAGACTCTTCTGTTGTTGCTGGCCTGATGAAAGATGCTGGTCACGACGTCGTTGGGGTTACTATGTGCTTTAGCATTTCGCATCCCAATAGTAAAAAACCATCCTGTTGTGGTGTCGATGGGATCTCTGATGCCCGCCGTGCTGCGCAGATTCTTGATATTCCCCATTATGTTTTGGATTTTGCTGCGGACATCAATGATTTTATTATCGAAGATTTCACCAATGAATATTTAAACGGCCGCACTCCCAATCCTTGCGTGCGCTGTAATCAGCATTTGAAATTTGGGTCACTCTATAAAAAAGTGATGGCTTTAGGTGCGGATTATTTAGCGACGGGGCATTATGGTAAAATTCATTATAATGCGGACAAAGACCGCTACGAATTAAGCAAAGCTGCGGATGAGCGTAAGGATCAGAGCTATTTTCTTTACAGTATGTCCAAAGACACTTTGCCAAAAGTCATGTTTCCTCTTGGAGATTTAAATAAAGGGCAAGTACGTGATTTGGCGAAAAAATATCAATTGAATACCGCGGACAAGGCGGAAAGTCAGGACATTTGTTTCGTGCCTGATGCGGGATACAAAGAATTTATCCGTCAGCGTGTAGGTGAATCGGTGTTTGTTCCCGGCCCTTTCAAGAATGAAAAGGGCGAAGTTGTCGGAGAGCATAAGGGCATCGCGAATTATACAATTGGTCAACGCGATAAGCTTGGTATTGCTTTGGGAGTTCCGGTGTATGTTTACAAAATTGAAAAGGAAACTAACACGGTTTTTGTTGGGCCGCTTGCACAATTGTATTCAAGTGGTTTGATCGCAAAACAATTTAATCCGGTGAGTATGGAAATTCCGTTGGAGCCGATTGAGGTTGAAGCGCGTATTCGCTACAATTCGCATGTGGTTAAAGCTAAATTGACGCATGTTGGCGGCGATACGATTCGTTTGGATTTTCATGAACCACAAAAGTCGGTCACGCCGGGACAATCCGTTGTTTTTTATGACAAAGATGTCGTTTTAGGCGGCGCGACGATTGAAGAACCGATTAAATGTGACAGTGAAAACTTTTTAATTGAAGAATCTTGTAAGGTAGGACAAGCTCGAACGGCGAATTGAACGTAAGCTCCTGCGAAGCAGGAGACCGTTTATTGAACCGAGAGGGCTTTGTTCTACCTTAGCTTAAGAAAGGATTTGTATGAAGATAGGTTTAGATATGACCAATTTAAAAAGTTTTGTTCATGATAAAGATGTTGCTGATCTTTTGCCACAGCTGAAGAAATCTCATGATGATCTGCATTCCGGAAAAGGAAAAGGCAGTGAATTTACCGGTTGGCTCAATCTTCCCAGCAAAACGGAGTCATCATTTCTTAGCGAATTAAAGAACTTGGGTGAAGAAGTTCGTAAGAATTCTGACTGTTTGATTTCAATCGGTATCGGTGGATCGTACATCGGTATTCGTGCGGCTTTAGATTTTTTGTCTCGTGAACAAAAATTGCCAGTGTTTTACGCTGGACACAATTTGAGCTCAGGGTATCTACAGGATCTTTTTACTCAACTCAAAGATAAACGCGTGACAGTTTTGGTGATTTCAAAATCAGGGACAACAACGGAGCCGGCGGTCGCGTTTCGATTGGTGAAACAATTTATGGCAGGAAAATATTCCGACACAGAATTAAAGCAGCGGATTATTTGTATTACTGACGAGAAAAAGGGCGCTTTGCGAGCTATCGCCAACAAAGAGGGTTATCGTACTTATCCTATTGCTGATGATGTTGGCGGTCGTTTTTCTGTTTTAGCTCCGGTCGGACTTGTCCCACTTGCGCTTGCAGGTATTGATATAGCTTCCCTAATAAAGGGTAGCCAAGATGCGGAGAAGGAATTGAGCGTCGCTGATTATGGAGAGAATATCGCGTGGCAATATGCGGCTAATCGCTATCTTTTGTATAGGCAGAAAAAGAATATTGAAATTACTTCTTTTTTTTATGAAGAAATGCACTTTATTGGTGAATGGATTAAGCAGTTAAGTGGTGAGAGTGAAGGCAAAGAGGGGCAGGGAATTTTTCCGGCGTCAGTCAATTTCACGGCCGATTTGCATTCAATGGGACAATTGATTCAAGAAGGCGAACGCAATCTTTTTGAAACTTTTCTTATCGTAAAGAATACGGGTCATGAACTTCTTATTCCCGAAGACAAAGATAATCAAGATAATTTTAACTGCGTTGCGAAAAAGAATTTGGACTGGGTTAATGAGCAGGCTTATCGAGCCACGGCTATGGCGCATTATGAAGGTGGTGTGCCGAATATGACGATTACATTGCCCCAATTCGATGCGTATACTTTGGGCCAACTTTTTTATTTTTATGAAAAAACGATTGCTCTGACTGGATATTTGATGGGTGTCAATCCCTTTAATCAGCCGGGTGTAGAAGCGTATAAAACTAAAATGTTCGCTTTGTTGGGACGCAAGTAAAATTGTGATATGATCATTTTATGAAATTGCCTTTCGGAAAGAAAGATGCCGCCGCAGCTGGTTCGGCTTCAAAACCCGCACCGCAGGCCGCGCCCAAGGTCAAGGCTGTTAAGCCCTCGTCAAAATCTTTGGCAGCTCCTGATGGTAAGAAGCAGATTGTTACGGGTCTTATTTTTATTTCCGTTTCATTCTTGGGCGCAATCTTTTTATTTTATTTGACGGTGAATGCGCAAAGCGCTAAAGAAGAAGAAGTTAAAGAACTAAGCCAAGAATTATTGTTAGTGGGTACTGAAAAAGATGCTGCTTACAGTAAGGCAAAAACATTGCAGGCGCAAGTTGGTCGCGTGATTGATTTGGATAAAGTTGTTACGGCCTCGCAAAAAGTTCATGGTGAAAAAGAAGCCAATCGCATAGACGGAACATTGTGGATTGATCGCAAATCACAAAAATATATCATGACATTGGGTATTTTAAACGGCGTGACCAAAGGCAGCCGCTTGATTATTTACGATGGGGATAATAAATTGGCAACGATCAAGGTCATATCCGCATTGGATGTGGTGTCATTTGGTGAGCCGGTCGACAAGAAAATCACTGATTTTACAAAAGATTATTATCAAGTAAAGTCGCAGTAGAGCTCATGCTGTGATGAGAGGAGAAAGTTATGGGTCGTATCGGAATTTTAGAATTGCTCGTTGTTTTATTAGTGATTTTATTTCTTTTTGGTGCAAAACGTCTTCCTGAGATCGGCAATTCATTGGGTAAAGCGATTCGTGAATTTCAAAAAGCGTTCAAGGGTAATGATGAAAAAAAAGACGATAAAGAGTCGTAATCCTTTCTTAGTCAATGCTGCAATCACCGCAATTTCTTTCCTTTTTTAGTCATTTGCATGAGTTGCGCGACCGTCTCATTAAGTCGTTAGCTGCTTTTGTTGTTTGTACTGTTGTTGTCTGGAACTTTCTTGATCCTGTCATACGATTTGTGGTTCGTCCAGTTGGGCGGATTGTTTTTACATCGCCGGTCGAGGCTTTCAATGGCCGTATGACGCTGGCGATGACAGGGGGTTTTCTTTTTGCATTGCCCGTTATTCTTTATCATTTTTGGAAATTTATCAGTCTTGGTCTGACTGTTAAGGAACAGCGTTATGTCAGAATTTTTGGTCCGCTTTCTTTGGCGTTTTTCTTTTTAGGTGTCGTTTTTGGCTATTTTGTGATGCTGCCGATTTCGATTACTTTTCTTTTGAGTTTTTCATCCGCGTGGATGGTTCCGATGATCACGGTTGATAAATATATTTCGTTTGTGGGTACGATTGTTATTGCTAGCGGTGTAACGTTTGAATTGCCATTGATTTTGGCATTCTTGGCGCGCATTGGGATAGCGACTCCGGAATTTTTACGACAAAAACGTCGCTATGCAATTATTATGATTTTGATTACAGCGGCAATTCTCACTCCTCCCGACGTTATTAGTCAAATTATTTTATCCATTCCTCTTTTGGTTTTATATGAAACAGGGATATTTTTTGCGCGATGGGCTGAGTCGCAACGTGATGCGTAGATCAAAAATGTCCAAATGCCGATAATTTTATTTGAATTCTTAAAGAATTACGTTATAGTGACGTTAACAAAAACGTTTTTTGGGAGGATAAGATATGAAAATTGATCAACTTCGCGAATTATTAAAAGATAAACGTGTTATTGAGGAGATCAATCGTCATTTGTGGATTGAGAGCCAAAAGGCGGGATACTCAATCGGCATTGAGCGCGCAACTGATGAGTGGTTAAGGCTTTATGCTGAAGGTTGGATGAAGTATCATCTTCCCGAAAAATTTACGGTATTACAAGCTAAGAAACGCAAAGGCGCTGCTCGTACAAAACGCGCAGAAAAAACTAAAAAAGCAGTTAGTCGTAGTAAAAAATAAATTGTTTTATTTAACCCCTGTTTGCGAAAGCGAACGGGGGTTTTTATTTTTAGAAATAAAGAGAAAAATAAGAATCAAGAGCGAAAGGAAGCTGACAACAATTCCTAGTTTAAAGGATTGCGGCGCGAAAACAAATTTGATGGCGTGTTGACCTTCAGGGACTAAAACAGATCTCACGAGATAATTGGTTTGAAAGATTTTCCATTTTTTCCCATCGAGATAAACCTGCCAGTCTGGATGATAAGCATCGGACAAAACTACAAATCCGGCATGTTCCATGTTTGCTTCAAGCCACACTTCATTTGGTGTTGAATATTTAATTTTTACGCTTGATGAATCTTTAAGCGGTACAGAATTCAAGAGGGTAAAAATCTTGGGATTGAGAGGTTCATTGATGATGATTCCCTCACTGGCAGATGGGCCGAGTTTTTTGATCAATTCGAGTGATTTTTTAGGATCAGGTTCAAAAATTGCGCGATGTACGACATACGCGCGTGGTAAGACGGTAGGCCTTTCAAAGATTTTCACCTCGTCGGCATAAACGAGGTTCTTTTGACTTTGCTTATATCCGGGCAATAATGCGTGCAATCGATCATCCGCCGGCCCGATGATATAGCGTACGTTGAGTAAATCGAGAATAAAACGTTTGTCACTTTCAATTGGCATTGCGCGTAGGGCTGGCGGACGAAGATTCTTTTGAAAATGATTTTCAATGACTAAGGTATTTACAAATTCAACGTAACGTTCGGGGACTAGTCCTAAAAAGTATCCAAGATCATCAACACCAAAACCTGTCGCGGTATTGGGGTAGAATGCCCAGAAATTTCCATAGCTGCGCACTTCATGGTCTTTAGATTTTAAGAATTCAATATAGGGGACTTTAGCAAATGAGTCGAACCGTTTAGGATGTTCGCGATGGATATAAAGAAACAATTCCAAGAAAACCAGTGTAAATATTATAATGCCAAGGATTCTTTGTTTTACCAGTGCGCGGTCTTTAAGCCATAGGATGGTTTGAAAAAGAATTAATAATGATAGTGCGAACGCACTTGCTGTTAGTGAAATTTGGATGTGCTCCGAATGTCGAAGAACGAGAAGATGAATAGTTGTGATGATGATTAACGTGATGCTGAAAATCAGCCCCTTTGTAAATAAATTTTTATTATATAAAATTGTTCGTACACCCATACCGCTGAGAATAGCGACGGTGAAAGCGGCTAATGGTGGGGTATGAATGGCATAGCGGCAAACATCGAAGATTGGTAAATAACCTAGCCAGTTGATGATGGGAAGACCGTATTCTTTGCCGATGATAATAAAGAGAAGGCCGCCTAAAAAATAGTTTAGCCCTTTTTTGTGATTATTGAAAAAGCTTAAGAATGCTAGCGCAAGCGGAAGCGTTCCTATATATCCGCCCCACCAGCCGGCAAAAGTAAAATTGAATGTCAGGTTTTCTTTTTGAAAGAAATGAGGCAACGCTAAGGTTAGCGCGCGGTCTCGTTGCTCTTCCATGAGAAGTCCGGTTCCTTCAGGGTGGCCGTTCCAAAATTCACCGAAGAGATTTCGTACAAAAGGGAAGAAGACGATTGCGGCTAGTCCAACTCCAATGGCATAAGCGCTGATATAGGATATAAATATTTTCTTGCGATTTGTTTTAGGTGGCAGAGAAAAGACGCGGAATAAAAAGAAAGCCAACCCAAAGGCATTGACTAAGAAGACATGCTCGGGATGGCCGGCAAAAAGTGTCATTGCCACAATGATTGCAAGATAAGCGATAGAGCGGCGGCTGACTTCCTTAATAATAAGGCGGTCAAGCGTCAAAAGAAGCAGAGGCGTTAGAATATCAACGTTCGCAGTCCAGTATTGCAAAAGAACCATGGGGCCACTTAACATAAAAATAATCGCACTGCACAATGCGGGGATGTCTTTAAATCCTAAGCGTCGCATTAGCCAGAATGTGAACAATCCGGCGAGCAAGAGGCGGGTGAGAATCAAAATGTCCCAAGCAAAAATGTTAGGTAACAGATAAAGAATAAGATTCAGTGGATAAAACATTCCGACTTCCAGCATACCTATGAGCGCGTAACCGCAAGCTTGGTGCGGATTCCAGAGAGGAAGAATGCCGCGATGAAGGTTTCGTTTAATAAATTCGTAAATGGGTTCTTCAGAAACCGGCGCGTCTGTGCCGTTGACAGGAATGAATCGCGGTTTATTATTTTCTTGCCCGTAAACGCCGTTTGGCAAAGCCTGTGAATTAGCGGTTGTGATTTTTAATGTTTTTCCTAAGAAAACAATGTCGTAAAAGGCGAGACTTAATAAAACCGCGAGAAGAACAAAAACAGTTGGAAAAATCTTGATTGGTTGCGTTGATAACATGCGCTTAGTATAAGGGTAAGGAGGTTAGCGGGCAAGTATAAACCAAAACCCCCCGGTTTTTAAGGCCGAGGGGTCGCGGTAAATACTAGCTGGAGAAATTTACTTTCTCTTTGCTGTCTTTTTCTTGGCTGCTTTCTTTTTCGTTGCCATCGTTTTCTCCTTTCTCAGAGATAAAGATGTTTAGTTGCAATTATGTTTTAATATTAACACACGTGATAAGAGATGCAAAAATTTTTTAAACAATTTTTAGTTTTTATTTTGTAATTTTAAAATAAAAATTAAAAAATTGTCATTTTTATCGACGGATAAAAAACATTGCGCATTCAGCAAAAATTGTTCTAGTAAAAAATATAAACAACTGCCAAAATAATTGTTAATTACGCGCTAAAAATATTTTTTTATTATTTTATGTCATCACTTTATATTCACCTACCGTTTTGTCAGCGTAAATGTTTTTATTGTTCGTTTGCGGTATCGATCGGACAGGAACATCGCATGGATGAGTATGTTTCCGCATTGGCTGTGGAAGCGGCAATTTATCAAAAGCAAAAAATTGAAACGATTTATTTGGGTGGTGGCACCCCAACCATGCTTGCATCTGCGCAACTTATTAAACTATTCGCGGTGATCAAAGAAAATTTTTGTTATTCCACAAATTGTGAAATTACCGTTGAAGCTAATCCTGAAAATTTGGATTTAGAAAAGGCTAAAGCATTATTTGATTTGGGTATTAACCGTATTAGTTTGGGCGTACAAACATTGGATAATGATCGTTTACGTTATTTAGGACGCGCGCATGATTCGTTTAAGGCTCTAAGCGCGTTTAATGATCTTCGTCGGGCTGGATTTAAGAATATCAATGTCGACTTGATGTATTCATTCCCAGAACAGACATCTGCAGATATCGAATTGGATGTTAAAACGGTTTTAGGTTTGGGGAGCGAGCATGTTTCCATTTATACGTTGACTGTTGAGGAAAATAGTAAATTCTTTGTACAGAAAATTAAAGAGCAGGACAATCACGCGCAAGGCGATCAATACGCGATGGTAACTTCGCTGTTAGATGAGGCGGGTATGCGACAATATGAAGTAAGTAATTTTAGCCGACCCGGTTTTGAATCTCGGCATAATATTAATTATTGGACGAATGGCAATTATATTGGTTTGGGAATGAGTAGTCATGGCCATTGTGATGGACGCCGCAGTTGGAACGTCAGTCGTTTGTCGGACTATTTAAAGAAAATTGCCGCTGGTGAAAGTCCTGAGGAAGGACATGAATCTCTAACGCCGCAGGCGCGCTTGCGGGAGTCCTTGATTTTTGGACTACGGATGAATGTCGGTATTGTTGTTTCGGAAATCGAAGAGCAAGCGCATTGTCAAATGTCCGATGAACTTAAGCTACAGATTGTTGATTTGGTAGGTCAGGATTTATTGCAACAGCAAGGACAACGTTTGCAGACGACAGCACGAGGTCGATTAGTGTTAGACGCGATCGCAGTCAAATTGATTTAGACAAAAGGAGCCGCATGCAAGAGATCAATAAGTATTTTTCTAAAACAGTGATGGTGTTTGGTCTTTTGTTGGTATTGAGTTTTTTGACTTTTGGGAATAATTTGCGCGGCGAATTTATGATCGATGATTTTGGGCTGACAATCGAAAATAATTCTCCCGAGGGAACAAAGCTGTCAAATTTTTATCAGCATTTTGTTCCCAATAATAAGGTTGTACATAATATTGAAAATGCTCCTCGCTCCGTTTATTACCGGCCTCTGGCGCACATTCTTCCATTTTTACAGTATTTGATTTTTGGATATGATACTTTTGGGTATCATGTCACCAATTTGATCCTATTTGCTTTGGCTTGCTTTTGCTTTTATTTGCTTTTTGCGGAAATTTCGGGGGATAAACGTTTCGCGCTGATATGCGCGATTTTATTTTGTCTACATCCTTTAAACGGATTCACGGTAAATTACATTACCGCGAGTGTCTACGCGCTGCAATTGGTATTTCTATCGTTATGTGTTTTATTTCATATGCGATGGCAAAAATCTGATTTTCACGGATTGTTATTTTTGTCATTGTCTCTGTTGGCCTTTGTGGGAGCTTTGTTGTGTCATGAAACATCTTTGATGATTCCCGCGTATCTCTTTTTGATTACTTGGCATCGGCAGAAGTCAGTGATTAAAGTTTTTATGAAAACAATTCCGGCATTGATCATCGCCATTGTGTATATTTCGTTGCGTTTTTATTTTACGAGCATTCAGGAAAGCGTGGTGACAAAAGCGGGAGTTTACGCGGATTTGAATTTCGTGAATTACATTGGGACTTTTACAAAGTTGTTTGTTTGGTATTTTGAAAAATTTATTACCTTGCAAGGCATGGTGATTATTTGGTCGACTCCGCTTGTTAAAGATTTTCTTTGGGTTTGGTTCATCGGTTTCGCGATCACCATCGGATTATTGATTAGTCTTCTTATGAAGTGGCGTAATGATATTAAACAGATTTTCCTATTATGGTTTGTGTTGGGTTTGCCGCCAATTGTTTTTGGGTGCATGTTTTTGCCGCAGACAGGATTAATGATTGAACCGCATTGGTTATTTTTTGCGTCGTTTGGACTTTTTGCTTTATTTGCTACGGCTTTATTGGCACTGGCAAAAAGGGTGTCGCCGGTGTTGCGCATAGGCGGTTTTGTTTTGGTCATGGCGATATTGCTGATCACGTCATGGAAAAACAATTTATTATGGAAAGATGAATTGACATTTACTCGGCATTGGGTTGCGATGGCTCCGACTAACAAGAATGCCGCTTTTTGTCTGGGACATGCTTTGTTAACCCGTGGACATTTTTCGGAGGCTCGGGAATGGTTTTTGAAAGCATTGATGAATGATCGTAATGATTGGCAGATTTATACGAATTTAGCGGCGATTTCATTGAAAGAAAAGAATGAAGCGCAAGCTTTGGATTATTTTCAAAAATCGCTGATGATTTTTCCGCAGTCAGCAGTAACTCATAACAATCTTGGAAATTATTATTTGCAAAAGCAGGATTATGTTAAAGCTCAGGAGTATCTTCGCAAAGCCAATACATTTAACCCGTATCTTGTTGAAGTATTATTGAATTTGGGATTAATTGCTGAATTTAATAAAAATTGGCTGCAGTCTTTGGAATATTATTGGCGGGCTTTTGATCTGCGCCCGAATGACGCGCGTGTGATTTATGCTTTGGGCAGAGGGTATGCGAATACTGGACATATTAAAGAAGCCATTTATATTTGCGAAACAGGCTTGCGTTTGTATCCTAGCGACGAGAATATTAGGGGTTTATTATCAGCTTTGAAAACTAGCGTGCGGTAGTCGCAAATTGAGTTGCAATAATTTCGCTGTGTTTGAAAAGTTGAAAGAGGCATTTTTCAATTAGTTTTTTGTATTTTGGCGCCATCTTTAATTTGCGCAGAAGTTCAAGGGAATGTATCAGGCGCGTGTTGATTTGTTTGAGGCTGTATGTGAGGCTGCCAGCTTGAATAAAAATTTTTCGTATAGCAACGAGATCGGCGTATGTTTTTTTATTCTTGGTAAAGATTTTTAAGAATTCCTGTTTTTGTTTTCCTTTCAATATCCGATACGCGTGGCAAACCAAAATCGTTTTCTTTGATTCAGCTAAATCACTCAATATTGATTTGCCGATATTCTTTTCGGAATCAAAAATCCCAATGACATCATCTTGAATTTGAAATGCTTGACCGATGAGAAGTCCGAGTTTTGAGAGCGATTTTATGTCCTTATTATCTGCCCCCGCGAGGATTGCGCCAACGACGAGTGGACAATCAAAGGTGTAGCGGGCAGTTTTGAGTGTGTAATTGAGAAAGACATCTTTTTCGGTCACTTTATTTAGTCCACGCACACCGTGCAGTGTGTCAGCGAATTCTCCCATTGCGGTAAAGACCGCGGTTTGAATAAAATATTTGAGCGCGCGCTCTTTGCGTTGGAGTTCTTCATTGATAGATAAAAAAGCATCGATAGCTAAGGCATAAACAATATCACCAGCGACAAGGCTTAAATCTTGACCAAGTCGTTCTTTTTCAGGAATGTTTGCTGCTTTTTCCAAAAGCCGGTGTAATGTCGGTTTGCCGCGGCGCAGATCTGAGCGGTCAATGATATCATCATGAATGAGCATAAAATTATGCAAAAGTTCAATACATGTCGAAGCGTAATAGATCGACGGTGACATGCGGGTGGAGTTTTTACGATAGCCTTTGTAGCTGAGTGCTAAAAGGATTGGGCGGATGCGTTTTCCGTCGCGTAAAGAAAATTCTCGAATGCTGTTATAAAGGATGGGATCGACCAGATGCAGCTTGTAATCGATTTTGATCTTGTCGAGGAAGCGAACTAGACTTTTGTCGATTTGCTCTTTGATTTCATGTAACATGGGGAACATCGTAACATACAAGAAAAATGGGTGCAACGAAAATGACTTGTGTTAAGATGACTAAAAATTATTCTTAAATCAGGAGATGATATGAAAAAAATAATGGTTGTGCTCGTGATGTTTGTGACTATTTTTGCTGGTCAAGCTTTGGCCCAAGCGCCTAAAGATTCCGTTTCGACTGAAACCAAAGAACTGGTTCGACGTCTTTTAGAAGCGAATGGAATGCGCGAGAGTTTGTTGGGAATTTTTGAAGACATTATTAGTCAAGCGCCGCCAGAATCACAAAAAGAATTGCATGATGTATTGAAGGCCGATGCGATTATTGACAGTGTCATCCCTGTTTATGCCAAATATTTTACGCAAGATGAGCTTAGAGCGTTAATTACTTTTTATAAAAGTCCAGTTGGGGTCAAAAATTTGGGTTTAACGCCAAAATTGATGACAGAAGTCATGCAAACCGCAGGACAATATTTTGAAGAGAAAACTAAGAATATTGTTCTTCCTGAACCCGCAGCACCCAAAGCCGCGCAATAGTTAAAGCAAGATCGCAGGCCTTTTATATCATAAACGTATATTACTATTAGGTTTATGAAATAAGAGCCGTACTTTTCTAAAAGTTGTTTTGAAACGTAAGTCTATTCTTTTAAAAGACTTAAGTCGATAAAATCCTATATCGATTTTTTCTTTTCGATTGATTTAGAAAATTTCTTCTGTTATATTACATAAGTTTCACATATCGAAAAGGAGAAAATCACATGATTGAGCGTTATACTTTATCCAAGATGGGCAGTATTTGGACTGATGAACACAAGTTCCAGATCATGCTGCGCATCGAAGTTTTGGCTTGCGAAGCGATGTGCAAGCTTGGTACCATTCCTAAAAAGTCGTTGGAAAAAATCAAAAAGAACGCTAAATTTAACCTCGAAGAAGTTCAAAAATTAGAAGAGAGAACTAAGCACGATATTGTTGCTTTTATCAATAATGTCGGATCCTATTTGGGGCCGGAAGCGCGGTATCTTCATATGGGGCTGACATCGTCGGATCTTTTGGATACGACACTTTCGATGCAATGCGTCGAAGCCAGTGATATTTTGATCGCCGACATCCGCAAACTTCTTACCGTTTTAAAAATTAAGGCCAAGAAATATAAGGATACAAATTGTATCGCTCGTACACATGGTGTTCACGCGGAACCGATGACATTTGGTCTTAAATTGGCGGTTTGGTATGATGAAATGAAAAGAAATTTGGAACGTATGGAGCAAGCCCGTGAATATATGCGGGTTGGAAAACTTTCCGGTGCTGTTGGGACATATGCCAATATCGATCCATCAGTAGAAGAATTTGTTTGTGAACAATTGGGTTTAAAGCCGGCTAACATTGCCACGCAGATTATTCAGCGCGATATTCATTGCCAGTTTGTTACCACATTGGCTTTGATTGGTTCGTCGCTTAATAAGTTCGCTACGGAAATTCGTTTATTACAAAAAACAGAAGTTCTCGAAGTCGAAGAGCCATTTTTTAAAGGTCAAATTGGGTCTTCTGCGATGCCACATAAGCGTAATCCTGTGACTTGCGAGCGGATTTCGGGACTTTCTCGTCTTTTGCGCGCGAATGCGCAGGCGGCATTTGAAAATATCGCTCTCTGGCATGAACGTGACATCAGTCATTCTTCGGTTGAGCGTATTATTTTACCCGACAGCACCGCGATTCTCAATTACATGCTGACCAAGTTTATTCCAATCATCGACGGTCTTTTGGTTTATCCTAAAAACATGATAGCCAGTTTGACAAAGACCAATGGTTTGATTTATTCACAGCGCGTCCTTTTAGAGCTTATGAAAAAAGGGATCACCCGTGAAGAAGCTTATGATATCATTCAGCATTGCGCTATGCAGGTTTGGCAGGATACTTCGGACTTTAAAGAAGTGCTTTATCGTGAACGCAAAGTCCGTAAATTCCTAAAGCCTAGCGAAATTGATGCATGTTTTGATATCAAGTATTATACTCGTCATCGCGATTTTATTTTCAAGAGAGTTGGTCTTAAATAAAAGACTTCGAAGCTTACGGGAATGAATTGATTTCCGTAATTTTGGGCGGGGATCAGAATACTGTATTTATAAAGGGTTGAATTATGGAAAAACGTGAAAAGATTTACGAAGGCAAAGCCAAAATCCTTTATACCACGGATAATCCTGATCTTTTGATTCAGTATTTTAAAGATGACGCGACCGCTTTTAACGCGGCCAAAAAGGGTTCTATACGGGACAAAGGGATATTCAATAATAAGATATCAACGAAAATTTTTGAATATCTCATCGCTTCTGGAATCCCGACGCATTTTGAAAAATCATTGAGTGATCGCGAAATGCTCGTCAAGAAAGTCAGCATTGTCCCATTGGAAGTTATTGTTCGTAATGTGGCTGCGGGTTCTTTTTCTCGCATTTTAGGAATTGAAGAAGGTACGAGTCTGGCTCATCCGGTTTTGGAGTTTTGTTTCAAAGAAGACAAGCTCAATGATCCAATGATCAATGAAACGCATATTCGTGCGCTGAAACTCGCGACGGATGAAGAAGTCGACGTCATTAAAAAGTATACGTATAAAATCAATGAACTTATGCTGAAGTTTTTTGGATCGCTCAATATTAAGTTGGTCGATTTTAAATTGGAATTTGGTCGATGTAAAGGCAAGGTTATTCTTGCTGATGAGATTTCTCCGGATACGTGCCGGCTTTGGGATGCTAAGACCGGCGACAAACTTGATAAAGATCGTTTTCGGCGTGATTTAGGAAATATTGCAGAGGCCTACCAAGAAGTCTTAAGCAGAGTCAGCCGTTAAATAAGTCAGGACTTTTGCGTTTGGCGATTTGCTTCGTTACAATCTTCGGTGCTCGCTTAACATACAATCACAATTTTTCTCTATGATCTGGCGAATAGAAATAAAAGAAAAGGCGGGTGTTTTTGATCCTGCAGCCGAGGGCATTAAGAAAGATGTCGCAGATTTAGGTTTAAGCGGCGTTGATGATGTCCACATTGTTCAGGTTTATACCTTGGATGGCGATTTAACTCGCGATCAAGTTTCTCGTATCTCCGACGAACTTCTCACTGATAAAGTTACACAAGAATATTATTTCTGCCCGGCGCAGGAATACAAGCACACTCCCACCGCAAGTGATCATATTGTTGAAATCGCGTATAATATTGGCGTTATGGATCCCGTTGAGGAATCGACGTTAAAAGGTATTCGTGATTTAGGCATTATAACTGTTCAAAGTGTTCGTACATCCCGTCAGTATCATATTCAGGGCAAGATTTCTGAAAGCGATTTAAAACTCATTGTTGAAAAAGTTCTTTCCAATAAACTTATTCAGCATGTTGTCAAAGGTTTTGTTCCGTCGCTTAAGGTGGTTTCGCAGTCTTCATATCAGGTGAAGGTTGGTCTTGTTGATCTTATTTTTGCGAAAGACAAAGAGCTTGTCCAATTAAGCAAACAAGGTCAACTCTATCTAAATTTGGCTGAAATGAAAGCGATTCAAAAATATTTTAAAGGTTTAGAACGTAATCCAACGGACATTGAACTCGAAACGGTTGCACAAACATGGAGTGAACATTGTCATCACAAAACATTCCGTGGAAATATCAGCTATCGTGTCAAAGAAAAGTCAAAATTTAAGACAAAAATGATTCGTAATTTGTTGAAGTCAACAATCGCGAAAGCTACCTTTAGCTTGAATAAATCATGGTGCGTTTCTGTTTTTCATGACAATGCGGGAGTGATTAAGTTTGATAAGGATGATCATGTTTGTTTTAAAGTTGAAACACATAATCATCCCAGCGCGCTGGAGCCTTTTGGTGGAGCTAATACGGGTCTCGGCGGTGTTATTCGTGATATTCTTGGCACAGGCCTTGGAGCAAAACCAATTTGCAATACGGATGTTTTTTGTTTTGCGCCGCCGGATATGGAATTTAAACATTTGCCAGTGGGGACATTGCATCCTAAACGTGTTATGAAAGGTGTTGTAAGCGGCGTTCGTGATTATGGGAATAAGATGGGAATTCCAACTGTTAATGGCGCGGTTTTATTTGATGAGGGATTTGTTGGCAATCCTCTCGTGTTTTGCGGAACCGTCGGCATCATTCCTAAGGGAATGGAAAAGAAAAAAACTTTTGCTGGTGATTTGATAGTAGTTGCCGGCGGGAGAACTGGTCGTGATGGTATTCATGGCGCGACATTTTCTTCAGGTGAACTCACAGATGAAAGCGAAGTTGTTTCTTCAGGCGCAGTGCAAATTGGTCATCCGATTCAGGAGAAGAAAGTGCTGGATGTTCTTTTAAAAGCGCGCGACTTAGATTTATATTCTGCGATTACGGATTGTGGAGCTGGTGGATTGTCCAGTGCCGTCGGGGAAATGGGTCAGCATTTAGGCGCTACAGTCTATTTGGACAAAGTTCCATTAAAATATCAGGGCTTATCGTATTCGGAAATATGGATTTCAGAATCACAAGAGCGGATGGTTATGTCGGTGCCGCAAAGTAAAGTCGCGGAACTTCTTAAAATTTTTAGTGATGAAAATGTGGAAGCGACGGTTATTGGTCAATTTGATAAGGATCATCAATTAAAGCTTTATTATCATGATGTGCAAGTTTGTAACATAGAAATGGAATTCTTGCACGACGGAATTCCGGATATAACCAAAGAAGCGGTTTGGGCTTTGCCAAAGAATAAAGAACCTCATTTTTTGTGTCCCTCGGATTTAAGGGATTCATTGTTTGATGCTTTGTCTCATTTGAATGTGTGTTCTAAAGAGTGGATTATCCGCCAGTATGATCATGAAGTTCAGGGTGGAAGTGTTATCAAGCCTCTCGTTGGTAAGAATTCTGATGGTCCGTCAGATGCCGCGGTCATTACGCCGAAGCTTGGATTACAGAAGGGTATTGCGATTAGCAATGGTGTGAATTTTCGTTACGGCAAAATTGATCCGTTTTGGATGGCGGCGGGATGTATTGATGAAGCAATCCGTCAAATTATCAGTGTTGGTGGTGATCTTAAGCAAATTGCATTGCTGGATAATTTTTGTTGGGGTAACCCTGACAAGCCGGATCGACTCGGAGGACTTGTTCGCTGCGCAGAAGGGTGTTACAAAGCTGCAATGGCTTATGGGACACCGTTTATTTCTGGAAAAGATAGTTTGTATAATGAATTTGCCGTCGGAAAAGAAACAATCGCTATTCCCGGCACGATTCTTATTTCGGCGATCGGGATCATTGATAATGTGAACCGTTGTTTAACAATGGATTTTAAGAAAGCTGGTAACTTGATTTATATCGTCGGTGATACGGCTGCCGAATTGGGTGGATCCATTTATTACGCGAATTATGATAGTGTGGGCAATGATGTGCCATTGGTAAATTTTAAAACGGCTTTGAAAACTTTTGAATCTTTGTCAGCTGCGGTTAAATCCGGTTTGGTGCGTTCAATTCATGATTGTTCTGAAGGTGGGATTGGCGTGGCTTTGGCGGAAATGGCTTTTAGTGGTGGGTTTGGGGTCACAATGCGTTTGGACCAAGTTCCATTGAAGGGAAAAATTAATCGCAATGATCTTGTTTTGTTTTCTGAATCACATTCTCGATTTGTCGTTGAGGTTGAGCCTGCAAAACAGAAGCAATTTGAAAGAAATCTTAAAGGTTGCTCATTGAGCATCGTCGGAAAAGTTGAGGAAACTCCAGAATTTATTGTTTATGGTTTAAATAAACAAGTTTGTATCAACGCTGACATTTATGATTTGAAGGAAGCGTGGCAAAAGCCATTGCGTTGGTAAAGTGAGCCTTAAAATAAAGCAAGCGGCGAATTTGCGTTGGAATGTGAAATAATAAATGTGTCGCGGATTTTTAGAAGGTTCACGATAAATAAGGAGTTAAAATGGTAAATAAAAAGAGAAAAAAAATCGATAATGAATTAACCAAGATGGAAGACCCATGGCGTGTTTTTCGCATCATGGCAGAGTTCGTCGAAGGTTTTGATGATATGTCTAAGGTTGGTGACGCGGTCAGTATTTTTGGATCCGCGCGCACCAAGAAAACCGACCGTTATTATAAGCTCGCTGAAAAAACAACGAGCTTATTGGTTAAGGAAGGTTTTGCGGTTATTACCGGTGGTGGACCGGGGATTATGGAGGCGGGTAATAAAGGGGCTACTGAAGCCAATGGCGAGTCGGTTGGCTTGAATATTGATTTGCCTTTTGAACAAAAATCGAATCCATACGTTAAAACATTGATTAATTTTCATTATTTCTTTTGCCGTAAGGTTATGTTTGTCAAGTATGCTAAAGCGTTTGTTATTTTTCCCGGCGGTTATGGAACGCTTGATGAGCTTTTCGAGAGTTTGACATTGATTCAAACACAGCGTATTGAGCGTTTTCCGGTTATTCTTGTTGGATCACAATATTGGAAAGGTTTACTTGAGTGGCTTCGCAATACCATGGCCGCGGAAAAGAATATTGATGTTAAAGATTTGGATATGTTCACCGTTGTCGATACGCCTGAGGATGTTATTAAAGAAATTAAAAACTTTTATCTTAAACAAGGTTTTGATAATTTGATGGATCCTAAAAAATGGTTCAACCAAAAGTCTTAGTTTTACGTACTGCTGGCACCAATTGTGATGCAGAAACTGCTTTTGCTTTTGAAAGCGTCGGCGCGTCCGTTGAACGTGTCCATATCAATCGTCTTTTACAAGGCGAGAGGAATTTGCGTGATTATCAAATTTTAGCGATTCCAGGTGGTTTTAGTTATGGTGATGATATTATTTCGGGAAGAATTTTAGCGAATGAACTTCGTTTGCGCTTAGGTGATGAACTCAAACGTTTTATTACCGACGGTAAATTGATTATCGGGATTTGTAATGGTTTTCAAGTTCTGGTTCGAGCAGGTATTTTGCCGGGAAGGGGAAACGCTGTTGCCGCGCCAGAATTTGTACAAACTGTAACGTTGACGCATAATGATTCGGGAAAATTTGATGATCGATGGGTGTATCTTAAACCTGATGGGAAATCGGTTTGGACGCACGGTATGAATGATGTCATTAACCTTCCTGTCGCGCACGCGGAAGGAAAATTTATTCCGTCAGATGATACGTTACTTAAAAGTTTGATTGCAAATGGCCAAATTATTTTTCGTTACTGTAATGCGGAGGGCGGTAAACCAGTTTATCCTGAAAATCCCAATGGTGCGGTTAACGATATTGCTGGTATTGCGGATGAAACCGGTCGAATATTGGGTTTGATGCCGCATCCGGAAAGACATTTTTTGACGACACAGCATCCGTCATGGACGCGTTATCCGGAAGTTAAGGGCCGTGGTCATGGCGCAAGGATTTTTGAAAATGGTATCAATTACGTGAAAAAGAATTTATGAAAAGTGGATTAACATATAAAGACAGTGGCGTTGACATTGATCAAGCGAATCGCTTTGTTGATGGCATTGGTGCCATGGTCAAGTCTACGATGGTTAAAGGAGCTTTGGCGCGAAAAGGATCCTTTGGTGGGCTTTTTGAGTTGACAGGTCAATTCAAAAAGCCGGTTTTAGTGTCTTCAACGGATGGTGTTGGAACGAAGCTGTTGGTAGCCATGTCCGCGAATAAACATGATACGGTTGGTATTGATTTAGTTGCGATGAACGTCAATGATGTTTTGTGTGTGGGCGCTAAACCGCTTTTCTTTTTAGATTATATTGCTTGTGGTAAAGTCAAACCGGAAGTTTTACATGAAGTGATAAAAGGTGTGACGCAAGGGTGTCGTCAAGCGGGATGCGCTTTGATTGGCGGCGAAACCGCAGAAATGCCCGGACTTTATAAAGAAGATGAATATGATTTGGCGGGATTTACTGTTGGAGTTGTTGAAAAGAAAAATATTATTGACGGTTCGAAAATTCGCAGTGGCGATGTCGTAATTGGCTTAGCATCAAGCGGTTTGCATTCGAATGGTTATAGTTTGGCGCGTAAAGCTTTGTCGTCTGAAGATCAAAATAAATTTGCCAAAGTGTTATTGGTTCCGACAAAAATTTATGTGAAGCCGGTTTTGGCGGTTTTAGCCAAGCACACAATTCACGGGATTGCCCATATTACTGGCGGCGCTTTTTATGAAAAGATGACAAAAATTTTGCCTAAAAATAAATGTTTTCAAATTAAGCGTAACAGCTGGCTGGTTCCAGAGATATTTCAAGAAATTCAGAAAAAAGGTAAAATAACGGATTCGGAAATGTTTCGTACCTTTAATATGGGTATCGGTATGATTTTGGTTACGCCTGCGAAGAATGTGGTTAAAGTGCAGTCTATTTTACAAAAACACAGTGTTAAAAACTTTGTCATTGGTGAGGTTGTCAAAGACTCTACGCAAAAAGTAAAGTTTATTTAAATATGGAAAAGAAATTAAAAGTTTTACTTATTGGTTCCGGCGGGAGAGAGCACGCGTTGGCATGGAAATTGACACAAAGTCCACGTTTAGAAAAACTGTATTGCGCGCCAGGAAATGTTGGGATTTCTGAGATTGCGGAGTGTGTCGATATTAAGGTTGGAGATATTGATGGACTTTTGCAGTTTGCTAAAAAAGAAAGAATTGATCTTACGGTTGTCGGTCCAGAAATTCCTTTAGTGGGAGGTATTGTTGATCATTTTGAAAATGCGGGTCTCATTATTTTTGGACCAAGCAAAGCCGCGGCTCAGCTCGAGGGCAGTAAAGTTTTTTCCAAGGAATTTATGTTGCGCTGCAATATCCCGACGGCTACGTTTATGCCTTTTGATCGCATTGAAGATGCGCGCGCATTTTTGAATCACGCGCAATTTCCGCTTGTGATCAAAGCTGATGGTTTAGCGGCCGGCAAAGGGGTGGTTCTTTGTAACGCTCTTGCGGATGGCTTAGAAGCTTTGGATCAGATGATGAAGGACAAGATTTTTGCTGAAGCAGGCGCTAAGGTTGTTGTTGAAGATTATTTGATTGGCGAAGAAGTTTCTATTCTTGCTTTTTGTGATGGCGAAAATTATTTGATTTTAGAATCAGCGCAAGATCATAAACGCATTTTTGATGATGACTTAGGACCGAATACGGGTGGGATGGGCGCATATTCTCCGGCGCCGATTGTGACGGAAACACTTTTACGTAAGATTGAAGCTCGTGTTATTGAACCGACGGTGCGCGGGATGGCTCGTGAAGGTATGCCTTTTAAAGGAATTCTTTATGCCGGATTGATGATCACTTCGCAAGGTCCGCAGGTTTTAGAATATAATGTTCGATTCGGTGATCCCGAAACACAGGCGGTTTTGCCACGCCTTGAAAGTGATCTTTTAGAGGTTATGCTCGCAAGTTGTGAAGGTCGGCTAAACGAAATTCAGTTAAAGTGGACTCCTAAAAGTTGTGTTTGTGTCGTGATGAGTTCTGGTGGGTATCCGGGTAAATATGAAAATGGTTATGAAATTAATGGCTTAAACGTTGCCGCGGATGGAAAAAATACTTATGTGTTTCACGCAGGCACAAAAAAAGACGGAGATCGTGTTGTAACTGCTGGTGGCCGAGTTTTGGGTGTCGTGAGTTTGGGTGATCATATTAAAGATGCTATTCAAAGTGTTTATGTCGCTGTTGAAAAGATAAAATTTGATCATATGTTCTTTCGTCGAGATATTGCGGCCAAGGCCTTAAAGAAAGATCATATAAAATCTGCGAATGCGGTGGGTCGTTAACTTGGTGGGGAATATGGATCAGATTAAAGTTGTAATTATGATGGGTAATAAATCAGATTCCCCGATAATGGCGGAAGGCGTTAAGATTTTAAATGACTTTGGTGTTAGGAATGAAATTAAAGTTTTGTCCGCGCGTCAGTCTTCGCGGGAAATTGTAGAATACGTCAAGCACGCAGAAGCAAAAGATGTCAAAGTGATTATTTGCAGTGCTGGCGGTGCCGCATCTTTAGCGGGTAGAGTTGCCGCGCGTGTTCATTTGCCGGTTATTTCTGTTCCGGTCAAAACAATTGTCAGCAATTGTAACTCACTTCTTCCGATGGTAAAAATGCCTTTGGGAGTATCAGTCGCGTCGGTTGCCATTGGTAAAAGTGGAGCGAAGAACGCGGCTTTATTGGCAATTCGGATTCTTGCTTTGTCCGATAAAGTATTGGCTAAAAAACTGTCTACTTTTTCAAAAGCGCAACAAGAAAAAGTATTAAAAAGTCGGTTGTCTTGAAAACGCAAATTATCACAATTAATCCAGAGTTCCCGGAAATGGATCGTATCGCGCATTGTGCGAGTATAATCCGTAAAGGGGGGCTTGTCGTTTTTCCTACAGAAACAGTCTATGGCATTGCTGCAGATTTTAATAATCCGCAAGCTATGGCTCGTTTGCGTGATGTCAAACGCCGTGATGCTGGTAAGCCTTTTTCGATTCATATTGCGCAAAAGTCTCTTTTGCCGAATTATACCCCGATAAAGTCTCCAGAGGTTTACAAGATGATTGATGAATGTTGGCCAGGTCCTTTGACAGTTGTTGTCCCATCGTATGAAGAGGGGCGGACAATCGGTGTCCGTATTCCGCAACATACCATTGCTCTTAATCTTGTTCAGCAGTCGCAATGTACAGTCGCGGCTCCGTCGGCAAATTGTGCTGGTAATCCGGCTCCTTCGTTTTGTGCGGATGCGCTTAAAGATCTTGATGGGCTTGTGGACATTGCTATTGATGGTGGAGAGGCAAAGTTTGGGTTAGCTTCGTCAGTCGTGGACTTTACAAAAGAGAGACCAATTGTTTTGCGTGAAGGGCCAATTACGCAAAGTGATGTTGATCGAATCACTCAAAAAAAACTTGTGTTGTTTGTTTGCACGGGAAACAGTTGTCGTTCGGTTATGGCTGAATATCTTTTGAAAAATATGTTGAAAGCACAGTCTAATGTTGAAGTTTTGTCAGCAGGGACGGCAGTGTATTTTCATACATCAGCAAGCTCAGAAACGATTAGCGTTTTACGTAAAGAAGGCATTGATGCCAGTCGTCATCAATCACAGCCGATTAATAGCATTTTGCTTCGTAAGGCAGATTTGATTCTTGTGATGACGCGTAATCATCGTCAGCAGGTTTTGGAACGTGTTCCATCCGTCGAGAAGAGAGTTTATCAATTGCGAGAGTTTTTGCAAGAACGTCCCGGTTACGATGGCGATTTAGACATTCCTGATCCAATGGGAAAATCCTTTGACACATATGAAGAATGCGCGGGGATGATTAAAGGCGCTGTTACAAAATTAGTTAAATTATTGCAATAAATCAATGTGAGGGGATCGGATGAAGATTTTTATCGGTGGAGATCACCGTGGTTTTGAACTCAAGGCTGATATTATGGTTTTGCTCAAAAAGCTTGGTCACACCGTTGTGGATATGGGATCGTATGAGCCGGGTGTTATGTGTGATTATCCGCCGATTTCTTATGCCGTGGCAAGCAAAGTTGCTAAAACTAAGGGCAGCCGTGGAATTTTGGCTTGTATGACAGGAATTGGGCATTCAATTGCGGCGAATAAAATTGTTGGTGCTTATGCCGCGTTATGTTATAGCAAGGAAGCGGCAATACTGTCGCGTCAGCATAATAACGCGAATATTTTGGTTTTGGGCGCGAAGTTTGTGAAGCCTGAAGAAATTACGAAAATTGTGAAAGTGTGGCTTGTCACTGAATTTGAAGGCGGTCGGCATTTACGCCGCTTAAAGCAAATTAAGGCGATCGAAAAAACGTCGTTGTTTCATAAAAAGAAATAATAATTTTTGTCATTTAGAGATGACAGATTTAAAAGGGGAAATTATGAATTATATAAAAAATCTTGATCCGGATATTTATAGGGCTATTCAATCTGAGCTAGCGCGTCAGCGCGATAATTTAGAATTAATTGCTTCTGAAAATATTGTTTCACCGGCGGTGTTAGAAGCGCAGGGTTCGGTACTGACTAATAAATACGCCGAAGGTTATCCTAATCGACGCTGGTATGGCGGTTGTGAGCATGTTGATGTTGTTGAGCAGTTAGCGATTGATCGCGCCAAAGAACTTTTTGGCGCTGAACATGTTAATGTCCAGGCGCATTCAGGTTCGCAGGCGAACAATGCGGTTTATAATGTTGCTGTCAATCCGGGGGATACTGTCTTGGGTTTAGATTTGGCATGTGGCGGGCACTTGACGCATGGTCATAAAATGAATTTTTCTGGTAAGAATTATAATATGGTCGCTTACAAGGTTGACCCGAAAACAGAATTGATTGATATGAATGAAGTCGCTGCCTTGGCTAAAGAACATAAGCCTAAGCTAATCATTGCTGGCGCGTCAGCGTATTCACGCACATGGGATTTTAAAAAGTTTCGGGAGATTTGTGATTCCGTGGGGGCATATCTTTTTGTTGATATGGCACATTTTGCGGGTTTGGTCGCGGCGGGTTTGCATCCGAATCCTGTCCCATATGCGGAATTTGTCACAACGACAACGCATAAAACATTGCGTGGCCCGCGTGGTGGGATGATACTTTGTAAATCAGAATTTGCCAAAAAGATTGACGCGGCAATTTTTCCTGGCATTCAAGGCGGTCCTTTGATGCATGTTATTGCGGCAAAAGCCGTCGCGTTTAAGGAAGCATTACAGCCGGAATTCAAAATTTATCAGTCACAGGTTATTAAAAATAGTAAAGGGCTTTCTGGCGCGTTAGCTAAGCTGGGTTTTCGCATTGTCGCTGGGGGTACTGATAATCATCTTTTTATGGTTGATCTTCGACCCAAGAATGTCACAGGTAAAGATGCGTCGGAGATTTTAGATAAGGTCAATATTACTGTGAATAAGAATTTGATTCCATTTGATCCGGCAAGTCCGATGGTTACCAGCGGTATTCGTATTGGTACTCCAGCTTTAACGACGCGCGGGATGAAAGAAAAAGAAATGGAGCAGGTTGCTTTGTTAATCGATGCGGCCATTATGAATCATGCGAATGAAGCTAAACTTAGCGAAGTTAAACAGGGTGTTCTCAAATTGACCAAGGAATTTTCGCTTTATCCGGATTTATAAATTTGATAACTAAGAAAGGTGACCTTCGTCGCTCGAACAGTCCTCGCACAAACCGCTTACACAAGAAAGGCTTTTAGGTAAGCGGTTTGGCTGCGGAACTCGCTTGGGAAGGCACCTTTCATAGTTATCATCAGTGAGATCGTTAATGAAATGTCCATCGTGTCATTACAAAGAAACCAAAGTTGTTGATTCGCGGTTAAGTGCGGAAGGAAAATCTATCCGTCGGCGTCGAGAATGCCTGAAATGTCAAAAACGTTTTACGACGTATGAATATGTTGAACAAGTGCCATTGATGGTTATCAAGCGTGATAATCGTCGTCAACCGTTTGATCGTACTAAAATTATTTCTGGTTTGGTCAAGGCATGTGAAAAACGGCCGATCAGTGTTGACAAAATTGAACAAATCACCACGGATATTGAACGGGCAATTCAGAAAAAATATGAACGTGAGGTTAGCGCTACTGCGATCGGCGAAATTATTATGGAAAAACTCGCGTCCCTCGATGAGGTCGCGTATGTGCGTTTTGCTTCTGTGTATCGTCAGTTTCGTGATGTGAATCAGTTTATGAACGAATTAAAAGTTATTTTGGAGCGAGAAAAATCCTCCTTAAAGAAAAAGGGAGCTTAGGTATATGATTCAGGTTGAATTAAGCAAAATTATTATTGATGAAAAGCGTCAAGATCAGATCATTGTTCTTAAAGAGAAAAACGGGGATCGTCAGTTTCCGATTGTGATTGGGTTCTTGGAAGCATCAAGTATTAAGATGAAACTCTCCAACGTCGAGACCCCGCGGCCTTTGACGCATGATCTTTTGCTTTTAATTGTTCAAAGTTTGGATGCAAAAGTTGATCAGCTGGTCATTGATAAACTTGTTAATAGTACATTTCACGCTAAAGTTATTTTGAAAACGTCTACGGAAGAGGTTAAGACCGTGGACGCGCGTCCTTCAGACGGCGTGGCTTTAGCGGTTCGTGCCGGGGCTCCGATTTTTGTTGAGGAGGAAGTCCTTAAGAAAGCTTCAATCTTTAATACCGCGGAATGACATTCTTCACCCATGCCTAATCTGGCTGAATATCCAGCGCTTCTTATTTTACAAAAATTGGCCCGACAGAAGAAACTTGATGTTTTTTTGGTTGGCGGCTTTTTACGAGACGCTGTTTTAAATAAAAGAAGTCACGATTTTGATTTTGTTGTTCCCAAAAATGCCATTGTATTTTCGCGTCTTTTTGCGAAAGAAATTAAAGGCGCTTTTGTTCTCTTGGATAAAAAACGCGGATGCGGTCGGGTCGCGAAGAAATATCATGATCGAATTGAAACATATGATTTTGCAGATTTTCGTGCGGCGACATTAAAGGCGGATCTTAATCACCGAGATTTTACCGTTAATACGCTTACGCTAAAGATCAATGATCTCGACACTAATGAAGATTTGGTGAAGAAGATCCATGACGCGTGCGGTGGGATTGCTGATCTTAAAGCTCGTTGTTTGCGGATGGTTTCGGCAAAAACTTTTATTGAGGATCCATTAAGACTTTTGCGCGCGTACAGTTTGCGCGCCCAGCTTGGGTTTAGAATTGAGCCCAAAACCCGAGCTCGCATTAAAAAGGATAAAGACTTATTAAGTCCTGTCGCGCGTGAACGCATTTTAGATGAATTATTTAAGGTGCTGCAATCTTCTCGTGCGGCTGAGAATTTAACCGCCATGGATAAGGTTGGGTTGTTAGAAAAAATAATTCCACAAATTTCATTGATGTATCGCGTTACACAAGGTGGATATCATCATTTAGATGTTTGGCCCCATTCGCTTGAGACGGTTAATCAGCTCGAAAAAGTTTTTATTGAATACGCGCAGGATTCTGATGTTGTTGAATATCTCAATGAATCATTAGCCGGTGGTCGAACCCGTCGGGGACTCCTAAAATTAGCTGCTCTATTGCATGATATCGGCAAGCCGCAGACTCGTAAAAAAGAAAAAGGCCGCATGTCTTTTCATAGCCACGAACATGTGGGGAAAGGAATTTCGCGCGCAGTTGCGATGGTTTTGCTTCTTTCTACGCGTGAACGGATGATTCTCGAAAACGTTGTTCTGTGGCATTTACGGCCGGGATATTTATCAAATTTTAAAAAGCCTAGTGATCGCGCGATATTTCGTTATTTTCGAGATACAAAAGAAGAAGCCGCGTCGATCGCGCTTTTGTCCATTGCTGATCAACGTTCGACACGCGGGCCATTGTCAACAAAGATTGATGAGAAGCATCATGAAAAGATTTGTTCCAGTTTGATAAAGCAATTCTTTGCCGCAAAGAAAGAAAAACCATTTGTCGCTTTGATTAATGGTCATGATCTTATTCGTCGATTGAAACTCAAGCCGTCGCCGCTTTTTGGTAAGATTCTTCAGCAGGTTGAAGAAGCGCAGGCGACAGGAAAGGTTACAAATAAAGCGCAAGCTTTGCAACTCGCGAGAAAGATTTGGGAGCAATGATGCTTGTTAAAGCAACAGAATTTGAGATTATTCAGGCTGACGTCGATAAGATGTCAAAGCATCGGAATTATCTTGCGGTAAAACCTAAGGGGAATGTTACCGAAATGTCTGTGCGTAATGCTTTTCGTGATGTGTTTATTAGAGCCAAGAAAGACAAAAAAGTGAAAGTCATTTTTCCCGCGCTGGGTCTTAAGGAGGGATTCCCGACGATTGGTGTTGCCAAAATTGTTTCGCAGGAAGTTTTGCGATTTTGCCGCGCTTTCCCGGGGAGATTAAAAGAAATGGTTTTGGTTTTGGAAGATAAGAAGACTTTTTTATTGTTTGAAAAACACGTGTATGGTTATATTCGACATGTGCAGGAAGATTTGGGTTGCGGTCCTTATCCGACGGTGGATATGATTATTGATTATAAAGGTGGTATTGTTGTTATCGAACGTACGAATCCGCCGTATGGATTTGCGCTTCCTGGAGGATTTGTGGACAATGGTGAAACTTTGGAACATGCGGCGCAGCGGGAGTCTAAGGAAGAAACGAATTTGGAGTTAGAAAATTTGCAACAATTTCATACTTATTCTGACCCGCGCCGCGATCCACGTTTTCAAACCATCTCGACTGTCTTTACGGCAAAGGGTAAGGGTGTTCTTCGTTTTGGCGACGATGCCAAAGGCGCTCAGGTTATTTCTTATGAAAAAATTCTTGATTATGACTTTGCTTTCGACCATAAGGAAATCATTTGTGATTATTTAAAAGGCCAAAGGAAACTGTAATGGTTGAATCTGCGCCGGGTTTGAGTAATTATTGGGGTGGTATTCTTACGATTGCCGTTGTTATTGTGATTTATTTGTTCATTCGTTGGCAACAGAGAAAATTTTAAAATGCGGATTTATAGAACAGCAAAAAAAGTTTTAAGCATTAATAATAAGCCAGAGCAATTTCTTGGAGGTTTGACTGCTAATTCATTAGATAAGCCACGCAATGCGTTTGTCAATATTCATGGGCGGATTATCGCGACATTTGATCAATTGAAAATCAATGATGAAAAATTTTTGCTTGTCATCGAGGGGGATTTTGTGCAAGCTGTTCTCGATCATGTGGATCGTTACGCGCGTCTGAGCAAAACGATCATTACTCTTGAGAATTTCTTTGTCAATTTTGACTTAGACGGCGATTATAAGCTTCAAAATTCTGAATTTGCTATTTGCCAGAAACATGGGCAGTTGATTTTGACACTTAGAGATGAACTTGTGTCTGTCAGTGAGGAGGAATTCACTCTGTTTCGTTTGAAGAATAATATTCCGCTTTTGGGTGTTGATTATAAGGATGAAATGCTTTTGAATGTGAGTGAAACAGATTTTGTTTCATTTACCAAAGGATGTTTTCTTGGACAAGAGCCGATTGCTAAAGTTCATCATCGTTCACGTCCGACATGGGTTTTGAAGGTGAAGTTTGAAGATGAATGCACTTCGGAAGAAAAAGCCAAAATGACTTCAAAAGTTCTCGATTCATCGACAGGACGGATATTAGGGTTTGTTTTTGTGAAGAATAAATAAGCCGATGGATAATTCCTTCGTCGCTCAAACAGTCCTCGCACAATCCGCTTATACTATAAATAAAAACATATATGTAAGCGGATTGGCTGCGGAACTCGCGTCAGAAGAAATTATCTATCGGCCTAAGAACACAATTGACAAAAATCTATCAGCGGTTTATCTTGGATAACAGTCGTAATTTTTTAAAATGAGGAGTTTGTAAAATGGATATTCGGACAAAGTCGGTTCATACCGGTATTTATAAGGACAAGAGCTATAATTCGGTGACAACACCGCTTTATCCGAGCTCAACATTTTATTTCGACGCTTTAGGGAAAAATAAAGGTTATGACTATACCCGTAGTGGCAATCCTACTCGCGCAGCGCTTGAGGAAAATATTGCCAGTTTAGAAGGCGGGATTGGATGCTCGGCGACAGCTACAGGAATGGCCGCGATTACTGCCGCGTTATTTTTATGTAAAGCTGGTGATCATATTGTGACAGGTGACGATATTTATGGCGGAACATATCGACTTTTTAGTCAGGTATTTCCACAAATGGGATTGTCGTTTTCATTTGTGAATATGAGAGACTTGAAAAAAGTCAAGGCGGCAATTACGTCTAAAACAAAAATGATTTGGATTGAAACGCCATCGAATCCTCTTCTCAATATTGTGGATTTGGGGGCGGTTATTAAATTAGCCAAGGCTAAGAAAATATTAACTGCGGTTGACAATACCTTTCTATCACCGTATTTTCAAAAGCCCTTTGAATTTGGCGCGGATTTGGTTATTCACTCCACGACAAAATATCTTAATGGTCACAGTGATGTTGTTGGCGGCGCGATTGTTTATAATAATAAATCCATTGGAGAACGTGTCCGTTATCTTGTAAATGCCTTGGGTGTTTCGGAATCGCCGTTTGACTCGTGGTTGGTTTTACGCGGCGTTAAAACATTGAGTCAGCGCATGGAAGCTCATCAGGCTAATGCTTTGACTATTGCCAAATTTCTTGAAGGTCACAAGCATGTTAAGAAGGTGTATTATCCGGGTCTTGTCAGTCACCCGCAGCAGGATTTGATTCGTAAGCAAATGAAGGGTTTTGGTGGCATGCTTGCTTTTGAATTAGACACTAAAAAGGTTGATCTTAATAAATTCTTTAAAAGGCTAAAATTATTTTGTCTCGCGGAATCTTTGGGTGGAGTCGAATCGTTAATCGAACATCCATGGTCGATGAGTCATTCGTCTATGGGGATTGCGGGCTTAAAAGCATCTGGGATTACTCAACAAACTATACGTGTGTCCGTTGGAATCGAAGGGCATGCTGATCTTATTAATGATTTGGCCGGAGCGCTTTTGGGATCACGTTAGGTGTTTCCTTTTTAAGTAGTAAAGACAGGTTGTTTTTGTTAAGATGTCTCCATGAAAATTTCATCTGCGTATTCCCGCACACGACATTCAGTTTTTATTTTCTTGACCATTCTTGTCCTCTCTGGTTTTACAAAATTGAGTGATATTGAGACTGCCATTATTGAAAAAGATTTTAAAACCGCAAAGACTTTGTCTGAAAAATTTATTAAGAAATACAAATCGGGTCCTAATTTTAATCAAGCTCAATATTATTTAGGTATCAGTGAAATTGGTTTAGCGCAGTATGCTGACGCGCAAGCTGCATTTAATAAAGTTTTACAAAAAGTTGACCCGGCGGATAGTTTGTATGAAAAAGCTTGGCTTGGCGTTATCGACACTTTAGGTTTGGAAGAAAAATTTGAAGAAGATTTAAGTCAGGCGGAGCGTTTTTTAAAAGAGCGCCCAAATTCAGAATTTCTAAGTATTATTTATTTAAAAATTGGTCGGGCAAATTTGAAACTTTCGCGTTGGGAAACAGCTGAATGGTATTTGAAGAAATTAATCAGCACTTTCCCGAATACATTTGAAGCTCATACGGCACGCCAACTTCTTGAAGAAAAAAGATATTTTGCTATTCAAGTAGGTTCATTCTTAGATCGCAATCGCGCCACACAGTTGGCGGAGGAGTTAAAGCAGAAGGGCGAATATGCTTATCTGATTGAGACGCAGGATCACGACGGCAATCCTTTTTATCGTGTGCGGGTTGGACAATTGAGAAATCTTGATGAAGCAAGATGGATGAAAGAGCGTTTAAGTAGCCAAGGTTATCCTACCCATATTTATCCTTGAAAGCATCGTTTTTAAAGCACATTATTTTTATTGTTGGGCCGACAGCTGTTGGTAAAACCGATGTCGCGCTGAAGTTGGCGGGTGAAATCCCGAGCGAAATCATTTCTTGTGATTCCATGCAGGTGTATCGTGACGTTTCTATTGCTAGCAGTAAACCGTCTTTAAGTGAGCAAAAGAAAGTGCCTCATCATCTTTTGGATGTTGTATCTGTTGAGGAAAAATTTGACGTCGCGGTTTTTAACCGAATGGCGCGTAAGGAAATTGAAGTAATTTTTGCGAGAAAAAGATGCCCTATTGTTGTTGGTGGAAGTGGGATGTATATGCAGATTCTCCTCGACGGTATTTTTGATGCTGGGGGGAAGAATGTTGCATTGCGAAATAAGCTTGAAGAACGCGCGCAGACGGAAGGTCCGGCCGTGCTTTATAAGGAGCTGCAGAAGGTTGATCATGCTGCTGCCGCGAAGATTCATGCCAACGATGCTAGGCGGATTGTGCGTGCCTTAGAGGTTTTTTATACAATACAAAAGCCGATTTCTCAGCTACGTGAGAATCGTTCGGGTTTGTGGGGGCATTATCCGGTAACAGTGTTTGGTTTAAATCGTGAACGTGATGAACTTTACCGCCGTATTAATCTTCGTGTTGAGCAAATGTTTTCAGATGGTTTGCTTAAAGAAGTCAAAGCAATTTCAGGTCGTCAACTCAGCGAGACTGCTTGTCGGATTATTGGTGTGAAGGAAGTTTTATCTTATCTTGCCGGAGAATGTGATTTGAATGCGGCAAAAGAGTTGATGAAAATGAACACGCGTCGCTTTGCAAAGCGGCAACTAACATGGTTTCGAAGAGATAAGCGTATCAACTGGTTAATGATTGGCCCTAAAGATACCGTTGAACTAATTGTTAAGAAGATTTTAAAAAAATTGGAGTTTTATGAAGTCGTCTGAGAAAATTTTATTGGTAATTGTTCAGTTAAAGTCTGATCGCGGCACTTGGACATTTGAAGATCTTGCTGCTGAAATGGAAGAGCTTGTCAATGCCTGTCATGGTGTCGTTGTCGATAAAATGATGTGTCGAATTGATCAGGTTTCAGCGGGCCTCTTTTTGGGGGAAGGGAAGGCTAAGGAGATTGCTGAGATTTGTCAAGCAAAGGAAATCGACACGGTGATTTTGAGTCATGATCTTAAGGGTGGCCAACAGCGAAATTTAGAAGAGGTTGTTGGTAGGAAAACGATTGATCGCACGCAATTAATTCTGGATATTTTTGCCCGTCGGGCTAAGAGTCAAGAGGGTAAAATGCAGGTTGAGTTAGCACAGTTGGAATATCTTTTACCACGATTAGTTGGACAAGGGGTTGAATTGTCGCGTTTAGGCGGTGGGATTGGTACGATGGGTCCAGGTGAAACAAAATTGGAAATGGATCGTCGTCGTATTCGTGAGCGTATCGATCGTTTGCATAGGGATTTAAAAGATGTAAGTGCGGATCGCTCTTTACGCCGTAAGAAGCGCCAGGATGATGGGATTCCGCTCGTATCGCTTGTTGGGTATACAAACGCGGGGAAGTCTACACTTCTTAATACTTTGACGCAAGCCGGTCAAGTGACACATGATGGACTTTTTACAACTTTGGATTCTTTATCGCGGCAATTGATTTTGCCAAATCATCAGAAGACTGTTTTATCTGACACTGTCGGATTTTTGCATGAATTACCGCATCATTTGATTGAGTCGTTTAAAGCAACGTTGGAAGAAACATCATCGGCCGATCTTTTGCTTCATGTTTTGGACGTTAGTCATCCTAAATTTCGCAATTTGCATGATTCGGTCATGTCTGTTTTACGTGAACTCGATGCGCATGAAAAACCAACCATTACGGTTTTAAATAAAATCGATCGCATTACTGATAAAGATGTGGTGCGGGAAATTATGCAATCTTTTAAAAATCCGGTGGCGGTTTCGGCATTGAGCGGTGAAAATATTCCCAGATTATTGGCGCAAATTGCCAGCGAGCTTTCGACTTTAATAGAGACCATTGAAGTGGCCTTACCATTAGACCGTATGGATTTGGTTAATTTGGCGCACAATGAAGGGCAAGTTCATGCCATCGCATATGATCATGATGCCGCGCGGCTTTCGGTTTCTTTGCCTAAGAAATTTGCCGGTTTATTGCAGAAATTTAGTCTTAAAGAGTAATGCGCGTTTTACAGTTAGATAAACTAACTAAATCTGTTAATAAATCTTGACAATATAATTTGATTATGATATATTTACAATAAGTTAAGCGAGGTAAAACTATGAAAAAGGAAACCCCGCAAAATTTCAGTGTTAAAATAGACCCTACAGCGCCGGTTTTTGTTATTGGTGTTGTGAGTACGATTGTCAGCATACCAATTTGGACTTTACGAAAGCTCGACGACATGGATGTGGTAAAACCTGAACGCATTGGTAAGAAAACACGTTGTTATTCACAAAAGCAGATTGAGCTGTTAAATTATGTTCATTATTTGATGGATAAAAAGGGAGTTAATATTAGTGGGATTAAAGTGATTTTACAGATGGAGCAAAGGGAGTAAAATTTTTTTGCAAAGATATTAGCAGACAACTGCTACGAGTGCCAATAAACCAAAAATTATAACAAGGAGGGAAAAATGAGACTTATTCGTTGCAACACAAATCAGGGTCAAGCTTCAGATTGGGATCAAGCATTTTGGGGTTTGACGCTACCCCAAGTCGAAAGTCAATTTCTGGCAGTTGATATTAAGGAAGATGACAAAAATATCACTGTGACAGCGGATCTTCCTGGATTGAAAAAAGAAGAGATTCGCATTGCCATTGAAAATGACGTGCTGAGTATTCGAGGGGAACGAAGATCAGAAACTCAACAAAAGGAAGGTAATTTTTCTCGAGTTGAGCGTTTTACGGGAGTAACAGAACGTCGGTTGCAATTAGGAACCAGCGTAGATCAATCTCAAGTCGTTGCGAATTATAAAAACGGTGTTTTGGAAATTGTTCTTCCAAAATCTGAAAATCGTAAATCGCGGATTGTTGAGATCAGTGAGTAATAAAATAGTAGGTAAGGTTGGTTGGTGGTAATATAAAAAACCACCAGCCAGCCTTGGCTACGTAAAGGAGAGAGAGATGCGGATCGATAAATTTACAACACGAAGTCAGGAAGCGATTCAGGAAGCTTTACAAATCGCACAAGCGCATAATCATCAGCAAATTGACGCTGTTCATCTTTCGTATGCCTTATTAAAAGATGAACAAGGTCTTGTTGTGCCGATTCTTAATCAAGTGGGCATTACCGCTAAACCGCTTTTGAATTTGCTTGATCAAGAACTGCGTAAGATTCCGCAAGTTGAAGGTCAAGCACCGTTTATTTCTAATCGTTTGAATAAGATTTTAACTGACAGTCAAAAGATTTCTGTAAATATGAACGATGAATTTACTTCGCAGGAGCATATTCTTTTGGCGCTTTATCGCGATCGTGAGACGGTTATTAGTAAGGAGCTTCATCGCAATGGAATTGATGAGGCGGCTCTTTTAAAGATTTTACAAAATATTCGTGGTGGACAAAAAGTTACAGATGCGAATGCGGAGGATAAATATCAGGCTTTGCAAAAATATGCGCGTGATTTAACAGATTTAGCTAGTAGGGGAAAGCTTGATCCGGTCATTGGCCGTGATGAAGAGATTCGTCGTGTGATTCAAGTGCTTTCTCGACGGACAAAGAATAATCCGGTGCTTATTGGTGAACCCGGTGTCGGTAAAACAGCCATCGCTGAAGGTCTTGCTTTGCGTATTTTTTCTGAGGATGTTCCTGAAGGTCTTAAAAATAAAAAAGTGATGTCGCTGGATATGGGGGCTTTGGTTGCGGGCGCGAAGTTTCGGGGTGAATTTGAAGAACGTCTTAAGGCGGTTCTTAAAGAAATTGAATCCAAAAGCGGTGAAATTATTTTATTTATTGATGAACTTCATACAATCGTCGGAGCTGGCGCGGCGGAAGGCTCTGTGGATGCGTCCAATCTTTTGAAGCCGGCATTAGCGCGTGGGCAATTGCGCTGTATTGGCGCGACGACACTAGATGAATATCGGAAATATATTGAAAAAGATTCGGCTTTGGAACGCCGTTTTCAGCCGGTCATGGTTAATGAACCGAGTGTTGAAGATACCATCGCGATTTTACGTGGTCTTAAGGAGCGCTATGAAGTCCATCACGGCGTGCGCATTCAGGATTCGGCTTTAATAGCATCCGCGACGATGTCAGACCGTTATATTACCGAACGTTTTTTGCCGGATAAAGCGATTGATTTGATTGATGAAGCGGCTTCGCGTTTACGTATTGAAATCGATAGTATGCCGCAGGAACTTGATATCAATGAGCGTCGTATTCGTCAGCTAGAGATTGAACGTCAGGCTTTGAAAAAAGAAAAAGACGAAGCCTCGCAACAGCGTTTAAAGAAATTAGAAACCGAACTTGAACAATTAAAATCCGAGAACAAAAAATTACGTCTGCGATGGCAGGGCGAAAAGGATATTATTAATAAGATCCGTGCGATTAAATCTCAAATCGAGTCGTTGAAGCTTGAAGAAGCCAAGGCGGAAAAAGTTGGCAATTTAGATCGTGTCGCTGAAATTCGTTATGGTTTATTGGTTAATTTAGAAAAAGATCTTGTCGCGCAGAATAAAGAATTGACTCGTTTACAACAAGAAGGATCGCTCCTTAAAGAAGAAGTAGATGAACAGGATATTGCCGAAATTGTTTCTAAGTGGACGCAAATTCCGATTTCCAAATTAATGGAAGGCGAAACAGAAAAGCTAATCACGATTGAAAAAGTTTTGAAAGACCGCGTGGTCGGTCAGGATGAGGCGATCGATCTTGTTGCCGCAGCGATTCGCCGTTCGCGCACGGGGTTGAGCAATCCTCATCGCCCTATCGGTAGTTTTCTTTTTGTCGGTCCGACGGGTGTAGGAAAAACAGAATTAGCAAAATCATTGGCTTGGTTTTTATTTGATAATGCTGACGCGGTTATTCGTATCGATATGAGTGAATATATGGAAAAACATAGCGTGTCGCGTTTGATTGGTGCGCCTCCGGGTTATGTGGGTTATGACGAAGGCGGTCAATTGACGGAGGCAATACGTCGTCGGCCATATGCGGTAGTATTATTTGACGAAATTGAAAAGGCACATAGTGATGTTTTTAATGCTTTGCTGCAAATTTTGGACGATGGCAGGCTCACGGATGGGCAAGGCCGTATTGTAAATTTTAAAAATACAATCATCATTATGACGTCAAATATCGGGTCGGACGCGATTGCCGAACTTGATGACAAGAAGGAAATCACTAAGCGTATTGATGATGCGTTGAAGGTTTCCTTTCGTCCGGAGTTTTTAAACCGCATTGATGAGAGAATTATTTTTAATCGTTTGTTATTGAAAGATATTACTAAGATTGTTGATATTCAAATTCAAAATCTTGCTCAACGTTTGAGTCAGAGACATATTGTTTTAGGGCTTAATGAAAAAGCGAAAGAAATTTTGGCTCACGCTGGATATGATCCTATGTATGGTGCACGGCCATTGAATCGCGCGATTCAGAAAATGGTGCAGGACCCGATCGCGTTGATGCTTTTGGACGGTCGAGTTAAGGAAAGGGACCATATTTTTGTTGGAGAGGCAAACGGCGCGTTAGAATTTAAAGTGACTAAGCGCTAACTGACTTTATTGGAAAAATTTTTCCTGAAGGAATGAAAATTTAATATAATGCACTAGCATTTTCTGGGAAATATAAAAATGGCCACAATTGTTATTATAATTAGTGTTGTTCTCCTCGGTATTCTTATCGTTGTGGCTGTCGTTGCCCCGACGAAGGTTAGGCATTCGGATTATGTTAATAAAATGGCGCATTTTTTTGAAGGGCAAGTTGAACCGATTCCTGACAATGAAAATTCTTTTCGTGTCAGATTCAATTATCGTGGGTATGAATGTATTTATGAGCATGTGGATTTGCCTGGACTGCAGAAAGGTTCTGCTTCGCAAATCGGATATATTAAGTTGAAGTCACCGAGTAAATTGAGTTTAAGTTTTACCGAGCGTTCGCGGACTCAAATTCGTTCTAATGCGCAATCATTGGAAGATGTCGCGAAATCGCGCTGGGGATCATCACAGGGTCAAGTGCGGTTACCGCCATCTTTATTAGATTTTCATGTGTATAGTAATAATCCTGAGTTAGCAAATAAACTGTTAAATGATGCGAAGATTGTCAAAGTATTTAATTCTTATAAAAATCGTGATTCGCGAGGGCATCCTGTTTTGTCGATTGGGATTATGGAAGGGGTTGTTGCTCTTGAATTTCATGCCCCGGGTGAGTTAAAGCCTTCGATTTTGGAGTTGCAGCATAATGTAACTGCTGCGGAAGTTTATTTGAGAGAAATGATTGTTCTTGTGGATGCCATTAAGAATTACGACAGTAGTAATTCCAGATAAGGTTGTGTTTGTAAAATGTTTGACATCATTGATGTCTTTGTTATAATATCGGCTCAAATTAGCACTCATAAATTATGATTGCTAATTCTTTCAGAGAAATAAGAGCTAGCAAAAATAGAAGTTATGGCGTGAGGGCTTTGAAATGATGAAAGAAGCTATTTATAAAGAGAGAAAAGATCGGGTCTTAGGTATTGTTGTGAACGCTTACATTAAGACGATTACTCCGGTGAGTTCGAGTTATATTGTGGACGCCCATCATTTGGATTTGAGTCCCGCGACAATTCGTAATATTTTAGCTGAATTAGAGGATGATGGGCTTTTGACGCATCCTCATACATCCGCGGGTCGTTTGCCAACGCAAGAAGGTTATCGCTATTATGTTGATAATTTGATGAATGAAATTCAGCTTTTAGAAGAGGAAAAATTTCGTATCAAAAGTGAATATGAACGCGAAATGCGTGATCTTGAAAGTGCTTTAGAGAAGACTTCACAAGTGATTTCTGATTTAACGCATTATACGAGCATAATTTCCGTTGATGGTTGGGATGGTAAAATCTTTTGTCGCGGGACAAGCTATATTGTGGGTTATCCTGAATCTCAGGACGCAAAGAAAATCAGTCGCATTCTTGCCGCGCTAGAGGAAAAAGAGAGCTTGTTGGCCATCATAAACAGTAATCTTGAGCAAAGAATTAAAATTTATATTGGTCACGAGATGACGTGCTCGGATATTGAAGGGTGCTCGCTGGCTGTTTCGCGTTATCAGGCGTACAGCGGGCCGACGGGACGCATTGCTGTTTTAGGGCCCACGCGCATGGATTATTCACGAGTGGTTTCAACTTTGAATTATTTGTCAAAATTAATGAGTGAGATTGTATGAGCGAACACGAAGAACAAGAAAAACAAGAGGAACATGAGGGAGTCGTTCCGGAAGAAATCGTTGCCGACACGATTACATTGAGCGCCGTTGATCATGAGAAACTCGTTAGGGAATTGGCAGAATCAAAGGATAAATATGTTCGTCTGGTCGCTGAATTTGATAATGCGCGCAAGCGTTCAGACCGCGAACGCAGTGAATTTGTAAAGTATGCCAATGAAGGGTTAATTTCTGATTTTTTGACAATTATGGACGATTTGGATCGTGTGGTCATCGCGGCTAATGCTAATCATCAGGATTATCAGTCATTTTTGAAAGGCGTGGAAATGGTCATGGCGAAAATACATGAGTTGTTGCGAAAGAATAATGTGAAGCCTATTGAGGCAGTTGGTAAAAAGTTTGATCCGCATAATCATGAGATTTTAATGCAGGAACCGTCGGATCAAGAAGAAGGTACTGTGATTGAAGAATTACAAAAAGGATATTTGCTTGGTGAACGCGTTGTACGTACGTCGAAGGTGAAAGTTGCAGTGAAGCTGCCAGAAGCAGTTTAAAATAAAAAATCGTAATTTAGAACATATATCAGGAGGATAAAACAATGGCAAAAGCAATTGGTATTGATTTGGGAACTTCAAATTCGGCCGCAGCGGTATTAGAGGCAGGTCGTCCAGCAATTATTCCATCAGCCGAAGGCGCAGGTGTGGCATCGGGTAAAGCATTTCCGTCGTTTGTGGCTTTTACAAAAGATGGACAGCGTTTAGTTGGCGAACCTGCTCGTCGGCAGGCTCCAATTAATTCTGAGGGAACGATTTATGCGGCAAAGCGTAAAATGGGAACGAATCACAAATTTAGTGTATTCGGTAAGGAATATACACCGCAACAAGTCAGTTCGTTTATTTTGCAAAAAATTAAAGCGGACGCGGAAAAATATTTGGGTGATACCGTTGATGAAGCGGTGATTACGGTTCCCGCGTATTTTAATGATAATCAACGTCAGGCAACCAAAGATGCGGGTGAAATTGCAGGGCTTAAGGTTCTTCGTATTATTAATGAACCGACGGCCGCTTGTTTGGCGTATGGTTTGGATAAGGCTGGCAAAGAACAAAAGATCATGGTTTTTGACTTGGGCGGCGGTACGCTTGACGTCACAATTATGGAAATGGGTTGGGACGCCGAACATAAAGCCGCGACGTTTGAAGTTTTGTCCACGAGCGGCGACAATCAGCTCGGTGGTACCGATATGGATAATGCTTTGATCGAATATATTACCAGCCAGTTTAAGAAAGAGTCTGGTATTGATTTGAAGAATGACAAAATGGCGTTTCAACGTTTGCGTGAAGCGGCGGAAAAAGCCAAGGTCGAACTTTCTAGTACGGTTTCAACGGAAATTAATCTTCCCTTCATTACGATGGACGCGACGGGGCCGAAGCATTTGACTATGTCATTGGATCGCGCCAAAGTTGAGCAATTGATTTCACCGTTGATCGATCGTTGCCGTGGGCCGATTGTACAGGCGATGAAAGATGCTTCTGCCAAATTAGGTAGTGAAGTCAAAATTGATAAGATCATCTTGGTCGGTGGGCCGACTCGTATGCCAATTGTTCAGCAATTTGTTGAGAAAGAAGTCGGACAAACAATTGAACGCGGTATTGACCCTATGGAATGTGTGTCTTTGGGTGCCGCCATTCAGGCTGGTATTATCAAGGGCGACGCTAAGGAAGTTCTTCTTTTAGATGTCACACCCCTTTCTTTAGGGATTGAAGTTGAAGGCGGATTATTTAATAAATTGATTGATCGAAATACGACGATTCCAACTAAGAAATCACAAGTTTATTCCACGGCCGCTGACAATCAGCCGGCTGTTACGATTCGTGTTTTGCAGGGTGAACGTGAATTGGCTAATGCCAATACTGAACTTGGGCGATTTGATCTCGTCGGTATTCCACCAGCGCCACGAGGCGTTCCCAAAATTGAGGTTACGTTTGATATTGACACTAACGGGATTGTTCATGTTACAGCCAAGGATACAGGCACAGGCAAAGAACAGACCATTAAGATTACTGCGCCGACCAAATTGTCGCAGGAAGAAATTGACAAAATGATCAAAGATGCTGAGATATTCGCTGAAGCAGATAAAAAGCAACGCGCGGAGATTGAACTTGTCAATCAAGCGAACACATTGGTTTATTCAACGGAAAAATCGCTGAAAGATTATGGTGATAAAGTTTCCGTAACAGATAAAGAAAGCATTGAGAAGGAATTAACGGCTCTTAAAGAAGCTGTTGCTGCGAAAGATTCAGAAAAAATGAAGTCAGCGATAGAGTCTTTGCAAAAAGTCAGCCATAAATTGGCAGAAGAAGTTTATAAATCAACGGCAAGTCAGCAAGCAGCTCATGGCGGATCGGATCAAGCTGCATCTGCGGCGTCTTCGTCGGAAGAAAAATCTGCGGAAGGTCAACCTGAGAATAAAGACGATGTCATTGACGCTGACTTTAAAGCGAGTAGTGATAAATAATAAGTATGAAAAAAGACTACTACGAAATTCTTGGTGTTGCAAAAGGCGCTGATGTCGCTACGGTTAAGAAAGCTTATCGTTCGCTAGCTTTAAAATTTCATCCTGATCGTGTTCAGGAATCGGGGAAAAAAGAAGCGGAAGAAAAGTTTAAAGAAATTTCTGAAGCCTATGGTGTTTTATCTGATCCACAAAAAAGACAGATGTACGATCAATATGGTCATTCGGGAATTGATCAGCGGTATACAGCTGAAGATATTTTTAAGGGCGCGGATTTTAGCAGTATTTTTGGTGAGTCCGGATTGGGCGATATTTTAGGCGACTTCTTCGGAGAAGCAATGGGGGGAGGCGGTGGACGTTCTAGCCGTGCCCGTCGGGGACGAGATATTCAATATGAAGTTGAGATTACGCTTGAAGAAGCGTATTCCGGCATCAAAAAGAAAATCAAAGTTCCTCGTCATGAACAGTGTACAACATGTAGCGGCAGCGGTGCTAAACCCGGGACGAAACCAAAAACGTGTTCGACTTGCAAGGGTCAAGGTCAAGTGATTATGTCCAACGGTTTCTTTCGTATGGCTCAAACTTGTTCCGCATGTGGTGGTCAGGGTAAAATCATTACCGAATATTGTCCAGAGTGTAAAGGTCAAGGTGTTGTTAAAGTCACTCGTAATATTGATGTTAATATTCCGGCAGGCGTTGATAATGACACACGATTGCGTGTTAAGGGTGAAGGCGAAGGTGGGGCCGCTGGTCCCGGTGATCTTTATCTTTATATTTTAGTTCGTCGACATTCATTGTATGAGCGTAGTGGCAAGGATTTGCATTATGATTTACCGATTAGTTTTGTGACTGCGGCTTTGGGTGGTGAAGTTTCGGTTTCGACTTTGAGTGGAGACGTGGCGATGAAAATTCCCGCGGGGACACAAAGTGGCAAAGTTTTTCGTCTCAAAGGCAAAGGGATGATTGATTTACATACAGGTGGACACGGAGATCAATATGTTAAAGTTATGGTGAGCGTTCCGGAGCGTTTAACGGGAGAACAGCGTAAACTTCTTGAAGAATTTGCCCATTTGAGTGGTGAAAAAGTTTCGTCGGGGGTTGTTGATTCACTAGCAGATAAATTTAAAAATGTGTTTAAATAATCATTGCGAGGAGTCCTATTTAACTATTCGTGGCAACGAAGCAATCTATTTTCGAATAATTTTTTAGAGATTGCCGCGCCCCCTTCGGGGTTCGTCCTAAACAGGACTCGCGCTCTTCGCGGCTCGTCCTAAACAGGACTCGCGCTCTTCGCGGCTCGCAATGGTAAAGGGAGTAAATTATGCCAACGTATCAATATGAGTGTGAGGCTTGCGGGCATTTGTTTGAAGCATTGCAATCCATGATTGAAAAGAAGTTAAAAAAGTGCCCAAAGTGCGCTAAAATGTCTCTTGTTCGTCACATTGGTGGTGGAAGCGGAATCATCTTTAAGGGAACGGGGTTTTACGAGACGGATTATAAAAATAAACCTCCGGCTTCTAAAAGTTCGCCCGATTCGGGTGGGGGACATTGCCATTCCGGTGGGTGCGGATGCGCAAGTACACCGGCTGTAGTGAAAAAAGAAGCCTCAAAGTAAGCGAAAAGCGGTTTTTAAGATTTTGAAGAAATTCGTACCTATTTTTACCCTGTTTTGCTATTATGACCAAGACCTGACAGGGAGTTGTCAGATTTTTTAATCCCGCAACAGCTTTGGCTGGCGGGATTTCGCTCAAAATGAAAGATGCCGCGGATTAAAAGTCGCGGAATTCAACTTATGACTGAAATTAGACCATTTCAAGGTATTCATTATAATCCTGAGAAAATCAGTAATCCTTCCAAGGTTATGTGTCCGCCTTATGATGTTATTTCTGCGGCGCAGCAAGATGGCTTGCATAATAAGAATGAATATAATTTTATTCATTTGGAGCATGCTAAGGATAAGGCTGGAGACAGTCCTGATCAAAATAAATATACCCGCGCTAAAGATTTACTCAATCAATGGTTGTCCAATGGCGTTCTCGTGCAAGATGAAAACCCCGCGATTTATTATTATCGGCAAGAATATAAAGTTCAGGGTGAACGACATAGTCGGTTAGGATTTATTGCCGCAATGAAAATTCAGGACGCGAAAGATTCTAAAATTTTTCCACATGAAAATACGCATGCGGCAGCTAAGGAAGATCGTTTTAAACTTTGGACCAGTGTTGGTGCGAATTTGAGCCCGATTTTTGTTTGTTTTTCTGATCGAGAGCGCAAAGTTGAGAAGATCTTTATCACGCATTTGGCTGTGACAAAACCGCTTTTTGATGTCACTGATGACGATGGTGTAAAACATTTGTTCTGGAAATTGGATGACCACAAACTTGTCAGCCAAATTGTCGCATCGCTTTCTAATCAATCGCTTTTTATTGCGGATGGCCATCACCGTTATGAGGTTGCTTGTGAAATTCGTCGTCAGAAAATAGCTAAAATTGGTAAGCCGACGGGACAAGAACCTTTTAATTATGTGATGACATACTTTACTAATATTGATTCGCGGGATTTAAAGATTTTCCCGATGCATCGCATTGTCACAAAACTCCCCGGTCAACTTTCATTTTTGGAAGAATTTTTTCGAATGGATCGCATTAAAGCGAAAAATGATTTTATGGTTTTGTTAGCCAAGGCGGGACAAAATGAACACGCCTTTGGTCTTTATACCAAGGAAGGCTACATGCTTTTGCGTTTGAAAAATAAATCTTTGATCGATAAAGTGATTCAGGAAGGCTCAAGAGATTATCGTCGTCTTGATGCTACGATTTTGAAATATTTTGTTTTTGATAAACTTGGAGTAAAGTCAGAGGACATCATTTATACCAAAGATTCAATCGAGGTCATTACTCAGGTTGATGAGGGCATTGCTGATGCCGGCTTTATTATGAATCCTGTCAAAATTTCCCAACTTAAGGCCGTTGCTCTCAATGGCGAAAAGATGCCGCCTAAAACCACCTATTTTTATCCTAAAGTCCTTTCGGGACTGGTTTCTCATAAGATTGCATAATTTCTTCGTGAGGAAAAAACTCTATGTCATTATTTGGAAAAAATAAATATACTCTCGTAAGCGTGCGTAAACGCAATATTCCTGAAGGCATTTGGTCTAAGTGTCCGGAATGCGCATCGCCGTCTTATGTCAAAGGCGTTAAGAGCAATAATAATGTTTGTCCAAACTGTGGGTATCATTTTTCTTTGACTGCGCTTGAGCGTGTAGAGCTTTTGACGGATGAAGGCAGTTTTGAAGAGCATGATACGGATTTAACGTCGAAAGATCCATTAGAATTTAAAGGTCTTAAAACCTATAAAGATAAATTAGAGGCGGATCAAAATGCGACTGGTCTCAAAGACGCAGTGATAACCGGTATTGGTAAAATCAATGGTCACATCGCTGGCCTTGCGGTTACGGATTCTCGTTTTATTATGGGTTCGATGGGATCAGTTGTTGGTGAGCGCATTACCCGTATTATTGAATATTGTATTAAGAAAAAACTTCCGGTTATTATTGTTTCTGGATCTGGCGGCGGGGCGCGTATGTATGAAGGGATGTTCTCCTTAATGCAAATGGCAAAAACATGCGCAGCATTAGCGCGACATCACGAAGCTGGATTGTTATATGTTTCGATTTTAACGGATCCTACGATGGGTGGAATTATGGCGTCCTTTGCCGGCGTTGGTGATATTATTATCGCTGAGCCAAAAGCATTGATTGGATTTGCGGGTCCGCGGGTTATCGAGCAGACGATTCGTCAAAAACTTCCAGAAGGATTTCAGCGAGCTGAATTCTTACTCGCGCACGGCTTGATTGATATGATTGTCGAACGGAAAGAAATGAAAGTCACTTTATCGCAACTGATCACATATTCACAAGCTTCAGCTTCTCCAAAGGCTTAAAAACAATCCTTGCAATACCAAACATTCTTATATAAAATGTCCTGACTTTACGCCGGTATTTTATTTTAGAATGAAACTATAACCAATTTCGCAACTTATGGCACAAATCAGTTTAAAGAATGTTAGCAAAGTTTATCGCGGCGGTGCTAAGGCTGTAGACGATGTTAATTTAGGAATAGAAAATAAAGAATTTTTAGTTCTTGTTGGTCCATCCGGATGCGGTAAATCTACGACGTTGCGCATGATTGCGGGTTTGGAGGAAATTACTTCTGGAAGTATTTGGATCGGTGATCGGTTGGTTAATGAAGTTCCCGCTAAAGATCGCAATATTGCGATGGTTTTTCAGAATTATGCTTTATATCCGCATATGACAGTTTTTGAAAATATGGCTTTTGGTCTTACGCTCCGTAAACTTCCCAAACCTGAAATTACCCGTCGTGTCAATGAAGCCGCTGAAATTCTCGGAATTAAAAAATATTTAGATCGTCGCCCGCGCGAGATATCCGGCGGTGAACGTCAACGCGTGGCTTTGGGTCGTGCGATTGTCCGAAAGCCGCTTGTTTTTCTTTTTGACGAACCTTTGAGTAATTTAGACGCGAAAATGCGTGTGCAAATGCGCACTGAAATTCATAAATTGCGTTTGCGCTTGCAGACGACATTTATTTATGTCACGCATGACCAAACCGAAGCGATGACTTTGGGTGATCGCATTGCGGTTATGAAGGATGGCCGTGTACAGCAATGTGCCGACCCGATAACAATTTATGACCGCCCGGTCAATCGTTTTGTCGCCAGTTTTATTGGTTCGCCCCCAATGAATTTTATGGAAGGTCGCATTATCAAGAAAGATCGTAAATATTATTTTGACGAAGGAAAATTTCAAGTCAAGATTGTCGAAGATATGTATAGCAAACTTGCCCCTTACGAAGGCCAAGAAATAACGTTTGGCATTCGTGCGGAAGATATCTATGACAAACTTTTTGTTTCACAAGCTACCCCTGACAATACCATTCAAGCGATCTGTGAAGTTGTTGAACCGATGGGTTCGGAAGTTTTTCTCTACCTTAATACCGGACGTCATACTTTTATGGCCCGCGTCGGCGCGCATGACCGCCCCGAGGTCAATCGTGACATGGACCTTGTCCTAGACATGAGTAAGGTACACTTTTTTGACAAAAAGACTGAAGACACGATTGTTTAATTCTCTATCGACAGTTTGATTTCTCATCTTGTTCTGGAAAGTAAAACAAAATGAAAAATTTAATTGTTCGAACTGTTAAATCTCCTCATATTTTAGTTATTCTTCTCGTCATTCCACTCGGTGGTTTTTTTCTCTATGCTCGTTATAGCGCCTCACAATTCTTTGTCTGTTTAGCAATTTCATTGGGCGTGATTATCGGCTATTTGATTTACGCGTACATCACTTTAAATGAGCGTCAGGCTGTGCTCTCTCTTGAGCGCAGTGAATGTGAAGAGCGTCTTAATTTATTGCAGGTTGAAATTGCTCATGAAAGACAAGCTAATACAGCCCTGCAAGGCAAGATTACGAATTACTCATTGCTTAAGAATCTTACTGAAAAACTTTGCGCGTCTTTTACGCTCGCCGATACTTCGCAAATTATTGCCGCGGATGTCAATGGTGTTTACGATCGCGCCGAAATGACAGTTATTGTATATTTGTTAAGAAGTGCCGGCGAATTGTCTCTTATCGCGTCTTTGCGTGGACAAGAGCCATTAAATCTCAAAGCTAAAAGAGGTGATCTTTATGATCAATGGGTATTTAAGAATTTTAAACCTTTGCTTGTTGAAGACACTAAAACTGATTTTCGTTTTGATTCTGAAAAAATTTCAACAGAAGATGGTCGGACAATTCGCTCTTTGATGAGCGTACCTTTGACCGTTGGCGAGAAAACAGTTGGTGTCTTGCGCGTGGACAGCAGTAAGGAACATCATTTTTCAACAGAAGATTTGCGCTTTTTGAATACCGTTGGCAACATTGGTGCGGTGGCATTAGAAAACGCGCAATTATATGAACGCGTTGAGGATTTGGCAATTCGTGATAGCTTGACTGGGTTATATTTACGACGTCATTTGCTGGAGCGATTGAGCACGGAAATTGGACGGCATCTGCGCAATGATACGCAGATGTCTTTTTTAATGATTGATTTGGATCATTTTAAAAAATACAACGATCGCTTTGGTCATACGGCAGGAGACATTGTTTTAAAAACCATTGCCATGATTTTATCAGATATGTTTAAACAGCCGGGTGATATTGTCTGTCGTTATGGAGGGGAAGAGTTTTGTGTGCTTTTACCCGATTGTAATAAAAAGAAAGCGGGAAAGTTGGCCGAAGAATTGCGTAAACGTATTGAAGGACAAACAATTATTTTACGCCGCGAAAGAACACATATCACGGTTTCGGTTGGAGTTGCCGCTTTTCCGACGGACGCAACGACCAAGGAAGAACTTGTTCAGAAAGCAGACGTGGCGCTTTACGAGGCTAAAGCTTCTGGCCGTAACAGAACTGTGATGGCGAAAGAAACAATATGACATTTATGACAATTTTCTTAATTATTTTTACCATCGGCGTGGTTCTCGTTGTGCGCTGGACCGTATCGGTTTTTGTTCGTCAGGAAATGGATGAATTGGCTTTGATTAAGGATCGTTATGAAGAATTTGTGAGTGTTAAGAAAGGTTTAGATGGTCGTAAAACTGTTTTGGAAGCAGAGGTTACGCAAATTTTTACTTTGTATGATCTTACTCGAGAGATTACTAAAAGTTTTTCGGAGGAAAAAACGTTTCAAACATTCAAAACCAAGCTTGCGCAAAATGTCAATTTTACGGATTGTCTTTTATTGGACCCGTTAGCTCAGGATCAAATCAAAGACAAGGAACCCAAAAATTATACTCTTTTGACATTAACAGGTCAGCGGCGGAAGCTTGGTATATTAGCGTTAAGTGGCGTAAGTGAAGAGCAGAAGGAGAAAGTGACGATTTTGGCTAATCAGTTTGCTTTGGCATTGCGGCGCGTGCGGCTTTATCAGGACATTGAGAGGTTGGCGATTACGGACAGTTTAACGGAAGTGCATACGCGACGTTATGTGATGGAGCGCTTTGATGAAGAACGCAATCGCGCGCAGATTCATAAAACGAACATGGCGTATCTTATGATTGATATAGATTTCTTTAAGAATTTTAATGATCAATATGGCCATTTGACAGGCGATCAAATTTTGCGTGAGATTGCGGGCATTGTGAAAGCGCACATTCGGGAGATTGATATTATCGGTCGTTATGGCGGAGAAGAATTTTGTGTTGTTTTGCCGGATACGGATTATGGCGGAGCAGGTTATGTTGCGGAACGTATTCGGAGTGCGGTTGAGCAAGCTACGATTAAAGCGTACGACACCATTACCAAAGCCACAGTTAGTATTGGGATTTCTGTTTATCCGCAAGACGGCAGTAAATTGAATGAACTTATTGATAAGGCGGATTGGGCTTTGTATCGCGCGAAAAAAGAGGGGCGTAATCGTGTTTGCAGTTTTGGGGTTTATGGGAATGAAGATGTGAAGTAGTAAAATTTCTCAATGCTTGAAACCGCAGCTCTTTTCAGGTAGAATTAAGCGATTTTCAGGCCTAGACAAGTCAATTTATAATCTTTTATTCTCTTTCCCATGAAAAATTTGGTTTTAGGTATTGATGTCGGTGGAACGAATATCAAGCTTGGCATCGTGGACGATAACGGCAGGATTCTTTCCCGAAGTTCTATTCCCACAAAGTCTTACAATCGTAATCGAAATGATTTAATCAAGGCGATTTTTGCGGAAGTTCGTCGTCTTTTAGGTGAAGCAAAAATTGCGTTTTCAAAATTAAAAGGTATTGGTATTGGTCTGCCCGGACAAATAGACCCGGATAAGGGTCAGGTTATTTTTTTACCAAATATCCCCGGCTGGGAGAATGTTTCTTTATGTAAAATTTTTGAAAAAGAATTTAATGTCCCGACTTTAATAGAAAATGATGTCAACATGATCACGTTAGGTGAGTGGCGATTTGGCAGCGGCAAAGGTAAAAATGATTTGTTGTGTATGACTTTAGGAACAGGTGTAGGAGGCGGGCTTATTTTAGACGGCCAGCTTTATCGTGGGGCTCGATTTGTTGCGGGTGAAATCGGACATATTCCACTTAATGAACAAGGACCAGCTTGTAGTTGTGGTGGTTATGGCTGTTTAGAACGTTATGTTGGGAATCGGGTGCTTTTAAAAAAAATCGTTCAAATTTTTGGTGACAAGGAATTGACAATTCCCGCTGTTAATAAATTGGCACAGCAAGGCAATAAAAAGGCTTTGAAGTTTTTTGAAGAGACTGCGACACACTTGGGCAATGGTTTAGTTGGCGTAGTGAATCTTTTAAATCCGCCTTTGATTATTATTGGTGGTGGAGTTTCGCATAATCATAAATTCCTTTTTCCGACAATTCGAAAAGTGATTCAAGCTCGAGCAATGAAAGTACAAAAGGAAATATTGAAAATTATTCATGCCAAGCTGGGAGATGACGCGGGAATTTTAGGCGCACGAGTTTTAATCAGTGAGAATTTAAGAAAGCGTAAATGAAGCCGCTATTAAGCTTTTTAATTGTTGCATTATTGGGATGTGCTTGCGTGGCGTACGCTCAGGAAGCTTCTTTGCCTGTTGAGATCAATGGTGATCAAGTGCAATATTCGGTCACGGACAATAAAGTCATTGCCACGGGTAATGTCGTAGTCAAACGATCAGATGTGACATTGACTTGTGATCGTCTTGAATTTGATCGTTCGCAAAATATCGGTATTGCCGAGGGTAATGTGGTTTTGGAACGGAAAGAAGGTCGCTTGACCGGCGATAAGATGTTTTATAATTTTACGACAATGAAGGGCGATTTTATTGAAGCCAAAATTACGTTCAAACCGTTTTATGGCAGTGGAAAGCAAATTACCAAAGTGGGCGAGAATCACATTGTTTTACGTGATGGTTATATTACGACGTGTGATTTAGATCATCCGCATTTTCGTCTTAAAGCTCCTAAAGTAGATGTCTATCAAGGTGACAAAGCTGTCGCACGTAATATGACATTGGTTCTTGGGCAATTGCCGGTTTTGTGGATTCCAAAGTATACGCAAGATTTGCAACACAAAAAGCCAATGTTTGTCATTACGCCGGGTTATCACAAAGATTGGGGCACATTTGTCCTGACGCAATGGCGCCATTATTGGAATGATCAGGTTAATACGGTTGTGCACTTGGATTATCGTAGTCGCAGGGGTTGGGGCGAGGGTGTAGATCTCAATTATAACAGCCCTGAATTTGGTAATGGTTTTATGCGGATGTATTACACGCAGGAGCGATTTAAAGATGATAAGTTTTTTATCAATTTTAGTGAGAGTAAAGATTCCGTCGTAGAAAAAGAGCGTTTTAAAGGGGAGTGGCGTCATAAATGGGACATTGATGAAAATACCAACGCGATTTGGCAGTATTACAAATTAAGTGACGATCAGTTTTTGAAGGATTTTTTTGAAAGAGAGTATGAGGATGATACAAATCCTCCGACTTATTTTCTTTTGTCGCGCGGTTTCTCTTCCGCGGGTACGTTAAGTTTGCGTAGTGATGTGCGTGTCAATCGTTTTACGTCCGCAATAGACCGTCTTCCAGAAATCAATTATCTTTTGCCGGGGACTCGAATTTTTGATAGCGGTTTTTACTGGAAGAACAATACTACGTATTCAAATCTTGCGAAGCTGGAACCCAGTCCGAGTGTCAATCGTTATGAGACGATGCGTTTAACAACTGATAATCAGATTTCTTATCCTTTTAAAGTTATGCGTTTTCTTGAATTGCGTCCGTTTGTAGGCGGAGAAGAAACATTTTATACCAAAACGCTTTCGAAGGAAGACAATAATACCGTGCGCGGTATTTTTAAAACTGGTGCGGATGTAAGCACGAAATTTTTTCGTGTTTACGATGTACATTCAAATTTGTTAAATCTTGATATCAATCGATTGCGTCATGTTGTGACGCCTTCAGTTGCCTATTTTTATACGCATGATCCGACATTGGAGGCTGCGAAGTTGGTGCAATTTGACGCGACTGACAATTTGGCGCGCGGACATGGCATGACGTTTGGTTTTGAAAATAAACTGCAAACCAAACGTAAAGGTAAAAGTGATGATTTGGTACGTCTTCTATTGACATCCGATTTTTATCTTAAAGAAGATACACACAAGGGTGGGTTTAATAATGTGGTTTCGAAAATGGATGTGAAACCCAATGAATGGGTGACGGTTTATTCCGAAACATATTATGACACCATTGAGGAACATTTGAGCAATGCTAATTTTGATGTCTACCTGACGGATCCTAAGAATAAATGGTCAGTGAGTCTCGGTAAGCGTTTTGATCGGGAAGTTGACGATCAGATTACGAGTCAGTTTAATTTGCGTCTTAATCAAAAATGGTATTTTGAAGTTTATCAACGGTGGGATGTTGAACATGGTATCAACAAAGAACAGGAATATGCGTTTGTTCGTGATCTCCATGAATGGGAAATGAAGGTCAGTTTTAATCATAAAGAGACCGATGGTGATGCCATTTGGATTGCATTTACATTGAAAGAATTTCCGGATTTGACTTTGGATTTTGGGTCAGGATTTAATAAGGTTAAGGCAGGCGCACGATAAGTGCCTTTAATAAAAATTTAAGAAAAGAGTAAGGTATGAATATTGGAATTGTGGGAACAGGATATGTGGGACTTGTTACTGGTGTTTGTCTTTCTGCCATTGGGCATACGGTTTATTGTGTTGATAATGATCGCGAGAAAATCAAGAAATTGCGACGCGGTATTGCCACGATTTATGAACCGGGTTTGCAGGAACTGATGACCAAACAGACAAAGAAGAAGAAATTATTTTTTTGTGAAACGATCAAAGAAGCCGCGAAATGTTCACAGGTTATTTTTATTGCCGTCGGCACGCCATCTAAAAAGAATGGTGATGCGGATTTGACATATGTTGAGAATGTCGCGCGTCAGATCGCATTGAGCATGGATTCCTACAAATTGATTGTCGAGAAATCAACGGTTCCAGCGGAAACGGGTAAGCGTATTGAACATACGATAAAGCTTAATTTGCCTAAGAAATTCAATGGGCGTAATCGAAGTTTGTCTTTTGATGTGGCCTCAAATCCGGAATTCTTGCGCGAAGGTTCCGCGATCGCGGATTTTATGAATCCAGACCGTGTGGTTATTGGTGTTGAATCTAAAAAAGCGGAAGAGTTGCTAAAAGAAATTTATAAACCACTTAAAACACGCGTCATTGTGACAAATATCACATCGGCCGAAATTATTAAACACGCGTCTAATTCGTTTTTAGCGACTAAAATTTCTTTTGCTAATGCTTTGTCGCAGATATGTGATCGTGTCGGCGCGGATATTCTCAAAGTCACCGAAGGCATGGGTTATGACAAACGAATTGGCCCGAGCTTTTTAAATGCGGGGATCGGTTTTGGCGGGAGCTGCTTTCCTAAAGACGTGGATGCTTTTATTCGTTTGAGTGAAAAAAGTGGTTATGAGTTTAATCTTTTAAAAGCCGTCCGGACAACCAATGAAGAGCAGAAGGCTGCTTTTATCCGTTTGATTGAGGATAAACTGTGGATTATTAAAGGTAAGACGATCGGTGTCTTAGGTTTGGCGTTTAAGCCTAATACGGATGATATGCGTAATGCCCCGTCGGTGGATATTATCGAGCGACTTCAAGCAGAAGGCGCGAAAATTAAAGCGTATGATCCGCAAGCTATGGAGAATGCTAAGAAGGTTTTTAAGGGTATGACATTTTGTAATGATATGTACGGCGCGGCCAAAGGTTCGGATTGTCTTCTCGTTTTAACCGAATGGGATGAATTCCGAAAGGTTGATTTTAAGAAATTGCGTGGCGTGATGCGACAGCCGGTTGTATTTGATGGACGCAATTTGTATAAAAATGATAACTTGGTTGAGTTGGGATTTGAATACTTCGGTATTGGCCGCGGCAAGGTTTAAGTAATGCACGAAAGCATGGTATGAATTTAAAAACTAAAATTCAAAATAAAAAAGCTAAGATCGCGGTTTTGGGACTCGGTTACGTGGGTCTTCCATTAGCTGTCAGTTTTGCGAAAGTTGGTTTTTATGTATACGGTATGGATATGGATCATGATCGTGTCAAGCGGGTACAAACGAAGAAAAATTATATTGCGGATGTTACTTCCGGAGAAATGGATCGTGTTGTTGACAGCGGACACTTGTCGGCTTCGACAGATTTCTCTTTGATTAAATCCGCGGATGTCATTATTATTTGTGTCCCGACGCCGTTGCGTCGTAAGTATACACCGGACGTTTCGTTTATTGTCAATGCGGTCAAAACGATTGATCAATATATTAAGAAAGACACGCTTGTTATTCTGGAAAGTACGACTTATCCGGGTACGACACGGGAATTGATTCTCCCCGTCCTCGAAAAGTCGGGGATGAAGGTTGGTAAGGGCTTATACTTGGCATTTTCTCCCGAACGTATTGATCCGGGTAATAAAAAGTTTAAAGTGACGGAAATTCCTAAGATTGTTGGTGGTATTGATAGAGCGAGCGGCAATCTTTCCAAAGCACTTTATGAAAAGATTATTAAAGAAGTACATCTTGTTTCTTCGGCCGATGCCGCGGAAATGACAAAGCTTCTTGAAAATTCTTTTCGTATTGTGAACATCGGTTGGATCAATGAATTAGCGATGATGTGCCATAAGCTTAATATTGATATTTGGGAAGTTATTGCGGCCGCGAAAACAAAGCCGTTTGGTTTTATGCCATTTTATCCGGGACTCGGTGTGGGTGGACATTGTATTCCTGATGACCCTCTGTATTTGCATTGGAAAGCTAGAAAATATGGTTTTAATTCTAAATATATTCGGCTTTCTGCGGACACCAATTCACATATGCCTGCGTATGCTGTCGGACGTATTGGTGAAATTTTAATGAAGAATAAGAAATCTTTGGAGAGTGCAAAGGTTTTGATTGTGGGCGTGACTTATAAAAAAGACGTGAAGGATTTGCGCAAATCTCCGCCATTGCGTTTGATTGAATTGTTAAAATATAAGGGAGTCAGCGTTTCGTATTTTGATCCGATTATTCCTTATTTGAAAATTGGAACACTTGATATGAATTCAATTGAATTAAGCGCGAAGAATTTAGCGGGTTTCGATTGTGTGGTAATTGCGACGGATCACACGTCGGTAAATTACAATTTGATTTTAAAGTCAGCGAAGAGCATTTTTGACACACGTAATGTTTTTGGACTTTTGAATATTAAGAAGATTACGAAACTATAATTTATATGGGTTTAAAACAAGTCTGCCGGCGAATTGGACGCAGTTCCTGCGAAGCAGGAAATCGTCCATTGAGCCGAAGGACTTGTTTTAAACCTATATAAAATTTGGAAGGATGAATTATGAAAAAGAAAGTTGTCGTTATCACTGGGGGTGCAGGATTTATTGGGAGTCATTTGTGCGACCGTTTTTTAGCTGACGGATTCAAAGTGATTGCCATTGATAATCTTATTACTGGAAGCCTGCGTAATATCGCGCATTTAAAAAAGAACAAGGATTTTGATTTTTTGGAACATAATGTCAGTAAACCCTTCGCGATTAAGGGAAATGTTAATTATGTTTTGCACTTTGCTTCACCTGCCAGTCCTGTGGATTATTTGAAGTATCCGATTCAGACTCTTAAAGTGGGTTCTTATGGTACGCACAATGCTTTGGGATTAGCCAAAATTAAGAAGGCGCGTTTTTTGCTTGCTTCAACTTCAGAAGTTTATGGAGATCCATTGGAACATCCACAAAAGGAAACATATTGGGGGCATGTCAATACAGTTGGGCCACGCGGTGTTTATGATGAAGCTAAGCGTTTTGCGGAAGCCATTACGATGGCGTATCACCGTTCGCATAACGTGGATACTGCCATTATTCGTATTTTTAACACGTACGGCCCGCGCATGCAGGTTAAAGACGGCCGTGTTGTTCCAAATTTTATTGATCAGGCTTTGCATAATCAGCCTCTAACTGTTTATGGGACGGGAAAACAAACACGGTCTTTTTGCTATTATTCCGACTTAGTTGAAGGGATTAAACGGTTATTACATTCGAATCTTCACAATCCGATCAACGTTGGCAATCCACAGGAATTTACAATTTTGGAATTTGCAAAGATGGTTTTGAAGTTTTCTGGTGCTAAAAGCAAGCTGGCTTATCAGCCTCTTCCGATTGATGATCCAAAGCAGCGTCGACCGGATATTGCGTTGGCTAAAAAATATCTTAAGTGGCAGCCTAAAGTCAAACTTGAGCAAGGTTTACAGGAAACATTAAAATGGTTTCAGAAGCATGGTTGCGACGGAAAATAAACAAATTTTGATTACCTATTGAACAAAATCATTGTTTATTTCATAATGACACACGCTAATTAAAAAATTATTAATAAAGGTCATGTTGTATATGAGAACACAAGTCATAAAAGAAGATATTGTTAAATTTGAACAAGAGATTGCTGATATTTTTGCCACAGGCGCGATTCGTGCGCCTGTGCATCTTCGTTCTGGGCGGGAAGACGAACTCATTCGTATTTTTCGTGAAGAAGACATTGGTGATGATGATTATGTATTTGGTTTTTGGGATTCTCACGAATTGGCGCTTTTAAAAGGCGTACCTCGCGAAGATGTAAAAAAAGCGATTGTAGAAGGAAAAAGTATTTCTCTGTGTTTTCCGGAGTATAAAATTTTGTGTTCGGGCATTGTTGGCAGTTTAATGGGTACAGCAACAGGTGTTGCTTGGGCGCTTAAAAATCAAAAGAAAAAAGGCAGTGCTTATCTCTTCTGTGGCGAAATGTCTTCGGAAACAGGTATTTTCTTTGAAGCAGTCAAATACGCGTACAATTTTGATCTCCCGGTTAAATTTATTGTTTGCGATAATGGTTTAAGTGTTATGACCAAGACTCGTGAAGTTTGGGGTAGCGATGATCCGTGGTTTAAAGGGACAAAATACGAGTCCAAAATTATTTATTTTCAATATGTCAATGGTTATCCGCATTCGGGATTAGGGAAATTAATCAAGTTTTAAAGATGTTTTGGAGAGAAAATGAAATATTTTGATGAATTAAAAAGAACGATGGAATGGTTGGCCACGCAAGACAGAGCTATGTTCGTCGGGCAGACTGTTGCCGGTCCGGGAACATTTATGTTTCAGACTTTGCGTGATTGTCCCAAAGATCGTACGCTCGAAATGCCGATTAATGAAAGTTTTCAAATGCAATTTACCATCGGAATGGCTTTGGCGGGGTATATTCCCATTTCGGTTTATCCGCGCCAGAATTTCTTGCTTTTAGCGACGTCGGACATGACCAACATGCTGGATAAAATTCCCGCGATTAGCTGTGGCACTTTAATGCCCAAAACGATTATCCGTGTGGCGACCGGACCGCATGAGCCGGTGCATCCGGGTCATCAGCATATCGGCAATTACGCTGACGCTTTTCGAAAATTATTTAGTGAAATTGATGTTGTGGAACTCAATGAACCAGAAGAAATCTTTCCGGCTTATAAATATGCTTTTCAGCGTGATGACGGCCGCTCGACTCTGATTATTGAGCACGGGAATTTCTACAATACAAAGTAAAATATTCCATTGCGAGGAGGCCGAAGGCCGACGCGGCAATCTGGTTGATATTGCGTCGCTAACGCTCGTAATGAATCTAATTAAATTATGAAGAAAAATTCACGCATTTTAATTGTCGGGCATAACGATATTATTGAGCATTCGCTCTATGATTATCTTGCCGCGCAGGGTTATGAGAATATTGTTTCTGCCGGACCGGAAAAGTGGGATGTTTTTAATCAGCAGCAGGTGGAAAAGTTTTTTGCGAAAGTAAAACCGGAATATGTTTTTCTTTCGTCGACGCGTTCTGGTGGCATCGAAGCAAATCAAAAATTTTGCGCGGAATTTATTTATTTAAATCTTGAAAGCCAAAACAATATTATTCATACGGCTTATAAGAATAAAATTAAGAAACTGCTCTTTATCGCAAGCTCTTGTGTTTATCCCAAAAATGCTCCACAGCCAATAAAAGAAGAATATTTTTTGACCGGCGCTTTGGAACCGACAAGCGAAGCTTATGCCGTGGCTAAAATCGCGGGAATTAAAATGTGCCAATCATATCGTCGACAATATGGCTTTAATGCGATTGTGATGGTTCCGGCGACATTGTATGGGCCCGCGGCAGATACCGATAGTTATAATGCGCATGTTTTGGGCGCATTGTTAGGTAAATTTTCATTGGCGGTACGCCATAATCATCGCGAAGTCACATTGTGGGGAACGGGTAAACCAAAGCGCGAATTTATATTTAGTGACGATTTTGCCGAGGCGTGTGTTTTTTTAATGAAAAATTATAATGACGAAGCTGTGATTAATGTTGGTGTTGGTCAAGATATTGCGATTAAAGATTTAGCGAAGCTTATCGCGTCAGTTTCTGGGTATAAGGGAAAAATTATTTTTGATACGTCGAGACCGGATGGAGCGATCCGTAAACTTTTGGATAGTAGTCGAATTAAAAAATTGGGTTGGAAACCGCATGTTGCTTTAGAAGATGGTATTCGTAGCATGCTTTAGAAGGCATACATTCAGATACCAGTAAATGCAAATAAATGAAAGGGATTTGATTTATGAAAATTTTAATTACCGGCGCCGCAGGATATTTAGGTTCTATTATGATTCCGCGGCTTTTATTAGAAGGTCACGAAATTGTCGCGCTAGACAATTTTATGTATAACCAAAGCTCGCTTTTGGATGTCTGCTATCATCCCAATCTTTCCATTATTCGCGGCGATACTCGCGACAAAAATTTAATGACCAAATTATTAAAGGACGCGGATGCTGTTTTTCCTTTAGCGTGTTTGACTGGCGCTCCTTTATGTGCCAAGGACCCCGTTGGGGCACAGACGATTCTGATGGACTCGGTCAGAATGATTTTGGATTTGCGCAGCAAAAATCAAATAGTGATATTCCCGACGACAAATAGCGGTTACGGCGTTGGTGAAAAGGGTAAGCATTGCACGGAAGAAACCCCTTTGCGTCCGATTTCTTTATATGGAAAATTAAAAGTTGAAGCTGAACAAGCGATTCTTGAGGCAGGCAATGGTATTACACTGCGTCTTGCAACAGCTTTTGGTGTTTCGCCGCGTATGCGTTTGGATTTGTTAGTTAATGATTTTGTTTATCGCGCGGTTTATGATCGTTTCGTTGTACTTTTTGAAGCGCATTTTAATCGTAATTTCATTCATGTGCGTGATGTGGCCAAAGCGTTTAGTCATAGTTTGAATAATTTTGACAAAATGAAAAATCAGCCTTATAACGTCGGATTAAGCGACGCTAATATTAGTAAACTGGATCTTTGTAAAGAAATACAAAAACAGGTGAAAGATTTTTATTTTATGGAAGCCACAATCGGAGAAGATCCTGATAAGCGTGATTATATTGTTAGCAATGAGAAAATTGAGAAGACCGGATTTAAGCCAGATGTTTCCTTAACAATGGGTATTACCGAACTTATTAAAGCGTATCAGGTTATTAAGAGGAATCAATATGCCAACATCTAAGCAGATCGATATCCTTTTTGTGCAAGCCAACGCTGCTTATAAAGTGTATCAAGACTTAAGCACTGTGTACTCTGCGATCGAGCCGCCGATTTGGGCCGGTATGTTGACATCGCATTGTTTGAAGGAAGGATTTCGAGCCGCCATTCTTGATAGTGAAGCACTTGCGTTTTCTGATGCGGAATCGACACAATATATTACCGATCTTAACCCAAAGGTGACATGCTTTGTAGTTTATGGTCAACAGCCGAGTGCCAGTTCTCAGAATATGGCTGGAGCTGTTTCGTTGGCAGAAACGGTTAAGAAACATTTGCCGGAGACAAAAATTCTCTTTGTCGGTGGACATGTGGCAGCTTTACCGCGCGAAGTTTTGGAAAAGCATTCTTTCATTGATTTTGTTTGTCAAAATGAAGGTGTTTATACAATTTCAAATTTGTTGCAAACGAATCTTGCCGATAAACTCGATAAGGTTTTAGGATTAGGTTATCGTGACAATGGTCAAGTTATTTTGAATGCCCCGTCACCTATTGTTTCAAAAGAAAATTTGCCGCGTGATCTTCCGGGAATCGCTTGGGACCGTTTACCTTTGAAACGTTATCGAACCGCATTATGGCATTCGTACTCAAATCGTATCAAGCGTCAACCGTTCGCGGCTCTTTACACGAGTTTAGGGTGTCCAATGAAATGTTCTTTTTGTATGATTAATATTATTAATCGTCAGGAAAACGAATTTTCTGATGGTAGCGCGATTTTCCGTTATTGGGACCCAGAGCATATTATTAAACAGTTTGATTTCTTTGCTGATGAAGGGATTACGAATATTAAGATTGCTGATGAGCTTTTTGTTCTTAATGCGAATCATTTTGTGAAACTGTGCGAATTGATCATTGAACGAGGATACAAATTTAACATCTGGTGTTATTCTCGCGTTGATACGGTCAAAGAGCAGTATTTGGATATTCTAAAGAAGGCTGGCGTCAATTGGCTCGCTTTAGGAATTGAAAGTGGAAACACTCGTGTGCGTAAAGATGTGACAAAAGGTCGTTTTGAGGATGTTGATATTCGTGATGTTGTTAGAAAGATTCGTGCTCATGATATCAATGTAATTGCTAATTATATTTTTGGTCTTCCTGAAGATGATATTGCCAGTATGCAAATGACTTTAGATTTGGCGATGGAGATGAATACGGAGGAAGCGAATTTTTATTCTGCTATGGCTTACCCGGGGAGTCCTTTGCATGGTCAGGCAAGAAAGGCTGGCTGGAAACTACCAGCAAGCTATGCCGGATTTTCTCAGCACTCTTATGTTGCCCAGCCTTTGCCGACAAAATATTTATCGGCGGAAGAAGTTTTGGCTTTTCGTGATGCCGCGTGGATGAAATATCATACCAATCCGCAATTTTTGAGTCTTTTGGAAAGGCGGTTTGGGTTGTTGGCTGTTGAGGAAACATTGCGATCAACAAAAATTAAACTTAAAAGAAAAATAATAGAAGAAAAGGTCTCCGCATGATTATTTCTCGTACTCCATTTCGTGTCTCATTTTTTGGCGGTGGCACGGATTATCCTGCTTGGTATAAAGAGCACAAAGGCGCGGTCTTAGCTACAACGATTGATAAATATTGTTATATTACGTGTCGTTATCTGCCGCCTTTTTTCGAGCACAAGTCGCGTATTATTTATTCTGTTACTGAGCATGTGAAAACTGTTGAGGAAATTGATCATCCGTCCGTGCGTGAGGTTTTGAAATTTCTTAACATTCATGAAGGAATTGAAATTCATCACGACGGGGATTTGCCGGCGCGCACTGGATTAGGGTCAAGCTCGGCATTTACCGTCGGACTTCTCAATGGTCTCTATGCTCTAAAAGGTGAAATGACGACCAAGGAACGATTGGCGAGCGAAGCAGTTCATATTGAACAGGATTTGATTAAAGAAAATGTTGGATGTCAGGACCAGACTTTGGCGGCATACGGCGGATTTAATTATATTGAATTTGGTGGGCAGAATCATTTGCAGGTGCGTACGGTCACAGTGCCGCCTCATCGTGTCAAAGAACTGCAGTCGCATTTGATGATATTTTTTACTGGATTCTCGCGTACTGCGTCCGAAATTGCGGCACATCAAATTAAGAATACGCCGAACAAAACGAAAGAACTTACCGAAATTTATGGTATGACGACTAAGGCAATGAGTGTTTTGCAAAACGGCAATATTTTAGACTTCGGAAAATTGCTGCACGAAGCTTGGCAGTTTAAACGTAGTCTTTCGGAAAAGATTTCAACTCCGCATATTGATAGTATTTATGATGCTGCGCGTGATGCGGGTGCTCAAGGGGGAAAACTCCTTGGTGCCGGTGGTGGTGGATTTGTTTTGATTTTTGCAGCCCCAGAAAATCAGCCTAAGATTCGTGAGCGGCTTAAAGGTCTTCTTGAGATCCCTTTTAAATTTGAAACACTAGGAAGTCAGATTATTTTTTATCAACCGAATACGGGGCTAGTGGCGTAATGCAATTATCTGCAGTTGATGTGGTTATTCTGTGCGGTGGCCTAGGAACACGCTTGCGATCAACGATTGGTGAATCGCAAAAGACGATGGCGACTGTGGGCGAAGAACCTTTTTTAAATAAAGTATTACGGTATTTGAAAGCGGAGGGTTTTAGCCGAGTTATTTTGGCTGTTGGATATCAAGCTCAACAGGTCAAAGATTATTATTGTAATCATGATCTTGGTCTTGAAATTGAGTTTTCGTTTGAAGAAACGCCATTAGGGACAGGTGGCGCGATTCAGAACGCAAAATCATTGGTTAAGTCAGATGTGTTTTTCGCGATGAATGGCGATTGCTTTTGTGCATTAGATTACGCTGAGTTTTTAAAGTTTCATTTAACTCGCGAAAGTAAGGCCACTCTTTCTGTCGTTACAATTGCAGATAGTCGGGAATACGGCACAATTATTTTAGGTGACAAGGATGTGATTCAAGGATTTGAAGAAAAGAAGGATGTTGCGGGTGGTGGATTTGTGAATGTTGGCGCGTATTGTTTTAATAAGGAAATTCTGGAAATGATGCCGCAAAAGAAGTTTTCGATTGAGCGCGATTTTTTCCCTCTCTTGCCGGCAACATTAAAGGATCGTTTTTGTGGATTCGTTGTCGATAATGAATTTTTAGACATTGGGACGCCGGATCGTTATTCCAATGCTGAAGATATTATCAGAAAGGTCTCTCGTCGTGGCCCCAAAGCTTAAGAATTTAAGTGTTGAAGCTAAAGCACAATATCGAGTTCCTTTTGGAACAGTTTCTATTACTGAGCAGGCGCGTCAGTTGATCGATACGGCTTTAGATACAAAATTTGTTACTCGTGGTAAGTATGTGGCTGAATTTGAAAAGCAGTTTGCTAAACTTTTTGGTACGCGTGAAGCTGTCGCTGTTTCGAGTGGAACAGACGCGGACGCTTTAGCGTTGGCTGTTCTTTATGATTATGGCGCTCAGCGTGGAGATGAAGTGATTATCCCGGCGTTGACCTTTGTGGCGACGGGAAATGCTGTTTTTCAGGCAGGTTTTAAACCGGTTTTTGTTGATGTTAAACGCGAAACATTGAATATTGATGTTGATCAAATTGAAGCGGTTATCACGCCACGGACTCGTGCCATTATGCCGGTGCACTTGATGGGTAAGCCTGCCGCAATGGAGCGAATTATGGCCATTGCCCGCAAGCATAAAATTTATGTTGTTGAAGATGCTGCCGAGGCGCATGGCGCGCAATTAAATGGCCAGCTTGTTGGAACTTTTGGTCATATGGCAGCTTACAGTCTTTATGCCGCGCATATTATTACCACGATCGAAGGTGGTATTGTTACGACAAATGATGCCGCTATGGCTGAGGCTTTGCGATCTTTGCGTAATCATGGTTTGGTCAATAAATTTGAATTTCAACGTATCGGATTTTCAGCGAAGATGAATGAACTTGAAGCCGCGGTCGGTTTAGGGAATATTAAGATTTATGAAGATATTTTAGGTCGTCGTCGGAGAAACTTATTGCATTTGATTGAGCGTTTTAAAAAGTTTGATCCGTATTTTATTACGATTAAAGAAGAGCAAGGCGAAAAGATCGGGCCGCACGCTTATTCGGTAATTTTGCGCGAAGGTTTAAATTTTTCCAAAGATCAATGTGTTGAATATCTTGATCAGGCTGGCATTGATTCACGCAATCTATTTTATTCGATTCCCACCCAATGTCTTAGTTACGCATTTTTAGGTCATAAGCTTGGTGAATTTCCTGAGTCCGAATATTGCGCGAATCATGGATTTCATTTTGGTATTCATCAGGACATTGAATTGACTCAGCTTGATTACGTTGTTGAGACTGTTGAAAAATTTCTCCGTTTAAAAGGTCATAAAGTCTAGCCCCATGCGGATTGCAATCAACTGCCGCTCATTTTTACTTAAAAATTACACCGGTATCGGTCGGTATGCGTTTAATCTTGTTAAATCACTTAGTGAAATTGACAAGGAAGATGAGTTTTGGTTGTATGTGCAGAAGAAATATTTTGATTTCAAGCGCAGCATCCCACGAGTTCCAGCGGATAATTTTACGGTCAAAGTCGATTGGTTTGGACAAGGGTTGAATAAAACTTTAAGTCCTGTTGATATTTATCACACGCCGACTATCGAAACATTATCAGTTGAAAAGACTAAAATTATCGTGACGGTTCATGACTTGGTTTATAAAACGTATCCACAAGGACATACGCAGCAATCGCGTGATACAGCTGAGAAGCAATTAACTGAGACGGTAAAGAAAGCAGATCGCATCATTTGTTGTTCACAAAGTACAATCAATGATCTTCGGCGGAATTTTTCTGTTCGAGAGGATCAGATTTCACTTGTGTATCAAGGTGTGGATAAAAATATTTTTTATCCTCTTAATGATTCGGCCCGAGAACGCGCCGCGGCTTATTTGCGAAAGAAAGGAATTGATCAGCCTTTTTTGCTTTTTGTTGGGACTATCGAACCACGTAAGAATTTGCAGAATTTGCTTTTGGCGCTTTCGATTCTCAAGAAAAAAAAGCTATTTAAAGGAAAATTGGTTGTAAGCGGTATGAAGGGTTGGATGGTCGAGGGTTTGGAAGAAGTAATCAAGAAATTTGACTTGACCAATGATGTGATTTTCCCCGGGTATGTTGCGGATGAGGATTTGCGTGCACTTTATAACCTTTGCGAAGTTTTTATTTTTCCGTCTTTTTATGAGGGATTTGGTTTTCCGATCGTGGAAGCTTTTTCGTGTGGAGCCGCGGTTATTACGTCGAATGTGTCCGCCTGTCCGGAAATTTCCGCGGACGCGGCAATTATGATTGACCCTTATAATCCTGATCAGATTGCGGATGCCGTTATTCGCATGATAGATGACAAAACATTAAAGAATAATTTGCGTGTTAAAGCATTGCGTCGGGCAAATCATTTTTCATTTCAAAAAACAGCGCAAGAAACGTTGGCTGTTTATAAGGATGTTTACGTAAACACAAAATAAATCACTAATGCAAGAGCGCAAAACAATTCTTTTTTTATCGGCGACAAGCGACTTGGGTGGCGCGGAAAAAGTCCTTTTGTCTTGCGCTAAATTTTTGGATCCGCAAAAATATGAAATAATTCTGTTAGCCCAGTCTGAAGGGTTATTGACGCAAGAGTTCGAAAAATTGAGCAAGGAAGTTGTTTTTCTTGAGTTACCGGCTTGGCGGAAAACAAAGAATATTTTGAATCGTTATTGGGCTTTGTTGCGGTTGATTAAAATGATTCGAGAAAAGCATGTTTCTGTAGTGCATTGCAACGCATTTCGGCTTACGCCTTACTTGATTTATTGTTCGCGCATTTTACGAATTCCCGCATTTATTCATTTGCATGATCGATTAACGCATCACCAGAGAGAATCCTTTTTCTTGGCGCAGGCACCGGCAATTTTGGCCGTATCAGATTATGTGCGACAGCCTTTATTAGATCTCCCCTTGAGAACGGAAAGAATTTATAATGGAGTTGTTCTGGCTCAGGAGAAAGGGAGACATAGTTCTTTTAAGAAAGAATTTGATATTCCCGATGATGCTTGGGTTATTGGCATGATCGCGAATTTTACTGAGAATAAGCGCCCAAATAAGTTTTTAGAAATTGCATCGTATGTGAAGAAGTTGCGGCCGCAATCGCGTTTCGTTATTGTCGGGCATAATACTTGGAATTCTCGAATCACGGTTGAGACATTGTGTCAACAGGCTAAGGAATACGGTGTTGAAAAGGAACTTGTTTTGACGGGTTGGCGCGATGATGTTGAAAAGATATTGCCGACATTTGACGCTTTGGTTGTTCCGTCGCTCAGTGAATCCTTCCCTTTGGTTGTTCTTGAAGCGATGGCGTCAGGTGTGGTTGTATTCGCCAATAAAACTGCAGGCGGCCCGATGGAGCAGATTGAAGATGGTCGCGATGGTTTTCTTGTGAATTGCGATCAACCCGTTGAATCTGCGGAGATCATTGTTCGAGTGCTTTCAAACATATCACTTAAAAACGAAATTAGTGAGCACGCGTATCAACGCGTACAGAAGGAATTTGATATCGCGACGTTTATTCGTAACATGGATGATTTTTATAATTCACTTTCTGGCGTACAAATAAGGGAACATGTTCGCGTATGAAAATTAGCGGTTTTACGATTGCTTGGAATGTCGAGAAATACGACTATCCTTTTTTGGAATCGATAAAGGCGATTTTACCAATTTGCGATGAGTTTATTGTCAATGTTGGAAAATCTGAAGACAATACATTGGGACTTGTCAAATCATTGAATGATCCCAAAATCAAAATTATTGAAACGGTGTGGGATCCCAAAGCGCGTAAAGATGAATTGTCATATCAAACAAACATCGCGCTAAAAGAGTGCAAAGGTGACTGGGCGTTTTATGTTCAAGCGGATGAATTAATTCATGAGGCTGATTTGCCGCGATTGAAGAAATTAATGACAAAGCACCTTCATGATGAGGATGTTGACGCGTTTCGGTTCAAATGGCTGCATTTCTTTGGTAGTTATCACCGTTATCGTATCGACGGAGCGTGGTTTCAGAAGCAGGACCGGATTATTCGTAATAACGGGACAATGGAATCCTGTATTGATGCTTGGACTTTTCAGCGTAAAGATGGCAAGCCTTTGCGTCGCGTTAAGACGGATTGTCTTTTGTATCATTACGGATGGGTTCATCCCGGAGAAATCATGACGCAAAAGCGTGTTGTAGCCGAATATTTTTACGCGCCGCCCGCTCTCACGGAAAAACAAAAGAAAGAAGTTTACGATTATGGTGATCTTAATCGTTTTGCTCCGTACTTTGGTAGTCATCCGGCGGTGATGAAAGATTTGATCTCTGTGCATTCGCTGAGTGCCAAAGACTGGCGAGACATTGAGCGTCGTTATTGGTGGCACCCAATGAAGCAGTTGAAAGCGCGTTATAAAACTTCCCGACGGGTTAAAGCTGATCTGGGGACATGATGTCTCATAAACGTTTCTTGATTATTAATCCTTACGGCATTGGTGATGTGTTATTTACCATGCCAATGATTAAAAATATTAAGGCCAATGTTTCAGACGCGTTTATTGGTTTTATTTCCAATCGCCGCACCGCTCCGCTTTTAGAAAGCCTTCCTGAAGTTAATAAAGTTACGATTTATGATCGCGATGAGTTTAAGGCGGTTTCGGATCGTTCTAAGATTGAGTTTTTGAAGTTACTGAAAAAGACTAAGAGTGAATTACACGATCAAAGGTATGATATTTTATTTGATCTTTCGATGACATGGTACGCGTCGTTTTATGGGAAGTTGGTAGGAATTCAAGAACGCGTCGGATTAAATTATAAAAACCGCAGTCCATTTTTAACGAAAAAGATTTTTGTAAACGGTTATGAAGGTCGGCACACGGCAGAATATTATTTAGATCTTGTTCGAACCATGGGTTGGGATATCAAGCCGTATTCGATGCAAGTGACAATTCCATCTCGTGATGAATTGTGGGCGCAAGAATTTATTAAGAAGAATAGCTTGTTATCGGATAAATTGCTTGTGGTTTTTCCGGGTGGTGGCGAGAGTTGGGGACAGGACGCAAATTTTAAGCGCTGGCCGGTAGAGAAATACGCGCAGCTTATTCAAAAGATTATCGGTGATTTTAATGTCAGCATTATTCTGATGGGAAGCCTGCGTGAGGAATCCCTTTGCAAAGAGATACAAAATTTAGTAAAATGGCCTCTCTTTAATGCCTGTGGGACAACAAGTTTAGTGCAGACGATGGCCATTCTTAGTAAAAGCAGGCTTGTGGTTGTTAGTGATGGTGGACCGCTCCATATGGCGGTGGCTGCTGGGACCAAAACGGTTTCGATTTTTGGACCTGTTGATGAAAATGTTTACGGTCCTTATGCCAACACCAATAGCCAGCATCGTGTTGTAACACAAAGGATAGCTTGTCGGCCTTGTTATCGTCATTTTCGTCGGGCGGCGTGTGAACATATCAGCTGTATTAAGGATATTGAAGTTGAACAGGTTTTTGTTGCGGTAAAAAATTCATTAACGTAGTTTGTCCAATGAAAGGTTATTCTCATGGAAGTGCAATTTGTGGACTTTAGTGAACAGTATCGGATTATTAAAGATGAAATAGAGCCCGGCCTTAAGAAAGTTTTTGAGACGGGAAATTTCATTTTAGGGCAGGAGGAAAAAGATTTTGAAAGTCAATTTGCACAGTATTGCGATTCGAAATATGCGGTTGGTGTTAATTCTGGTACGGACGCCTTGTATTTGGCTTTAGCCGCGCTTGGCATCAAAGAAGGTGATGAAGTGATTTTGCCGACATATACTTTTATCGCGACGGCATTGTGCATTTCATATGGTGGAGCCAAACCGGTATTTGTAGATATTGAGCCAACGACTTACAATATGGATCCAAAAGCTTTGCGAAAAGCGATTACCCCGCGTACGAAAGCGATCATTCCGGTACATATTTATGGTCAATCTGCGAATATGGATGAAATCTTAGCGATTGCTAAAGAACATCAATTGAAAGTGATTGAAGACGCGGCGCAGGCTCACGGCGCTCGCTTTAACGGTAAACGTATTGGTTCTCTTGGCGATGTTTCGTGTTTTAGTTTTTATCCTACCAAAGCTTTGGGCGCTTTTGGAGATGGCGGCATGATTGTGACAAGTGATGAGAAGATTTATAAGAATTCATTAATGCTTCGTGATTATGGCCGCGAAGGTCGTTATGAGCATAAGATTAAAGGTTATAATTCTCGTCTTGATACGGTGCAGGCAGTTATTCTTTCCGCAAAATTAAAGCGCTTGGATCAATGGAACGAAATGCGCGCGAAGATGGCGGAATATTATCAGGAAGAATTAAAAGGCGTGCAAGGGATAACATCTCCGATGGCTAAATCTGATCGAACGCACGTTTATCAAACGTATGCTATTCGTGTTAAGAATCGTGATAAAGTCGCGGATGCTTTGAAAGAAAAGAAAATTGGTGTTTTGATTCACTACCCGATTCCGTTACATCTTCAGGAGGCCTATAAAGAATTAGGTCACAAGAGAGGTGATTTTCCTGTTTCTGAGCAAGTCTCGTCAGAAATTTTGTCATTGCCTATGTTTCCGCACATCACGAAGGAACAGATTCGCTACGTTTGCAACAGTCTCAAAGCTCTCGTTTAATCATAAAATCATTGAAAAAATCCATGAAAGGCAGAATGAAAATTTCTGCCTTTCATGTTGATTAGCGATCATTGCGTCCATTATACTGCTACTGCACTTTCAGAAGATATTGAAGTATTTCTGGGCAGTGTTGTTTTGTCTGTATTTAACTTATAAGGAATTTATTATGCCAAAAGCTCCACTAACGGTTGTTGTTTTAACCAAGAATGAAGAAGACAATATCGTCGATTGTCTTAAAAGTGTGACGGATTGGGCTGACGAAATTATAGTTGTTGATGACGGAAGCACAGACAAGACGGTGGAATTGGCCACGCAATTACAAGCCCGTGTTCTTCATCGTAAAATGGAAAACGAAGGTGTCCACCGCAATTGGGCTATTGATCAGGCGCGTAATAAGTGGGTTTTAAGTCTTGACGCAGATGAAATGGTGATGCCAGAACTTGCGCAAGCGATTGCTGCGCAAATTGTTAAGGAAGGTTGTATCGCGTATTCGATTCCATTACGAAATTATATTGGTGATTATTGGGTTCGCTATTCGGGATGGTATCCGGCGCGAAAATTACGGTTATTTCATAAAGACCATTTTAAATATGAGGAAGCCGAAGTTCATCCGCGGGTGATTTTGGATGGCAAGGAAGGGCTTTTGCACGCTGATATTATTCATAAGGGTTATCCTGATTTTGAACATTTTATGGGTAGTGTGAATCGCCAGACAACGTTGGAAGCCAAGAAATGGTTGCGAACAGGACAGAAAATCACAATTGGTCGTGTTGTTCGTCGAGCTCTTGATCGTTTTTTTCGTGTTTATTTTAAAGGGCGAGCCTTTAAAGATGGTCTTGTGGGGTTTATGATCGCGTATATTGCTTCGCTCTATCAGGTGTTAAGTTATGCCAAGTATTGGGAAATGAAAAGAAAGCTGGAAGGGTAGCCTCAGTAGATGAGTGAGAAAATTGTATTTCTAGACCGCGACGGTGTCATCAATGAATTTCCTGGTAACGGCAATTACGTGACCAAGCTTAAAGAATTTCATTTTATCCCGGGATCGCTTGAGGCTTTAAAGCGTCTAAAGGATCATGGTTTTACTGTTTTTGTAGTGTCTAATCAGGCTGGCGTTGGTAAAGGCATTTATAGTCAGGACAAATTGGATCGCATTACAGAACGTATGCATAAAGTTGTGAATGCCAGCGGTGGACAAATTAAGAAAGCTTTTTATTGTACCCACACAACTCAGGAAGGATGCGATTGTCGCAAGCCGGGAATTGGTTCAATCAAAGCGGCATTATCGATGATGAAAAAACCGATTGGTGATGCCGTGAAGGCTTATTTTGTCGGTGACACTGAAGTGGATGTTACTGCCGGTAAAAATGCGGGATGTAAGACGATTTTTGTTCTTTCGGGAATGAATGATCGCGACGTTGTAAGTACGTGGAAAGTTCGACCCGACTACACCGTCAAGGATCTTCTTGCCGCCACGGATATTATTATTCAAAACGGACATAAAAAATCAAAGCGTCAGAAAGTATAAAATGAAAGTTCTAGTTGTCTATGCCACAGCAGGTGCCGGACATCGTAAGGCTGCGGAAGCTATTTATGATGGTTTAAAATCTTCGGGTCGCAATGCCGAGATTGTTCTTGCGGATTCATTGGATTATACTCATCCGTTATTTAAAGAGTCGTATAGTGGAGTTTATACGCTTTTGATTTCGAAAGCGCCATGGTTGTGGGGGTTTTTCTTTGGTTTGTTAGATATTTCGGTTTTACGACCTTTGGTGCGAGTGATTCGTCGTGTTTATAATGGTGTTAATGCTGGGCGATTTCATCAATATCTTGAGAAGGAAAAGTTTGACTATATTATTTCAACACATTTCTTGGGCAATGAAGTTTCCTCTGCTTTAAAAAGAGCGGGTAAGATTCAGTCAAAAATTATTTCGGTTGTCACGGATTTTGATGTCCACAGCATTTGGTTGGGTGAGGGTATTGATTATTATACTGTGGCTAGTGATTGGACGCAGCGCAAAATTATATCTTTGGGTGTTCCAGAGAACATGGTTTATTTGACGGGAATTCCGACGCATGAGAAATTTTCGGTGCCAAAGAATGTTTCGGAACTGCGTGAAAAAATGGGATTACACAAAGATCGTTTTACTGTGTTGTTGGCAACTGGGTCATTTGGTATTGGACCAATCGAGGAGATTATTAACGAATTAAAAGGTTTTCAGCTTGCTGTTATTTGCGGGCATAATAAAAAACTTTATGAGCGTCTCAATAAGTTTTCGAGTGAATTGGTTAAGGTTTTTGGCCTTGTCAATAATATGGACGAAATGATGGGATTGTCTGATGTTATGATTACGAAGCCGGGAGGTCTTTCGATTTCCGAAGCATTGGTTAGCGGTTTACCGATGATCTTTTTTAACGCAATTCCCGGTCAAGAAACAAATAATATTAACGTTTTAGCGACATATGGTGTCGGTATTAGTGGGTGCAGCGTCGCGCAAATGCCAGCCCAACTTAAGAAGCTTGAATCTTCACCGGCCGAGTACACATCATTAAAGGAAAAAATCAAATCTTTGGCCCGCCCCAACGCAGTTAAAGATATTATTAGAATAATTCCTCAGTAAGTCTTATACTGACTTTTTAGTATTCAAAATATCGAACGCAGTTTGTATTAGTAAAAAAATAACTTTTCTTATGCCCCATTCTGTTGCCCAAATTGTCGTCGGGCTTCCCGTTCCCGGTCCTTTTGATTATTTTGTTCCTGAGATTTTACGGAAAGATATTCGTGTTGGTTCGCGGGTTTATGTGCCGTTTCGTTCGAGCTTTTGTGTTGGTTATGTCATTGGGCTTTTGACAAAAAGTAAGTTTCCGCGATTAAAGTCGGTCAGTGCTGTTTTAGACAATATTCCAACGCTTGACAATAATTTTCTAAAACTGACATGTGAACTCGCGAAATATTACGCCTGTTCATGGGGTGAAGGTATTGAAGTGGCATTACCGCGAGTATTGCGCAGTAAAAAAGTAGTGGTGTGGACTCCGCCACGAGAAATAGCGCCGTGGAATAATTCGCAAGTTTTGTTTTTGCAGGGCTCAATTCAATCTGCGGCAAGTACAATTGCCCGTAAAATTAAGGCTGTTTTTAGCGCGGGGCGGGGAATTGTTTTTCTTGTTCCTGAAGTTGGGCAAATCAATGTCGTTAAGGAATTCTTAGAAAAAGTTTGTGGTGTTCCAGTTATTGCTTTGGGTCGCGCATTAGGCGTTAAAGAGGAGTTGCAGTCTTGGTTGTCGATTAAGGAAGGTCGATCTCGTGTGATTGTCGGAACACGCTCTGCGGTTTTTACTATGATGCCGCATCTTGGATTGATTGTGATGGTTGATGAGGAAAACCCAGCGTATAAGCAGGAGCCTGCGCCTTTTTATCATACGCGTGAAGTGGCTTTGTGGCGGCAAAAATATGAGCAATGTGATATTGCTTTTGTTACGCCTACGCCGACGGCAGAATTGTGGAAAATATTGAAAGACAGGAAAGTTGAACCAGAAATATGTAGCGACAATCATCTTGGTGCTTTACAGGTTGTTGATCTTGCGAATTATAAATATCAAAATATGCTCGTTTCCTTTCCGCTGCAAAATCATATACAGGAAACGTTAGCTAAGAGCGGCAAAGTTTTGCTCTTTTTAAATCGTCGTGGTTTTAGTACATTGACCAAATGCAATCAATGTGGTTTTGTTTTAAAGTGTAATCGTTGCAGCACGAATTTAAGCTATTTATATTCAAAAAAGAAATTGGTTTGTTATCGTTGTGGCTCGTCGTCAGAATTACCGAAAATGTGTTCACAATGTCATGGTTCTTATTTGCGTTCAACCGGTACCGGTATTGAAAAGTTGGAAAGTGAATTGGTGCGGATTTATCCACAGGCGCGTGTCGCGTTCTTTGATAGTGAAAGCAAAACCTTTTCTGGCGATGCGAATTTGGTCATTGCCACGCAAGCTGTTATGCCCTTTTTGCATCGCGCCGCGTTTGCCTTGATTGCAGTTTTAGATTTTGATGGTGAAATTAATCGTGTTGATTTTCGTGCCGGGGCAAGAGTTTTTTCTCTTTTGGTGCGTTTGCGTCAGGCCGCGGGAGAAAAGTTAGTTGTTCAGACGCGTAATCCTAGTCATGCCGCGATTCAGTCGGCGGCAACTATGAATGCGAATCAGTTTTATCGTCAAGAGCTTCAAATTCGTCGAGAATTAAATTTGCCACCGTACGTTCAGACGATTGCTTTAGCTATGAGAGGCAGCAAAGAGGAAGATGTTTTAAAACAGTCGCAAAAACTTTACGAACAGTTAAATGGTATAGATGTTAAAAGTTTTGAAGTTTCACTTCCTCAGCCGGATTTGATACCAAAATTGCGTGATAAATTTCGTTTTACTATACTGTTGAAAGGAAAAGCGGTAAAAAGTATATTAAAAGTTATTGAACCGTTTATGGTTGATTTTAGTAAGCGCAAAGATATTATTTTAACGATTGATGTGAACCCATGAAAATCGTATTTTTTGGTAGTGATGATTTTGCTGGAGAAAGTTTGCAGAGCTTGCTTGCTGAGAAATTTTCTGTTGTCGCATGCGTGACGCAGCCAGATCGTCCCAGCGGTCGTGGATTGCAAATAATAGCTTCACCGATTAAAACGATTGCGTGTGAAAGCAATATTCCTGTTTTTCAGCCGGATCATTTAAACGAAGAATTATTTTTAAGTCAGATGAGAAGGCTTGGCGCGGATATTTTTGTCGTGATCGCGTATGGCAAGATTCTTCCGCCGGTTGTTCTAAAGATCCCGAAGGTATTGTGTATGAATGTTCATGGGTCGCTTTTACCGAAATACCGTGGCGCGGCGCCAGTCAATTGGGCGATTATGAATGGTGATATAGAGACGGGCTTTTCAATTATCAAGATGAGTCCTAAAATGGATGCTGGTGAGATCATTGTTCAGGAAAAAATGCTAATCGGTCATGACGAAACATCCCAATCTTTACGTGGGCGCATGGCCAAAGCTAGCGCACAATGTTTGTGTCGGACAATTCAACAAATCGCTGCCGGACAATTGACTCTAACACCCCAAGATGAGAATACGGTCACGTTGGCGCCAAAATTAACCAAAGAGCTGGGACGAATTGATTGGAATAGATCTGCTCAGGAAATTCATAATTTGATTCGTGGTCTTGTGCCATGGCCAGCGGGTTACACACAATATCATGGGAAGTTGTTGAAAATTTTAAAAACGACTGTAATGAATCAATCTGCTTCACAATTGCCGGGAACGGTAATCAATATCACCAAGCAAGGTATTTTTGTTGCTACAGGTAAAAATATTCTTGTTCTTGAACACGTTCATCCTGAATCGGGTAAGCCTATCGCGGCTCATGCTTTTGCGCTTGGTCAAAGATTGCAAATTGGTAGCAGTTTTAAGTAGTTTCTTGTCGTAGCGCTGCGAATCTTAATTCTTGACAATTTCTAGTTCAGTGTGTATTTTGTATTAGTTGTTTATACAACCAATATTTTATATGCGAAAATCTCAATATAATTTAGAACAATCTTTTGGGT
>JACKFJ010000010.1 GCA_020632535.1 Candidatus Omnitrophota bacterium | reverse complement strand
AATGTAAATGGTGCTATACGCCTTCAATTGCCGGCGCACATCGTCGATCTTTCCTTCTTGAAATGTTGTAACGATACGCGGCAAAGCACCAAAACTTAGCGCCATATCAATGTCAAAGTTTTTGCCAATTTCAATATTCGTCAAGGGATAAAGTCTTAAGTCAAGGGCGCGGCCGCCCAGAAGGTTGGCACTGCCACGACGCAATTTACGCGCACTGGAACCCGAAAGAATAAAACGCAAGCCGATTTCTTCGATCCCTTTTTGCACATAATCAAGCAAAGCCGGAACCCGCTGAACTTCATCAACAATGACCAGATCATTTTTATGTAGGGACTGCAATGTCTGCCAAAAAAGAACTGGTGTATGTGAAAATTGAAGCTCTCGCTCGGGATCTAAGAGGTCAATAAATATGGCGGGCTTAAGCTGACGAAGCAAAAACGTTTTGCCGGTCATGCGAGGACCGAATAAAAACAATGAACCAGAAAACTTTTCTAATTTTAGTAATCGCGGAAAATCCATGTTTATAGAATAACATTAGTATGTTATTTGTCAATATTAAATAACATGTCGATGTGTGCGGCAGACTTATTTTTTGTCATATTGAGGAATCTGATTTAGGACATCCTGATAGATTTTATCTAACCACTCCTCTTCTGAAATATAGGTTATTGGGACTGTTTCTGTCTGTCCACTAATGCTAAGCAAACTCCCCTTCTCAAAAAATTTTAATTTGTTTTTTGCGATAACTGTTGTATCTTCAAAATCAACGCTGACATTTGTGACTTCGGCCATGGAAAAAGGCTTCCAATATAAAAAATTTTCTTCAAGGTCAAACCATGCCATTGCGAATGTTCCAAAACTTACATGCGACGCCTCTACGTAACGATTGTAAGGCCCAACTACCCGGTCAAAAAATCGGACCAAGGAACTTACTATGAGTAAAGATGAGGCCCCTTTTTCATGAGCCAAACCAGCTAGTCTGGCGGGTTCACCAGAATCTTTCGTCCGGCTTCGCCAAGAAGGATCTATTGTTGCCGTAAGGAGAATCGGCTCATAGCCTTTTGCTTTGAGAGCCAAAAAGATTTTTGAATCAACTTTGTCCCGGATTTCGCTCAAAGGAGAAACGCTTGTTATAAGGGGAGATTCCAAACGTTCAAACACGACCCCTACTTTCGCAGAAGAAGGCAGTGTAGGGGTAAAATTCCTCGGTGGAGCATATAGAGATACACAACCTGAACAGATAAATACCAGTACAACTGTTACAATCATTTTTCCTGCGGCCGCGATGCGATAGCTCATAAACACTCCTATTTTTAGAAAATACCGGAAAATCACTTTCCATATATTATTACACAATTTTTTTACTCCCGATGGGCGCTGTTTGGGCACCAAATGGGCACTCGACTTCAAATCAGATGCTTTTTAAGAAAAGCAAAACCTGACCCTTGCTTTAAATACCTTTCAAAAACATTGGCTTGCTTTTGATTACTAAACGCAACATAACTCTCTAACCGCCAAGGGGCATAACGTTTTGAATACAGTGATTGAAATGCATTGTGTTTTTCTAGGCGCTTTTCTAAATCATCCGTTATCCCGATATAAATTTTCCCCGGGCTATTTTCACTAACGAGAATATAGACAAAATGCATGTCGAACTTTTTGTGGGGGTAATTTGCATAGGGGGAATCCGTCCTGCTTCTGCGAAACTCAAATATGAAAATATTTGAGTGGAGCAGAGTCCTGCTACGCCCAAATATTTTCATGTTTGGGCTTCGCAGAGACACTATTCTTCGCTAATAGATCGTTGTCTCGCTTCTTCGAAGCTCGAACACGAAAGTATTCGAGCGAAGAAGAGTGGAGGTGGGGGGGATACGTTCCACCCCGTCGAGAAACTTTGCTTATCCCCAATGGTTTATGTAAAATAGCGTCGATAATCCCCTAAAATCACTTTCCATATATTACACAACTTTATACAACTCTTTACAACTTTTTTACTCTCGATGGGCACCGTTTGGGCACTTTTAGTCAGAACAAAAAAGCCTTATTTATCAGCTAGAAGTTCAGTATTCTTTAAGAATTTCTTTGAAGCTTGGTATAACTTTTCATCCGCTGTGCAAAACAAATCGGATTTCGTTGTCAAAGCTGCTGCCAACTGGATGGCATCTTGCGACCGTAATGTAAACTTCTCTAAAATTTTAACAGCATTTTCTTCCAAAGCATTGTTAAACGCCGCCACATGAAAAAAAACATAATTTTCTTTAACCTCTTTCAGAACTGTTTTAAGCCCTGGCCCATCTAAAAAACCTTCCCTTTTGATTCGATAAAAGACATGGTGAATTTCGATCCAAGTCACAGGGGATACAATTACAACGCTAGCCTTTTCCAAAAGGGCTGATAAGCGTTGTGCCCCATGCTCTTCAATAATATATTTCTTAACAAGAGCAGAAGTATCTAAAAAAAGCTTCATCAACGCTCCTCATCCCGATATTTAACTACAAGTTTTGCAACCGAGGCTTTGTTTTTTAAAGTGACTTTGGGAGAAACAGTTTTCCAGGAAGGGGATTCGATATTCTCATTTCTTGGGATAATTTCCGCCACAGGTTTATTGCGGACCATGACAATCACCCGCTCCCCTCTTTCCACTCTCTTGAGATATTGCGAAAAGTTGTGGGTCAACTCACGAACGTTAATAGACACCATAAACTCGTCTCCTTTTTGCTTAAAGTCTAACATATGTAAGACATAATGTCTACACCTCTAGCACTAAATTATAGCATCTCCACCCGTCTATTGTTTTCTGATTGGAAGAATAAAAGACCAAGGAATTAAATTATTGGGCACTAAATGGGCACCGAAAGAAAATGAATATTCATAAGTTATTGAGGTATAATAACTTAAGATAAAATATGGAGGTGGGGGGATACGCTCCACCCCGTCGAGAAACTTTGTTTAATTGCAATGGTTTATATAAAATAGCGTCGAGAATCCCCTAAAATCACTTTCCATATATTACACAACTTTATACAAGATTTTACAACTTTTTCACTCTCGATGGGCACCGTTTGGGCACTAAAAAGTTCATAATTCAGGGTGTTGCCGAGCTGTGCCAGACATCGTCAGAGGACAAAAACCTGCCCCCAACCGCGTTCTCATTATATCTATTGAGCATAAACAGGAACAATAAAGTATATAATGCTATGGCGATCACGGATTTATTTCTTTTTACCATAGCGAGCAATAAAAAAACCAACCAAAAACCGGCAATGACGAAGAATGCAATAAGAAAATAATTAGGCTCTATGTTTGAATTCTTGCAAACCTGGGCAGCGTATCTCAAAGGGATGCTTATTAAAGCACACAATATAGATAAAACAGGAACTAGCCACTTAAATTTCTCATTAAATATTTTAGACATAGCTTTTACAAACAATTCAATACAATTATAAAAGATTTTACAACTTCTTCACTCTCAATGGGCACTGTTTGGGCGCATAGGCACTACCCTTTTGACAAGTATGAGATATTTTGGTTGGATTGTAATTTTCGCAAGAATGCTTTGCGGTCTTTTAAAAATTCCCGGCTCAATTTCTGACGAACTTTGCGTTGATAAGCAACGGCATCAAACTTCTTTTTCATCTAAGACCTCCCGTGGGCTTCTGATTTCCAGCATCCGATATCCTAACTTTAAATTAACGGCGTTAAATTGATGAATTTTGTTTAAATTAACAATTTGCTTAAAATTCCAACTGACTAAAACGTCGACTTTTTCGACTGTCGCTATCGCGATATGCTGGGCATCAGCCAAGTGTAAACGTGAAACAACATTTTGGCGGATATATTCTTTGGATAACGTTTCGGCTTCATCGGTAAATTGAACTAACTCACGCGATGCTTCAGGAATTCTGAGTGGGAGAACTTTAACAGATTGTGGCGCACCCCGAAGCTCTTCTAAGGTCAAATCGGATATAACGGCAATCTTTCGATGGGTTTCAAATTCGCGGAATAATTTCTTTGACCAAAGAGAAAATTCTTCATCCAAGCAGCCACCAATCGCCGAAGTGTCAAGATAAACTCGAGTTAACATATCGAAAGCTTATCATAGGAAAGAAATGTGGTCAATTCTTTACCCCATCCTTTTTTACCTTACCAGCATGGGCACTAAATGGGCATCACAAGAAAATGATTGCTCATAAACAATTGTTAAATAACAGCTTGCGAATATTTATGGAGGTGGGGGGAATCGAACCCCCGTCCTTAAGTCACATCGTATAAGCTTCTACATGCGTAGTTTGTCTTTAAGTCTCATCCTATCGCGGCCGACAAACAGGCCTAAAGAGGACCAGTCTTGAAAAGGTTCGCTATTTATGTCAAGACGCCATAAACAGCTAGACCGCTAATGACCTCTTACCGACCCGCGGACGCTATCGGCAAAAGGGCTTAGTTTAATTAATTAAACTAAGGCTGGTTGCTGAGCGTTAGCAATAGCTTCCGCTTCAGCGATCAACGCGTCGTTATTTTCTGCGTTTATTTTTGTGCTAGAGTGTTTAACGAGGCCAACTAGCGTCCTCGGCATGCCACCTATACTAGTCACACAAGTCGAGACCAGTCACCCCCTGAAAAAGAACGAAAAACTTTTCACTACCATCAGACTACTTTCGTGAAACTGAATTTCTAGCTACCGAATATTTCCTTACAAAACAATTGATCTGCCAGAGCCATTCGAGCTTTTTCTTAGGCGGGATAGCTATTTGTCGCCGCAAACGCGCTTCTTCTGTTTCCCATCCAAATTTCATAAATCACCTAATTTAGCAATTCTTTTAAGCTGTTTAATATCGGCTTTATCGACACTTCTTGCCGCTTTCGTTTTCATTTTAATCAACTCTTTCACAGAAACAACTGGCAATCGCAACCCATCGACGGTGACAATTATAGCATGCTTTATCGCCTGCTCAAAGGAAATGGGCGAATCAATGACAATATCCAACTGCTCAAAACTATGATCCTTATAAAAATTAAACGCCTTCATATTTTTGTTCTTTATCCAATCAGCTCTTATTTTTTTATCCGTAAGCCCCATCGGGTCAACGGGCTGTTTACTTTTATAACCTTTTCCTTTCATGATCCTGACAATCTTACGTAAATTCGCGTCTTTCATCTCTACCAAAATATCCATGTCCGCCGTGCTGCGCATAGCGCCATGAAGATTAACGGCAATCCCCCCGACAAGAACATATTTTACTTTATGCTTTTGAAATTCTTTTAGAATTTCTTCATAAAAAATCATCTCGTCCTCCTCGTATTGACCGCGCGCCTAAGGTCGCGATCAATGTCACGCTTCTTAATATCTTCGCGCTTGTCATACAACTTCTTACCCTTACCGAGAGCAATTTCGACTTTTACAAAACCCTTCTTATTAAAGTAAATCTTCGTCGGAATCAAAACCAAACCTTTTTCATTGATGGCCGCCGTAATTCTTTCAATTTCTTTGCGATGCAAAAGAAGCTTTCGTTTGCGCGCCGGCTCTTGATTTAAATAACTGGCTTGCAAATACGGATTAATATGCAAATTATAAAGAATAATTTCCTCTTTATCGACGGCGGCAAAACTATCCGCAAAATTAACCTCGCCGTTGCGAATCGACTTGACTTCCCCGCCGGTCAACGCAATGCCGCACTCCCAATTCTGTGACAAATGATAATTGTGATGCGCCTTGCGATTAGTCGCGATAACTTTAAAAGCCATTAGAATGGTCCTGACATTTTCATATAAATCGTTAAAAAAATCGGAATCGTGATAATGCTCGCCAAATGCGTCACAAAAACCCCTTCACTGACAAAATCCTCTTGAAGATTATAATATCTTTTAATCAAAGACAATGTGACGGCGCTGGGGACAGCCGCCTCCAACACAATCAAGAACCCCATGGGCCCGTTGACTTTAAACGCGAACACAAATAATAAAGCCAAAAGCGGAAACACAATCATTTTTGTCAAAACAACCAGCGCGGTCGGGCCAAATTCAATGTGTTTAAAATTGATACTGGCCAATCCTCCCCCGACGGTAAACATCGCAAAAGTCAAAGCGCAATTGCCTAACATTTCGACCGGTTTTAAAACCACATCCGGAATAAAGTGCTGCGCGCCCACCGATAGGAGAATCATCGTCAACACAGTCGTTACCAATGGCGGATTGATAACTCTTTTGAGATCAAATTTAATCCTTGGCCTCGCGTCTTGCGCGCTCTGTTGCAATAAAAGCCACACCCCCAAAGACCAAATCAATAAATTTGCGCCAATAATATAAAGAACAATATAAACGAACAAAGTATGCGCTGTTTGGCCGGCAAAAAGGGCGGCCACAACGACCAAAGGAATATTACCGCAATTTTGAAATCCAACCAATGCCAAAAATTCATTTTTGCGATGACCTTTAAAACGAAAACCAATCACATATGCTAAACCCAAAGCGACAAGCGCCATGACCAAATACAAAACTGGCAAATGCCACCAAAAGGGAAATTCGCGAAAGCTAAAATGTTGTGTCAGCTGGATAAACGCAAAGCAGGGTAATAAAATATTGACCAAAACAGCTGTTAACTGATCCAGACCGCGGCTATCGAGCATTTTGCCCTTAACCGCGAAGTAACCGCACGCTCCCAAAAGAAGCACTTGCATCGTCGCAGAAAAGGTGATTTGCAAAGTTTCGAGAAACATAGTGTGTCATTATACACGAATCGATTTAAAAATTGACAGTAAAAATCAATCTCGGTATACTGCATTCCTTATGCCTTTATCAAATTTGTCATCCCCGAATGTTTTTATCGGGGATCCACTTTGAAGACATGGATTCCCGCTTTCGCGGGAATGACAGATGATAGACAGAATGACAGATGATAGACAGTCAGATTTTGCCGAAGTGCGCTTTCCACTTTAGTACTGCGGCAAAATTCTTACAAATTGTCATTCAGATTTTGCCGAAGTGGAGAAATTGGTATACTCGCTGCGTTCAGGGCGCAGTTCCGCAAGGATTGAGGGTTCGAATCCCTCCTTCGGCACTTAATTTCCTTGTAAATTCAAAATTATCTTCAGAAAATTAAGTGCCTGTACTGCTTACCTCTTTCTTTTCTCTTGAGAAAGCATGTACGGCATAAATAACCCAAAAATTCTTTGCACTCCTTTTCCTCCACAATATAATAGGCACATGAATAAAATTGAGGGTCAAAAACTCAAAATCCTGATCGGTTTTGTTTTAACTTTATTGATTATTCACTTTGTTCCTCATGACATTGTTCTCTCCCCTGCCATCCTTTTAGTGTTCTGGACCATCCTATTTTGGCCATGGCATACGTCTGAACGAATAATGTTTGCAATTGCAGCAGTATTCTTTTTTGCACAAAATTATTCCGTCCTAGCCATGGGAGGATTCACGTTTAAACATCAAGATTTTTTCCTCATGCCAAGCTACGAACCATTTTTATGGGGATTTTATTTTCTTTCCTTAAAAAGATTCATCGATGACCCAGCTCCCCTACCCCGCGTTGAAAAAAAAGCGATCTTCGGACTTATTTTAACCGCGGCCTGCTTTTCAATATTTGCCAATAACTCGACGCTATTACTATACGGAACAGTTGTTTCGACCGGAATTCTCTTTTATATGTTTCACCAACGATACGATCTTCAATACGCGTTGACCGCGCTTGGCCTAGGATTTATTGTCGAAATATTTGGTGTACAAACTGGCTTGTGGACTTATCCAAAACCTGATATGCTTGGCATACCCTTTTGGTTCGCGACAATGTGGTGCAGTGTGGGTTTATTAGGAAGACGCTTTCTTATCCCCCTTGCGATATCTATCATTAACAAATTTGATAAAACGGACAAGTCATGATATTCGACCTTAGAGCTCTTGCCTACTTAACCTGCGCGTTGTTTTGTCTTGTGCTCTCCGCGTTTGTTTTGGGCCGACATGAAAAATCGCCAACACGCGACGCTTTCCTTTTACAAGTTTTCTTTTCCTTTATATGGCAATTTGGAACATATTTTGTCCTCACCGCACCCAACGCGCAAACCGCAACAATTGTTTCCCGTTTTTCCTATGTTGGTTGTATCTTTTTGTCAGTCGCGTCGTATCATCTGGTCGTCAATTTCCTTTCTCTCAAATCCCAGATCAAATACGTCAAATTTGGCTATCTATTCGGTGTTGTTGTTTTCTTTCCATTACTTTTAACTGATCAATTACTCACAACTGCCTATCATTATTCATGGGGATACTGGTTTCACGCCGGAAAACTCCACCCCATCTATTTGATATTCTTCGCCATTTACGGGCTCGCCGCTTTTACCAATTTATTTATTCACGCCAGAAAGATTGCCGACAAGGGCGAACAACAAAAATGCCGCCTGCTCTTCTGGGCTTATTTTCTCTGCTATTTTAGTATTATTGACTTTCTCCCCGATTACGGAATTGATGTGTTACCGTTAGGATTTTTGTTCGTGAATATGTTTTTATTTATCATCTGGTTTGTCATCAAACTGCATGATTTCTTTTTTATGTGGGGCAAAATTATTCGCAACATTTACCCATCAGCAAATGAATAATTCAATGGATTCCTTACCTCTTGCTCTTGACGAACTTCGCATCGCCCTCGGACCACAACGGGTTTTGACAGCGATAGACCGTATTCAAAAATATAAATATGATACGTCTGGGACACAGCGCGAAATTCCTGCCGCAGTCTTACCGCGCTGCACTGACGATATTATCAAAATCATCAAAATCGCCTCAACCTACAGCTTAGCTCTTTATCCAATCAGCAAAGGTAATAACTGGGGATACGGCACATCCAACCCCGTATTAAACGGCTCTGTGATTGTTGACTTGTCCGAAATGAACAAAATCACACATTTTGACGCCAACTTAGGCATTGTCACCATCGAGCCCGGTGTCACACAGCAAATGCTTTGCGATTTTCTTCACGAAAACGGAAATAAATATTTGACCCCAACGACTGGCGCTGGCCCCCACGGAAGCATTATGGGCAACGCGCTCGAACGTGGATATGGGCTTACACCGGTCACCGATCATTTTTTAGCCATTCAAAATATTGAAGCTGTTTTGCCCAATGCGACAATATATCATTCCCCACTCTATGAAAATGGTTGCGAAAGTGTTGACCGCGTTTTTAAATGGGGATTCGGGCCTTACCTTGATGGCATTTTTTCGCAGGGCAACTTTGGCATCGTCACAAAGATGACCATTCAACTCGCTGCTCGTCCCGAAAAAATCGGCGCATTTGTTTTTGAAATGAAATCCGAAGCTGATCTCGAAAAAGCGGTTGTCATCATTCAGGAAACATTGCGCGAGTTAGGCGGCGTGGCCGGTTCGATTAACTTGATGAACTCTCTGCGCTTGCTTTCCATGAGTGCGCCTTATCCGTTGGAACAAATCCAAAGCGCGCCCAATGATTTTATCCCCATGCTCAAAAAAATGGCGCATGATATGAATTTTGCGACGTGGACTTGCCTTGGATCATTTTATGGAAAAAAAGAAATCGTCGCGACCGCGACTCAACTGCTCAAAGAACGAATTTATCCGCATACAAAACGATTGATTTTCATGTCGCGAATACAATTAAATATTTTAGAAAAAATATTATCCGTGTTGCCGCGTTCGATTAGCGCGAGCCCTTTGAATCGTATTCAGAAAATGAAAATGACATTTGATATTCTCGAAGGAACTCCGAGTCAAGTCGCCATGCCATTGTGTTACCGCAAATTGCCCAATGGCCTGCCCAAAACCACAGATTTAAATCCCGCCCGCGATGGATGCGGACTCTTTTGGTACGCGCCACTTGTGCCCATGATACCCGCGACCGTCCGTCAGTATGTTGAATTTGTTCATACCGTTTGTGCCAAGCATCTTATTGAACCGCTCATTACATTGACCAGTGTGTCTGACCGTTGCTTTGACAGCACCGTGCCCATTATTTTTGATCCGCAAAATGCCGAAGACACTCTCCGCGCCAAGAATTGTTTTAATGAGCTTCTCAAAGAAGGCATCGCGCTCGGGTTTCATCCGTATCGCACCGGAGTCGATCACATGCAAGAAATCATCAAGTCCGATCAACCTTTTTGGATTATGCAAAAAGCGATTAAACAGGCCATCGATCCTAAAAACATCATCGCGCCGGGACGATATTCAGCAATTTAATACAAACATAAAAACAATAAAATTTATATCCTGATTCAATTATTTAAATAGCTCCCATTGCGAGGAGCGAAGCGACGCGGCAATCTATTAGGATAAAAAGTGAAATGAAGAAACTTGATCACATCCGTCATTCCCGCGAAAGCGGGAATCCACTTTCAAAAAATAGATCCCCGATGACCAACGGAAATCCCCGGTTCGAGGGGATTAGAGCATTCGGGGATGACAATATTCTTGCCCATTACGAGCCCCGAACAATAACTCCCATTGCGAGGAACGTAGTGACGAAGCAATCCATGAGAGATTGCCACGCCCTTCGGGCTCGCAATGGGTTTTTCAGATTGCCACACCCCCTTCGGGGCTCGCAATGGAATTGTTGGATTGCCACGTCGGCCTTCGGCCTCCTCGCAATGGTGGCACTTTGTATTGCCACCCCCGCGTTTGCCAATAATCTTGTCATAAGCAATGTCACCCTCGAAGACCGCAATCCGACGGCAAACACCATGGTCGTGCAATTTAATATTTCATGGGATCACTCATGGCGAAAGAATGATGGTCGGCATGACGCGGCGTGGGTGTTTGTAAAAATTAATAATTCCACTCCACCTTGGAAACATGGTTTACTTTATACCGCTGGAACCAATCCCACCAATACATCACCAGGCACCAACAGCGATCTTAAAATTGTCATTCCATCAGATAAAGTCGGCGCGTTTATTTCACGAACAGCAACGGGGAATGGGACGTTTTCATCGCAAAAGGTTCGCCTTACTGTTGACTACGGCAGTAGTGGGATTGCAGACACGGACACCGTTCAAGTGAAAGTATTTGGTATCGAAATGGTCTACATTCCCGAAGGGTCATTTTATATAGGTTCTGGAGGTGTAGATCAAGATCGTTTTTATACTTACCCAACAGATACTACCACTTACCAAATAACATCTGAAGCCGCTATTACAGTCGGAACTTCTGCAGGAAATCTTTATTACGATAGTATATTTTTTTCATCGGGTGATCAAACCGGCCCAATTCCCGCAGCATTTCCCAAAGGATATAATGCTTTTTATTTGATGAAATATGAACTGACTAATGGGCAATACGTGGATTTCTTAAATACATTGTCAAGAGTTCAACAGGGAACTCGTGTTCATGCCACTGTAAGCGGCAACACGATTGCCAACTATTATGTTATGCGAGACAGCACCACTCCAACATCCCGTACAAGTATTCGAGCTCCCGCTTCCGGCAATGGAACCAGCCCAACAACTATAGTTTTTGGAAATGATCTTAATAATAATGGTGTTTTTAATGAAGCCAATGATGGACATGCCGTTGAAATGACTTGGTGTTACTGGACGGATTTATTAGCTTACGCTGATTGGTCAGGATTACGTCCTTATACCGAACTGGAATATACAAAAGCAGCCCGCGGCCCCTTGACGCCTATCCCAGGAGAATATGCTTGGGGATCCAGTAATATTACATTAGCTTCTTCCATTGTTAATGACGGTCGAATTTCTGAAACTGCCGGTCAAAGTGGAGAAGGGCTAACTGTTTATAATAATACGATCGCAGGCGCTTTAAGAGTGGGTTTTGCGGCTACCAATGCGAGTAATCGCAAAAGTGCCGGAGCCGGCTATTATGGCAATATGGAATTAACAGGCAATGCTGTTGAAAGAGTCGTAAGTGCGGGTTCTTCAATTGGTCGAGCTTTTACCGGAACACATGGAAATGGAACATTAACAACTACGACAAGTTATGAAGGCAATGCGACCAATACGGACTGGCCGGGAATAAATGCGACCACTGCTAGAGGCGTCAACCAAAATTCAGGATGTGGCTTAAGGGGAGGAAATTATAATACGTCTAGTCTCGAATTTGAACTTTCTCTTTCAAGTCGAGTATATGCAGAAACTTGTAGTGCCGATGTTGGAGGGACTAGCGGAGCGGGACGTCTCGCCCGCACCGCGCCGTGAGAATTACTATTGCGAAGATAACAAAATAATGTTCATTGCGAGTCACTAATAATAGCACCCATTGCGAGCCGCGAAGAGCGCGAGTCCTTGTTAGGACGAGCCGCGAAGAGCGCGAGTCCTTGTTAAAATGTACTCTGTCATTCCCGCGAAAGCAGGAATCCACTTTCAATAAATGGATCCCCGATGACCAACGGAAATCCCCGGTTCGAGGGGATGAGAACATTCGGGGATGACAATATGCTTGCCAACCTCACCTTTCCGATATAAAATACGTTCTTCAATTTAGAAATCATATCTTTGCTATCATATTGAAAGGGTTAAACGTATGTCGGACGGTGTAAATAAAAGTTCATCAGTATCAGTCGAAGAAATTGAGATCCAAGAATGGCTTACATCTCTGGATTATGTATTAAAGCACGGCAGTAAAGAGCAGGCTCAGAGGATCTTACAGCAATTGCAGATCAAAGCTCAAGAAGCCGGCGTCACCCTCCCTTTCGCAGTCAACACTCCCTATGTCAATACCATAACACCCGAAAAACAACCACCTTTCCCAGGCAATCGCGAAATCGAACGTCGCATCAAAAGCTTGGTTCGTTGGAACGCGATGGCCATGGTCATTCGCGGCAACCACGCAGAAGCGGGTATCGGCGGACATATTTCAACTTACGCGTCAGCGGCGACATTAGTCGAAATCGGTTTTAACCATTTCTTTCGCGCCCAAACCAAAGATTTTTGCGGCGACTTTGTCTATTTCCAAGGTCATGCTTCTCCCGGCGTTTATAGTCGCGCTTTTATCGAAGGCCGCTTGACTGAACAACATTTGGAAAACTTCCGTCGAGAACTTAAACCGGGCGGCGGACTCTCATCGTATCCACATCCTTGGCTTATGCCGAACTTTTGGCAATTTCCCACCGTTTCGATGGGACTTGGTCCAATCATGTCGATTTATCACGCGCGCTTTAACCGCTATTTGGAAGACCGCGGTTTAAAAGCAAAAGATGATCACAAAATTTGGGTTTTTATCGGCGACGGCGAATGCGACGAACCGGAAACATTGGGCGCGATCACCATGGCCTCCCGTGAAAAATTGGATAATCTTATTTTTGTCATCAACTGCAACCTCCAGCGTTTAGACGGACCCGTACGCGGTAACGGCAAAATGATTCAAGAACTCGAAGCCATTTTTCGCGGCGCGCAGTGGAACGTCCTTAAAGTCATTTGGGGCAGTGATTGGGATCCGCTCTTAGCCAAAGATTCTGATGGTCATTTGGCCAAACGCATGGGAGAAATCGTCGACGGACAATACCAAAAGTATTCTGTCGAAACCGGATCGTATATTCGTAACGATTTCTCAAAGGATGATCCCAAAATCCTTGACTTGCTCAAAAATCTTTCCGATGAGGCCTTACGCAAAATGAAACGCGGCGGCCATGATCCAGAAAAAGTATACGCGGCTTACAAAGCGGCCGTAGATTTTAAAGGCGCTCCAACCGTAGTTATCGCCAAAACGATTAAAGGTTACGGCTTAGGCGAAAGCGGTGAAGGCAAGAATATTTCTCATCAGCAAAAGAAACTCAACGAAGACGAACTCAAAGAATTTCGTACCCGCTTTAACATTCCGATATCCGACGATGAAGTCGCACAAACCCCATTTTTTAAACCACCAGAAGATTCACAAGAAATGCAATATCTCCGTGAACGCCGCAAAGCTTTGGGCGGATATGTCCCACAACGACGCGCGTCCGGAATCGCGATGCAAACGCCGTCCGAAGAACTCTTTGAAGAATTTTATAAAGGTACTGAGGGTCGTGATGTTTCGACAACCATGGCGTATGTTCGTATCTTGACCAAACTTTTAAAAGACGAAACGCTCGGTAAACTCATCGTTCCGATTATTCCCGACGAAGCCCGTACGTTTGGTATGGAATCTTTATTCCGCCAATGCGGTATCTATTCGCACGTCGGCCAGCTTTATGAACCAGTAGACAAAGATAGCTTGCTCTATTACAAGGAAGCCGTTGACGGTCAAATCTTGGAAGAAGGCATCAATGAAGCGGGTTCCATGTCTTCATTTATCGCCGCGGGAACTGCGTATTCAACGCAAAACATCAACACCATCCCGTTTTATACGTATTACTCCATGTTTGGGCCGCAACGTGTCGGCGATTTGATTTGGGCGGCCGCGGATATGCGCTGCCGTGGATTTCTCGTCGGAGCAACATCCGGACGCACAACATTAAACGGCGAAGGTTTGCAGCATCAGGACGGCCATAGCCATCTTCTTCTTTCTTCTGTTCCCAATTGCTTGGCATATGATCCAGCTTTCGCGTATGAATTAGCGGTCATTATTCGTCATGGCATTTATCGCATGTATGAAAAGCAAGACAGTGTCTTTTATTATCTTTCGGTCGGTAATGAAAATTATCCCATGCCGGTTATGCCAACGGCTGAAGGTATTAAGGAAGGCATTATCAAGGGAATGTATAAATTCAAAGCCTCTGTGAAAAAAGGCGCGACATTGCGCGCGCAACTTTTCGGCAGTGGGGCAATCATGAATCAAGTCTTGGAAGCACAAAAAATCCTTGAAGAAAAATACAATGTCGGCACCGATGTCTGGAGTGTCACAAGCTACAATGAAATCCGACGCGAAGCTCTTCATGTTGAACGCTGGAACACGCTTCATCCATTAGAGCAACCCAAAGTTCCTTACATCACAAGCTTACTTGAAAAAGAAGACGGCGTTTTTGTCGCCGCCTCTGATTATATGAAAGCATTACCGGACGCGGTTAGCCGCTGGTTTCCGCGCAAATTGGTTTCGTTAGGTACCGACGGGTTTGGCCGCAGTGAAAGCCGCAAAGCCCTTCGCGATTTCTTTGAAGTTGATAGCCGTCACATTGTTTACGCGACGCTCGGCAGCTTGTATCGCGAAAAGAAAATCAGCGCTGACGTTTTAAAAACTGCGGCGAAAGACTTAAGTATCAATCCGGATAAATTAAATCCGATGATTTCGTAACAAACTGTCATCCCCGAAATCTTTAATCGGGGATCCACATACATAAAGAGTGGATTCCCGCTAAAAGATTGTAGCCTACGGCCACAGGCGGGAATGACATAAACTTCAAAAGGAACTTTTATGCTTACTGAATTTAAAATTCCCGAAGTTGGGGAAAATATTACATCCGGCACCGCGGTTAAAATTTTAGTGACCGTCGGGCAAACCGTTAAAAAAGACCAATCGCTCATGGAGCTGGAAACAGACAAAGCCACCATTGAAGTCCCTTCTTCTGTCAGCGGTGTTGTCAAAGAAATTTTGATCCAAGCAGGCGCCAAGGTCAATGTTGGACAGGTTGTCATGAAAATTGATGATGGCAAAGGAGCCTTTGCCGGTGACGCGACCACGACTCCAGCACCAGATACTCAGATAAAACCCGACGCCGCCCCTGCTGCAGCACCAGAACAACAATCTGCTCCAAAAGAGCCTACAGCCGCGCCGGACTCTCAGCAAACGGCAAAAGGAAGTCCCGGTGGAATTATCGAATTTAAAATTCCCGAAGTCGGCGAAAATATTACATCCGGCACCGCGGTTAAAATTTTAGTGACCGTTGGACAAACCGTTAAAAAAGACCAATCATTGCTCGAGCTGGAAACAGATAAAGCCACCATTGAAGTCCCTTCTTCTGTCAGCGGTGTTGTTAAAGAAATTTTAATTAAGGAAGGCACCAAGGTCAATGTCGGACAAGTTGTCATGAAAATCGATTCCGGCGCGACCGCATCGACTATACCTGCGGCTCAACCGGCATCTCCAACCGCGCAATCAACAGCTGCAGTCCCGACATCAACCGCGCCCGTACAAAAATCCGCGCCAACACCACAACCGAACGCGCCTGTGATGCAAACCGCGATTATTGTTACCAAAGAAGTGGCCGCGGCTCCATCAGTACGTCGTTTGGCCCGCGAAATCGGTGTCAACTTAGGCGAAGTCGCGGGAACAGGTCCGGGTGGACGCGTTTCCAAAGACGATGTGAAGGCTCACGCTAAAGTTTTGATTACATCTGGTGCCGGCCGTTCCGCGAGTACCGTCGCCGCGCCGCCACTTCCTGATTTTACAAAATACGGCGAAATTGAACGCAAGCCGATGAACAATATCCGCAAAAAAACCGCGGAACATTTGACTCATGCTTGGAGCGCGATCCCACACGTCACGCAATTTGATAAAGCTGATATCACCAAAATCGAAAAATTGCGCAAACAGCACTCTACACCAGAACGCAAACTATCGATCACGCCTTTCTTGATGAAAATTGTCGCTGAAGCGCTAAATAAGTTTCCGCAATTTAACGCGAGCGTAGACATGGCGACAGGCGAAACAATTTATAAAAAATTTTATAATATCGGCGTCGCTGTTGATACGCCCAATGGTCTTCTTGTTCCTGTCCTTCGTGACATTGACAAGAAAACCGTTTTAGAACTTTCACAAGAACTTAACGCAAGTGCTCAACGAGCCCGCGAAAAGAAAATAACCATCGATGATATGCGCGGTGGTACATTTACAATTTCGAATCTCGGCGGCGTCGGTGGAACAAACTTTACTCCGATTGTCAATTGGCCAGAAGTCGCTATTCTCGGTGTCGCGCGCGCGCGAATGGAACCGGTTTATGATAATACCGGCAACTTTGTACCCGGATTTATGCTTCCATTATCGCTTTCGTATGATCATCGTTTGATCGATGGCGCTGACGGGGCGCGTTTCTTGCGTTTTATTGTCGAAGCTATAGAACAGCCTGCATTTGATGGCATTGGATAAAGATTAATTACTCACTCGCTTTAAAACTGCGAACGAAGAGATAAAAAAAGAAAGAAATGTAATATGACATCTCCAGAACACACAAAACTTGTAGTTATCGGCGGCGGCCCGGGCGGATACGCAGCAGCATTTTTAGCCGCAGATCTCGGTATGGAAACCACCCTTGTTGATCTCGAACCCAATCCCGGCGGAGTTTGCCTCTATCGCGGCTGTATCCCATCAAAAGCCCTTTTACACGCGGCCAAAATTCTTTCTGAAGCACGCGATGCCAAAGAAATCGGTATTGACTTTGGCGAACCCAAAATTCACATCGATCAAGTACGCACGTGGAAAAACAAAGTTGTCAGCCAAATGACCGGTGGTTTGGGCGTTTTATCAAAACAGCGCAAAATCAAATTTATTCAAGGTCGCGCGACATTTTTAAGTTCCGAATCCATTCATATCAAAAAAACCGACGGCACCGAAATCACTTTGACATTCGACAATGCCATTCTCGCGACCGGATCACATCCGATCACACTTCCCTTTGCTCCAACGTCCCCGCGCATTCTTGATTCAACGACAGCTTTGAATTTGGAAGATATTCCGGCAAAACTTCTTGTCTTAGGCGGCGGATACATTGGTTTGGAATTAGGAACAGTTTATAGCGAGCTCGGCAGTAAGGTTTCAATTGTTGAAATGCTCCCCAGTCTTTTAGCTGGCGTTGATCGCGATCTCGGTGTCATTTTAGAGAACCGTATCAAAAAACATTTTAGCGCCGTGAAAGTCAATACCAAGGTCACTAAAATGGAAGAAACTACGAGCGGCATCAAAGTCACGTTTGAAGATAAGGAAGGCAATATTTCCTCCGAAGAGTATGACAAAGTCTTAGTCGCTATCGGCCGCAAGCCCAATTCCAAAAATTTAGGCCTTGAAAAAACCAAGGTCACATTGACCGATCGCGGTTTTGTGCAAGTCAATGGCCAACGACAAACAACTGATCCCAAAATTTATGCGATCGGCGATATTGCCGGCGATCCTATGCTTGCGCACAAAGCTTCGCATGAAGGCCGCGTTGCCGTTGAAGCAATTGCCGGACACAAAGTCGCTTTTGAGCCGCAGGCAATTCCCGCGGTTGTCTTTACTGATCCAGAAATTGCTTGGTGCGGATTAACCGAAACTGAAGCGGCAGCCAAAGGCCGCGAAGTGATGGTCGTGAAATTCCCGTGGGCGGCTTCCGGTCGTGCCGTCACATTAAATCGCACCGACGGTTTAACAAAAATGATTATTGATCCCACGACAGAACGCATTCTGGGAATGGCTATTTGCGGAGTGGGAGCGGGAGAAATGATTTCCGAAGGTGTTTTGGCGGTTGAAATGGGAGCTATTGTTTCTGATTTAAAACTTTCGATTCATCCTCATCCAACGCTGTCGGAAACGGTCATGGAAAGCGCGGAAAGCTTCTTCGGTCTTAGCACGCATATTTACCGCCCGAAAAAAGCGTAAGCACAATCAATACCACACCAAATGTCGCGACCACACACGCGCCCGTTGGTAAATCGCAAAAATATGACACGATTATTCCTAATACGCTGACGATAAATCCCACAAGCCACCCGAGAATTAGCCGCACTTTCAATTTATCAGTAAAAAGCATCGCACACACCGCCGGCACAACTAAAAATGAAAACACCAGTAGCACGCCGGCGATTTTTACCGAACTTGTGACAACGATCCCCAATGTCACATAAAAAAGAAAATCCCAAAACTTCACATTAATTCCATTTCCGAAAGCCTTCTGCGCATTCTTAGAAGAAACCATAAAAAACTTTTCTCTAAAAATATAATGAATAATTCCGACCACCATATAAATTACCGCAATCTTAACAACTTCCGGAAAACTCACCAGAAGAATATTGCCGACGAGTGATTGCTTGATATGTTCATCTCCTTCCCCAGATCGACTCAAAACCAAAATCACCAACGCAGCTGACACCACATACGTAATACCAATAATCGCTTCCTGAGGAATCCGTTCCTTTTTAAAACGCGTTAAAGAAAAAATCGCTGCGCCAACAATCGTAAAACTTAAGGAAAGCCAGTATGCAATCGCACCATCGAAATCTTTTCCTATGATCAAGGCAAAACTCGCGCCAAGAACCGCTATTTGCGCCAACGCCAAATCAACAAAAATGACCTGTCGTTCAATAACATGAAAACCTAAATACGAATGAATTCCAGCAAGAACCAGACACGCCAAAAACGGCAACATCATAATTTGAATAAATTCAATCATGAGAAAATCCCCCAACAACCCTATCCACAATAATATCAATAAGGGTAAAATAATCCCCTGCTTCCCTGATAGCGCCCACAGAAGTTGGTGCCTTTACAATATGAACATCTGCTCGCTTAGCAACAAATTTTGCCGCATCATCACTATATAAATTCTCCTGAAGAATAACTTTGATCTTATTGTTTTTTATAAGCTCAATAATTTCTCGCAAATGATTCGCCGAAGGAGGAATACCTGGCTTAGTTTCAAGCTGACTGACAATTTTCAACCCAAATCTTGCTGCAAAATACGACCAAGTTTTATGATAAGTAATAATTCTTTCCCCATCGTAAGGCATTAATTTGCCACGCCAAACCGACATCTTCTGGTCAACTTTCTTATTAAACTCAAATAAATTCTGCTGAAAATATTCATACTGTTGTGGTAACAGTGCGGATAAAGCTTCCGCAATATTTCTAGCTACAATTTTTGCGTTAATCGGATCCAATATGTAATGTGGGTTTCCAAAAACGTGAATATCCCCGCTAGAGCGATCCACCATTTGAGGAATCTCCAGAGGTTGAATACCACGTGAGGCATCAAGATACCCTGGCGCTCCAACTTTAATTTTTGAGTTACGTGATCCTTCAATAATAGAACTTTCCCAACTCACCTCTAATTCCAGACCATTACTAATAAAAAGATCTGCTTTCCTAGCCTTTAACATATAACTAGGCTTAGGATCAATAAAATGCGGATTTTGAGTTCCGACCGTTAAACTTAAAACTTCGACCTTATTTCCACCTATCATCTCTGCAATTGACTTGATGTCGGATGTTGTTGTTACGATTTCCACTTTCTTTTCAAATGCTGCAGCTGCATTTTGAATAATAAATAACGAAGCCATAAAAATAATGACCATAAACAATAATTTTCTCATGATTACTCCCCTATAAAATTCTATTCATTGAAGTTAAAATTTATGTTTAGGATGCGCCCCTAATATAAATTCATATTGAAGCCATATTGAAGCCATAGAGAATGTTCATCACCATCTCGGTCTTCATTAATATGTTCGGCCCGATCGTAACTGTACTGAAGGCGTATTTTTGAGAATTCCGTAGGATACCATGTTAAATTAGAAGACACACGATCCCGTCGATCTCGCAGATAATCAGTGGCTTCGCCATTTCCATCAGCAAGATCATATCTTAAACCAGCGACCCAGTTTTGCTTAAATCCCCAAAGCATTTGTGTATATATTCCCGAATCTTTCAGTTTAATTTTATCTTCACCAGCTTCATAGTCTCGTTTTATGAGTTCGGTCTGCCAGCTGACAAAGTGGGATCCATTTTCATTGACGACCGGTTTCCATTTTAAATAAATGTCCGTTCCATAAATTCTCGTCTGTGTCTCAGTCGCGCTGGAATTAGGCCCCCAGAGTGAAGAAGCACCAAGATTGAGAGTCAGTTCTTCGCTGAGATCCACAGAATTTAGCCAGCGTGTCGAATAAAGCAAATCTTTAGTTGATTGTACATCTCGCGCAATCAAAGTATTACCAGCAAAGTCTTCCCCTGCTACATAAAGAAAACTAAAGGCCGTCTCTCCATTTGCATTTTGAACACCGCCAAATACCTCTGAATACCATGGCAAAGGCGCAAGCCAAGATAATCGAGCCCCTGGACCGCGTAAACCATCTCCACCAAACATACGACTATTCACGATTGGCTGATCCACAAAATCCCAACTGTGTGGATGCTGTGTGTTCAACCGTCCAAATTCAGTAAAATAAGTTCCGGCTTTAACTTGGAGATCAAACGGCAAAGTTTGTGTCGTCAAAAAAACTTCTTCCACTTCAAGTGATGATTCGCCATCTTTATCAATTTGATAAATAATATGCGCCTCCCCATTGATGTACGGATCTATCGCCCCTTGCATAGAAAATTCTAAATTCTGAACAGTAAATCCCCTTTTTTTAGGATCATGGGCACCTGCCTGAAGAAGATCAATTCCACTATCATTAGCAGTTGATCCCCCCGCGGTAAAAAGACTATCAAAAGAAATATCCATAAGCCTCACTGTGCCAAATCCAACTTGTTTAGAAAATAAGTCTGATCTCGTGCCCACAGCAGATTCCGCTCTCTTGTCCCGAATAATTTCCCTTTTGAACTCTTCTTTATTTTCTATTTCAGAAATTCGGGTTTCTTTTTGTTTCTCTAAAATTTCAATCCGCTCCTGCATCTTTCGGATCATTTCATTGTGTTCTCTCTGCACATTTTCCATTTGTACTTTCATGGCTTCGACATCCGCTGCCAAATTATCACTTGCTTCCAATGAAGAAGATTGAACAATCGTCCCGCAAAGCCAACACAACACTAAGAATATCTTTAAAATAAAAGATCTCTGCATAGTTCCCCCCTAAAGAAAAATATTTAACTTTAAAAATTAAAACGAGAATTATAAGAAGTAATTTGGAGGTCCGCGAGAAAATCGCGTGAAGAAATGTATAGAAAGAAATGGATCGGATAAAACCGAATAAATCATCCCGATGAAAAGCAGTGCAAAAAGTCCGAATGTGAAAATTGAAATATTAGCAAATGGTGTATGAACCCAAATAGAAACAGGACAACTTGTGTGTTCCTGAGCATGGAAAGGATCGTCGCTGTGATTATGGGCAAACCCAGCGAATAAAGCGGTGGCGAGAAAGAAAAGACAAAAAATGCCTATGCTAAATTTGTGCTTAAAAATATTATTGCGAAAATGATTTAAGGACAACATGGTGGCTCATTATATAAATTTTCAACAAAGTGTCAAACGCTTTTATTTCGAAATGCGTATATCTATTCGATCTCCGACGCGCATATCTAATCGCGCCGCGTCCCCCGCATTAATTTCTAAAACATACGACGCTGGCACAGAAGGGCCATAGACAGGACAAGGATCTTTTTCACAAGGGACAGCCGCGTGTTCAATAAAAATAATCTGACCAGTATAATCAAGCCACAGAATATCCAGAGGGATAAGGGTTTTTTTCATCCAAAACTTTTGCGGAGCATTGCCTGCTAAAGCAAACAACATTCCGCGATCTTTCGCCAAATGATCTCGATTCTGCAGACCTTTTTCCTTTTCCTCGTCGGAAATCGCGAGGTCTACCACGTAACAGTTATCTTTAAAGCAAGCCCTGTTTTCTTTGGCGCGCTGACTGCAACCACTGAACATCAAAACCAGAATCGCAATCATTGCGAGTCCTAAAAAGTGCGAATTCCATTGTGAAGAAGCCGACGGCCAACGAAGAAATCTATATGAGATTGCCGCGTCGCTACGCTCCTCGCAATGGGACACTAGGTTAACTCTCCTCGCGATGGAACTTCTGGCTAATGCTCCTCGCAATGGTATAACTTTTTTCATTTTCGATCACTTCCCGTCAAGTTCAAATAATCACGAAAACCGATTTGACCATTAACCGTTTTATTTACAACCGCTATGCGTTCATTTGGATACGGATGTGTACGAAAATAATTGGCTCTTCGCACTGGCGACTTTTCTTCTTCTTTTTTGAGAACTTCCAAAACATCAATCATCTTCTTTGGATCAAAGCCCGCCTTGCGCGTATACTTGACCGCCAGCTCATCTGATTCATATTCATCTTCGCGTGAATACGCAAAAAACAAACTGGTTAAAATCACATGTACACCCTGTGCGAGATCTCCATCACCCGATCCAATGGCCGCGACCTGCAATAAAGTATATCCGTAAGACTTTTGTATTCGTTTTAAAGCGTGCTTGGCGGTAATGTGCGCAATCTCATGCCCAAGAACACCGGCGATTTGATCATCATCTTTAAGCTTATTTAAAAGACCTTTATAAATATAAACATACCCTCCGGGGATGCTAAACGCGTTAACCGTATCATCGTCGACAATTCGAATCGTGTACACTAAATCTTTGCGATCACTCACTGCGACAAGACGATCAAAAATAGCCCTGACGCGATTATTGCTGTCAATGTCATTAACAAACTTCATGTCCTTGGCTATTTGTTCAGCTACCGCAGCGCCAAGATTGCTTTCTCTCTCGCTACTATAAAACAACCGTTCTTCTTTGCCCGTCGCTAAATTATATTCGCTCGCGCAACCGGAAAGAAAGATCGTAAACAAAACTAAAAGGATTTTTTTCATATATTACCATTGTCATCCTCGCGCAAGCGGGGATCCATTTTAAAAACATGGATTCCCGCTTAAAGCATGCGGGAATGACAAATTTTTCATAATATTTTCACACCAAACTCTTTAAGCATCACACGCAACTTGGGTAAAGGTAGGCCGATGACATTGCTATAACATCCTTCAATGCGATGAATAAAAAGTCCGCCGCGCCCTTCAATATCAAACCCGCCCGCTTTATCTAAAGGATTCGTAATCTGATGATACCGACTGATCTCATCACTGGAAAGTTTTTGCATAAAGACTTTTGTCTTTTCATAATCCACGACCATTTTGCCTGTCGCAGCATCAATAATCGCGACACCGGTGTAAACCCAATGGGGTCCTGAACATAAAGTTTGTAAAATTGTTTTGGCATGCGTAAGGTTGCGTGGTTTTCCAATAATCCGGCGATGACTCGCATAAACGAGCGTATCCGCGCCGATAACAAGACCTTGTTTAACGCGGCCAACCACTTCACGTGCTTTGAGTATTGCATTGTGTTTGACTAAATTTGAACAATTGGCGGTGATTTTGTGAAGTTCTTCCGCGCGGCTTGGAATAACTTTAAATTCGACTCCAGCCATGGCGAGCAATTTTTTACGTTGCGCGGATGCAGAAGCCAGAATAATTTTTTGCATATTACGTAACCTAAATTTTAAGATCATTCAAGATGACATCAAACCGGATGTTGCGAGACTCGCTCGCATGGTATCAGAGCGAGGCGAGCATCAAGCGCAGCCCAGCCGCTTAGGCTGGGCAAGCGTTCCAGTGAAATGTCATCTTGAATGATCGCACATTATTCATCCCAAGCAATAGATTCGGCAGGAGGCATATTTTCCGCAACTTCACTTTGCGCGATCGACTGTGATCCACCGGAACCGGAAGAATCATCCCTTTTCTTAGCTAAAAAATGCACATTATTCGCCGAAATACGAACACGGCTCTGCGTTTTGCCGTCTTTTTCCCAACGATCTTGCTTCAAACGTCCCTCAACAATAATACCACTGCCCTTTGTGAGATATTTGGCACAATTTTCACCAACCACACCCCAAACTTCAACGTCAAAGTACGAAACTTCCTGAACCTTTTCATTGTTCTTGGTATAAACGCGATTATTCGCGATGGACATACTGCAAACAGACTTTCCCGACGGCGTATACTTAAGCTCCGGATCTCTCGTCAAATTTCCCATGATGTTTACGCTGTTTAAACTCATTCTTGTTCCCTTCGTTAATGATTATTAAATGGGGTAGTCCTTTTCAAACAATATCTAAGCGTTCCATTCTTTCTGCCGCAAAAGTCAACTCATCTAGAAAATATTTAACTTCCTCTCGAGAAAGCTCTAATAATACGAGCGCCCATAAGGACTGCTTATCCTGTTTAGGATCTAAAGTTGGAAATCCTGTAAACCTAAATCCGCGCCCTTCATCACTCACACCAATATCAGAATAATATATTCTTCCATCACTGTAAACCTGAGTATTTTCTGTAATCTGCTTACATGCGCAAACTCCACCAAAATCCGTAGTTATCACTTTACTGCGCGATTCCCAATCTAAAGTTTCGATGGCTAAATAAATTGGGCAAGGATAGAATTTTGTGTAAAGAACTAACGGCTGTAATGCAACTTTACGTTTTTCGCCGGTGCCAGAGAATCCATAAAAGATACTATAGGCCACTTTACAGATAACTTTGCGTCCTTGATAATGACCTTGAATTTTTAGGCCTTGGGTGAATAAAGATGGATTTTTTGTTGAAGCATTCTCTAAAAGAGCAAAAAAATGAACCAAATTGCTTTCATATTTCTTAAGCTGGATGCGCTTAACTAATGATACCGAACATAAAAGTACTACAATTAATATTAATTCAATCATAAGCTATTTAATATTTATTCACTTTCCTTTGCACAATTGTTTTGGAAAATCTCCAACTTCTTTAGGACTATAGAGCGGGTAACCCTTAAAAATAAAACAACCAAGGTAAAAACTTTTATTAATTCTTTGGAAATATTTGCTTCATCATTTTCTCTTATTTACCGCAAGAATTCCTCTGCTTTAAAAATTGAAACCAAATCGCATCCTCTGACCTTGACCGCTTCCCTCGCGCCCTCATCCCGATCGATGATACAAATACATTTGTGAACACGAATTCCGGTCTTTGTCAAAACATCTAAAGATTCCACAAAAGCTTTTCCCGTTGTGGCTACGTCATCAATTAGAATAACTGTTCCACCGTCGGGAATTAATGGTCCTTCAATTTGCTGTTGTTTACCGTGCGGCTTGGGGGCTTTGCGGATAATAAAAGTATTTACCGGATTATTCGCCTCAAAGGAAAGGACACCCAAAGCGCCAACGAGCGGATCCGCACCCAATGTCGGGCCGCCGATCGCATCAAACTTGTCTTCTTTGACCATATCCAAAATAATTTTCGCGCACAAATACGCGCCTTCGGCATTTAACGTGACACGGCGGGCATCAAGATAATAATCACTTTCTTTTCCCGACGATAAAATAATCTTTCCTAAAAAAAACGCGTCTTTCTTTAAAATCGTAAAAAGACGTTGTCTTGCCTTTTCCATACCTTGACTTACAGTCATAAAAACCTTTCTTCTTAATGAGTCGTTGGTTCAATCACAGGAATTTCCAATTGCCGGCGCTGAAGTTCGCTTTTTAATTCATAACGATACCGCAAAAGATCCTTATATTGCTGATATTCTTTAGGGCTAAAAACAAAAACCATATGCGAAACGACAATCGCGTCAAGTTCTATGACAACTTCCAAATATTTCTCGGTCAATGCCTCGTCACTGATTTTGCCAATATCTTTTTTATCGACAATCTGAATATTGCTCAGGTAAGCTTCGCTGTTTGAGGAAAAAAAACCAACACATAACATCATTATAATAATCGGCAGAACTCGCACATATTTTTGCGGCATAATCCCTCCATGTTTTGGAAATGAAAGCATTATAAACATAAATAGTCTTTGCTACAAAGGATTTGTGTATGCTAAAATTCACGCTGTGTTACGTGATTTATTGTCCGGCCTTATTGGCATTGTCTACCCCGCCTGTTGTATTCTCTGCAAGAAAAACCTCAATCCGCTCGAGAAAACGCATCGGCTTTGCTTTGTCTGCCAAAGCAAATTGCAAAAAAACCGTCCGCCTTTTTGTCGCCGCTGTTCCCGCCCACTCGAAAACCCCAATCACAAATTCTGTCTTAACTGTCAAGAAACACAGCTAGACTTTAACCAAGCTTGGGGCGTCTTTCTTTACAATGACACGATGCAAAGAATACTGCACATATTCAAATACGGGCATAAAACTAGCCTGCGCCATTTTTTAAGCGACCAATTGCTATCCTTTTTGCGAGATTATCACATGAACTTTGAAAATTGCGATCTGATCGTCCCGATTCCTCTTTTTCCGACGCGCCAGCGCGAGCGCGGGTATAATCAAAGTCAATTGCTCGCGGAAATCATCGCAGACGAACTCAACATTCCCCTCGAAAGCAAAAACTTACTCCGTATTCGCCATACACCCAATCAGGCGCGTTTAAGCCAAAAAGAACGCTGGACAAACATTGAGGCCGCATTTAAAATGAAACATCCCAACACGTTCCGTCACAAAAATATTTTACTCGTGGATGACCTTTACACGACAGGAGCAACTGTATCGCAAGCAGCACGGATCTTAAAAACGGGCGGAGCCAACCAAGTTTATGTGTTAACAACAGCAATCGCAACCCTCAAATCTAGTTAATGCGTGTCCTTCGCAACTATATCCTTTTTGAATGCATTGTGCCTTTCTTTCTCGCTTTAGGCGTGCTGACGTCTGTCTTTTTACTCGGCAATCTTATTCAGCTTGCCAATCTCGTTATCAACAAAGGCGTAAGTTTAAGTATTATCGGCAAAGTTTTTCTGATGTCCGTACCTTTATTATTAGGCTACACTTTGCCTTTGGCCTGTTTGGTTGGTATCACCCTCGCCTTTAGTCGCCTTTCATCAGATAATGAAATTATCGCGATTCGCGCCAGCGGGATTTATCTTTTAAAACTACTACTTCCGCTATTATTCATCGGTATCATTTTTAGCCTATTTCTTTTTATCTTAAGTGATCGAATCATCCCCTACTCTTATCATCAGCAGCGCGTCATGCTCAAAACGCTGGGTTCACGAAATCCGACCGCGCTTTTGGAGCCGGGCGTGTTTATTAAATCGTTTGAAAAACAAATCCTGTTTATTCATCGTATCGATGACAATAAACTTTACAATGTCACAATCTATCAGCCCCAACCCAATGACAAACCGACGCGAACAATCACCGCCAAACAGGGAGAATTCAGCCCTGTACCGGGCAAGGATCAAATCATATTAAAACTGATTGATGGCACATCTGACGAGCCGGATCTCCAAAATCCTAATAATTTTTATAAGCTCTCATTCCAAACATTTTTTATGACGCTCGACTTGTCCGCGGAAAGTAAAAGAGAAATCGGCAAAAAACCCAAAGGCATGTCATTAAGTGAAATTGCAACCGAGCACGCGCGCCTAGAAAAACTGCTCGTTAAAACCGCCCCACTTGAAACCGAGTACTGGCGTAAAATCACTTGGTCATTTTCACCGCTTATTTTTATCGCTTTAGGATTTCCTGTTTCAATTATCACAAACAAGCGGGATAAACGCGCTAAAAATGTTTTTATCGTTATTTTGCTGGCTATGACGTATTATCTGTTGTCACTCGGCTGCGAAGCATTGAGTCTACAGCAAGTCGCGCCGGCCAATCTGATTATGTGGGTGCCCAACATCATCGGTTTTACCGCTGCTTTTTTACTCAATTACCGTTTATTAAGGATGTAACATGCGTATTATTGACCGCTATATCACAACTTCCATCGCCTTCGTGTTTAGCGTGACGATGATCATGTTTTGCCTTCTGTATGTTTTAATCGACGCGACGAGTAATCTCGACGAATTTATCGCGCAAAAGGTCGCGATCCCGATTATTCTCCAATATTACGCCGCTTATTTACCTGTGGTCCTCGTCCAAACAGCGTCGATCACATGCTTGATCGCGGTTTTGTTTTGCTATTCCAATCTCAATAATCACAATGAAATTATTGCTCTGCGCGCCAGCGGCATGAACTTTTGGCGAATCGCGCGGCCAGCGATATTTTTTGCCATATTTATTGCCGGAATTGCTTTTTATGCCAATGAAAGATTCGCGCCTATGGCACAAGCGCAAGCGCAAAAAATCCGCGATGAACATCTCATTCTGGAAGCCGACCGCAACAAGAAAAAATTCGCAAAAATCAATTACCTAACCTATTA
>JACKFJ010000001.1 GCA_020632535.1 Candidatus Omnitrophota bacterium | reverse complement strand
AAATATTTGTGCTTCTTGCGTTTTGGCGAAAATCAAAATTCCAGAAGTTGCCTGATCGAGTCGATGCACAACATAAACACATTTGCGGGATTTGCTTTCTCCTTTACGGACATATTCATTGAGGGCGTGATGAATTGTGGTATCCTTATTCCACAAAGCACTGACAGTTAAAAAACCGATGGCCTTATTACCGACAAAAATATCACGATCTTCGTAGAGAATTTCATAACCTTTGGGTTGATACTTCTTGGGAACTTTTTTGAGCGGAGACATTTTAGTATTCAATCCCCTTTTGCGCCTTAATCCCACGATCATAGGGGTGCTTGATACATTTCATTTCCGTAACGAGATCAGCAATCGCAATCAGTTTTTTGTGTGCCTGACCACCCGTTAGAATGACATGCTTAAAAATTGGTTTTTTCTTTAATTCTGTGATGACAATTTCCAAATCAAGAAAATTATAATTAATGGCATAAATAATCTCATCAAAAATGACTAGCTGATGTGTTTTATCATGCAAAATTGCGCGGCATTTTTTCCAAGCGCGTTGCGCAGTTTTAACATCGGCGGTAAAGTTTTTTGTGTCCCACGTAAACCCATCTCCCATAACATAAACTTGGCATTGTTTCGGAATCGATTTAAGAAATTCGATTTCGCCCGTTTTCCAATCTCCTTTAATAAATTGCACAATCGCAACTTTGTATCCACTACCAATCGCGCGAATCGCTGTTCCAAACGCCGCAGTGGATTTGCCTTTCCCGTTGCCGGTATTTAAAATAATAAGACCTTTTTTGACATTTTTCGCAAGACCAATGTGCTTACGCGGAGCTTTGTCGATGCGCTTTGTTTTTATCATTCGGAGTGCCATTTTGCTTCGTAGTCTATCAAGCACGGTATTGATTATCAAGGCATTTAAAATTGAAAATAATTTTTATGACTTTTCTTGTTTATTGCGTTTTATCTTTATATACTTAATACAGTTATGTCAAATCACGATCTGATTAAGAATGATTCGTTAAGTTTACCCAGTACTTTTATTGGTACCACGGGACGTGGCACACCAACATTCGATCCCCCTGACCAGATTACACCCAACAGCTCCCTAAATGAAATCCTTGCATTTGCTCGCAAGGAAAATGTCAGTGATGTGCATATGACAGCTGATAAGCCGATTACGTTTCGACAATTTGGTAAATTTAAGAACGCAACGACGGAAAAAATCAGCGCGGCACAAATCGATACCCTTATTACAGCGAACTTGCCTAAAAATATGATGGCGCATTTTGAAACGACCGGTGATGTGGAATATGTGCATACCATTGTAGGTTATGGTCGCTTTCGCATGACCATTATCAAACAACGCAATGGCAGCGACATCACAGCACGTGTTATTCCGATGGAAATTCCAAAATTCGCTGAAACTGGGATGACGGATGCCTGTATCAATTTAACAAAATGGGCGCAAGGTTTGGTTTTGATTGCAGGCCCAACTGGCTGCGGAAAAACAACAACTCTGGCTGTTTTAGTTGAAATGCTTAATCAAAGCCGACCGGAACATATAATCACCATCGAACAACCGATCGAAATTGTTTATGAACCTAAGAAATGTCAAATTACGCAGCGTGAAATCGGAATGCACACATTGACACAGGATAATGCTTTACGTGCCGCACTACGCGAAGATCCCGATATTTTAGTGGTTAGTGAATTGCGTGATTTATCGACAATTCAATTGGCTGTCAGTGCGTCGGAAACGGGACATTTGGTGTTAGGAACGATGAATACCGTCAATGCCGCTCAAACCATTTCTAAACTCGTGGATTCATTCCCAGCTGATGAGCAAACAGTTATGCGCAAAATGATTTCCGAATCTTTGCGGGGAATCATCTGTCAACAACTCATTCCTAAGGTTGGTGGTACAGGCCTCGTCCCCGCTTATGAAATATTAATCGTGAATCAGAGTGTGGCGAATTTGATCCGCGAAGACAAAATAATGCAAATCAATAATGTTATTTCGACAGGAAAAACTTTTGGAATGAAATTAATGGACACATCTTTAGAAGAGTTGCTAAGCAAGAAATTGATTTCTATTGACGACGCGATGGAACGCGCCACAAATCCCAACAATTTGCAGAAAGAAATGACAATCCTTTAATTTATGCCTCTTATCGACACCTTATTTGATACTTTGATTGAAAAAAAGGGTTCGGACTTGCATCTTGAAGAAGGTCAGCAACCCAAAATCCGTGTCAATGGCACATTGGTGTCCGCGGCTTCTGACATTCTCACATCCGAAAGCATGGTCAAGCTCCTTTCGCAAATTGCGCAGCCTGAGGATTGGAAACATTTTCAATCACACGGCGATTTAGATTATGCGTATACCTACAATGGCAACGCACGATTTCGTGCGAATTATTTCCGTCATTTCTTTGGATTAGGTGCCGTATTTCGTCTTATTCCGTCTAAAATTCTTTCTATTGCCGAGTTGGATCTCCCTGATACCGTGAAAAATTTTGCGAAATGGCGTTCTGGTTTAGTTTTAGTCACGGGACCAACAGGAAGCGGCAAATCTACGACCCTTGCGGCTATTATTGATTTCATCAATGAAAATTTTAATAGCAAAATTATTACAATTGAAGAACCAGTCGAATTTACTCATATTAATAAATTATCATTAATCACACATCGAGAAGTTGGCAAAGACACGGTTTCCTTTGCGAGCGGTTTACGAACCGCGACAAAAAGTGATGTCAATATTATTCTTGTCGGAGAAATGCGTGATCGTGAAACAATTGAATTGGCCTTAACGGCAAGTGAAATGGGGATTCTTGTTTTTGGAACATTGCATACCAATTCAGCGGCCAAAACCATTGACCGCATTATTGACGCGTTTGGTCCCAACCAAAAAAATCAAATTCGAAATATTTTAGCGAATAATCTCAAGGCCATCATCGCGCAACAACTTTTGCCAAGTGTCGATCAAAGCCGCCGTTATGCCGCGTATGAAATCCTGATCCGCACTTCCGCTCTCGGTAATATCATACAAAGCGGAGAAAGTATTCGCCTCAATAATGAAATTCAAATGAATCGAAATCAAGGCATGATTTTAATGGATGATTCTTTAGCAGAATTAGTTAAAGTCAATAAAGTTTCGAAAGAAGCGGCATATCATAAGGCTATCAATAAATCAAAATTTATTTGATTTCCTCAACGAGATCTTCGTCCTCTTCCTCTTGCTCATTATTGATATTTTCCGCCGAAATCTCTTTAGTCCCCACGCGCTTTAAATCACGATGATACTTGACCTTTTCGAGCAAAAGGTCCTGACTGCGCTTAAAAACTTTGATAACCGTTGTTTTTAACGACGCATCATCTTCCTCACACTTTTCACTGACAACAATGTCCTGAAAACGAGGAATTTTGATATCCAATCGGACGATAACACTATTAGCTTTTTGATGATGCTTGCTTTGCTTCTCAAAAAATACGTGGCATTTTGTAATGTCGGCGCGAAGTTTTTGCAATTTTTCAAATTTTTCCTGAATAACTTGTTCAATTTTATCTTTGCGGGTCAAATCATGAAAAGTAATTTCTAATGGGTTTTGCACAAGCCCTCACTTTGTTAACGTTGTTTATAAAACTTGTGTTCGCATGTATTAGCAATATTACTATGTCTTATCCAAATTAGCAAATCAGTGATGTAAATTATTCTGTAACTTATACTTAGAGACTTACATATATTCTATTAAGTGGTATACTTCCGTATAAGTGCAAAAGTACGGAGAACATATGAGCAGTGTTAAAGTTGTTATTAAACCAAAAGTTTGGCCATGGTTATGGCGCGCATTACTAGATTGGCTGGTAATACTTGTTAGCTTTTATGCCTTTTATCGCTATCCCCACCCTATTGTATTTATCATTTCACTTTTAATTATCGGGACACGCCAACACGCTCTGTCAATTCTCGGACACGATGGTGGGCACCGGTTAATAAGCCGCAATCGCTTTATTAATGACGCGTTGGCAGGAGTATTGGGACTTTGGCCTTTAGGAACCCCATTAGACGGCTATCGACGATTTCATTTTATGCATCATCGTAATGTTGGAACACCTGATGATCCGGAACTGATTCATAAAAAATTAATCCCGCAATGGAAACTTCCCTTTCGATCCCTTAAAGTAACTTCACATCTTATTATGGATTTTATTGGTGGGGCTGTCCCTCATGTCGGCTTAATAATTTATTTAACTCAGCCGGTTGCATTTCGTGACACATTAGGGCCACTTATTATGAATTTGAGTTTTATTTTAGTATGCATTTACTTTGAAACGTGGTGGATTTTGGCCCTTTGGTATGGAGCGATCTTTACATCGTTTTGGGCAGTTTTTCGTATGCGCGTATGGACGGAACATGTCGGAACCGAAGCCACCCATATTATCAGCGCAACATGGTGGCAAAAATTAATTTTTTTACCACACAATACGTGGTGTCATCATGAACACCATGAAAATACTGCTGTACCTTGCTGGGCATTAGCTTCGTTACGAGATCCGCAAAAAGAAATGGATGTTGCCAGTCTATTTAGAAAACTATCGCAGAAACATTAATATTTACGACGAAACATAATTTTCAGTTAATGCTTTTAAGAAAATATTCAAAATTCTTAAAATAAAATTTCAATATCAAACGTTATTTTTTGTGTATCCGTAAGATACTCATCCGCATCATAGTACGCATATTTTACTGACGTTGTCACATGTTCATGAATCGGTTTCTTTAGAAAAACACCGATCTCGTTACCGTAATTCATCCCTCCATTTTCTGCGGAAAAATTGTGGTATTGAGCATTCACCATCAAACCATTGATGACTTTGAGATTTCCCTTTAATTTCGTCACTTTATAATTCAAATCAAAATACATATCTTCAAGACCGGCGACGGGTGTTATCAAAAATTTATCTGCCCATCCGTTAAATTTATGTCCTGTTGCTAAAGGAGTTTGAAACGCAAATACACGATTATCACTGCCTAAAACCTCATAACCTACTGTGGTTGTTAACCCTTGCCAGACAATGGCGGGAGCAATATGAAAATAATCGGCATCGTACTTAGTCGCATGATCGGCAAAATCTGATTGATGCGCATATTCTCCATAATATCTAAATTTTGTATCATTACTCAAACCAAAATCTCCGTTAAGACTAAAGCCATATGTTTGACTTGAATTGGAAGCTGAGTCGTTGCCAAAATCTAGAAAATAACCGTATGTTGTCACTTTACCGATCGGTAAGCTTGAATTTGAAATGTTATAAAAATGACTTTTCGATCTCCAATCTCCTGCGATTGACTGCTCACCAAAAATACGATTCACATTATAAATATATCCGTATTTAATTTCGGTATTGGTAATTGATGAGTTTGCGATTATTGCCGCGTCAAACACCTGATTATTTTGCCGCCAGCCGACGGAACCAATAAAACGCTGATTGTCAATTTCAATCACTTGTCGCCCACCCCGTATTGTTGTGTCTGGGATTCCGGTATATTGGGCATAAATTTGATTTAACTGTATATTTTCAGGATCCGCAACAACAGGATACTCAACGCGTCGATTGACCGTATCGTTATAATTATCAGGACCTAAATAAATAACATATTCTCCCTCTACAAGAGCAGAAAATCCTTTGAACTCACCTGATTTAATACCAACACGAGTGCGCGCTGTTCGGGAATGAGCGTTTTTGGTAATTAAAGCTTGGCTATCTTGATCGACGACTTCATAACGAATGCGCATTTGTGCGTATAATTTACTTTCTTTAATCGCTTCCTTAGCAGTGTCACCGGCATTTGCTAAAGATACGAAAGATAATACACAAACAACCATACTCGCCTTCACAATTGACTTCATTTACGTCTCCCGATATTTTGACTAATTTTAATTTTTAAATTTCAATATCGCACATTACGTTACTGGTATTGATACGATTATTAATATCGTTATTTTACCTTGTTTAAGCAGGAAATAAAGAATACAATTTTTAAAAATGTTAATAAATCTGCTGAATTTTTCGAGGAGTAAAAACATGAAAAATAAAATATCACTATTTCTTTCCATGAGTCTATTAGTAATGTGTTGTTTATCTTCTGTAAATTTTGCACATAGTGCCGAGACGAATAAGCAAGCGGTTGTGGCTGCAGCAACACAATTTTATGTGGCATTAAATTCATTCTTTACCGGTGATTTGGAAGAAATGAAGGACGTTTGGTCACATGCGAACGATGTAACATATATGGGACCTGTCGGTGGTTTAAAAATTGGGTGGGATCAGGTCCTTAAGCATTTGGAAGCATTAGCAGCCATCGAAATTGGCGGCGTAATCGTTCCCGGTGATATGCATATTATAGTTGGACAAGATATCGCGGTTGTAATTAATCTTGAGAATGGCGAGAACTCGGATGCGACCGGCAAACTCCAAAAAGTTTCAATTCGCGCTACAAATACATTCCGCAAAGAAGAAGGAAAATGGAAAATGATCGGACACCACACCGACATGATGCCTTGGTTGAATAATGATTAATTACACGAAAAACTATTCTAAATCCGATCAAAATAATACTTAAGTTTTATAAACTTTTTTCCAAAATAATTGCAAAAGCTTGCGCTTTTGCTCAACCCAAGGAAGATTGCTCAAAAACCAATCGACGGTATGATCAAGTCCAGTATTAAAATCAACCTTTGCCTTCCACCCTAGTTTTTCTAACTTGGTACAGTCAACCGAATATCGAAAATCGTGACCCGGACGATCAGGGACAAATTTAATCAGACTCTTTGGTTTATTCATTTTCTTCAGAATCATCTCGACTGTTTTAATATTCGTTTGTTCAAAGTACGTGCCAACATTGTAAGTTTCCCCGAGCTGGCCTTTCTTTAAAATTGTATCAACCGCCCTCGCACAATCACTCACGTGAAGCCACTCCCGAATTTGCTTACCCTTTCCATAGACGGGGACGAACTCATTATTCAAAGCTTTTAGAATAACAACGGGTATAAGTTTTTCTGGATATTGCCAATAGCCATAATTATTTGACGGACGAATAATAATTGCTGGAAATTGATATGTTCGTATCGCCGCCCTGATTAAATGTTCTGCAGCCGCCTTGGTTGCGGAATAAGGATTATTGGCGCGAATAGGATTTGTTTCTTTAAACCAACCTGTTGTGCTATCGCCATAAACTTCATCCGTTGAAATATGAATCATTTTGTCCGTTTCATATTTTCTGACCAAATCGATAAGATTTTGGGTACCACTGATATTCGTATCAATAAAAGGCCGCACATCATGAATGCTTCGATCGACATGGGTTTCGGCAGCAAAATGGATAATGGTACTCGGACGGTGAGTTTTAAAAATGCCTTCCAACTGAGAACGATTAGCAATATCTGCTCTATAAAATTTAAACTTACTTTTAACCTCAGCGAATCTCTTTATATCTCCAGCATAGGTCAATTTATCAACTGCAATAATTTTGACACCTTTGTCCTTAACTTTTTGCCGAATAAATTCACTACCAATAAATCCTGCTGCCCCTGTTACGAGGATTGTACGTATTTTTCCACGCATTCTTTTATAATCTCCTTGATTTGGCGTACTTTAAAACCACTTTTTTGTAATTTGGTCGTCGACATAATTAAACTGGTGCGCTTTAATGGCAAATTTTTAAGCTTTATGACATCGTATTTGAACTTAGGGTCATATTTTTGATAAAGTTTCATCAAGTCTGGATAGTACAGTGCCCCTTTGGCCATAACATTATATAAACCCTTGGCATCCTTCCGAATCAAATGTTTAAGAGCTTCGATAAAATCTGGAATATACGTTACCGAATTAGGAGCATCTATGACTTTGCCATACTTGATGAGTTTAGTAAGTAAATTCTTGGAATTGGGAACATTGTCCAACGGGACACGGATGCGCACGATCAAAATATTAACCATATTCTTATTTCGCGACAAGCGCAGCAATGCATCTTCCGTATAAATCTTTGTACGGCTATAAAACAAATTGTAATAATCTGGGTTGCGACTTTCTAGAATAGGTTTCTGATGCCCGTAATTATAGTGATAAATGCAACCGCTGCTGATATGGACTAATTTAATATTATAACGCAGCGCAACTTCTGCCATGAGAATGGGCACAAAAGTATTGGCATTTAAAGTTTTGTCCACTGCTTTTTCACAGTCATCAACATTCGATTTGCCGACATGGCCGATGGCATTAATCAAAATCTTAGGTCGGTATTTCTTAATCAGAACTTCGACATCCTCGTATAGCCTAACTCGTTTGGTCGATAATCGAGCGTTGAGCGCCTTCGCAAGCTTACGGCCAATATACCCATCGCCAATGATCAAAATATTTTTATTCATTGATCGCAATCCTATTTAAATATTCGCCATAGCTCGTCGGAATCGCTTTGGCTAAGGTTAATAATTGAGACCTATTGATCCAACCTTGCTTATACGCAATTTCTTCAATACAACCAATTTTCAAATTTTGACGCTCTTCTATGGTTTTGATGAATATCGATGCATCAATTAATGATTGATAAGTTCCCGTATCAAGCCAAGCATACCCACGGCCCATCAATTGCACATTTAATTTCCTTTTAGCTAAGTACACTTTATTAACGTCGGTAATTTCTAACTCACCGCGGGCGGATGGCTTCAATGCTTTTGCGATCTTAACGACTTGATTATCATAAAAATATAATCCTGTCACTGCCCAGCTAGATTTTGGCTGTTTCGGTTTTTCAACAATCGATTCTGCCTTCATATTTTTATTAAATGAAACCACCCCATAACGCTGCGGGTCAGTGACATTGTATCCAAAAACAGTGGCGCCCAACTTATTGCTTGCCGCTTTCCTTAAATAATTTGATAAATTACCGCCATAAAAAATATTATCGCCCAAGACTAAACAGACAGGCTTGTTGTCGATAAATTCCTCCGCCACTAAAAATGCTTGAGCGATACCTTTTGGCTGGCTTTGAATAGCATAGGAAATCTTTATTCCTAGCCACTTCCCATTACCAAAAAGATTTTCAAACTTAGGCAAATCATCAGGAGTTGATATTATCAAAATATCTTTAATCCCAGCGAGCATAAGAACTGACAAAGGGTAATAAACCATGGGCTTGTCGTATATCGGTAAAAGCTGCTTACAAACGCCTTTGGTAATCGGATAAAGCCGCGTCGCCCTGCCGCCTGCTAAAATAATACCTTTCATTTTCTCTCCATATCGTTATCAATTTATCTCGTACATACTTACTTGTCATTTGTAATCAAATGATCGGCCACACGTAGAGCATTGGCGGCAATTGTCAATCCCGGATTTGTTCCACCGCTTGAAGGGAAAAATGACGCATCAATGATATGCAAATTCTTTATATCATGCGTGCGATTAAATTTATTTAACACGTTTAGTCCAGGATCATCGCCAAAACGACACGTTCCACATGCGTGTGCTAAGAACTTCAAATTATCTGCCTGAGGCATAAGCATCATCGGGTTTGGAGCAAAAGCCTTTTTGGCCATGGCACGAAAACGATTGATGCGATCCCATTCGGATGGGCGAATGCGGTAATTAATCGCCATTTGCGACCCATTGGCTTCTTTACGCAGCGACACGGCATTATCCGGATAAGGAAGATCTTCTAGAATTAAGGAGGCATAACCTGCCTGATCTAATATCCTGGATAAAAACCAACCCGTAAGCGGGCGCATCGCATGAAAAAACGAGGAAAATTTAGACCCTTCGCTGCGCATATCATTCTCTATATCGTCTAACACCATTGTCGTTGGGGGCATATGTCCAAATGATCCAACGATCCCAAATTTTTCTCCCTTAACACAGTAAAAATCACTTAAAGCAAGTTCCTTTAAATTAGAATGCTTTGGAAAAGGTGTGCGAGAGAACAAAGCCAATATATCAATATAATGACGCATCAAATTGCGCCCAACAAGACCCGAACTATTAGCCAAACCGTTAGGCCAAATATTTGATGCTGATTGCAATAGCAATAATGGTGTCGCCAGCGCACCCGCTGCTAGAATAACATGCCGTCCTTTTAACGTGATTTCTTCGCCTCGATGGCGTGCTTGCACAGACCGAATGTGATCTTGATCAGCATCCAAACGCAATACTTCACAATCCGTCAACAGCGTTGCGCCAAAATTCTTTTGCGCAGGTTTAAGACATATCTTGGCCGCATCATTCTTACAATTTTTTTCACATAAGAAACTTTGACAAAACTGACAATCAGGAACCCAGTCTAATGCGAGAGGTGATAAATAGGGATGATACCCACGTCGTTTTAATGCATTAATCAAACGCAATGTTTTTGGCATTGGTTCTGGGCCCGGTCGATAACTAAACGTTTGATCCGCACGCATGGGGTCTGGCCATGTACTTGACACACCATACAACCATTCCGCCTGTCTATAGTAGGGCTCTAGTTCCGCAAAAGTAATGGGCCATTTTTCTGGTAGTGCGCAATCTTTATCCGCATGAGGATGATACTGCTTCGGTTCAAAATCATGTGGCCATAATCTTTCCATGACCATCCCATAGATTGCACTAGACCCGCCCGTGCCTGAACCTAAAAGTGGCTTTAATGTTTTTCCTTTAACCACATCCCAAATTTCCAAACCCGATCGGCCTGCATTGCGATAATCATCGGCTCTATCGCCTATCTTTGTTGCGGCAAACATTTCTAAGAAATTTCCTTTTAATGCTTTAGGATTATTTTGATAATCCGCGCCTTTTTCTAGGAAGAGAACTTTCTTACCGGCCTTAGCCAAAGCGTATCCGATCGTGCCGCCTCCCATCCCAGTACCCACGATAATATAATCCCACTCTGTTGCGATCACATTTTTATCCATACTAAAATCTCCGCTTTAAATTTCCATTATCCCATTTATCAATAAATTTTGGAAAATTTTTTGTAACATCATGATCTTTAATTTCAATTGCGAATTGTTCTGCGCTTTTTTTAAAAGATGGAGTGGATAATATTTCATGTACAGTTGCCTTAATCTTATCGATCGTAGCTTGTGTTCCGATAATCCGCTTTCCAGCTCCTTTTGTTTCAATCAATGCCATACATAAAAATTGATCCATATTCGTCGGAAAACCTAAAACTGGACACCCCGCCGACAAAGCTTGATAAACACTTCCCGATCCACCATTATACAAAACCAATTGGGCTTGTTGAGATGCTTCTAATCCAGAAATGTATGGTGCGATAAAGAAATTTTTAGGCCATTTTTCAAAATTAACTCTCTGAGCCGTTGCCAATAAAACCGTAACATCCATTTGTCCTAACGCTTCAACAATATTTTTCATAAGGCTAATGTTACCCGTTGAACCTAAACCGACATAAACAATGGGTTTGTCAGTTGGCCATTTTTTCCACCAACCCGGCTGTTCGATTTGAGGCATATCAAGAATTGGCCCCATATATTGCTCATGTTCTCTCATAAATTTCGTAGGAGCCAAACTGGGAATATCGGTATAGAGTACCCATTCGCCAAATGTGTATATTTCTTCCAAACGATCGAATGGGCGCAATCCGTAGGCCTTACGAACAGCATTAAACCCATGACTATGAAAATATTTTGCGGCAATCGGATAAGCAAAATTAAAAATAAATTGCGCCAAAGGTCTTCCGGTAATTTTAACAAAATCCAAATCAGGTACCAATTTCTTCCCGATCGCGTTTGGACTCCAAAATGCGTTAGCAATGACAGCAAATGGTAGCTTCGCAATCTGAGTCGAAATCCCTAGAGAAATCCTAAAATCTCCAATGACTAAATCTGGTTCAATCTTTTTAAATAAGTCTAATTCAGCAGGAACATACTCTTCTAAGGTTTTACGATCATATAAGGGCTGACCTCTGCTTAAATGCAGTCTAAAATCATCCCTCGTCATTGTAGGTAGCGGATGGTATGTGAAACCGGTATGATCAAGAAGCCACTTGTACCAGAGAGCGCAGGCAAAATGAATTTCAAATCGGTTAGGATCGAGTAATTGAGCTAATACTAATGGCCGCACAATATGGGCAAGACTTCCGCCTTCACCCACAAAAAGTATTCTTTTTTTTCTAACCATTATAATTGTTTTATAAATTTCGAATCATTTTAATAATCTTAAGTACGGCTCGCCCAGCAGGTTGAAGCGTGTAATGTACCTTGAGTGGTTTGATAGCGATAAGCTGTCTCTTAATATAGTTAAACTTTTCAAGCTTTTTTAATCGTTGATACAAAACTTTTTTAGTCAAGCCGGGAATACTGCGCAATAAGATTCCAGGCTGCTTAGTCCCCCTCGAAATCTCTTCCAAAACTAAAGTGCTCCACTTGCATTTAAAAATATTCTCAAACTGTTGTTCTTTATTCATTTTACCGGTTTCCTAAAAGTGCCTAATTGACGGGTTATCAGAATATGCTAATTTACTTCAAGACAAACATTATAAACCAAAGGAGAGAATATGGTAAAAACAGTTATATTTTATGATGGTGGATGTGCTGATTGTCAAAAAGTGTCTAGCTTGTTAAGCGCAACAGGAGTCGATTACTTACGCTATAACGTCAAAGGTCACCCCGAACTTATGAGCGAAGTCAAACGCTTGGGATTTAAATCATTGCCGACGGTTATTGCCGACAATCAAGTCATTGAGGGTTGGGATGAAACTAGACTGCGCAATGTCTTAAGTTAAAACATTAAGTAAAAATCTGTTTTAATTAAAAAGAGCACCCGTATATGGGTGCTCTTTTATACTTTAGATTTAATTATAAAGGATTATTCTTTTTCAACTTACTTTATCTGCTGCGAATAAAAAAATCACTACAACTTTTTGGTTACGACAGAGGCCAATCGCGCAAGATACGCTCTGTTTCCTCTGAATGAGTGCTTTCATCACGAATCATGTCTTCTAATTGAACAACTAAACCTTTATCTCCTAATTCTTCGGCTTCTTTGGCACGTTGTGTATAACCTTTTTTTGCGTGATTTTCGGCTTCGAGAATAGCTTCAAGCATTGCGCGATTGGACTTTGCTTCTTTCACGGGCGTTGGTTTAGTTGTAGGTTCGCCACCTAAAGCAACGATCTTATTTGCGAGAAATTGGGCATGTAACTGCTCGTCAGCAACTTCCTGAAGAAAAAATTGAGCTAATTGTGGACGATAAGGGCCTGTTGCCTTAGCCGCATAGGTAACATATTGAATAATTGCGCTAAATTCATTTGCTAAATCTTCATTAAGCTTAGTAATCAAAGTTTCTTTATTCATATTATCCTCCTGTTATATGTGTTTTGATTGTAACAAACTAAGAAAATCTCTCCAACGTATATCGACTCCTATCAAGCATTCTTAAACTAATCATAAACGTCATAGAGCGTAATTGCAACTAGAACAAAAATTATAGTAAGACAAATAAATGCGCTCATTATAATAAATTTGCAATTGAGATAACAAATATATATAGTTATTACTGTATAAACTACATATTATATACATGTAACATACATGTGTTAAGCCGCAAACACAGGAGATTTGTCCAAATGAAAAGATTTAATCTAAAATTATTTGCTTATTTAGTATCACTGGTCATGCTGTCATCAATTTCATACGCAGAAGAGGTTGAAATTTACCCTACCAAGGATCAAGAGGTTCTAACAGCTACAAGTCCCGAAAATAAAACAATCAGCGTAATACTCCCGCGCCGAGCAATCGATGCTTCTCAGCTTGCCGTCTTGATTAACTCACAGGATCCGCAATCCGTGAAAGTCGCAGAATACTACGCACAGACCAGAAACATTCCAGCTGAGAACCTTATCTATCTTAGTTTTACACCTAATCGCACAATGATCCGCGCGGCTGAGTTTAAGGCTCTTAAAGAACAAGTTGATGCGACCGTAGCTTTATTGCCTGATATTCAAGCATACGCCATCACTTGGACGACCCCATGGGCTGTGTATCATGACACGATGAGCCGCGGGATGTCGATCACAAGTGCTTTTGCGCTAAGCTTTCAAGACAAGTATTACAATTATATCCCGGGGAATATCTGCACAAGCACACGATCACATCCTGCATATAATGCTTATAGCTATCGGCCATTTAATGATTTTGGGATGCGACCAACGATGATGCTAGGGGGTACAAGCTTTGATAATGTTAAGGAATTGATCGATCGCGGAAAGAGTTCTGATTCGACATTCCCTTTAGAAAAGGGTTTTCTTGTGCGGACTAAAGACCTTGTTCGCAGTGGGCGCTATAAAGATTTTGATATGACTGCTGACCTTTGGAATCGTCCTGATGGATTAGCAATTGATTCTTTGAATCGTTCCGCTGCTGGCCAGACAGATTATTTGGTTAATGAACAAAACGTGCTTTTCTATTTGACGGGCCTTGCCAATGTTCCACAAATTACGTCCAACAGTTATGTTCCGGGAGCGGTTGCGGATCATTTAACATCGTTCGGAGGGAAACTAACTGGACCTAATACTCAGATGTCAGCCTTACGCTGGTTGGAGGCTGGTGCCACTGGAAGTTATGGAACAATGGAAGAACCTTGTGCTTATTTAAGTAAGTTTAGCAATTCAAATCTATTGGTTCGTCACTATTTTCTCGGCGCAACGCTCTTAGAGGCTTATTGGAAATCAATTGACGCGGCCGGAGAAGGCGTCTTTGTCGGAGATCCGCTAGCGCGACCTTATGGAACCAAGGTTTTTATTGATTCTAAGAATATGTTAAACATCAAAACAACGATTCTCAAACCCAACCGAATGTATAAACTATTAGCGGGAAATTCAATTGCGGGACCATTCGTTGAAGTTATGGATGGCATTACTATCGGCAATATTGCCGGGGCATTTAAAACCATTACCACTCCGACTACGTTTAGCTTGTATTTATTGAAGGAGGATATTCCCGATTCAAGCGCGGATATGGTCATGATCAGCAGTGACATGGACAGTCAATCTGAATTAAACATCGTCAGCGACTCAAAACAAGTACTTTGGCTTGGTACCCATAATGTCACCAGCAATTTACCCGGATCAGGATTATCTATTGGTTTTGCTTTATATCAAAAGGATCATCAATCAGGAATTATTCGAAAAGCATTTCCGCAGGGAATCTATACAGATTTACGAATGAAATTGCATAATAATAAAATTTTGTTTTACGGAGACACTTACGACGATGATGGCAACACACTTCCAAACACAGGTTTTAACATTATCGATTTGGAAACAGGGTTGCTTGAGCATTTACCCATCCCAGAGATTCCATATCTTCGTTCTTTCTATTGGAATGACACTGACATCTATTGGAGTCAAATAGGTTCTTTCTACTACACACACGAAATCCATCGTTATAATCTGGCGACGAAACAAACAGAAATTTTAGTCCAAACAGATAATTATGATCAAATCGAAATTCAGCCGGATTTTGATTTTGCGGGAGATTATTTGATGTGGACATCTTATTACTATGAGAATTTCACAAAAACACAATATGTCCGCAATTTGCAAACAGGTGAAGAAATTAAGTTTAGTGATAATCCGTCTGATGAAACGAGTAATACGAAACACAAATTCACTGGAAATAATAAAATCGTTTGGTTCAGACATGTTAAAGCATCAAATGAGAATATGGTGATGGAATATGACATGATGACCAAAAAAGAAAAAGTTTTAATGAATCTGCCAATCATGAACGATTATGATTTTTTAAAAAACGGATTTGTGGAGGCGAATAAAGACTGGCTTCTATTGTGGATATATGACCCTATTACGAAAGTTCGATCCCTCCATGCTTATAATTTTCAATATGGGGCTTCTAGCGAAATAAAATTCGCGGATAGCCATCGTATTTGTGATATATCCCCAACCTGCACGGGAATGGGGGGAATCACATCCCTGCTGGGTGATAATCTTTTTATTGAACTTTACTCACCTACCGAATTTTTGGCGGATCTTTATAAGATCAAACTCAAATTAGACAATTATCCGCCCGTGTTTGATCAAATGGCAAATCGAGTCGTAGCGGAAGGACAAACATTAACTTTTTCTGTCACCGCGACAGATCCAGATGGAGATAATCTAACATATACCATCGACAATCTTCCCGCGTCCAACGCCTCTTTGAGCGGCAATAAGTTTACTTGGACGCCGAACTATGATCAATCTGGGGAATATCGTGTCACTTTTAAAGTGAGCGATGGTCAGTTCTCTGATGAACAAACCATCACGATCAATGTACTGGATGTTCCTTTAAATGCCCCACCAGTCATAGATCCATTAAGCGATGTGACGGGATATGTCGGCAAGCTAATCAAAGTAAGGGTATTCGCGGTCGATCAGGAAAATGATCCGATAACGTTTGTCGCTTCAGGTTTACCCTCGGGAGCAGTCTTTTTGCCCCTAGGTAATGTCATGGGAAATGGAAAATTGATAGCAATAGATCTGCGGAGAATTAATCAATACGTCATTAAATTCAATAACCCAACTTTAACCGACGCCCAAAAACAATTAGCCGACTTTAATGAAGACGGCATAATTAATAGTTTTGATGTACAAAATCTGCTACAGGTGCTCACAGGAGTAAAACCACCTAAAAATGTTTATTTGCTGTTATGGACACCGAGCGCGAATCAAGTTGGGGATCACCACGTGACTTTTAGTGTGAAAGACAAAAAATCAGCTCCGGTAACAGAGACAATTACGATTTCGATCCAACCTACTCCCCAAAAGCTCCCTCGGACTCCCCCTTTACGTAATTAGTTAAAGGAGGCGTTATTGTCAGTACCACGCTAATATCAGATGGTCCTTACAATAACGCCTGCAGCCCCACTGAAGGGTTTGTGTGCTTACTTTTTAACATTCATAAATTTGCCGAAATTCTTTCAAAAATTGCGCGGGAGTCAAGACGGGTGCTTTAAGAAATAATTTAACTTTTGACGTATGAAAATGTTTCGTATCCAAACTGATTAAAGAGTGCAGGTTGACTTTCTTAGCTGCAGCAAGAATAATAGCGTCACCTTGATCAATCACTTTTTTGGCGACCTGAATCTCATGAAACGTCGGATCATTGATAACCACGGGTGACAAGTTCTTAATAAATTCACGAAAATCCCCCAACAAAGCTGGAAATTTTCGCTCAAACACTCTGTCCGTTTCAACCAGAACACCCTTACTCAAAATTATTTTAATCTCCCCGGCTTCACCCAAATCTAAAATAGCTGATGAGGCACCGATCTGAGAAATCATTCCTGACACGATAACACTCGAATCTAAAAAAACTTGCCACACTCTCGTATCCATAAACTATTGATTATAAAGCCGGCGTTCCGCTTTAAGGTCCTTTAGAAGATCATTAAGTGAAATTTTCTTTTCTTTCATCTCTTTTTGCAATTTTTTAGCGAGTGACCGACGCAATAATATTTTTGGAGTCATAATCAAACAGCGGCCAACTGTAAAAACATTGAGTTTGGTTTCCTTACTTAAGTTCAATGCCTCCCGCATCTCCTTAGGGATTGTTAGTTGTCCGCTTCCCCAAACTTTTATGGATTTTGGTGCAAATGTAACCATTGATACCTCCTTGTTAAAATGCAATATTCGGAATTCAGAATTATTCCGAATTTTCTCTAAGAGTATACCACGCACGAAGGACAAAAGATAATTTTTTATACTAAACAAAAACCACTGTTATTTATACCTCTCCGCCAAGCCTTCGTCTAACAATCGTTGGTTTAAAAATTCACCTTCCGCCGCGATTTGGTACGGATCGGTGCTCCCCTTGAGCACAAAGATATCTGCGAGCCAGCGGCCGTACATTTCTTCTTTTTGTTTATACGTGCGCACAATGACCTTGGGGCAGTTCATAAAATAATCGACAAGAAATTGTTTGGCTAGCTTCCCTTCTGCCGTGGACATTTCCGGCGCATTGATGCCGCGAAAGCGCAAACGGTCGTACAATCTAATCCCAAAACCGACATCGATGCGGACATCGATGGTGTCAGCATCAATGACTTTTTCGACGGTCGCGGCATATGTGTAAAGTTTATCGACCGCTTCCTTATAAATATAAACGTTATATTTTCCGTCTTTTTTGACAGTGTGAACACAGCGCGTATCGTCAAATGCGGCGGTGACCGGACTTTGCACGACTAGGCCGTTTAAGGGGATATCGATTTTAAATCCACAATCGATATATAATTTTTTTTCACCCGTGGGGTCGGTGTAACGGTAAACTGAATAGACATACGGCTCGCCGCGCTCGACGGAAAGCGCTTTGGAAGTGCGTTTGACCGAGACTAAGACGGTATTAAGTTTGGTGATTTCTAGCTTAGTCCTACCGCTCGACCACTGACCTTTGATGGCTTTTTGCTCGAGGCGGTGGCGGACTTTTGCGTCGGACACTCGCAACAAGGCTAGATAATGGGTGAATGTCAACGGTGTGGTTTTGGGAAATTTGGGGTATTCGTTGTAGAAATAAACCATACGGCTTAAGGTGTCTGGCGTAAATTGTACGCCGGTTCCCTTCTCGATGTCGCCGCAAATGACCTTATAAAATTTTTCGGTGATCTGAGCTTTGCTGCCTGTCGAAGCGGCGTAAAGTTGGATCTGCCGACCGATCTCCCAATAGGTTTTGAGTCTTTGGTATTCCAACAGGCGTTGAGCGGCGAGGAAACCGGATGTTAAAGTCGATTGAATCGTGGTGATGAGGGATTTGTATTGAGTGGTTATGAGAGTTGACATAGAATCGTGTTCTCCCGAAAGAATTGTTGATGATAAAAAACCCACTACAAGTTTATCAATTACTGTGGGTTGTGTAAATAAAACTCTGCCCAAGTGGACGAATTTTGGCCCCCATACTGGGCACTCATTGGAACTCGCAACTGGGGACACAATGAGAATGTTTATCATTTTGACTTCGGCCACTTTAAACCTGTTTTAATAAACTTATCGGATGAAGTGTCAGTGGGCAAATCCCCGACCGACAGTGAAATACAGTAATCGGCATCGAGTAGCGTTGTTTTTAAATCCTTCGTTACATTTTTTATACGTTCCACCCATTCTGCCAGTATCTTAAAATTCGCATTTCCTTTTAAACTAACTGTCACTTTATTATGCACAACGGAGGCTTTCCCAGCGTAAACGACGACATCATCTTCTCCCGCTTTATCTTTTGACCATAAAATTACAGCTAATTTCTTATTATGTAAATTAGAAATTTTCTTCAATTAAACCTCCAAAGTGTCTGCTAATAGACAAATTTTGCAACTGGCTTTTAACCTTGCCCAAGAACCGGGATTTAATTACAAATTTGTTCCCAATGGCCATTAACGCATCTACCAATATGGCAGCCAATATTAGGAATTGGTTTTATACCACAAGACAAAGTTGGAGAATTATCACATACTTGCTCCCAATAGCCATTGACACATCTGCCAATTCGACAACCAATATTGGGTAATGGTTTAATCCCGCATGATAGAGTTGGAGAACTATCGCAAATCTGCTCCCAAGCGCCATCAACACATCTACCTATACGACAACCGATCTCGGGAATTGGCTTTAATCCGCAATTCAAATTAGCAAAGGAGTTTATCGGCAATCCAATAATTACAACACTTATAAAAATGAAAACTACAAACTTTCGGCGCATATTTCACCCCTTCTATTTTTGAATTTACTTTGCGAACACAGATTCACACAATTTTTGAATCTTAATTTCATAGCTATAATCTTTTCTCACCTGTAAATCAAAAAGACGTGGCAGCTGATCTACTACCTTCTTAGCGTCTTTCGCCATAGCTTGATTTTGACATTCTTGGAAACGATTTCAAATGTCAATAAACAAAAAAGGCCACCCAAAGGTGGCCTTTTTATTAAATTAACTGCCTCTGTATGACGAATTTCGCAACGGGCTTAATTCCATTTACGAACAAACGACTCTAAAAAACTCTTGGGAAGAGTCCCAATGATACCAAAAATATACGGAACCCCAAATGCAACATTACTGGGCACTTATTGGAACTCACAACTGGTTAGCTTAAACTTATTCGAACACTACTTTGGATCTGGCACAATAGCTTGGCTTTTAATTTGAACATCCCCTATCGAAGTATATGTTATATTCTTAAAATTTTGCAATTGCTCTGGCGAAACCATTGTTACGGTTTTACTCGAAAGATCCACATTCCAAGCCGCCACTGCTTTTCCATCGATTCTGTACACAACTCCAAGCTTGTGCGTCGAATCAACAACCCCCGGATAAAATGGTCTTTGAACACTCCATTGATGATCTTTAATATCCATCCAAGAATCGCCTTCAACTTTTACAATTTCGTCTTTTTGTGTGTTAAAAACAAGTTCCAACGCCTGTAAATATGCAGAATCTTTATTCGCGGCCTGTGAAAAAATAACGTTAACAGATAAAAATTGAAACATTGCACATAAAATAATCGGTATCACGATTTTTCTCATTTAAAAACCTCCGGATTCTAGCATCGTTTTCAACAAATAATTAACACAGTTGTACTTACAATAGAAATGTCCCCTTTATATTCCTCGCGATTCCAAATGTCAATAAATAATAAAAAGGCCACCCAAAGGTGGCCTTTTATTAAATCAACTCCCCCTAGGAGACGAGTTTTGCAACTGGCCGGCCTATTTACCAGCATCTTTTAAATCAATGTCATCAACCGACCCAAACTTACCATCTATCCCTGCACTTTTAAGCTCAAAACTTTGACCATCATTCTTTACTTCATACCTAAAAGGATAGCCCCTTGAATCCTTAAATTCAGACTCACTCACAGCTTCTTTTAGCACGCTCGGATAAAATCCATTTTTCTTTCTAAAGAATTCTAAACGATTAGAAATTGAACGTAAATCTCCGCGAATATATCTATCTTGGTCTTCTACGGTCGCAACCCGACCTGCCACAGTCCTTTTGAATACTTCCCTTACGTACCATATCGTTAAAAAGCAAAGCAGGATAATCAAAAGATTTTGTAATGGCTGCCATAGTTTATTCTTAATCTTATAAATAACAGAGATTCCTACTCCAACAGCTGCAACGATAAAAACAATTTTATCAACGTAGCCAGGGGCTTTCTCCCAAAGATAATATACCTCCCTGTCAGTGTAATACAACACCTGCGAAGAAGGAGAGATTAACATAACAAGAAACAGGCTGAGAGAAGGAAGTAAAATCAGAAGGATGACTGAAAGCCAGGCGCTTTTAAGATATTTCTCAACAATTCTTCTTAACATAAAATTTTTCCTAAAATAAAAACCCAATGCTGGTTTATCACTCGCAGCGGATTTGGTCAAATAACCCCAGCCAGACCCTTTTCTTCAATAATATGTAATAATTTTAAAGCCGGGCCGGACGGTTTTATCACACCCTGTTCCCATTTCTGGACGGTATATACGCTAGTGTTAATAAATCTTGCGAATGCAGCCTGACTTAATTTAAGCTTTCTACGTAATTTAACAATCGCCTTTGGAGCATAAGGCTTTACATCCTCTAAAGCCAAAGCTTTGACTTCTCGCATGGTTATTTCATCAACGCGTCCTCTTTTATAAAGGCTTTCCATGGTTTCTAAAACCATATTTCGAATACTATTCTTCATTTATTTGTCCTCCATATTTCGAATATTAACTAAATCTCCGTATTGGATGTCAGCAAGAATTTCTTCTTCTGTTGATTTTTGATACATATCCGACAGTTTTTTAAGAAGCTTCATGTCCACGCTTGTCAAATTGCTTTGCCTATTCTTTTCAAATGCAAAACAAAAAATCAATTTTTTGCCCTCTTGATAAAATACAATCGTGCGCGCCCCCGAACTTTTGCCTCTGCCAGCCAAAGCTACACGTTTTTTATATAAATAATTCCCTAAACTTGCCTCAAATAAGCCGTTTTTAAACTCATGGATAGCCTCAAGCAATATCTTGTCGGTGATTCCTTGCTTTTGGGCCCAACGATGGAAATATCTATTCTTTAAATAATACACACTATCACCTTAAATACCACACATTGAAAGTATAACCTTTAATACCATATTTGTCAAATTGGTTTATACAAAAAAGGCCTACCCTAAAGAAGTATAGGGGTAGGCCTTGAGAAAAATAAAACTCCCCCGCGAGGGCTCGAACCTCGGACATAGTGGTTAACAGCCACTCGCTCTACCGACTGAGCTACAGGGGAATAAAACTTTCTCGGGGTAGATCATATAAAGAACAAAACGTACTTTGAAATTATAACCAAAAAAGCGGTGATGTCAAATTTATAATAAGGGATCTAAACTGTGGATCCCCGCTAAAAGATTGCGGGGATGACAAAGTTTTAGATTGCGGGGATGACAAAGTTTTAGATTGCGGGGATGACAAAGTTTTAGATTGTGGGGATGACATTGGTTGAGATTGCCGCGTCGGCCTTTGGCCTCCTCGCAATGGGAAAAGAAATATCAGACTCCTCGTCTTAACAAGGACTCGCGCTCTTCGTGACTCGCAATGGTAAAAGAAATATCAGACTCCTCGTCTTAACAAGGACTCGCGCTCTTCGTGACTCGCAATGGGAAAAGAAATATCAGGCTCCTCGTCCTAACAAGGACTCGCGCTCTTCGTGGCTCGCAATGGTAAAAGAAATATCAGGCTCCTCGCAATGGTCAAAGGGTGGTCTAAAGCTCGCGGCGAGTTGCCATGGACATTGTCAGTGTTGAAAGGTCCGCATATTCCACAGACGAACCAACAGGAATACCCAACCCGATGCGGCTGATTTTGATACCAAGTGATCGCAATTCATTGGTAATATGCAAAGCGGTCATCTCACCCTCAGTATCAGGATCGGTCGCGATAACGACTTCCTTAATCTGTTCGGCAATAATGCGGTCGCGTAATTCATGAATCTTTAAATCATCGGGCCCTCGCCCTTCCGCTGGAGAAATCGCCCCTAATAAAACAAAGTAAATGCCTTTATAAGTTCCTGTGCGTTCAATCGCGATCAAATGCTTATGTTCTTCGACGACACAAATAATCGCGCGGTCACGGTTTTGATCGACACACACGCGGCAAAGTTCGGCTTCACTTAAATTTTTGCATTCACGGCAAAAACGTAAATTTTGCTTGAGATTCATAATACTGTTGGACAATTCGGCTGCCGAGCCTTGCGGATTGGTTAAAAGCCAGAATACAATTCTCTCTGCACTTCGTCGGCCAATGCCGGGGAGTTTGACAAAATGTTCGATTAATTCTTCGATTAATTTGGGATACATAAGATTTTAAAAGATCCCCGATAAAAGATTTCGGGGATGACACAATTCGATTCATCCCAAAAATGGGATGAATTCGCTTATAAACTTACGTTCGCGTAAACTTAAATTCGCTTAAACTTAAGTTCGCTTGTTAAGTTTAGGCTCATTCATTATGCCATTTGCTGACAATTTTACCTTTAAACGTCTCTAAAGCGTTTTGAATTTGTGGCTCATGACTTTGCTTTTCGGCAGTTTTAATGTCCTCAACTAATTTGTACTCGACAAAGATTTTTGCCCGTAACTTTTCGCTAAAAATGCGATCAACCAAAATTTTGGCGTCCTTGCTATCTAATGTTTCTTTATGGAATTCGTGATCCTTTGTAAAACCGATGGTCAAACGCTCGCCATTAAATAAAAATGGTTTGCCTTCCTGCAAAAACGTGGCCCATGACATTTTTTCTCGACTGACAGCATATGTTAAGGCATCCCATGCCGATTTAATTCTTTCAAGTGTCGGCGGTTCAGTCGATTGTGAAACGGGAAAATCTTGTAATGTTACAGGTTCCTCTTCGATGGTTGTGGCTAAAACTGACCCTTGATTGTTCTTTAGAATTTGCGGCGCAGACGCGGGCTTTGGCATTGAGACCGGCTTTGAAACCGCTGACGCTGAACGACTCATTGTCGGAGTTGACGATGACGCTGGTGTTGACATCGCTAAAGGCGTACTATCTTGTGAATATGTTAATCGCGCGAAAGAAATTTCAAGCGGCGTTCGTAATGTTTCGGTCACACGGCTGGTTTCTTGTGCCTTAATAAATTCTTCTATGGCGGACAAAATATCGGGCAAGGAAAACTTTTGTGATTGATTGTAATATTGCTCTTTGATCGGCGCGGTATAATCCACCAGCTTCTCAAGTGATTTACCGCCGACCTTCATAACCATCAAATTGCGAAAATGCTCGACGAGATCACGCGCTAACTGCTTAATATCCTTACCCTTTTCCATAATCGTGTCTAAAAGTTCAAGCGCTTGACGACAATCCTTAGTTTGCAAAGCATCTGTCAACTCAAAGAGCAGTTGCGACTCAACGAGTCCTAACATGGAATAGACATCGCTGTCTTCAATCTGTCGTTCGCTTAAAGCACTGATCTGATCCAAAATACTTAAAGCATCACGAAAGCTGCCTTGCGCGGCTTTGGCAATGGCGTAGAGACCATCTTCGGTAACTGTAAAATTTTCTTTTTTGCAAATCGCAGCCAAGCTCGCGACAAGAACTTTAAGAGAAATCCGCTTAAAATCATAACGCTGACAGCGCGAAAGGATTGTCGCGGGCAACTTGTGCGGTTCGGTCGTGGCAAAAATAAATTTGGCGTGTTCGGGCGGCTCTTCGAGCGTTTTAAGAAGGGCGTTAAACGCTTCGGCGGTCAGCATATGAACTTCGTCGACAATGTAAATCTTGAATTTGCCGTAGCTGGGGGCAAATTTGACATTCTCGCGAAGGGTACGAATCTCATCGATTCCGCGATTGGACGCACCGTCGATTTCGATGACATCAAAACCGGAACCTTTAGAAATTTCTTGGCACGAGGCGCATTCGCCGCACGGTGTCAATATTGGGCCGGTTTGGCAATTTAAAGACTTGGCTAAAATACGCGCGCAGGAAGTTTTGCCAATACCGCGCGGGCCACAAAAAAGATACGCATGCGCAACACGTTCGCTAGTAATCGCCTTCTTAATAAGGTCCGTAATGTGATCCTGACCGGTCACGTCTGCAAATGTTCCCGGACGGTATTTTCGCGCTAAAACAAGATAAGACACGTTAAACTCCTGTAAAGATTTTTTGTTTCAAACGAGAGATGATTATAAGTCAAATATCGTGATCTCGCAATGGACAAAAAGCAAGATCATTTTAAGATCGAAGTCAGTGCGGAGCGTAAATTGGGATATGCAAAATTATACCCTTTGTCGAGCAAACGACGTGGCGCAACATGCGCGCCGTTTAAAAGTAATTCTTTTCCCATTTCACCAAAAATCAATGTCACCGCCGAATTTGGCAGTGGAAGAAAAGCGGGACGGTTTAAAACGCTGCCTAACACTTTCGCGAACTCCCGATTGCTGACAGGCTCAGGCGCGGTAAAATTAACTGGTCCCTTGACTCCGCCTTTAATTGCTAAGAAATAAATCATTTGCGGAATTTCCCAAAGCGCGATCCAACTCATGATTTGCTTTCCTGAACCAATTGGCCCGCCTAACCCTAAATAAAATGGGGGTAACATTTTTGCTAAAGCCCCGCCGCGTGTATCTAAAACGACACCCATACGCATATGGGTTACGTTTATACCGACGAGTTCTGCCTGCTTGGTCGCTAATTCCCACTCGCGTGTGACTCCAGCTAAGAATCCGTGACCATTAGCTCCCCCTTCTTCAATAATATCTTCGGGGGGATGATCGCCATAAAATCCAATTGCTGATGTGGAAAAGAAATTTTTAGGAGGGCGCTTGAGTTTACGCAGCGATTCGGAAAGAAAAGATGTGCTTTCAATACGACTATCATGAATGATTTTTTTGTACTGCGATGTCCAGCGCTGATCCGAAATACTTGCCCCGGCAAAATTAATGACGGCATCATGCCCTTCGAGTTTTTCGAGATCAATGGTTTTGCGGTAAGGATCCCATGTGATACTGTCGCTGGGTTTGGAACGAAACGTCGACGGGCGTATCAATCGAGTGACCGAATGCCCGCGCTGTGTTAGCCACTCACAAACGGCGGATCCAATCATTCCGGAAGAACCTGCGATAGCAAATTTTAGTGGCATGTTCTTAATTATACTATCTTTTGGTAGAACCAAAATGCATTCCCGGATTATTTTTCATGGACAGCGCGATGCGTTTTCGCTCCAAATCAACTTCGACAACGGTAATCTTGACCTTTTGTGAAACTTTGACGACATCATTGGGATCACGCACAAACTTATCAGACATTTGACTAATATGAACAAGCCCGTCTAAATGTACGCCAATATCAACAAAAGCGCCGAAATTAGTAATATTGGTGACAATGCCGGTTAATTTCATGCCTAACTTTAAGTCTTCAGGCTTTTCGACACCGTCGGCAAAACGAAAAACCTCAAACTTTTCGCGTGGATCTCGTCCCGGCTTGGACAACTCGGAGATAATGTCATTTAAAGTTGGTAAACCGATTGTGTCGGTCACATAATTCTTTAAATCAATACGCTGGCGCAAGGCATCCTGTGTCATCATCTGTGTCACGGAGCAACCTAAATCTTTGGCCATCAAGTCAACAATGCAATAACTTTCGGGATGGACAGCGCTGGCATCCAAAGCGTTTTCACCATCACGAATTCGCAAGAACCCTGCCGCCTGTTCAATCGCTTTTGCCCCTAACTTGGCAACTTTACTTAGTTGCTGACGAGAACGAAAAGCGCCATGTTCATTGCGAAAATCAATGATCGCCTGCGCCCGACTCGGACCAAGGCCGGACACATATGTTAAAAGCTGTTTACTGGCGGTATTGAGTTCAACCCCGACGAGATTAACGCAGCTAATAACGATATCGTCTAAGCCCTGCTTTAGAAGTGATTGATCGACATCATGTTGATATTGCCCAACGCCGATCGATTTGGGGTCAATCTTGACAAGTTCGGCCAATGGATCCATCAAGCGGCGGCCAATCGAAATAGCACCACGCACCGTCACGTCCTGATCGGGAAATTCTTCGCGGGCAACATCCGACGCGGAATAAATCGAAGCACCACTTTCATTAACGGTAATCACTTGTATGTTCGTTGGTAAACCGCTTTTGCGGACAAAATTCTCGGTTTCGCGGCTGGCGGTACCGTTGCCGATGGCGATGAATTCAACTTTATGACGTTGACACAAAATTTTTAATGTGCGCGCGGCTTCTTCCTGTTCAAATTGCGACCCCGTCGGATAAATCGTTTCGTTCGCTAAAAATTTTCCTTGTGCATCGAGACAAACGACTTTGCATCCGGTACGAAAACCGGGATCAATAGCCATAACAGGATGTTGTCCTAAAGCCGGAGCCATTAAGAGTTGACGAAGATTTTCACCAAAAACCCGGATTGCTTCTTTGTCGGCAGTCTCTTTGGTAAGCAAACGAATTTCTGTTTCCATTGAATACGACAACAAGCGTTTGAATGAATCGGCAATCGCGATCTGCACTTCTTGCGCAGCACGATTCTTTGCGACCACAAATTGTCCGTCGAGAATATTTAATGCTTCGTTTTCGGGAACAATAACTTTCAACATGAGAACTTCTTCTTTTTCGGCGCGACGAACCGCAAGCAAGCGATGCGATGGAGCTGATTTAACATCTTCCTGCCACTCGAAATAATCTTTATAATTTTTGCCAGCCTCTTCTTTGCCGCTGATAACCTTGGCACTAAAAACACCTTTGTCGAAATACAGTTGACGAATCTTTTCGCGAGCGGCCGCGTTTTCATTAACCCATTCGGCAATAATGTCACGAGCTCCGGCTAAAGCATCAAGAATTGTTTCCACTTTCTTCTCGGCGTCAAGATATTTGCCTGCCTCTTTTTCGACATCAAAGTCTTTTTGCTCAAAAATCAATTTTGCGAGAGGCTCTAATCCTTTTTCTTTAGCGACAGTCGCGCGAGTCCGGCGCTTAGGCTTATACGGAAGATACAAATCTTCCAATTCACTCATGGTTTCGGCGCCTAAAATATTATCCTTAAGATCTTCGGTCAATTTGCCTTGCTCTTGGATTGACGAGAGAATAACCGCGCGGCGCTTATCGAGTTCGCGCAACTGTTGCAAACGGTCACGAATCGCGGTGACTGCGACCTCGTCGAGACTGCCGGTGGCTTCCTTGCGATAGCGGGAAATAAATGGCACACTCGCCCCGCCCTCTAAAAGCTCTGTCGTCGCGCCGACATTGGCAGGACGCAAATTGAGTTCCGCGGCGATTTGCTTAATATAAATTTCATCATGACTCATAAATAATCCCTCACATAAAAAAGAACGGAACCTGAAGTTAGGTCCCGTTCTTCATAAATAATTTCCTTAATAAAATTTTTACAGTAATGTTCTAAACTCTAAAACTTTGCGCCAAGATTGACGCCGTATTCCCACGTTTTATTGTCAGGCTCAATACCACCACTGCAAAGATTGCCAGTACAAAGATACGCGCCGCCTGCCGTCACAAATGAAAACTCGGAATCCTCGATGTGCCAATATCTAAAAAATGGTTCAATAAATATGTCAAAGCGATCCATTCTCTTTGTAAGTCGTGCTGATGTCCTCCATCCGAATCCTTTTTCTTGCTTATTTTCAAGTTTATCATACCCTGCACTAACACCATTCTGGTCAACACTATCCTCAAGATGAGAAATTTGTTTACCCCAAATGAAAAAATCAACTTCATTTAATAATGACAGGGACCAATTTTCGTCGAATTCTTTTTTAGTTTCAACACCAAGCGGAATGTAGACATACGTCGATTCACGATCATACCCACTATAATATTGCTGCCCACCTATATTTTGTGAAGGCACAACTGAAAACTCATTGAATAAATATCGATATCCTAACCCTGCAAACGGGGTAATTATAACCCAATCCCGAACGGGGATTTCGAGGCCAAGCAAACCTCGTGTTTCAAAATTCCAGTCGGGAATATTATCCCATGTTCCGCTTCCTTCATAATCGACTTCTCCATAACTCGCGCGAGCTTCGAGTCTAAATATATTCAACTTGTTTGTCGCGTGTAAAAAATCATTCCAAGTATAAATACTATCATTCTCAGCAAAACGATATTGATAAGCGCCCGTCAATCCGTATTTGATACCCGTATCTTTTACACCGATTCTTTCCGTGTATTTATAAGAGTATATCTCGGTTCCAATTTCAAATTGATGCGGACTTTTGGCAAAATTATTATATGCTCGTGCGTCTAAAGTATAATCTTCGGTTGGAAGACTACGATCCTGCAAGGGGACATCAACTTTTTGCATTTGCGCGTTTTCATTAAATTCCGACATAATATCACCAAGGTCATTGCTCAAAGTATCTTCAAATTCCCGAAATTGTTCCTGAGTTTGCTCACGCCCTTGATACTCCGCGCGCCGTGCGGCATTTTGGATATCACGCTCGATTAAAGAATCTCGCTCACCTCCAAGCGGGGTCGGAACGTCGGTGTAGCAAATATCAGCCCAGTGAAAATCCTGATTTTCAGAATAATTTTGCGCGATGCAATTTAATTTTTTGTCAATAATTTCGTCGCGAGTCAAAGATGAATTTGCGTGGGTTGATACTGCGGATAAAAAAATAATCGTAAAAGTCAAAAATACGATCTCGTATCTGAAAGCTGTAGCTTTGTTCATAGTTTTCCTTTCAAAATAAGCTGAAATATAAATTCAGTATAAGTGCGGACAAAAACTAAAGCAAAGTATTTTTAGGAAAAATTTGGAACAAATTTTAAAAACTAACGACACTTGGTGCCAACCGTGACGTTTGGACTTGAGGGTTCTCTCAAATCCCGTCAAAAAAATGGCGGAGAGGTCGGGATTCGAACCCGAGGACCCAGTTTCCCAGGTCAACTGCTTAGCAGGCAGCTCCGTTCGGCCACTCCGGCACCTCTCCATTACACTAAATACGGCACAAAATATTGGTATAGACTAAACTAGTCTCGTACTTTGCGCAAGTTCTTTTATTTTTGCGAACCTTTGGCTGCGCGCTTCTTTAAAAAATACTCTGTCAAAATTCCGCCACAATCCGTCGCAAAAATTCCCGTGTTGACTTCCGGACGATGATTCAGCCGCGGATGTCCGAGGACATTAACGACCGAACCGCTCGCCCCCGACTTAGGATCAAACGCGCCAAAACACACCCGATCAATTCGCGCCAAAACCATCGCCCCCGCGCACATCGCGCACGGCTCAAGCGTCACGTACAACGTGCACCCTTCAAGCCATTTTGTTGACAAAGCATTTGTCGCTTGCGTAATCGCGATCATTTCCGCGTGCGCCGTCGGATCTTTTAAAAGCTCAACCTGATTATGCGCCTTGGCAATAATTTGATTTTTGCAAGTAATGACCGCGCCGACGGGAACCTCGTCAGCCTCCTGAGCGCGCTGCGCAGCCTTAAGCGCTTCCCTCATAAAAATTTCATCATAGTTCATCATTTGGACGGCTCAACGACGGGAAATATCAACTGCACCTTAGTTCCCTTTCGCAAACTGCTTTTGACCTTAATCTGTCCATTTCCCGCCTTTACCAAAGAATAAACAATCGAAAGCCCAAGACCAGCACTTTTATCCGCAACACGCTGCTTTGTCGTAAAAAAAGGTTCAAAAATATGCGGCAAATCTTCGGGTGAAATGCCAACACCGTCGTCACTGATATCAATTTGAATTTTGTGCGCGACCGGATCACTCTGCGTCGTGACGGTCAAAACACCGCCTCCGGGCATCGCGTAAAACGAATTATCAATAATATGACTCAAAATTTGATTGATCTCAATATGACCCAAAGCAAGCAAAGGCAATTTTTCCGAAAGACGCGCGCGAAATTTGATATTCGTATTCTTAAAACTCTTTCCCTTGATCCGAATAATTTCCCGAATCACCTCGTTGACCTGACAATGATTGCTTTCAAATTTTAGCCGTTTTTTATTCGCACTTGTCAGTTTTGTCGTCGTGTCATAACAGGCTTTGATTTGCTTGCGAATCAAACCCAAAAAAGTCATGATATTATTAAATTCCTTATAGCTGACATATTCAAAACTGCGGTCCTTATATTTGCTCTCAATACTTTCAATCCGCTTTAAAATCGCGAGTAACGGATGCTGCAATTCCTTCGTTGTTCCGGCGACAAAATACTGCATCGCTTCCATTTTTTGTGACTCACGCAATAATTCTTCAATCTGTTGTTCCTGACCAATATCGTGCAGTGTCAAACAAAAACCACTGACCTTTTTATGTTCAATCATCGGTAAAATCGTCAGCGCGATGGCAATGCGTTGCCGATACCCGTTAATCACATCAATTTCAAGTCGTGCCTGTGTTGCGTCCTGACGACTCTTCTTAATCGCGGCAGTAAATTTGTGAAGTGATTGCGCGGGCAAATAATCTTTAAAAAATTTGCCCTTGCCCTCTTCAGCTGAAAAATTAAACAGACTTTTCGCGGCAGAATTGACATACTGGATTTGCAAACCCGCCGTAAGAATTATCGTCGCATCAACCGCGCTACTAAACAGTCGCGCGTACACATCGTTGACCACTGACTTTTGAGCATTTTTTGAGTTATGAGGAAGAGAACGGCGTTGTTCTATCGTGCGAGGGATTTTAGTAGATTGTGGCTGATTAACTTTATGATGAATCATAATAGACAAGAAAACGCGCCTGGGGGGACTTGAACCTCCAACAACTAGTTCCGTAGACTAGTGCTCTATCCAATTGAGCTACAGGCGCAAATTACTAAAAAATATCAATTGTACATCGACAAAAATTTGCGCCTTTGTGCCGACTTTTCTAAAAGTCGGTTAGGCGCCGCCTAAATTTTTTCGAATTTTTAAAAAGCCGTGTTTCCAAATGTTGTATCAATATACAGCATTTGTCGAGAATTTCAACAGAAAATCCCGTCAGATTATTTTAGCGATTAATACGACGATTGCGCTCATCAAGATACTTTTTTTCAAGCAGATCACTGCGCTTGATTCCGATACTTTCCAGCGCTTGGTCCGAATTGCGGCTATATGCCCGACAAAAAGCGCTAAGCTCCTTGAGTGTCGTGACTTTCATTTCATGCAGCTTCTGCAACGCCAATGCGCGAACCTGAACTTCAATAATAATATCCTTTGGCAAAAGTCCCGCCTGCTGCGCCAAACGATCACGATAAACCGTACTCGTCGATAACGTTTTCGTCGTACGAGTCTCGTAATCATATTTATAAATGTGCGACAATAAGACTTTTTGCTGTTCCATCCCGCTGGTTTCACTAACCTCGTCGATAACACGAAAAACCCGATCCCCAACATGATAACGCTTTAAGACGATAAAAACATCAATCAACCGCACCAATTCTTCCGGAATATTCATCGGTTCATTCTGCAGACGTAATATCGCCTCTCTCGACGACAAAGCGTGAATGGTGCCGATACAATACTTCCCGATATTCGCCGCGGTAATCATGTCACGCGCTTCTTCCCCTCGAACCTCACCGACGATAATCCGCTCAGGGCGCATCCGCAAACTATTTTTAACCAAGTCCGCGAGAGAAAAATCCTCACCACTTTCCAAACGCGAACAACTGTCTTCAAAATCCGTGTTTAATTCCAATGTATCTTCAATAACAACAATACGATCATTTTCGGGAATAAAACTAAAAAGCGCGTTTAACAATGTCGTCTTACCCACACCCGGCCCGCCGGCAATAATCATGTTCGCCGGACGAATCGACATTCCCTCAAGATAAAGCCACAACTGCGCCGCGACCTCATACGTAAACGATCCCGCCGAAATCAAATCAAAAATGCTCAAAGGAGACAATTTCGCCTTGGTAATCGTCAGTTGCGGGCCAAACGGTGATTTAATAATATTGACCCGGCCTTCCAGATTTGGCAATTCAATATTCATAATGCTATCAACAATTTTACGTCCGGCAAAAAGAACAAGTTTATGAACAAAAAGATCCAGCTCCTCTCGAGTCTGAAAACACGCGCCGCTTGAGACCAATCCTTTTTGCGAATGATGAATATAAATCGGCTTAATCGCGTTAATAATAATATCCTCAACTTCAAAATCCGACATCAAAGGCTGAATGACACCGTAGGAAAGGAATTCCTTAATAAACAATTTTTTAACTTCCTCGACGGAAAGCTCTTCCATTTCCCGCTTAAAATTTTGGCCGTCATCAATACGCAAAAGTTCACTCAACTCAAAATCGACGACATTTTCACGCTCGCTATAATCTTGCAAAAGCCGAATTTTGCCATACAAACGCTCAACAAGTTTGTACTCCAACTCTATTCTTTTACGATATTCCATAAGCCCCTCTCTTATCAGTGAATTTCCGCGGGCGCAGTGACCGGCATCATCACTGGTTTTTCCATCATCGTGTTTTCCGAAACGTGTTTTGTCGGACGAGTAATCACGATCGCGGCTTTCTTTAAGTCAAGATATTCCATTGCCAATCGTTGAATATCATCGGCGGTAACCGCATCAATTCGGCTATAAAAAGACTCATAATAATCATATCCATTGCCGTAGAGTTCATCGAGAGTTGTGATAAAGCCAAGAGACGAATCGGTTTCCAAATTCATTCGAAAAGAACCCTTTAAGTATGTTTTCATTTCATTGAGTTCTGTTTCACTGACCTTGTTCTCACGAATTTCGACGAGTAATTTTTCAAGTGAATCCTTAACTTGCAGTACACTCTCATCATTGGTCAAAACATAAAACGATATCATCCCAATGTCACGGCTCGGCGTAAAACCTCCGCCTAAAGTATAGGCCTGTCCAAATTGATCACGGATTGTCGTAAAAATCCGACCATTAAAAGACGAACCCAAAATCGAAGTCAAAACCTGCAAGGGATAGCGGTCCGGACTTTTAAGATCCACACCTTGAAAGGCGATCATCACCATCGCCTGCTTCTTTTTCATTCGAATTGTTTTTTCACGAGTTTCCGTCGGTGGGCTTTCAGAATATGTTAAAATCGGCAAATCTTTATTAACAAGGCCGCCAAATCGCTTTTTTAATGAAGCCAAAACTTTTGCCGAATCAATATCGCCAAAAACCGAAATGACCATATTGTTCGGGACAACATGACGCTGATAAAAGTCAACAATATCACCGCGCTGTATCTTTTCGATCGATTCCACTGTTCCCAAACCATCACGTCGATACGGATGCGTCAAAAATAACAATTCCCGCAAATGACGCGACGTAACGGCGTTGATACTGTCTTCTTGCGCGATTAGCGCGGTACGCATTTTATCCTTTTCACGGTTTAATTCACGCTCAGGAAATGTCGGATTTTTGATCAAATCTTCAAGAAGTCCTAAGCCAAAATCCGTATCCTCCGACAAAAGATTAAATATAATCCCCAAACTATTGCGTCCCGAAAAAGGCGTCAAGCTCGCTCCACGCGATTCAATACTCTCGGTAATTTGATCGGCGGTTTTTGTTTTAGTCCCCTCGGTTAAAAGTCGCGACATCAATTCAGATACACCGTTTTTCTCAACCGTCTCTTGCCACATCCCGCCGTTCATGGCCAAATTGATCGAAACAATCGGAAAAGAATGATTTTCACGTAAAAGAATCGTCAAACCATTATCAAGTGTGATTTTCTCAATTGCCAATGGTTTGACAGCATCCGTCACTTGCTCGGCGGTCGTCGGCAATTTTTTAGGTTTAAGAATAACAAGTGACAATTTATCGTCATGAAAATACTGTTTGGCAACTCTTTGAATGTCAGCGCTACTAACCTTTTTAATGGCCTCGACATATTTTCTTGAAAAATCATAATCCCCGATAAACGCTTCATCCGCCGCGGCATTATTGGCAACAACGTCCGAAGTTAATCTTCCAAAAATATTTTGCGAGTACACTTGCCGCTTAACTTTTTCAAGTTCTGACACGTCAACACCCTTTTGCGCCACCAATTGAATTTGTGCCTTGACTGCCAAGATCGCCGATTCGACATCCTTTTCATCCAGCATCATTTCAATTTCAAAAACACCACGATCCATCGGCGTAAAATTCGCCGCCGTGATCGAACGGACTAAATTTTTATTTAAGAAAATTTCCTTATAAAGTCGCGAACTTTCGCCTTGGCCAAGAATCATGGCCAGAACATCTAGCGCGTACAAATCCGCGTCACGCAAACTGACTCCCGAATACGCCATGTCCACACGTGTCAGATCAGTTTGATACTCCTCTTCCAAATAGCGCATATTAATTTGCGTCGGCTCAGACGTCAAATTGCGAGTAAAATTCGGCTGACGGGCAAAATCCTTAAAAATCGCGCGGACTTTTGGCAAAACATCATCCGCCTGCACATGACCCGCAATCGAAATAATGATATTATTCGGCGCGTAGCGAGTTTTGTAATAATCAACAAAATCCTCACGCTTTAATCCGCGCAAAAGTTCCTCATATCCAATGATCGGAATACCGTATGGATGTTGCTTATAGACGGTGTTAAAAACCATTTGACTCAAGTAACGTTCCGGACGATCCTTATAAAGACGCATTTCTCCATAAACCACATCACGTTCTTTTTGAATTTCGGCATCATCAAATTTTGAATTCATCAACATGTCCGCAATAATATCCAATCCTTGATCAAACGCGGTTTCCGGCACGGTCAATGTATAAATTGTATAATCAAAACTCGTCGACGCGTTGATTTGACCACCGAGCGCCTGCACTTCGCGAGGGATTTGTCCAACACCGCGCTTATCCGTACCCTTAAAAAGCATGTGCTCAAGAAAATGAGATATCCCCGTGCCCAAATACTTTCCTTCCGTCGCCGAACCAGTCTTTACAAGACCAAAAACCGATGCTGTCGAGCTTCCGGGCATTTCACTAATCAAAACGGTCAAACCATTATCAAGGACAAATTTCTGCGTTTGAACTTGTGTTTTTTGCTCTTGGGCGACTGCTGTATCACAAAACATGTGCAAAACCGCCAAGACAAAAAATACGTTTAAAAAGATTTTTTTCATCGAGATTCCTTAATGTCTTTTAAAAGATTGCGGATGTCGCGCTCGGCATGACGCGCAACCTGCGAACAGATATAAACCAAAACCGAAAATTGCCAACCATCTTCCGGTCCAGTGATCAAACCCGTCGTGACATTTTCCTGACGTTGCAAAAGATTGCCGTAATGGCCCACCGCTTTTGCTAAATCACCGTCAAAGACTTCAAGCGAATTTGTCGTATTATTGTATTTCATGGATGGAAGTGTTACACCACGAACAAGTAAAAAGTTGACGAAAGCATCCTGCTTAAAATTCTCATCAACCGCAAATTCAAATCCTTCAAGCTGTGGACTCGCCGGAGGCAGGACAAGCGCGGGTTTTTCAACGACAACTTCTCCTTTGCGAACAACCGTATCACCTAAATTAATTGATGACTCCGAAAGCATAATGTAAGGAACTTGCGTGTCTTGATTCGACAATAGCCCATGGACACGCGGGCGGATAATTTCCGTGCTTTTAAGCGCTTTTAACCAAAAATTATAGATGTCCATAATTGTATTTTACGTACGGCAAGACGCATGTCATTGAGAAAACAATAATTATTTGTGACCCTAAAAATTTTTCTTACTATATCATATTCGTGCGCAAATAAAGATAAAAAAGCAAAATATCGAGATATTTACAGCATTCTATGCAAATTGTGTTTGAAAATGATGCGCGGGTTAAAGCATACCAACCCATAGTTCATAGTTCACAGTGAACTATGAACTATGCAAACAGTGACTTTCATGCTATACTTGCCATATGAAAACAGAAACCGCAGCTAAAATAATCGCCTTTATCAAAAAGAATACTCAAGCCAGCCCCAAAGATCTTTACACCTTTTTGGAAATAAGTCCACGCGCTATTTTTAAACAGCTTAACGCTTTAAGCGAAAAAAATATTATTCAGAAAATCGGCAAATCTCCCAAAGTTTATTATACTTTGGCTACAAAAATCATTGCCTCTTCACGAGAATTACTAAAGCAATCAGAACAACAATTGATTGATGAAAATTTTTATTATGTTTCCCCCATAGGTGAAGAGAAGATAGGCGTTGACGGCTTTCAATCATGGTGCACTAAACAGAATCTTGAACTTGGTAAAACAGCCCATGAATATGTGTTAACGCTAGAAAAGTATAACAAATACAAAAAGAATAATTTAATCGATGGTATGGACAAGCTATCGTCCACCTTTAAACATGTTGCTTTGGACAAAATTTTCTACTTGGATTTTTATGCCATCGAACGTTTTGGAAAAACTAAACTGGGACAATTGCTTCTTTTGGCAAAATCCAGTCAAAACAAAAAGCAAATCTCGTCCTTAATCCAGCGCATCAGCGACCCGATAAACCGCATCATTCAAAAGTACAAAATTGATGCGGTTGGATTTATCCCGCCTACCGTTAAACGCGAAACTCAATTAATAAGTGAACTTAAAAAGCGCCTTGCTATCAAAGAAAAACATCTATCTATCATTAAAACAAAAACAAACGTGATGGTCGCCCAAAAAACTCTCAATAAACTTCAAGACCGCGTTGATAACGCGAAAGCCACTATTATTGTTGAAGACAAAATAACCTATGACAATATTCTCCTAATTGACGACGCCGTTGGTTCTGGCGCTACCCTCAATGAGACAGCCGCGCAAATTAAAACCAAACGACTTTGCCGCGGCCAAATTATTGGATTAGCAATAGTCGGAAGCTTTAAAGGGTTTGATGTTATCAGTGAAGTCTAAGTCAACCACTACTGGGGGAATCACTATCGCTAAAGAAAAAATGGCGGAGAAGGAGAGATTCGAACTCTCGAGGCACTTTCGTGCCCACACGCTTTCCAGGCGTGCGCCTTCAGCCACTCGGCCACCTCTCCGTACAACCAAAATCAAAATTATAATTACGATAACGGAGAGGTGTTGTGCCACACGTGAAACATGTGGCCCACCTCTCCAAAACTCTTTATTATCAAATGTATTACTCTAAACTCTTTTTCTTTAAAATACTCTCTTTAAATCCACCAAAAACCGATTCAAGAAGTATGCTCCACTGAACTTTATTCGTCGGATCAAGAAAAACCGAACTTTGAACATCTTCATCACGAACTTTCAAAATCTTTACCCCCGTCTTAAATTCACCCAAAGCTGAAGAACGACACCATCGAACTTTCCCACTCATAGGAATTGGTTCTTTCACCGTCGGAAGAAAAACATCCAGCAACAACATTTCACCTTTTTCCAGCTTTACTCCTGACGAAAAACCCAACCCTTCAACATTGATATTATGACCAACGCCGCTATAAACACGATTGGAATTTGTATCCTCCGGTTTTCCCTGCACTTGAAATTTGATCTTCGTTTCAAGATTAAAATTCACCGAAAACGCGATTTTCAAATCCGTTTCATACCGTTCGTGACGACGACGCTCACCTTTTCGTGATCCGGACATATCACTCCCCTTACGATTCACAACAAATTCCAAAATTCAAAGAAAGAGTCAAATAATATACCCTTTTTAAACACGGTTTACAAGTTCATTTCATGGCTGGGACAAAACAAACTGCAACTGCCTTTGGACTGATTCAATTTGCTGTTTGAGAATCGGTTCTTTCGAAGCAAAACTGCGATATTGATTATCAAAATTTTTCATATTTTCATATGAAGCCTGTTGAATCTGTGAATAACTTTTGATTTCCGATATGAGGCTTGTCTGCTGATCACGAAGTTTTTTGATTTGACTTTGCGCATGCAGCTCATCGCTATTCTTATCCTGCAACAATTTCCCAATCTGCGCTTCTACTTCAAATTGCTGTGCTTTAGCCTTTTCTAATTTTGCCATCGCCTTTTTATAATCTTTCTCCGCTATTTTCATTTGACCATACGCGTCATTCTTAACCCGCATCAATCCCTTATAATCAGCCAACAACTCATCCCGTCGCCGTTTAAAAATCCCAACCTGTTGTTGCTTTTGCATATTGATCAGTTCAACTTCACGCTGAGCGCGCATTTCCTGCAGATTCGGTTTTTGTGACGACGCAGATACTAACGAAGTCAAACTCAACACGCAGATACAAAATACAACAGCTTTAAAATCCATCACTCGTCCTTAAACTAATCAGGATTTGCTTAATATCCATATCAATAAAGCGCACCGATTCCGGAATTGTAAACATGGCCTCATCCACGACAATAGTTTCATCAATCTTAACCGCTTTATAATTGACTGTGCCTTCAACCGTCTGCACTTCAATTTTCAAAGGGATTCCTTTCCAAAATGAATTCTTAAGCTTGAGATTTTTAATGTCCCACAATTCACACGGGCGCTCTAAAATATTTTCATTTTTGACTTTTGTTCCCCCCATAAATTCAGCAAATTGCATCGCGATCAAACCACTGTCATCAGGCGTATGGCTTAACAAAAATTTCTTCAAATCGGCATCTTCCAATTTCTGTCCAAGATTCTTATTAGGATCAATAATAATTATCTTCTCAGCAAAATTGAATGTAACCGTATTGTTAACGCCCCAGCGTTGAGTCTCCTCAGACTTAATACGAACTTGTCGCATACCCCACTGATCAAAATACAACGTTTCCGTTCCCGTCGATGAACCACTGATTTCATACTGAATCATGCCCCGCTCAATTCCATAAAAATGCGGTACAACAGCCGGCTGACTCAAAGCGGCAGTCGCAAACCCAAGTATTGCAACTAATCCAAAAATTTTGACACACATCATTTTCATAACTGCCTCCTCATTGTGAACCAACCCCATCAACAGGCACGATTTCCTTAGGAATATATTTTGGAATACTGATTGTAACTTTCACATGACCATCATTTAAACTTTCCACAGATTCAACACGAACAAAACGACGCAAATAACCCTGCGAAAAACCAAGATTTTCTGCGAATTCATTTGTAGCCTCAATATACGCGGACTTGCGCGCCATATTGAACTTAAAAACCTCATTATTTTGTTTACCCGGCGGTGGTGGCGCGGTTTTTGTTGTATGAAGACGTTCAGTCTTGCCTATTAATCCATCAGGCGAATATTTAAAAACCTGAATTTTATCGCTCTGATAATCCGCGACATAGATCCTTCCTTCCGTGGCGGCAATTGCCGAAATTTGCTTAAAATACCCATCCCCCACACCCACCGAGCCAAACGCTACCAAAAATCGCCCGTTCGGATCAAAAATTTGCACGCGATTGTCGACAGCATCCGCGACATAGAGATTATCATTTTGATCAAGCGTAAGATCAACAGACTTATTAAACTGCCCTTGTCCACTGCCCTTTTGGCCGATCGTTTTAAGACAATCGCCGTTTTCATCAAAAACTTTGACCTGCGTCATATCTGCATCCAAAACATACAATTGATCTTTTGAGTCAATGGCAATCGCCTTTGGCAAATTCAAATTCTGGCAGCTATCACCTTTACCCGTCGATCCAGCACGCTCCCGACCGATCACATTCAAATAAATACCGTCCTGATTAAACATCTGTATCCGATTATTGAGCGTATCCGCGACAAAAATAATGCCCTTACCATTAACCGCGATCCCCTGCGGCATATTAAATTGCCCGGACTTATTACCAAATTTTCCAAACTGATAACCGAGCGAACCATCCACGTTAAAAATCTGAACACGATGATTAGCCGTGTCCGCGACATAAATCCGACCATCCAAAGTGACATAGACTGCCGTCGGATTCGCAAACTGGCCAGCCCCACTGCCTTCACTCCCAATAGCCGACACTTCGCCCTTGGAAACAAGCACGTGCGCCTTCTTATCGGAAATCGTAAACAGCCCCCTGCCCGGCAAAGAAAAAATATCGCTAATCGCGTCTTCCGCTTCAAGCGTCGTTTCAAAATCAACAAACAAAGGCGCAAAACGGATTTTACTTAAAATCGGCTTTGCCGGTCCATTGACTTTTAAAATTTGCACTCGACCATTGCCGCTGTCATTGACATAAACCCGACCGCTTTCATCCGCGACAATTCCTGAAATCCCACGAAATTGTCCGCGGCCATTACCTTCAGAACCAAAAGCAATCAGAACTTGTCCGTTTGCGTCACTTTTTACAACGCGCTCCAGCAATGACTGCGTCAAATAAATATTGCCCCACGGATCAACCTGTATCCGTGTCGCCTTAGCTAATTCATCCTTATTATTCATCCGGCATGTGATATCCGCAATTTTTTTGCCATCACTCGAAAATTTTTCAATCTTACTAATCTCCGGAATCAAGACATAAATATTCCCACGATAATCAACCGCCACATCCACCGGTGCGCCGCCAAGCGGAATCATTTTCATAAAAATCCCATTCGGGCTAAAAATTTGTAAACGCTTATTGTCCTGATCAGTTGCGTAAACAAAACCAAACGTATCAACGTCCAGACTACTTAATGTTTTAAATTGACCAGGCAAGGTACCCGGCGCGCCGAATTGATGTTGAAGCTCACCAGAAAGATTAAAAACTTGAATACGACTATTGGCAGGGTCAGCCAAAACCAAACGACCCTGTGGGGCTAATGCAATTGCACGCGGCATAACAACCGGTGCAGCCAGCGCAGCAGGAACGGTAGGAACGGTATTGTTTGTATTATTAAGGGAAAAAGTAATTTGCTCTTGGCTATTGCCATCGAAGATAATAACTTTACTGCCTGAATCAAGAACAATAAGCTCGCCATTAGCCGTTAATGCCGCGTCAAACGGCGCGATAAGGGATTGTTTAATTTCATCTTCAAATTTTACAGTTTCGGCGGCAAAAGTCGGGAGACTAACTACAAGCAGAATAAAGAAAAAAACTGTATTTCGAAAACACGTTGACAAATTTTTCATTACCCCAATATTAATATCTGTGCCGCGCTTTAGCCACAGTTTTCTTTGTTTTATTTGTTGGAGAATAGCCTATTTTTCATCAACAATTTTTTTGGAAAAGGTCGCGAAAAAGTAACGGACATAAAGACGAATATAAAGCGCGGTTTGTGGTGTTAAAGGCTCACACAATTTGACGCCGACCATGTACTCTGGCATATCAACATACGATTCCTGACGACTCCAAACAGTTTTAACCGGAAGCGTTACACGCTGTCCATCGGGAAAGCGCAGTACCATCGATAACTCCTGACCGGCAGATATAAATTCCTTTGTCGTAAACGAAAAGCCAAGCGCGCTGATTTCATTGACCATACCCAAAGATACGTGAGTTTGTTCTTCATAAACTTTAAATGAAGTCGGCAATTCCACGGGAAGACGAAACGATCGACGCTTATCTTGCATAAAATTTCCTTATTTTCTTCCCATTGCGAGCCCGATATTTTCTTCCCATTGCGAGCCCGAAGGGCGTGGCAATCTACTACAGATTGCCACGTCGCTAACGCTCCTCGCAATGAGATTTCCCTTACTCAATTCACTCCATTCAATTCAAAAAAAACTGGCGGAGAGGCAGAGATTCGAACTCTGGACCCCCTTACGAGGGTAACGGTTTTCGAGACCGCCCCATTCGGCCACTCTGGCACCTCTCCACTACATTAAAATATCTTTCTCAAAAACACTCAGAAAAGTGAAGAGGTCGTGCAAGCTTCACCAATTCATCTCGAAAAGCTTGCCACCTCTCCATTACATTAAATTTTCTCCAAAAAATGGAGAGAGTTGTGCCACACGCGAAGCATGTGGCCACCTCTCCATTACATTTTTACGTGACCCGCATTATAAAGTCAGTTTAACCTGCCGTCAATCACTCTGCCATCGGATTGCGCAAATACCGAAAAAAGATCATTGCCCGCAAGACATCGCTAAATTTTAATAAATGTGCCAAACGAAACAATGACACCCCCTTATCAAGAATCTCCTTAATTGAAGCCTTAACAATACAATTCCGACGCTGATCAGGCACAAAACGAATGTGTAAAGTGGGATTATCGTTTAAATAACCAAGTTTTAAAGCATGCTCAAAAATTTCCCGCAACAATAAAAGCGAAAAATTAATCACCCACGGCTTTTGCTCACTGCGTGATATAAAATATTTATAATCCTCAATCACCTTAGGTGTCAAACCCGACAAGAGCATAACATTTGGATATTGAGTGTTCAAAAACCCTGTAAAATGTTTAGCCAATTGTTCCAATCGCGCGACAGTTTTAGCTGGATAACTTATCCTCGCAAACTCAAAATAGTCTTTAAAGAAAACCGCAATCGGAATATCGCGCACGACCACACCCATTTGACCATGACGGATTTTAGCTTCGATACTTTCCAACAATTTCATAGCCGCCTCTTTATTATCCCCGGCGATTTGTTGATACTTCAAACCACGGGCTTCAAATTCAATATAATATGTTTCGCCAATTTTATGTACAGTTCCCATAATTTTATTCCGGATAAACGGCGGGAGTTCGCAAAGTAAAAACATCCGGCGATGTCACATCATGAAGCAAAACCCAATCGCCATAAATCGCCTTGTCTTCCCCCTGCCAATTCGTTTTTCGTAAAAATGGTGCCCAGCGCGCAAACTGTAAAAGTTTATGCCCATATTCATCGACGCTCAGAACTCGAAAGAGCATTAACTTGACTTGAAAGTTTTTCATTTCATAAGGAATTCTTCCCAAATCAGACCGCGGCGTGATCACAAACGATCGCGCAAGAATATTCTTTGCGCCCCTTTCCGTAATCTTAAACTCACCTCCGCCATCAATTGAAAATGGTGACAATGACGCCCCCGGAACAACAACGCCATGCAATAAATAATCGCCCGTCCGGATTTTTGTAAAATCCATCGTCAAATCCAAGACCAGCTCGTCAAGAAAGCCATCACTGTTGCGGTCAAAATATTTCGCGTTATGTTTAATGACTTTAATCCGATCACTTTTCTTCCAATGATTTTTATCCGATTGCTTCTGTAAGTAATCCCAGCGCATCATATTCACGCAAAAGCTATACAGAAACTGAACAACAAGAATCGTAAAAAGAATATTACGAAAACTTTTCCAAAAAGGTCGAAAAAGATACGCGAATATCAAAGCCAAAATCAGGGGCAAAACATAATACAAAATTTTTATAATCCAGACGATGTCATTTGTCAGCGGTGTTTTGGATGTGATGATTGTGCCGATCACCGCGCCGACAAGTAAAAAATAAAACACAACAGCCCGCGCCGTTAAATAGATACGACCCTGTTCATCAATTGTCTGAATGTAGTGATTTTCTTTCACGAAGAATTTTTTTGCAGCACAACGGCCAAGGCGTCAACGACATGTTGATCCAGCTGATCTTTCATCTTACGGAGTTCTTCAAAAGCTTTTTGTTGTGTAAAAGCGCGGCGATACGAGCGCTCCGAAGTCAAAGCGTCATAAATATCGGCAACTGTTAAGACCCTTGTTAAAAGACTAATATCCGCACCCTTAATGCGATCAGGATACCCTGAACCATCAAGCTTTTCGTGATGATGCCGAATCGGATCACATAAATTTTTTAAAGACCGGATTGGCTTAATAATCCCTTCACCAATCTCACTGTGGCGCTTCATCATTTCCATTTCATCATTGGTGAGCGTGCCTTCTTTCTTAAGAACAGCATCCGTAACACCAATTTTTCCCAAGTCATGCAATTTGGCGGCATCACGCAAAATATTCAAATCCGATTGCGTAAAACTCATTTCTTTTCCAATTTGAACGCAATACCGCGCGACACGATCTGAATGTCCGCGCGAATACGGATCCTTGGCCTCGACGGCCAAAGCTAAAGCCGAAATCGTTTCAAAATATGTTTTCTCGGCGTCTTCATTGAGCCGCGAATTTTCAATCGCGACCGCCGTTTGCAATGCCAAATTGTAAAAAAGATTAAGTTCCTCACTATCATATTCATCATCCGATTTGCGTGACCAAACGGCCATCACACCAATAACATGATCATGCAAAACCATGGGACTACAAATAACTGGGGGACGCATAAAGGTCGACGGGTTAACATTCGATGGAATTGAGGCTATCAATTCCGCCTTATGTGAGCGGATAACCGACGAAAAGAAACCACCCTCCAAGGGAATACGAATTTGCGGACTCGATGCGGCAGTCTCACCATAAGCAACTTTTAAATATAGTTCATTTCGGCTCTCATCTATCAAAAACAACGCGCCCGCCTGCGACTGCAGTGACTCGGTCATCGTCTCAACAATCAAATGCAAAAAATTATCAATATTGTCCATCGATGAAATACCCTCACCCACGCGCGACAAGACCGAATGCAAAGTTTTTTTCGCGAGTTCAAGATTGCGAATATTTTCTTCGAGACGGGAAGTAATTTCATTAAACGACTTTGCCAGAATCGCGATTTCATTACTATTGCCACTGGAAAGCGAACGAATTTTTTCAACACCAAGAATTTGTTCAAGGGTTTCGGTATTGCGACGGGTAATATCGGTGACTTTGGAAACCAAATGGCGCATGGCAAAGTAACCCAAAAAGACGCCACTGCCCACCCACAAGAGCGCGCTATTAAATGTCCTCAGATCAATTTCAATGTGGCCGGTATTTTGCAGCTGCAGATAGAGATAATAAAGAAACCCGAACGGGACTATCGAAATAACAAAATAAAAAATGGTGAGCTTGCGAAGAAGTGACGTGTTTTCAAATGAAGTAAGCTTTAATCTTGAGGCCATGAGATCTCTTTCGTCGTCGACAAAATTCTACTCTCGACTCTACGCGCGGCCATAATGGCCTTCGCTTCGTTGTGATTTTAAATTATATCACAAGTCTCTAGCCTGAAAAGCGCGAAACCAAATTTTTAAAACTGAAATTACCGCCTGTCATCCCCGAATGCTTCACGCTTGTCATCCCCGAATGCTTCACGCTTGTCATCCCCGAATGCTTCACGCTTGTCATCCCCGAATGCTTCACGCGTGTCATCCCCGAATGCTTCTATCGGGGATCCGCGTTCAAATCCCATTACGAGGAGGCCGCAGGCCGACGAAGTAATCTCGTATAGATTGCTTCGCAAAAATCGCTCGCAATGTTCTTAACAGTACTACCCGCCATTTTCTCTTAATTCTGCGGCGCCGTACTTTCTGCGGAGTACTTGTTCGCCAGTTGGCTCACAAGTACTACCCGCCATTTTCTCTTAAATTGCGATAACCTTCACCAAAGGTTCGAAGGTTATCGCTTAGAGAAAATGGCGGGTAGTCGTTGACGATAGGCGAACCCTACAACCCCTTGAAATACCGCTACTTATAAAAATTTATCGCAAACGAAGTACGGGGTCGCTAATATCTCTTGACCTACCCATCGACACTACCCAGCCATACCGTAAAGGTATTTTATCAAAACGGCGCTAACTATTATAATTTACAATAACCCTAATAACTTTACCTGTCAGACCAAATTCCATTAATTCCCCAACTTTTATACCTTTCTGATTTTTGTAATGCACAACCACGCTTTTTATTCCCCACATTACCTCAATAAGTTCAAATCTTAAATCAGGGTAAAAGTCCAGTCCTTTGGCAAAGTAAACTTGCAATGCTGCTTTGCCCTCGATTGTGCCAGATGGGATATTCATAATCTTTTGCGCGACTGGAGAAGTCAAAACAACTTTCTCGTCATAATGCGCCATAATCGCATCCAGATTGTGTGAATTCCATCCATCAATCCAATGGCTTGCAAATTCTCTTGCTTGTTTCTCAGTAAGCATTCTTTGACTCATAATTCTCTCGAGACTTTAACCCAACACGCTCTTTATCTGCCGCCAGCGCCCGGCACAATCCAGACGTTTCTCGCCTCACCGCACGCGTCCATCAAAATTATCCCAGACGGCCCTGGAGATGTCGGAGATGATCTTTTTCATTCGTTGCGACATCCTCGCGCGAGTTGGCAATAAATACAGCAATGGCGACATGTTTACCGTCGGGTAAAGTGATAATCCCACATCATTGACAGCTGCCGTAATTCCTTCCTTATTCGTATCAGAGGTCCCCGTTTTATGAGCAACCGCAGTTCCTTGCGCAACTGCCCCTTGATCCTGTTCTGCCCTGTCTTTGTTTCCGTCATCACACCCCAAAAGAAAATCAAAGCTTTTACGGGATAAAATCTTCTCTTCATAAAAATTTTAAGCAACTCGATGATAGCTACGGGAGTAGCCCAATTAGAAAACTGGACGTTCCAGTTTTTATGCATCTCTTGTTCGTTAAATTGGACGGAAAAATCCTTGATGCCGAGGCCATGTATATAATCATTTACCACCGCAGGCCCTCCGATAAGCTTCAGCAAAATGTCGCATCCGTTATTATCGCTTTGGGCCACGGTATATTTTAAAATCTCGGCCAATGACATCTTGATATCTCCATCGGGATACTTATCCCTTATCGGGCTCAGGTATTCGGCAAAAGATCGTTCCTGCGTATATTTATTTCCTGATCCAATGCCAAGCGGCCTTTATCCACTTCGCTCAAGACAGTCAAAGCGAGAGGAATTTAAAAACGCTTTGCATGGGAAACTTGCTTTCCTCATTAACACCCAAAGCCTTCCTGTCCTCTATGCCAAGAATGGAAACACCAACCTCTGCTCTCATCGGCGCAACAATGCGCGAAATTTTCGCCTGCAGTGTTTCCTCCTGTGCAAAAGCCCCATGGGAAGCCAACAAGAAGACCACGTTCATTAAACAAAATTTTTTAAACACGAATTAATTCCCTCGTTCTTTTATTCTCCTGAGGCCAACCATCCCTTTACAAGCCACATTATCGTGCCGTATAGCCGCCATCCACCGGATAAAACCCTCCGGTCGAACTTGAGTTCGAATCCCCGTCTACTCAAGCCTAAAACGCCTTGAATCCTCGACGAAGGGTTCACCAAAAAATTGGCGGAGAGGTAGGGATTCGAACCCTAGATCCCTTGCGAGATAACGGTTTTCAAGACCGCCGCATTCGACCGCTCTGCCACCTCTCCTACCTTAATTCTACCAAATAATCCTTTAGAAAAGGATAGGTGTTGTGCCGTGTATTTTTTACACGGCCCACCTCTCCGAAAACCCTAACCACTTTAATATAAGTTATTAAAATGAAGTTGCATTATGTCTGTTGAAAAAAGTTTTGTCAAGTGTAACTAAATTGTGACCCAAAACACTATCACAAATGTTTTTCATTAACTTCCTTCCATCTGCCCTCGCGGCGTTTTCATCACAGACAAGCGGCCAGCAGGATTATAGTCATACGTGATCAATTGCCCATCCGGACGCTTGACAGTTGTCAATTGCTTGGCACGATTATAAAGAAAAGTTGTCTGGCCACCGCCGACAAAAACAGGCGGATTGTACTGATCGACCAAATCAACGAGTGAATACACAAACGCTACCATTGCGAGTGAGCGCGAGGCTTTGAGCCGAGCGCAAACGTGGCAATCTCAGAGGGTAAAAAATTTGTCAAAGACCAAGAAATAAAAAACTCAGAGCATCGTTACATCAATACTCTGAACCTTGCGCTTTTGAAAATGCTCCGCTTTTTTGACCATCACAACTTATTCTCCATCGACAAATAGAGGTTTTTATGGTTTTACACATAGAGACATCTACTAGAACCTACCGAATTCCTAATAACTTCTCATAGATTTCTTTAATCCTATCGATATATCCAATAATTTCTAAATTTGGATGATTTAAAGATATGAATCCATATGCTTCATCATTTTTTAAATGCTTTAATATAATTAAATCATACTGATTGGTTTCGACCGCGGAATAAAGTTCTGCGAAAAGTGTTCCACACGTGAATTTTTCGTTCGAAGAAAAAATTGCAACAGTCTCACACTTAATTAATCTAAAAAAATCTAAGAATGATCCACTCGTGGCACATTTAACAAAGAATCCATTAGATTTTGTTAAAGGAATAATCTCCATAAAACTTATTTCTTTAGCATCTATCACAAATTCCTTATAAGACATATGCAGCCCTAGGGGCTGGGCAACTACACCATGTCCATTAGAAAGAATATCAAAAGCTTTTGTAATTATCTCCTCGGGGATTTCTAAATAACCCACATTTTGTGACACAAACTTAGACTCAACAAGAATTCGACTAATTTCAGCTTTGATCCGTCTAGAATTTCTTTCTTTCGATGACATTGGTAAATCAATTCGATAATTAAAATTATTGTTTTTCATATTATTCCTTCTAATTATATGGAAACCATTTCCCATCCCATCCCCCTGGTTTTCCGTGATGAGGGCGATCATAACGAATATACTTCCGTATCCACTGGAATATTTTCGGCACTCCTCTAGTAGAATATGGACCTACAATCCGCCAAACATATCCACCTCCTAAAACCGCAGTTGTCCAACCACTTGTGCAAGGTGTCCATAATGCGGAAAGTGACCCAGCTAATCCATACCCCGCTTTTTCATACCAGCTATCCGCGTTAGAATATCTATCCGCCCAATAGTTTAAAGCATCCTGACCATAACCTTCTCCCGCGTTGAACCCCCAATTCGTAAATGGCACTCTAATATTTCCATCTGGGTCAATGAAATTCACAGGATCATTTTGCGTATAACCGTAGAGATTGGTCTCTGGACCTTTTCCGACACTATCGGTGTAAGCGTAAAGGTTGGTTTCGGAGATAAGTTTTCCGACACTATCGACATACCCGTATAGATTCGTATCTCCCCCACCAAACCCAATCGGATCTTTGGCGGTCCAGCGGCCGGTGAAAGCATCATAGTCACGGGCGCCAAATCGAGTTAAGCCCGTCGCACTTTCATACAATCCTCCCGCAAAACCAAATGGCTGAAATCCAGCATTCGTGTCCAGAAGCACCCGCCCAAATTCATCATAATCAATTCTTTGTACGATCCTTCCGTTAGACGTATCCACGACCATCCGCACACTTCCTAGATGATCCGTCACAATCCGGTACGTCTTGCCAGCCTTCACCATATAATCAGGAACATTGCCCCTCGTCCCGTACACAAACCTACTAACAATATTATTATTGCCATCAAGCTCAACCGCTGGGCTTAAATCATCCTCATACAAAAAGCCCTGCACCAACGTGCCATTGACCTTTTTACCAATGCGCCGATTGTTAGCATCAATCACATAGTCAATGACTTTCCCGTCGAAAAGTGTGACTTGAAGCAAATTCCCAAGGACGTCATACTTAAATGCCCATTGCGAGTGAGCGCGAGGCTTTGAGCCGAGCGCGAACGCGGCAATCTCAAAGAAAATAAAATGTCAAAAAACTACAAGACAAAAAAACCAGAAGGTAGCAGATGACATCCTTGCTTTTTCAAATTATTTAAAAACTCCAAACTCAAAAATATCCTCATGACAATAAAACAAGCACGCCTTTTCATTTCTTGAAATAATGATTACATCATCTGATCCCGGATAGCAAAAATCATCCCAATTAGAGCAAAAAAACTTAAAATCAGTTAGCACACAATTATCGTCATCCCAAGATACAATAATCTCATTTTCAAAACTCGTTTCCTTTTGTTTCAACCAATTGACTGTATCTGAGTTTTCATGAACTTCACCAATCGAGATAATTTCACTGAACCTTTCCGTAGACAATTGGTAATCAAGAATAAATTTACTAAGTTTTTCATTAATTTCTTTAGATTTTTCTTTTTTGAGGGGCTTTACTCTTGCCAAATCGGCAACTGATAATTTATGATATTTTTCGTCGACAAAGCGGAACTTTCGGGGAAATGAATCCATCGGAATGTAATCAGTGCTCTCAATTATTAAACTCATCTTAAAACTCCTCCCATGAAATAGACTGTTTTGTCCCATTTTCACATGATTCATACATATCCTGCCAGTCAGGAATTCCGTTACCATCTAAATCCGCATCTTCATCATCAAGTGCCTCTGCATCAAATGGATCTAAAAGATCCAAAAGTATCGGACCCAACGTACTTAAAGTTATAGCTCCGCTTAACCCTTGCCCTGATTTTCTTTTGCCTTCCGTATAATCCCAATAATTTAAATGTGCGCCTTTTGACTCGGGACTTCCAGCCTTTGCATTCGGATGAGATTCTTTATCTAATCGATATCCTTTTTTAGAATCTCCTCTTTGTGGACTCCCCTTTTTCCCAGGTTTTCCTTTAGGCAATTTGCCAACTATATCATGAACTTTTTTCAAAGCCTTTTTTAATTTACCGATTGAAACTATTGCTAACCCATCCTGATCCACCCAATTAACAGGATCTGCGTGAACATACCCGTATAGATTCGTATCTCCCCCACCAAACCCAATCGGATCTTTGGCGGTCCAGCGGCCGGTAAATGCATCGTAGTCGCGGGCGCCAAATCGAGTTAATCCCGTCGCACTTTCATACAATCCCCCCGCAAAACCAAACGGCTGAAAACCCACATTCGTGTCTGTAAGCACCCGCCCAAATTCATCATAATCGATTCTTTGCGCAATGCTTCCATTGGACGTATCTACGACCATCCGCATACTTCCTAGATGATCCGTCACGATTTTGTACGTCTTGCCAGCCTTCTGCATATAATCAGGAACATTCCCCCTCGTCCCGTATACAAATCTACTAACAATATTATTATTACCATCAAGCTCAACAGCTGGGCTTAAATCATCCTCATACAAAAAGCCCTGCACCAACGTGCCATTGACCTTTTTACCAATGCGCCGATTGTTGGCATCAATCACATAATCAATGACTTTCCCATCAGGAAGAGTCACCTGCATCAAATTCCCAAGGACGTCATACTTGTATTGCGTCGTTTGGTTCGTTGATGAGTCGGTTTTACTTTTTAACTCCCCATTGGCCGTGTATGTATAACTTAAACTTCCATACGTAAGCAATCGATCTTGAGCATCATACGTGGCGCTTTCCGTTGTCCCAGACGACGAACGACTTAAACGATTGCCGTTGGCATCATACTCATAATGCGACACCACAACATTATTCTTAGTAACATCCGTTAAACGTCCCGCACTGTTATACGTATAACGGTATTGATCCGTTTTGTTTTGGTCGGTTTCACTTCGGGTCACGATTCGCCCGACCGTGTCATACGTGTATTGATGTTCTAGATAATTTGTTCCGTTGTACTTAGCGGCATCATTACCCAATTCACCAAAATTGTTATACCCAAAAGTCGTCGCAAAATTGCCTAATGTCGTCCCAACCAAGAATCCCGACGTAGGATTACGGCTCATACTCATCAAACCTGCTTGGGTTAAGAGGCCGTCATTGTCATAAGCGAAATTGACCGTCGAGCCGCCATTGACACTTTGCGAAACAATTCGAAAATCATTGTCATAACTTTGACTGACACTCCCATGAATTGTCCCACCCCAAGTTTTGCTTAACAGCAATGATCCGTCGTACGTATAAGTTAGCGATCCCCCATCAGGAGCCGTGACAGTATTAATGTATCCGCTTGCCGGGTTATATGAGTACGTTGTCTGCCCTCGCGGCGTTGTCATAACCGACAATCGTCCGGCAGGATTATAGTCATACGTGATCAATTGCCCATCCGGACGCGTGACAGTTGTCAATTGCTTGGCACGATTATAAAGAAAAGTTGTCTGGCCGCCGCCGACAATAACAGGCGGATTATACTGATCGACCAAATCAACGAGGGAATACACAAAATTATGCTTAGGTTGCCCCGGAGGCGTGATCGACGTCAAGTTGTCGTTGGCATCATAGGTATACTCAACAAAGCGCCCATCAGGCAATGTTTGCTTTAAGACACGGCCTTTGATGTCGTACGTATAGCTTACCTTTTCGTTTAGAGAATTGGTAACATCACTTAGAAAACCGTCGGCATTATAAGTTAAATTGAGCGTTCTTTTTTCCGCCCCTGATCCTTGCGTCGACTGAATCAAACGCCCGCGCGCGTCATACGTATAATTGACAGGCTCAAACACCCCAGACTGCTCTTTAACGACATGTTCACGATTGTCAAAATTCGCAACCCTAAATCGACCTTCCGGTGAAATTACAGATTTTGTCTTTGAGGCAATGTCATAATAAACACTATAAACTTTGCCGTTAATATTCAAAGTTTCGGATTGATTGATCACCGACAATAAATCAATCGGATTCGCTAAATTCGTTACGCGCGTCGTTGACAATGTCGAAGTCAAACCGCCCGGCGTGCGCACCGTTTGACTCAAAATCAACGGTGACTGTATACCAAACCGTGCATCAGCGGCACGAACAAGATCAACACTTGTCCCGTCCGCGTATGTTGAAGACACACTATAATCCGGACGAATCAGCATCGAACTCTGCGTCCCGTCAGGAAGCGTTATCAGGCGACGCTCCTCACCATTTTCAAAATATTCACTCTGATAAAGGCTTGCACGATTCAAAGCGTCTTTTAGAGTCACCTCGTAACCATCAGCAATCGCCTTACGGCTTAAATCATACAAAACCCCCTCGGGATTTTCATCTCTTGTCAATTGACCCAAAGTGTCATATGTAAATTTGGATGTATTATTACGGGGATTGATAAATTGTGCTAACAATCCTTCACTTGATGTCACAAATTGATGCGTATCGCCATTAGGCTCAATAACTTTATCCAAATACCCATTGGCGCCGACATGCAAAGTCGTGCGTTGACCATATGGTGAAACAATCGCGCTGACATCACCATTGCTCGTTCTTTCAATTTGAGTGATATTACCGTCGCGATCAGTAATTGTGCTTAACCCATTTGCGGTATAACCAAATTGATAAAGCGGTAATCCCGTTAAAGTACTGACAGTTTTAAGATGATGACCCGCGCTATCAAAAACATACAGCTCAGACCCATCGTCAGACGCGACTTCAATATTATTGATCTTAAATCCGGGTAAAGTTGAAGTGATTCTTTGCAGTGAAATCGAAGAATTGGCAAAATACAAACTGCCATCCGGACTAAAAGCCAGATTAACTGGAAATATTCCAACCTGCGTACTGATCCCTTCGCGAACAGTATTATCACGCAAATCAGATCCCGCGATAGATGTTAACACCCCTTGACTTAAGCGATAAATATAATTTGAATAAGCAGTAGCTCCCGTCGAAGCAAAATAAATAGCTTGATCCGAAGCTATGGTTAAACCAAGCGCCGCTTCTTTATTCTCAAAACGATAACAATTCGCGTCAGTACTTTCACAATCAGCAGCAGCGACTTTTTCCAATGTTCCCGACGTCAAAACACGCCAAATTCGTGGAATATTATGTGGAGCTAACAAATCAGAAAAATACACACTCCCATCCTGTGCCACATCGATATCGATCGGTCCAACAGCGCCCGCAATTGATGAAATGATACCATCCGTATCAACTTTGCGAACGGCAGCATGGCCATAATCGGAAATAAATAATGAACCATCCGGCCCAACTGCCAATCCGCGGACATTACTAAGCGACGCTTGTGTTGCCAAATCACCGTCACCGACTCCGCTTTGGGGATCTCCTCCCCCAGCATACGTTGTAATAATCCCATCAGACGTAATGCGCCGAACACGTCCCTGACCTGAACCATCCAAAAATTCCCCAATATAAATTGTCCCATCAGAAGCAACAGCAAGACCACCGAGGGACAATATTTTTATTTTGGCGGATGTGGCCGGACCACCGTCACCATTTCCAACTGCTGAGGATCCACCGCCAGCAACAATTTTTGAAGTTCCATTAGGATAACTCCGACGAATAACAACATCTCCGTATTCTATTCCACTTCCTTCAACAGTATAAATACTGCCATCAGGTCCAACGTCAACGAGAGAGTAAAGATCACCTTGCATCACCGTCGACACAATATTATTTTTTCCAACCTGACCTTTAACACCTTGTTTCTTAGAACCATCCCCATAATAAAGAGTCTGGGATATGGGATCATAAACATGGTGCGCGTTTAAAGTCCATCCACCTAATCGTTGCTGACGAGCATCCAAAACCCCAAGGACATGCGATGTGGATTGCCAAATGGTTATTTCCTGACGCATCTTGAGCCCCGAACCAGTGCCGGGATAATTGCTCTCAATAATCATCCCGTTGCCGTTATATCCAAACCGCGGAGCAACTTGATAAACACCATCATAAACATATCCAACGCGAAAATTGACAACCTGCGGTTCATGTAACACGCGGCCATAGACATCTTTCCCATTCCACGTAAAAGGAACAGTCAAATTGCTCTGCGGCGCAAATTCTTGATGAAATTTTTGTCCAGCAATCGAAGTTTCTAAAACAATACGCTTAAGACTCTCTGGTAGTGGACCTTGAGAAACATTAATTTTGGTTGAAAAAGATGCCTTATGCCCAGCCGCGCGATCACTGCGATAATTAAGTGTAAAGGGAGTATTATTGACATCAACACTTTCTCCCAAAACTTGTGTTTGACATTCGATAATTGAACCATTAACACAATCTGGTTCTTCAATCGACACAGCATAAGCAGCAATAATCGCAACGAGCGCGGCAATCGCGTCTTCCGGAGGCCCAACACCCATGTTGATATCCCAAGACGAAAAATGCGGTATCAAAACACGCCAAACCGATTTACCTGCACTATATAGAGAAGCGAGTTTTTGCCGCTCTGCAAACGTGATCCCAACCTTTGCCAAATCTTCTTCTGACGCGGCCTGACCACTGCCATCGATATCCAGTTGAGCAATATTGTTTTGAATACCTAAAATTTTAATGACGAGGCCATTATCATACGGAATCCATTGTCCTTTTTTTTCGTCATAAAAACCTAATGGCGTCCCAATTCCCGCCGGAAAATTTAAAAAATTATCAACATAGTAAATCAAAGGTTGGCTAAATACGACTTCGCTGGCACCTGCGGCTAGCGCTTCATCCGCGTTGACATCAAACGCGTATGTATACGCGCTCGTTGCCGGTAATTCCGCGGGCATCGCCAGTGGACCAAGCGGCCCAACGGTATATTCGGTGATCCGAATCTGCAAATTGTCGATTGGTTGATTATCTTGTCCGGAGATAATCAGACTAGCTTGTGTTCCCTGTGGAATTAATAATGTTCCCTGCCGTTGACCGTTCTGATCGCTAACAGTTGAACCTTGCGCTACTTGAAAGTCCGCGTTTGATGTCAAATCAACCGAGGTCACCTGCGTATCGGAGGGAATCATAACAATATCAGGCAAAGTGACATAGTCCTGCCACGGCACTTGAATTTGTCTGCTAGAGGGAAGCAATCCTTCCTTTGAATAAGTGACGACCAAGTCTCCGCCGCCGTTGACGACAAGATCAAACATGCCATCCGCGCGACTCAATGTTTCCCCAAGCTCAGGTTGTTTAAGAATACTCACCTTAACTCCTGACAATGGAGTTCCGTCTTTGGTTAAAATTTTCCCACGAAGAACTGCCGTACGAACAGGATTGATAACATTCGGTTGCACGCCAGTTTGAATTGGCTTTTCACCAGAATAAAGAAAACTTGTAGCTTCAAAAAAATTGGTTAACCCTGATTTATTGATCGCTGGCGCAACAGTAGCTGGATCCGGTGGAATATTCGTATCAACCAATGGCCCTAAAGAAATCATCAAACCGACAGCTGTCCCTTTTGGAACAATTTCACCCGCCGCAGGGTTCTGGGTGATGACTTTTCCGATTGCAACTGTTTGACTATGATCCGATGTCACATCCCCAAGTTGCAGATTTGCCGCGTTAATCGCCGACTCTGCGCCTAATTGAAAAAGCCCAACGACATTCACAACGACAACCGAATCAACGCCATCACAATCTTCATCAATATTGTTTCCGGGAATCTCGACCGAATTGGGATGAATGTCAAAATTATGATCATTACAATCACCCGTGTTAGGCGTGTAACCATCATTATCTTGATCTTTCAAATTTGGATCTATCCCCGTAACGGTAAACGAAACTGACTTGGTTTCAATAAGCCCCGCCAAGTTTTTGATCGTGGCGGTCAGAGTATGTTGACCATCTGTCATCGGCAAAGTCGCGGAAAGATTTGCGGAAAGCGTCGCTTGCGCTAAAGGCTGAAAACTATTGCGAACCGAAACATTATCCAACAAAATTTGCAAGCTCGCAGGATCAAGTCCCGAGATATCTTCTTCCAACTTTAATTGAGTCGCGATATTGGCATTGTTAAAAGATTGTCCTGAAAGTGGTTTTACCCAATTGATGATCGGACGGTTTGAATCAACTCCGCTGATTTGTACAACAATTTTACTATTGGGCTTACCACGAAGTTCAACTGAAAGGGTATTGTGCGATTTGAGATTGACTGTTTCTTCAATTGCTCGAGAATGACGATCACAACGCTCTGATTTTAGAATTTTGCGGCCATTCAAGTAAATCACAAAGTTGACATCGTTGTCATCATCATGCTTCCAATCCTTATCATGCTTATTTTTATGATGTTTTTTGTCGTGGGCATTTTCAACAACTGACACTTTGATTTGCCACTTGGTCTGCGGATTAAGAACGGTAAAGGTATCTATGATCGCTTTTGGTTTTCCGTTGTCTCTAGTGTATGTTTTGGTGAAAACATTAAAACTTGCCTGTGAGTGACGGGCAAAAGCGCTTGTAGACATGACAATCGTTAAAATGGAAGAAATTACGAGATACGAAATAAAACGATAATTGCGGTAAAACTGCATAAAATGACCCCTCACGTTAATGGATGGTATAAACACATTTTTATATTTGTAAGGGGTATTTATTGGGAAAACACAAACATATTAGCCGAACTTTAACAAAAATGCAAATTAAAAAAGTAGGCGACTTTTAAATACCATTGCGATGCGGCCGCTAGGCCATAAATCCCATTGCGAGGAGGCCGTTAGGCCATAAATCCCATTGCGAGGAGCCCGCAGGGCGACGAAGCAATCTATTCCAACCTTGTCATCCCCGAAATCTCTTATCGGGGATCCACGACAAAACAGATTCCAGCTAAAAGACTGCGGGAATGACAAAGACCTAAAAAATCGGCAACGTCCCTACCCTTACTTCACCACAAAAAGCTGGTTAAAGACGTGAATATAAATTTCTTTTGCAGTATCAAACGCGGACGAAAAGAAATTCCAAAACGAAAATTCAGCAAAATTCAGCGCAAGCAAAACGGATAATAAAAGAATATTAAAAATAAAAGTCAAACTAAACAAAAACAAATAATGCGGTTTTAATCCACTATTGTCTTCTTCAAATTCAGCATGCGCGGAAAGAATCAAATGCATCGCAAACGTAAATCCGGCAAAAAACAGCATATAACTTTGCACAGGCTGTAAATTAAAGAACGCGATCATAACATAACAAGCCACAAGAATAATCGTCGGAATAATCGGCACAAAAAGAGGCACAACTGCGGCCAAAATCGGGACGGATTTAAAGATATCACCAAAAACTTTCTGAGCAAATTGAAACAGGCCTTGCGGTGTATAAAAAAAGAGCTGCAGAGCTACATAGACGACAACGCCCCAAATAAAAAGATGCTCCATCCCCCCTAACCTTGGCAATTCCGCGGCAAAACTTTTTGAAATCGCGTAGCAAATCGGACTTAAAAGAACCGCAAAAATAATCTTGATCAACATAAAAAAAGCGTCAACCATATCAACTCCTTGTGTTAATAATAAATTACGGCCTAATAATCATATCCAAACCGCCCATATAAGGACGCAAAGGTTCGGGAATCATAATTTCGCCGGTTTTCGTTTGATAGTTCTCTAAAATCGCGACCATCGTGCGCGCCAATGCCACACCCGAACCGTTAAGCGTGTGAACAAACATAGGCTTTTTGGTCTCTTTATCGCGATAACGAATGTTTGCCCGTCGGGCTTGAAAGTCTTCAAAATTTGAACAACTCGAAACCTCGAGCCAATTGCCCAAACCCGGCGCGTGCGCTTCAAGATCATAACATTTGGCAGCGGCAAAACTCATGTCTCCACTGGCAAGCATCAATACCCGATACGGAAGATTTAATAATTGCAAAACTTTTTCCGCATGACCAACAAGTGCCTCTAATTCATCATATGAACTTTCCGGTTTGACAAATTTGACCAACTCGACTTTATCAAATTGATGGACGCGCACCAATCCACGAGTGTCTTTGCCATATGACCCTGCTTCCCGACGAAAACACGCGGTATAAGCGGCATAATTGATCGGCAATTGCTCGGCGCTTAACATTTCATCGCGATGAATATTGGTGACAGGCACTTCGGCAGTGGGGATCAAATACAAGTCTTCCGGTGAAAGATGATACATATCATCCTTCATCTTCGGCAATTGTCCTGTCCCCGTCATCGACGCGGCATTAACCAGAAAAGGCGGAAAAATTTCGGTATACGCATGCTGGGTCGTATGCAAATCAAGCATCCAACAGTACAAAGCACGCTCTAATCGCGCACCCATGCCTTTATAAAGTATAAAGTTAGATCCGCTGATTTTCGTCGCACGTTTAAAGTCAATAATATCTAACGCTTCAGCTAATTCAATATGCGTCTTAGGCTTGAAATCAAATTCTTTTGGCGTTCCCCAAGAGCGAATATGTTGATTATTGGCAGGACTACCAACGGGCACTGAAGCATGCGGCAGATTGGGGATCATTAAAAGCGATGTGCTAATTTTTTCATCAAGTTCTTTTAAATCAGGCTGTAAATCGTCAATGCGCCGTGAAATATCTTTCATCGCGCTGATTTTTTCCTTGGCGTCCTTCTTCTCTTTGATTAAAAGACCAATTTCTTCATTGGCTGTATTAACCTGCGAACGCAAAGCATCAACTGCCTGCGTAATCCCGCGACGTTTTTTATCCAGTTCGAGCAAAACGTCGAGATCAATGTTGACATTCTTAGCCTTGAGACCGGCTTTGACAGTGTCAGTATTTTCACGAATGAGTTTGATGTCTAACATAAATTGAGTGGTAAATTATGGCTTTTTTTGTGCAGATTGCTTTTTACTCAATTCCGCGTCTTCAATTAAAAGACGAGTATGCTCCAAAAGTGTGCTGGCGCTGATCGGCTTGGATAAATAATATTCCGCGCCAACGTCATAACAATCAATAACTTTGCTCGGACTTACGGAACCGCTCAAAAAAACAACCGGAATTTCCTTAGCATAATCTTCGCTCTTGATCCGTCGGCACGTTTCCTGACCGTCTATGCCACCCGGCATCGAATAATCCAAAAAAATCACATCCGGTTTGATATCGCGGGCAACTTTGACGCCCTCTTCGCCGTTACTCGCGGTCATGACACGATACCCAGCCTGTGCTAATGTGTTTTCCATGAACTTTCGTTCAACCACGCCATCGTCAACAACTAAAATGAGTTTGTCCGTCTTAATTTTGCTGGAACGGCGAAAAAAGAATCCCAAAATCTTTTTAAACAATGCTCTCTCCTCATCAATATTGAAAATCTTCTTTAAGGCGGGATTATAGCAGAGAACGCTTTTGAAATCACGAAAAATTCAAGTAAGATCAGACTAAAGGTCACAGCTGTTTACCACTAATAAAACTTATCCAGCACCTTTGCCGCCCACGCGCTGCCGCCAAATCCAAACGCGATGACAAATGTCACACACAGCGTCGCAAAAATAGCTCCAACCGCGATTAACACAAACTGCCCTGGAATATGAAACTGCATCAAAGTCAACATCAGTGTAAAAAACAAAACGGCATAACGAATAAATCCCGAATAAAGCGCGCCGCGTTGCACGCCAAGTTTTTGTGCTCCGGTGTGGACGATGCGAGATACAATTTCGCTTAAGAAAATACCCAGAGTTAAAATCGTCACCGCCGCAAAGATTGAAATCAAAAGCGTAACCATATCATCAAGCCATTTTGATGCCATATTCAATCGCAAACGATTGAGCGCCATAACCAAAGCAATACAAATCGTCAGCCAAAATGTAATGATGCCAAACCATTTGGATGGGCTCATTGCCGCACCCTTTTGACTATTGATCAAGTCATTTAATCCAATTTTATCCGCGATCACGTCAAAACGAATAGCCTTAAGAAAACTGGATACGACAAATTCCAACAATTTTCCGATCAGCCATGCAAACGCCAAAATATATAAAGCCGCGATCAAATCGGGAATAAAAGCAATGCACTGCGAAACAAGATTCATTAACGGATCAACGACAAGCGTGTTCCAGTCGAGATTTGGCATACTCTTTGTTACCGTACTAGTCGTATTGAAGTCATCATAAGACGGCTGGTAGGGATTCATTGCGTCTCCTTGTAAAGTTTACATTGGTTTTGAGAATATTATAGAGCCAAAAATGAATTGATAAAACGAAAACTCAAGTTTTTGAGAACAAATTGGCTAATATAAAACTCATATTGGATTAGTCAAGACTAAACCAAACAAAGCTTTAGAAAAGTCGGGTGAAAAACCTTTCTTTTTCTTTGTATTTTGGAAAAGCCTCTTTTTATTTAATCAACTGAAAACTCGCTAAAAAAGCCTCAAATTGACCGACATATTTTGCGAAGTAGTGCTGGGCGGGAGCTTCATAAGATATTAAATAAATCCAGTTCTCATAAATAAAACCGATATTGCGTGCCTGATACTGTAAACCGTCTTTGTTAAAGCATGTGTAATCCAGTAAAAAGGCATGCATCCCATCAACAGTGGTCGGTTTATTCGAATTGATCACGACATTGGTAATATTGGGGTTGGATTTTAAAGAATCGATCTGGACTTCGGCAAGTTCCTGAGGCGTCATTTCCGGTAAAAACTTTCGCTTGGTATTTACCAAATCTGTATTAAGCCGGCTCTTCTCGACAATGATATCGTTTAACAACTCCCCGTCATATGTGATAAAAAAATCTTTGCTATGAGTAAGCCGCATCCAACCGACGGGAACAGAAGCCTTAAACCCGCGTGCTGTATCGACATATTCACTTTTTTCAATCGCGACCCATGGCTTAAATGTTGAGCATCCGCTAAAAACCCCACACAACAAAAAAATCCAAATCATCATTTTCATAATCTATCCTTTTATAAAATTTTCGATGTATTCACGGTCCGCAGCCTGCGGATTGACTTCTAAATATTTTTTGAACAACACTTTGGCTTCATCCTTCTGTCCTAATTTTTCTAAAACCCGCGCTTGACTTACAATCGCTGGCGCATAATTAGCGTCGATCTTAAGTGCCTGCCGATATCGCTCACTAGCTTTGGGATAATCATCCCTCTTATCACGCTTTTTCCCTTTGCGTTCTGCATCTTGACGCAAGCGGTAAATTTCACCGCCGAGATAAAACGTTTCTGGCAGGTTAGCATAGCGCTTTTCTAGATTGACAAAATTTTGTTCCGCGGTTTTAAACATTCCGCGACTTAAACAGAGACGAATCTGGGTGGTATAAATCTCGTAAGCAAACTTTTGAAATTCGGGTGTATCGATAATTAATCCGTCATGCGAGATATAATTACGCTGCTCTAACATGACATTAAAATTTTTGATTCTCTCTTTAACATGTGGATGCGTCGAAAAGAAAAATGGCTGAGAAACCTCTTCCGATTTGATAAAAACCAAAAGATTTTCAAAAAGCTTTGGCGATTCGCGCGCGTCATAGTTCAGTTTTTCAATAGCCTCAAAACCCTTTTCGTCAGCTTCAAACTCATGTTGTTGCGAATATCCATAAATTGAAGAAAGCATTCCTAAACGTCCTAACAAAATACCAGCCGAACCCCCAACAACAGCAAGTGGAATATCAAAAACGGACATAAACGCACTTTTATTCTGTAACGATCGAAATTGTTTTAACGCGTGACGATTTAACACATGTGTTAATTCATGTCCTAAAAGTGTCGCCAATTGTGCTTCATTATCAGCCGCGGATAATGCCCCGATATTTACAAAAATCCTGCCATTTGGCAAGGCAAAAGCGTTAAAGTCTGGGGCATTAAGAACCTTTACGGAAATTGTTCGATCCGTCGGATTCGTATCAAGAGTTAATTTTTGTACAAGCCGGTTTAAATATTCTTCGAGTTCTCTATTAGAATAAACTTCATCGGTCGCGTCAATAACATCACAAACCTCCTCAGAGCGCTTAAACAAACGACGTTCTTCCGCTTCTAACGAGTAACCTTTTTCGCCCACATTAGGAACGTTAACAGTTGCACAACCCGAGGCCATAAGCAGAATCAAGCTCAAAGCCCAAACGCTTATTCTTTTTTCAAATAGCTTCGCGTAAGCCATTCCACAACACTTTCGATATGTTTTTGATTTCGAAAATTATATTCTGTAGCCGTTGGGGAAATGGCGATCCAATCTAAATCACCAGTTTTGGCGTTAACCAACCCCATTGTCAAAACGCTGGGATGAAAATAATAAACACCACCAATCGCAGCCTGAAAAAACTCCATCGCCTTGCGTCCACCGGTCAATTCATAATCAATACCCCAAATAAATAATAGCGCATCGGCATCAAGTCCGGAGCTTAACTTATCAATTTCCGGGCCAAGCGTATATTCAAATGCCGCAACCTTATAAGGGAAAACCCCTACACCACGAAAGGCGTGCGTATAGACACTGTCGGAAACCGCATTATAAAGCGACCGATTATCGCGCCATGCGTCCTTATACTTTTCCTTTAGCCATTTCTCATCGATAAATTTTACATTTAACTCATAACGGTCAGCGAGATTTTTCTTCAACGCTTCGATAATATTTTTTTTCGCAGCTTCACCCCATTCGTCCATCTCCTGCGAGATTCCACCGGCTGAAATTTCGAACATCTTGACATCCGGCGGCATAACCGCAATTGTTTTAATTTGTTTTGCAATAGTCGGATAATTTGGCGACGCACGATAATTTGTCGACGCACATCCCGACGAAATGAATAAAGCGACCGCCAATAATACTAATTTTCTTAGTTTCATATTTTTCCTTTGATGAATGTACTGGACACAAATAGACGCATAATTAATATTGATTCATTGAGGCGAGCTTTTTTAATTTTTTCATAAGCGCATCGTTAATTTTTAAAAAGCTATACAAAAGGCGCCGACTGAGTCAAAAAGAGTCAAAAAGGAGGCGTTACTGTAGGTGCCAGGCTAAAAGTAGGTTTCAACGAGCGTCCTGTCAACTACTTGGTCATATGGCCCCTCCAATGCCACATAATCTCGATAATTTTTTTGCCTTGTCAAAGTATCCTTTCCTAACTCTTCATAGTAAGGATCAGCATCAATTAACGAATCGTTCTCACCAAACGCATAATGTCGATAACTTGACCATTGATAATTTTCCAGTTTTGTAACAATTTTCGCCCGCACAGGATTTCGTTCAATATATCGTCCGCACTCCAGAAAATAACTTTCATTTTCAATTAGCTCACTTTTATATCGACCTTGCCACAAATGTCCGATGTACTGATGACCTTTCCGATACCAACGCGAGTATTCAAAAAGCAAATACTGCATTAGTTTCGCTAATTCATTCCCGCGCTCAATCTGGATCAGCAGATGGATATGATTTGTCATTAAACAATAATGCAATAATTTCCACTTATACTTTTTCTTTGACTGCTGTAATAATTTGACAAATGTATCAAACCCTCCCGGCACCGCAAAAATAAACAATCGATTATTGCCTCTGGCAATAAGGTGATAATATCCCCCATCCACAAACATTCGTGGCTTTCTTTGCATAGATTCTATTTCTTTCTAGGGGTAGCATGGCACCTACAGTAACGCCTCCATTTATTCTCTCATTTATTCTTATAATTATTTTGGGGTGATCTCTTTCAATATTTTTTTACTTAAAATTACACCAATTTGCTCAGGGGTCTTGATAGATTTCCAAAACCTGAAATCAATATAATTCCTTTTTTGGCTAAAATACACACTAAATATTTTCATATTATTTGCAAAACCCAAAACTTCAACCTCTTCAATAATTGGATCATTCAAATAAGTTATATGGTTAATTTTCTTTATTTCCACGCTGAGTTTAACATTTGAGAAAATATACTTATTTGAAGTTAATTTTTTATTGATATCGTCTTCTATATTAAGACATATTCTTTCTCCTAAATCAATTGGCATTTTTGTCAAATAAGTTTTTTCAGACTGATTACTCTCCTCAAAAGTACTTTGCTCAGTAACAAAACCTTCAACATATAACTTCGGAATACATTGTATTTCTCTTAATTCAATAGACTGTTCCTTAGATTCAGAATTGGCAACAATTTGCAAAACTACAATACTAACTAAACATAAGCTACAAAGGAAAACACTAATCTTTAGCTTCATCTATCTACCCTCTATCCAATTCTTTATTTTTGAAGGATCGGTATAAGTAAATGTTCTTAAGCCATCAGGGTGAGATATTCCCATATATCGACTTACACCCAGTGCCCAATCAGCACAATCCGTCTTGAGTGCAAATGTCCCTGGCTCCATGTTCTGGTATTGAAAATATGCTTCTGCTTGTGCATAACTAATCTCAGACATTCTTACCGAAACTCCTGGATTAAATCCTATCCCTCCGTCAGCATTTATTCTCATTAATTTATTCATACTAACTTCATTACGTATTGCTCCAGGAGATTCCCCACCAAAGACATATGATAATTCTGACTTATCAAAACTCGCTGGATACTTACCCGCTGCATCAAATATTGCGCCACTACTATTGGTCAAGACAACACCCGTATGCCCCTGACTTGAGACAAGTCCAAATTTGCCATATGTCCCTGTTATGCCACTAGTTGCTTCCTCAAATCCCAACCGTACTGAACGATAAGCTGTAAAACGAGAATTAGACACAAACTTACCATGTTTGACTAAATTTCCATATTGTTCTGAACTTCCTACTCCTTGCAAAGCTCCTGATGCTCCTCCAAACATTGCTCCAGTTTTCGCACCATCAGTAAAATCGCTACCTAGCCCAATAGCGGCGAGGCCACCTGTCACAGCTCCGATCACTGTACCTCTAGCTGCATGTAAGCCAGCATTCATCAGAAAATTGCTGGCTATTGTTCCTGTTCCAGGCAAAAACATTGTTGACAATGTAGACGCAACTTGAACTGCTTGTTCAACAGCATACTCTTTCCACTTTCCAGTTACGGTTGGGTATAACCAACCGACTCCGTAAAATCCAGATAAAAACTTCCCTAATCCAGCATTTTTCTTAAAAAATTTTGAAAGCCAACTATGCCCATCAGGATCGATGCGGTTAATCGGATTATTCCCGCAATAGGAATAGCGATTAAGCGTCTGCGGGTCGCTAGGATTCTGGACGATCGTATCTGCTGTTATAAATCTGCCAAGGAGCGGGTCGTAATATCTAGCTCCAAAATATATCAATCCGGTTTCGTCGTCCAGCTTTTTTCCGGTAAATTGTTGCTTGGCCAAACGGGTGTTTCCGCCATAATTGTCATGACGCTGAATCTTTCCGTATGGATCATATTCGATAAGTTCCGCGACGTTGCCGTTGTTGTCACTCGTCACATTCGTACTACCTAAATAATCCATGTGATAATACAACGGTGTGCCACTATTCGTGTCAATTGCCGCGACGCGCTGGCTTCCCAAAAAGACAAACATCGTGCCGACATTGTCGGTTTCCTCATACATTTCGCCAATGTATTTGGTGACAACTGCCGGTGTCGTGACATACGAAGTTTTTTGCACCCGCCCGCCATCTCCGTCGTACAAATACTCAGCAATAAGCGATGTGTTCTTTTTTACACTCGATAAGCGATTCTCGGAATCATAAAAATACTGCATGACCTCGCCGGCCTTGGACTTACTTGTCATATTGCCGTTAATGTCATACGTGATCGTGGTTCCGTCGGACAATGACGTGACCGCGTGCGGACCGGCCGCGACCTTGCTATACGTATACGTCAAACCATCTTTGGTAATAATATTACCAATCTGATCGAACGTATAATTTTTGGTGCCATATGCGCCTACCGCTTGCGTCAAACGATTGAGCGCGTCGTACTTAAATGTTTGCGTGGCGGTATTAACAGCGTCGACAATCGCGGTAATGTTTCCCACACCATCATACGTGTACGAAAAATTTTGCAATACTGTCCCCGCGGCATTCGTCGACGTGATATTTGTCAAACGCAGCATCGTCGGAGAATACGTAAAAAAGTATACTGCTCCCCATTAACACAGCTACCTACAAAGTTAATATAAAACTATTTTTTCTGGCCAAGGATCTTGCTGACACTCTTTCCAAACCTTGTCTATATAACTAAGAGAAAATAGCATTTGGAGCCGATGACCCCATATTGATCCGCGCTCGGTTAAGCACCAAGCATTCTCCTCTTGCCACAACCAACCTATAATCTTAAAAAAAGTCAACATTGCTCCAAAATCTGTATTAAGATCTCGTTGAAAAATATAATGATATTTTTTAATATCAATCTTAGTATTATAAATCTGCCAATACAACCAATGGAACCGTCGGAACTTGTCAGTAGTTTCAAGCATAATCGCCGGTTTAACACCTTTTGATTTAATATACTCATTCACTGAAAAAGTGTTAAACCAAAATATCCCATTAACCTTCGAGCCGGCACCTGATCCAAATCCAATATAATTCTCTCTTGTAACAGTCGTATAAGGCAGTTTATTATCCTTTGTAAAACTCCATACTGACGTCCTTTTATACCCAGCCTGAAGACAGGCTTGACTAATAATCTTTTGTGTCTCAACTCTTTTAGTATCATCATAATGATTAAATTCTCCGCGATTAACCTCCTTTCCTAAAGTTGTATGGATAAAAGTCATCAATGGATATGCTGAAATATGATCAACGCCTAATTCAATGCATCGCTGAACATCCTTTTGAGAATCAGTTACGTTTTGTCCTGAAATTCCATAAATTAAATTAATGTCGATACATTCAAATCCAATTGTTTGAGCATTTTTAACACTATTGATAGCTTCATCTACAGAGTAAAATCTACCCAAACGCCTTAATAAATCTTCTCTGAAAGTTTCAATGCCCAAACTAATCTTATTAACTCCGGTTTGTTTCAAATAATTTAACATTTTTAGGGAAGCATCCTGCGGATGCACCTCGACCCCAATTTCAATATCCCTTACAAAATAATCCTTAAATCGATCAATGACGCTAGCAATTAATTCAGGGGTCATACTTGGACTCCCTCCACCAAAATATAGTGATTGAATATAGGGGATTTTTTCTAGGGCGAGGTAATCTGAAATTTCATTAAGCAAAGAATCCTTGTACGAATCATAAAGATCCTGACGAAAAGAAACCTTGTTATATGGACAATGCGGGCAAATTGTTTTGCAAAACGGAATGTGGATATAAACATGGGAACTTTTAAGCTTTTTAAAAGAATCTGCTTTTTTAAAAACCATCGGATAACTATTTTTTCCGATCAACAAATGAGAAATAAACCGACGCACCTTTAAAGCAGTCCAACTATGTCTAAATCTTTGAAAGTTTATTTTAAGTGACATGTTTGCTGCAAATGCTCATCGAGTCTTTTTAAAAAATCAGCTGCTTCACGCTTGATCCTCAGAAGCCAAAATTTTTCAAATTTGCTTTCCGTTAACTTACACTCTTCATAATACTCCACCCAATACCCGCCGTTATCTGGCTTTATCTGATAACTTCCGCGAGATGAAGCAACCCTAGGTAATGGTCCTTTGAATTCATTGGCGATCAGTTCAAACGAAATCCTTCCTTCAGACCGATTTAAAACTCTTCGATACACACTTTTATTCTTAATAAAATGCCCTCTATAAATATAAGCAATCTCGTTAAAATCTTTCCCTGCTTTGACTAATTCGACGGTGTACTTATTATTAAGCAGATGCTTTATTTGTTCCGGTTCAAAAATAACACTGATGATGCAATCGAGGTCACCATTAATGAAAAATCTACCATTAAAAACATACCCGTGATCAATGGCAACAAATCGATCAAGTGAGGATTCGACAGGCACTGGATTACCGCAAATTAACAATAAAACTACACATATAACCCCTAATAGACTACTACTATAAGTCTTACAATATTGATTCACACTGGATATTCTCTACCTTGTCATCACTGAAAGTTATTGTACAGTCCTGTGAAAAAGTTCTAAAAAAAGCTCCTTTCCACACCCATTGTTCATTCCAAGGTGGTGGTTCGTATTTAAAGCGTGGTTTATCTTTTAGGAATATTGTATCTGGCTTACCCCAAACCGCTAACACGTCATTCTTGGACATACCTAGAATAATATTTCCATTTGAAATGGCCTGTTTAACATCAGAATCTAATTCTGGGTGCGCTTTTAGATATACTCTTGCACTATTTTGACTCGGTTTTACAAAAGGACTAGAGCTCGCGCATCCAATAAAAATTAATGTGAATAGCATTAAATTAAATAATTTCATTTTCCGTAAGTTCTCATAGGGTAGAATTGAGTGTAACCCATCATGTTTGCCTGAGTGCTAGGGTCAAATCCATACCAACCTCTTTGCGCTGCATTATATGAAGTTGCAGTAGCAGTGGAACAAATTTTACGTCCAGAAAAAACACCATATCCGGGCACACTACCTATTAAATTTAATGCATTACTGATAACTGATTGATTGCCTCGATATTGTCGAGAAACATATGCTGATCGACCTGCATATTTATCTTTACCTGTAAAAATATTCGTTTTTTGTGCTCCTTTCCAATCTAAACCAACTTCGACCATCTCACTTTTATTTACCATTGTACCTGCATGAGTGAAAATTCCACCCTCTGCAAACGCAATTAAAGCAGCGCCGGGATTATGAGCCTTAAAAAACACAGCGTCGCCAGCTTCAAGATTCTGATTCCCTAACTTTTCCATCGGTGCCATTATTCCACCAAGAGTACCAGCCATATTTGTAAACGCACCACTAGCTGCGCCGTCTCCAAAATCTCCTCCTTGAATTACGGAAGCGACGCCCCCAGCGATAGCGTCTGCACCAAGTTGCCACACCCTACCACCAGCAAACCCAATGGCACCACCAGTAAATCCAGCTAAAGCTGCCATTCCGACATCCCCACCTGTAAATGCTGCCATTGATGCTGAAGCAGCTGCTCCTCCAGCTGCAGCTGTAGCAAGCCCAGACATAAATTGACCACTCCATAGGTTTCCAACGGCTCCTCCCACCCCCATGCCAATTAATCCACTTGCTAAATTAAACCCAAAATTCGCTCCAAAATTACCTCCTTGACCACTCGCTGCAATTAAGCTATATGCAAGCATGCCCAAGTATGGGTTTATAAACCCTAAAGCCACCCCCGCTGCCGTTGCTACAAATCCAGATATCTTTTTCCAAATCTTTTTCCAACTATGCCCATCAGGATCGATGCGGTTAATCGGATTATTGCCGCAATAGGAATACCGATTTAACGTTTGAGGGTCGCTGGGATTCTGGACAATTGTATCTGCTGTTATAAATCTGCCAAGGAGCGGGTCGTAATATCTAGCTCCAAAATATATCAATCCGGTTTCGTCGTCCAGCTTTTTTCCGGTAAATTGTTGCTTGGCCAAACGGGTGTTTCCGCCATAATTGTCATGACGCTGAATCTTTCCGTATGGATCATATTCGATAAGTTCCGCGACGTTGCCGTTATTATCGCTCATCACATTCGTACTACCTAAATAATCCATGTGATAGTACAACGGTGTCCCGCTATTCGTGTCAATTGCCGCGACGCGCTGGCTTCCCAAAAAGACAAACATCGTGCCGACATTGTCGGTTTCCTCATACATTTCGCCAATGTATTTGGTGACAACTGCCGGTGTCGTGACATACGAAGTTTTTTGCACCCGCCCGCCATCTCCGTCGTACAAATACTCAGCAATAAGCGATGTATTCTTTTTTACACTCGATAAGCGATTACGCAAGTGATCATTGCGAGGAGCCCGAAGGGCGACGTGGCAATCTCCATCTCCGTCGTACAAATAAAAAATAACCCGCAATCATCTTTTGAGGACAACTGCGGGTTAAAGAGTTACCACGGATCCAACTGACTACCTGACTATTTTATAAGACCACTGAAATTTTCTTTAGATAATGAAAATTCATTAAAAAACGCTTCCAGATTGCTAGCTGTTGCGTCAAATGAATCAATTCTTGAGATAGCCTCTATAGCCTTATTCGTTTCACCTAATTCCCATAGCGCCAAAGCCACACCAAGTTGGGCTTGCCACGAACTTCTTATTTCAATTGCTTGTTGGAAAGCGTCCAGGGCTTGCGAGAGTTGACCATCCTTCAAATAAACAATCCCAAGTTTGCATAGTATATAATCTCCATTAGCCATTTTATTTTGAACTATAATTCTTTTCCCTTTTTCAAGGTAATCCATGCTTTCTTTTAGAGACCCCCTTTTTAATTCAATTAGACCTAAAAGATTATACGCATCAATATTTACAGAATTGATTTGTAGCGCAACTTTTGCAATTTGTTCTGCCTTATCATAATTTTTTTGGTCATAGAAGACCCAAGCAAAATCCATAGCTTGTTTGTCATTATGAACTGCATAACCAGGACCTCTATACATGGTCTCACATCCAGCATTAATTGTTAAAATTAGCGAACAAAATAATATGCATATACAAACTTTTAGAGACTTTAAAAACACACCACCATTTAGGCTCACAGGTCCTCCCTTTAGAATAATTACAACCCTTCATCAATTCTTATCATATGCTAAATCCGTCCTAATTCCCGTGTAAACATAATTTGACAATTGTCCTCCGTAATTTCCATATGTTATTGTCGAAGCAAATGTTGACCAATGAGGCGCTAAATCCCATACAGTACTACTAATACCACTGACTAATAATGTAGCATTTGTCGCCTGATGACATACGCCAAAAACTGTTCCATATCCATTTAAAAAGTTATTGCCAAAAGGCAATTTCACTATTTCTCCCCCTGGGAAAGAAGACGAAACTGCACCAGTATGCAATAATGTTCCTCCAGCAAATTTCCCTGTACCAAGAACAGCAGTTGGATTAGTTTGTCCCTTTACTGTTAGTGCCATAACTTTTACATCCTTATTCGCAAGGTCAAACCCCCTGTTCGCTCCACCTCCAGGATATCTACCACCTGCTGGGTCATAACCTTTTGATTTACCACCAATGGCTTTAGCTTCTGCAACTTGGTCATTTACTTGTGAAGCTGTTGCTGGGTCAGCAATAGCATTCTTCATTATATTTTCAGCAGCCAATGTCCCGGCAACTTGCAACCCAACCCTTGCCCAAACCTGCGCAGTTCCAGGTCGCATTCCAAGCATATCATCCATGACTTCTGAGGCAACAAAACCTGTCAACTGTCGACCAGGCTTAGTATCAAGAAACATCGTAGTTCCTGCAGCAGCTGCTGCCGCAATTGGATTACCAGAAAACACGAACGCTGATGCTGCAGCGGTAACTACATTTACAAAGGGTTTCCAATCCTGATTTATAATACCGTTGAAGATTAATCCATTTAAACCAATTAACCCACCAAAATCGCGAAAGAAATCCTTTACACCACCCCAGAATTTTTTCCACCAACTCCGATGTCCATCTGGGTCTATCTTATTTATCGGGTTGTTTTGGCAATAACTATAACGGTTTAGAGTTTGCGGATCGGACGGATTCTGGACAATCGTATCTGCTGTTATAAATCTGCCAAGGAGCGGGTCGTAATATCTAGCTCCAAAATATATCAATCCGGTTTCGTCGTCCAGCTTTTTTCCGGTAAATTGTTGCTTGGCCAAACGGGTGTTTCCGCCATAATTGTCATGACGCTGAATCTTTCCGTATGGATCATATTCGATAAGTTCCGCGACGTTGCCGTTATTATCGCTCATCACATTCGTACTACCTAAATAATCCATGTGATAGTACAACGGTGTCCCGCTATTCGTGTCAATTGCCGCGACGCGCTGGCTTCCCAAAAAGACAAACATCGTGCCGACATTGTCGGTTTCCTCATACATTTCGCCAATGTATTTGGTGACAACTGCCGGTGTCGTGACATACGAAGTTTTTTGCACCCGCCCGCCATCTCCGTCGTACAAATACTCAGCAATAAGCGATGTGTTCTTTTTTACACTCGATAAGCGATTCTCGGAATCATAAAAATACTGCATGACCTCGCCGGCCTTGGACTTGCTTGTCATATTGCCGTTAATGTCATACGTGATCGTGGTTCCGTCGGACAAAGACGTGACCGCGTGCGGACCGGCCGCGACCTTGCTATACGTATACGTCAAACCATCTTTGGTAATAATATTACCAATCTGATCGAACGTATAATTTTTGGTGCCATATGCGCCTACCGCTTGCGTCAAACGATTGAGCGCGTCGTACTTAAATGTTTGCGTGGCGGTATTAACAGCGTCGACAATCGCGGTAATGTTTCCCACACCATCATACGTGTACGAAAAATTTTGCAATACTGTCCCCGCGGCATTCGTCGACGTGATATTTGTCAAACGCAGCATCGTCGGAGAATACGTATACGTCGTCACAACACCATTACCAAATTCAACCTTGGTCATTTGCCCCAAAGCATTGTAATCCACATTGTTAATATAAACTTGCCCCGCGCTCGCCGGAACAGTTGACGGTTCAAGCGGCGGCAAAACTGGCGCGCCACCAATGGCAGGTGACGCTTCTTCTGTACCCGCACCATTATTATAAAGCGTCTGAATTTCCGTCAAAGTTAGCGCCTTTTTGTAATAACGCAAATCATCAACGTTTCCATTAAAAAACGCTTGATTACTACCTTCAACGGCCGAACCTAATCGGCTATTTGTAATTGACCCCGTTAAAAATTTAAACCACGCGCCGAGATTACTATTAAACCACTTCGTTAAATTTTGCTGCAAAACCCCGTTAATGTAAATTTTATATTGCGTACCATCTTGCGAAATTACAAGATGCGAATACGTGTTGGCTGGCATACTGCCAGTTTGCGTCGTACATGCAATCGGCGTTCCCGCACCCGAAATCGCGAAAGTCGCGGACTGATTATTCTTGTACCATTCAATGACAAAATATCCACCGCTACCGGTAAATTCCAAAATCGGATAACTATTGACCGGCTTAACCCACAAACTAAATGTTCCAACCGTATCCGTGCGAATATCCGCAAACAAACTGCTCATATCGACATATTGATTCGTCCCATTAAACGCCAAAGCCGAATTAATCTTTCCCGTCGTGCTCATCGCGTTTGTATTATGTGTCGCGACGCCATCATTATATCCAACCGTTTCATCAATAACTTCGGTGTTTGCGGCATTGTCATTGAGTTTAAACTGCGCAAATGCTGGTGCCATATAAGTCACCATCGCCACCGATGGCGGCGGAGTATTGCTAATTACAGGATTTTCAGCTTCCGTTCCCGCGCCATTGTTATAAATTCCCCAAACTTCATGCGGAATCAATGCTTTATTTGAATAATACCGAACATCGTCGATGTTACCCTTAAAGAAACTGTTATTGCTCGTCGGATTCGATGAATTATTAAACGCACCCATCCGTCCATAATTAAGTCCAGATGAGACATAGCTAAACCACGCCCCCTTATTGCTCTGCATCCAATAAAAAAGCGGCTGTTCAACACCGTTGATATAAATTTTTAAATTCACGCCGTCTTGCACAACCGCGACATGCACCCAATTGTTAACAGCCACGCTTCCCGTTGGTGTCGTCGCGCTAATTGGTGTTCCGCCGCCCGAAACAGCAAATGACAAAGACTGATTGGCTTCATACCACTCCATCGAAAAATATCCGCCTACCCCGCCAAAACTCAGCAGTGTACTTCCCGCCTCCGGCTTAATCCACATCGAAAAGCTTCCCTTATTGTCATAGCGAATTTTATTAAGCAAATTATCCATGTTGACAAAATGACTTGTACCATTAAAACCAAAAGCACTATTGATTTTTCCGGCTTTACTCAATGTTGATGTGTTAGCCGAAGAAGTGACATTGGTCTTTCCAATGCCACTGTCGACGACTGCTGTCGTTGACGCGCTTTCATTTAAACGATATTGCGCGAACGGCGAGGCCATATATATCGTTTCATCGCCACTCGGATTCGGCATAACCGTCGTTGGCAAAACCGCAAACACCGAATTAACCATACCGGTTTGATTGTACGTATATCCAACTTTTGTACTTTGCGGATACTGCAATGTCACCAAGCGGTCCACGGCATCATATGTTCGAGAAACAGAATAATTCGTTGAGCCAATCGTTTTAATCGATTGCAACTCGCGGCCAATCTCATCGTACGCAAATCCGGTATTTCCTCCACCGTATGCCGCGCTGGTCAATCGACCTTTCGAATTCTGTACATTGACGTCGTCGTATGTATAGTTAACAGTCAATACACTTAAATCGGTTTTTGACTTTAGGCGGTTAATTTGATCATAAGTAAAATTGATTCTTTGTCCCTTTGCGTCCTCCTGCCAAATCAAATTACCCTCGACATCATAACCATACTTCCATGTCCCCATGTCAGGATCGACCATCTGCGTCTTGCGTCCCAAAGCGTCATAACTAATTGTTGTAATATTGCCTTTGGCATCCTGAGTTTTAATCAAATTGCCCTTAGAGTCATAAGTGTACAATGTTGTCGCGTACAGTGTAAACGCGGCGGCTGGATAAACAGCATGACGACCATCAGCACCAAGATATTCTTCCTTTTTGATTAAACGCCCAAACGCATCCGCGTATGATTTTTGCATGTGTCCGTTCTCATCATAGCTCGTCGAGTTCCAGTCATCATAAATCACATTCGAGTAACTGCCGTCCGGCGCGGTCGTTCGCAACACCCGTCCCATCGCGTCATACGTGATTAAAGTGTAAGGCTGAGTTGTGTCAAGACTGTCAAGTTCTGTTAACGGAGTTGATGTCAGATAGGAAACATATTTCTTAACTGGTAATCCGCGCAAATTATATTCACTGATCCCGCTGACAATAAACTTTCCGGGGATTTCAGACTTGGATTTACTTTGCACAGCACGACCTAATCCATCGGAAAATCGAACCGTGTCGATTGTGCCAGTGGCACCGGATTTGATACGCTGTTTACTAATAACCTTTAACTGCGCCGCGCCGTAAACATATTCATAACTCGTCGTAGGTAAAGCAATCGTATCTAATGGCGAAATCATTTTGACCGTGCGGCCAAAAGTGTCATAAATGCGCAGGCCTTTCTTCTGATTCGGATCCGTCGTGCTCTTAAGTTGTCCCCATAACCCAAAAGTCGTGTCGCTCCCACTTAAAGCGACACCATTAATCCCATAATATTCATTGGTGACTTTATGGCCTAAGGCATTGGTTGTTTCCAAAGGAAAGAGTTTGTATGTCGTATCATAAACAATTGACGTCGTGCTATTGTTGCTGTCAGATGTGGTCAGTAAATTACCAATCGTGTCATACGTGTATAAAGTAAACGGATGTACCGTACCAACGGCGTCCCCTGCCCAATTAACTTTCTTGGTCAAATAGCCTTTGGTTGGCAATGTTGTTGTATTGGTAGCGGAATCATAATAAAAAGTCGTTTTCGCAAAAACCGCATTCGCATTATCTTTAATCGTCGTAATCTTAGGCAAACCCAACAACCACTTTGTCGTATTATTGTGATACGTCACTTCGGTCGTACTTTTGTCCGTCCCGATATCTACGCCCGTCGTAAGATTGACTTCTCCAAAACTAATTGACTTGGTTAAATTTCCGCACTGTGGACTTTCATCGTAAAAATATTGTGTTTGTGTTCGACGGCCGGTCGCGTCACCATCATAAAGATAACTGTCCGTTTGCTTTAAAAAAGGGAAATTCACGTTAGGATAAAGAACTTGATTGTTCCAAATGTTTACACTTTTGCTAAACAGTCTGTTTTGGCTATCGTAACTTGCTTGACTTAATGGTCGACCGCGATAAATATCATCCTGCGCGTAATCCGTCACGCTATAATTTCCATCGGGATCAATCATTTTGACTGTTTTAAACCCTCTAAATTCACGGTTCTTATTGTCCCAAAGCCCACCTTTAAAATCATATCTGGAAACATAGACATCACCGGTCAGACTCGCCCGTCGTGAAATTATTTTTACAGAATTAAAGAGAAAAGGACTGACCGCGGTTTTATATCCAATCCCGCCTAAACCCGCGATTGGCAAATGTTGATACTCCAATTCCAAATGTCCACCAACCGAATTATCCACATCGATCAATGACGATGGCCGACTTGCGCGACTATCATGTTTGTTAAGCCACACCTGCCAATTGCTTGCTGGCCCCATGACGATATCCATTCGGCCGTCTGCATTAATGTCTGCGAATACAAAATTCTTTCCGCCAATGTTACCCTCAGGATAATTACCCAAATCAATTGCAGGGTTAAATCCCGTTGTTCCATTATTAAGCCATACGCGCCAGCGGGTGTCCGTCCCCGTCGGATAACCAATGACGACGTCTAACTGCCGATCGCTGTTAATATCCATAAGACGCACTTGTCCGTTGGTAAAACCAAAGTCCGGACGATTAACCGCGGCAAATCCCGCGTTAAAATCATTTTTTCCGTTATTTGTATAAATATAGTATTCCAGCGTTGAGTCTTCGGACGTCCGAACAATGTCTGTTAGTCCATCACCGTTCATATCGGCTAATTGCATGTAAGCGTAATTTAAAGCATAAGGAAAAGTTCTTGCCACATTAACAGGAGCATTAAAGCCATTAACACCATTGTTGATCCAGATTTTGTAAGTCGGCAAATCACCGATAATAACATCAGTAAGCCCGTCACCATTAAAGTCACCCATTTGCACTTGTGAATTATTAAATCCCTTAGTTGGTGCATTAGCGACAGTAATCCCCGGCGCAAAATCACTTCCAGTTGTATTAAAAAATATTTTCCACTCACCTCCCGTTGTCTGTGAACTTGCGAGGATATCAGTTTTACCATCCCCATTCATATCGATGAGTTGAACGGAATTCTGGTCTCCGAGCCACATATGCGTACTATTCGTTGTTACGACAGGTGGATTAAATCCATTAATGCCATTATTAATCCATATGGTGTACGGAGCCCCCTTGCCGTAAACCACATCCATCAATCCGTCCCCGTTCATATCAACAACGCGCAAATCGCCAATATTCGCACCATAATTCGGTGAATTGACTGCCGCCACAGCGGTACCGTAATTGACAAGATCATTTGTACTTTGATTAAAATAAATCTGCCATGATCCCGCCGCTGAACCGTTTAAGATATCGACCTTTCCATCGGCGTTCATGTCAATCATGCGGACGTATTGCGCGTCGCTATTTAGATCTGTATTCGGCCGATTATTAATCGAAACCGGCGGCAACATTTTTGTCTCCCCAACACTGTAAGTCATCCTTGTCGCTGGCAAAGTCGATGTCCCATCACTGCCAATAAGCGTTACACTGTTAAGGAGTGAACGCGCCATCTCCGCTTCGAGCGAATAGTTCATCTGATATCGTCGAACAAGATTTGTCCCCACATACGCTTCAATATTTTTGATGCGGCGCATGGAAGCAATTTTAAATCCCGCCAAATAATTTTCAGAAAAATCCGCCAAAGTCGTTTTGGATTCATAATTAAAACGCACTTGCGCGTACGTTGGTAAAGTCGCGATTGTGTTACCGGTATAATTAATTACGGAAGGATACACCTGATTATCATCGCGCACATATGTCACGGTCATATAATTGCCATTAATATCTTCAACACGTTCTAAAGCCCAACGATAAACTTTTGAGGAATTCGTTGGGTCATAAACACGACTCGCAATATTAGTCCCGAAAAAGTATTTTGTGCCTTTACGATCCGTTAATGTCCAAGACGTTCCACTAAATTGAATTTTCATAAAAGCGCCTTCCGTCTCTGGACGAAATTCAGTACCATTGCCGCTAATGTCGACTAATTCTTGTTGTGAGCCAGCCTGTGAAAGGACAAAAATGTCAGTCGAGTTATATTGAGGAACACCTTTTTTGGTTGAGCGCTGAATATATCCTAGTTCCATACTCCAGCCGACGCCCAAGATACCATTACCACCGCTCGAATTATAGAGAAGGCCGATGCTCGGTTGAATGCCGGCGCGGCCTTGTGGGACTTCGATAGGAATCGAAATCGATGATGTTCCTGTTGAGGGATCAACGTCGAGATTTTCGGAAAGCGTAAAAACTTGAGTGGCGGACGGGGCAGCCGCGAAAGATAAATTTGGTGAAATTAGTGTTAATACTAAAAAACTCAAAGTAATACTGCTTTTCCCCCAAGGAAACTTTTTCATAATCCCAGCCCTCTAAAATTGTTAATACACACTTACACGGGGGTAGATTTATACCATTACGAGAAGGTCAAAGTCCGACGCGGCAATCTCTTGTTCCATTGCGAGAAGTTCCGCAGGAACGACGCGGCAACCTGCAATAGATCGCTTCGTCGCTTCGCTCCTCGCAATGTGAGCCAATACCCTTGCGAGGAGGCCAAAGGCCGACGCGGCAATCTGCTTTTCCTTGCGAGGAGGCCAAAGGCCGACGCGGCAATCTACAATAGATTGCTTCGTCGCTTCGCTCCTCGCAATGGGAACTATTATTCGCTTCTCGCAATGAGAAATTTACCTCGCTCCTCACAATGGGAGCTATATTTCAATACGACGCGGCAATCTCATCATACAAATCAAAATAATGGGGGTTATTTTGAGCAATGAGTTTTAACTTATCGTCTCTCGATCCAGCTTTGATCTGCTTTTCTCGAATAGTCGCATATATCAAATCATCAAATACTTCAAAATATACCAACTTTGTTACGTTATATTTTTTGGTAAACCCATCGACAAGTTTGTTTTTATGCTCATAAATTCTTTTCACTAAATTGCGTGTGACACCAGTGTAGATAACGGTGTTACTTTTGTTCATTAATAAATAGACGAAACCCATATTCATAATTTTTTATTCTCCTTGCGAGGAGGCCAAAGGCCGACGCGGCAATCTGATATAGATTGCTTCGTCGCTTCACTCCTCGCAATGGACACCATCATTGCGAGGAGGCCAAAGGCCGACGCGGCAATCTGATATAGATTGCTTCGTCGCTTCGCTCCTCGCAATGAGAAATTTACTTCGTTCCTCGCAATGGGTACAAAACTGCGTTCCTCGCAATGGACTACTCAATAACGTAACTGCCGCAGAAGATGGTGGCTCCGGCGTCGACGACCATCATGGCCTGATTAGCCTGCGCTTGTTCTGCTTGTTCTTTTATTTTTGCAATTTCCTCATTACTTAAAGCCCGCTGTGATGCGGCTCGAGCCGCGTTAACTTGCTCAATAATACGGTTGATTTCCTCGGCATTCTTAATCGCAATAACGTTCGTTGTCATCGAAAGCGTGGCGAAGCTTGAACCGGCATACACAGGAGCCTCAATCAACAGAACAGGAGTCAGAGTCAATAGAAACAACATGATTGTTATTTTCAATTTTCATCATTCCTCCCTTCCGAAGGTGTTGCGTAAATGGATCCCCGATTAGTACATTCTAAAATTTTTAGAGAGCGGGCTTAATTTCCATCCCCTATTTCCCCCTAGTTGAAGGCTCTCCTTTGCCGCTACCCCTAACGACGCGGAGATATGCCTTTGGAACTAAGCCCGCCCCCCTTACGCTTATGAACTATTTCTTTTCCTTTTTATTACTCTTATTGTCTTTGTCTTCCTTATCACTCAAGCACTTACCGCACGGCTTGAGGCCTTTTGCAATTGCTTGCTGTTCATCCATGCCGGTTGTCTGCTTGCTTAAAATCAACGCGCATGTTGCCGCATGATATCTCTTCCCCCGTTTTGTAACGACAACATCTCCCGCCATGGCCACGGACGAAATCGTCAATATCGCGGCGCATAAGCCTGCTACCAATAACTTCTTAACCATTTCCTTCTCCTTTTATTCGGATTGCTTTACTATTCCGTTCTCCCCTGAGTTCGGAAAATTTACCGCCCGTCAAACCATCAAGCAAAGCGGTCAATTCTTCAACACGCATCCGCTTTTCCAAAATCGAATTTGGCTCACTTTCCTTCTCAATCGCAAGTTCGACCTGAATACGACGACGCTCAAAATATAATCGCGTAACTTGATCCAAAATATCCTGCCGCAATTCACTCATCAGTTTTGACCGTGAATCAATCGACGTGTGATCACTGCTCCAAACAAAATCACCAAAATCCCATGAAATTGACGTACTCCAATCCAAATAATCACGCCCACGTGTCAAGACATCCGGATTAGCTCCCGTATCCCAATGATATAAATCCGTATCCGCGCGGCTCAAACCAACAGATAGTGTTGGAAAAAGAGCTTTCGCCCGCGACTGATTGTGCCAGCTATTGATTTGTCTGGGATTGACGTTGGCGTATTCGATCGCCATGCGCTGAACATCTTTGATAGTCGGCTCGATTGTGAATCGATCAAGAACTTCCTCATAACTCACAACCGCAACCGCCGTATCATCTATCTTCGACTTCGCAAAAATTCCATTGCTGGTGGCGACCAATACATTGCCTTTTGCGTCCGCCGTGACATCATTTGTAAATTGACTTGTCAGACCTTGCACATTATTTTGCCAACGTCCATCCTCATAGGTAAAAATCCCCTTTTCGGTCGCGGCATAAATATTTTGTGATTGATCCACAAAAAGCTTGCGCACAAAATTGACAGGCAAACCGTCTGTCGGCAGTGATTCCCATGTTTCCCCATGATCTTGACTTGTCAAAATGTCGTGTTCGGCAACGACATATAATTTCTTAGAATAAATTAAATCTTTAACCAAGCTCTGACGGACAGATTCATCTTCTTGATCAATATCTTCCTCTTCATCACTCACACTATTTGCAAAACTATAAATCTTGCTGATTTGCTGGTCTACCTTCTGTATCCGATAAACTTCATCGTCGGTCGCCGCGTAAACATAAGTGTCATCATCAGCTAAATGAAAAACGATTTTGCGGCCAACTTCGCTCAAATCCTTTTGCCACTGTTCCTGATTATTGCGACGAACATACAATCCATCAGCCGTCCCAATATAAATCGCCTGCTCATCAGCCAATACACAAAGCGCTTTGCGCGCCAAGGTGCTCGCTGGGGAATAAATGCTTTTCCAATTGCGGCCTTGATCGGTACTTTCAAAAACACCTGCTTCTGTAGCGCTATATATAGATGTAGGTACACGTCGACTGCTAACAATTTGATTGATCGATTGAGATTTTCCGTAATTTTGTAAAACAGGATAAAAGGAGCTTTGCGAATTATCGGCGCGATAAACAGCTTTGTCCGTACCGGCTAAAACAAATGTTTCGTGATTTGATGCAGAATAAACACAATTGATGCGGGCTTCAAGAATCCCAGCCGAACGTTTGACCCACGGCGATTGACTCGCATGCGCCGTATTCACAAAAATTGATAAGCAGATTAGCAAATATAGCAGTCTTTTATTTTCCATTTTGGTTAATATCCCGATACATTTTCTCAACATTTTTGATCCCTAACGCCTCCTTGACCGCGTCACGAAAATGAGGATTGTGCTGCTCGATCAATTTTTGGTAATGATCCATGTATTCGAGCATCGCCTCTAAACCAACCGTGTTCTTAATCCGTGTGAGCATTGCTAGGATTGTGTAAATCGCCACACCGTTGTCTTTGAGAAAAACCGAGGTATCACTTTGAGAATTTACGCGGGGAGCTTTGTCATCGCCAGATTGCATCATCATCGTCTCCTGTCAGTAGTGTTTGATTACCAATGCAACAAATATACCAATGTTTTGATTATTTGTCAACATAATATTTGTTGAATCATCAAATTTATGTATGGATTTAAGCTATTGAAAGTAAACAACTTGTACACAGTGTGTGTATGTTATGGAAAATATTTTAAAATATATTTTTAATTAATACACAAAGTATTGACATTTCGTCAATGGATGGTATATTTAATTTGTCATTTAAAGTGTTTAACTGAAATAATATTTACTGTCATCCCCGAAAGCTCTTATCGGGGATCTGCTATGAGAATAGATTCCCGCTAAAAGATTGCGGGAATGACAATCCAAAGATTGCGGGAATGACATTCATAAAATTGCAGTAATAACATTGGACTACCCCATGCTAATCGGAAAACGTCTCAAAGAATTACGTGAAAAGAACAAAATGTCCCTGACGGATTTGTCGCAAAAAAGCGGCGTCCAAATTGCGACACTCAGCCGTATTGAAAACATGAAAATGACCGGCACCCTTGAGTCGCATTTAAACATTGCCAAAGCACTGAGTGTCGACTTAGTCGAACTGTATGACAATCTCAAAAATGATGAGCAAAAAGCTGAGCCCCCCCACGTCAACAAACCGCAGACATCTGTCGAATCTTTTACATACAATGACCGCGCCTCTTATGAAATTTTGACCAGCCAGCTTTTAAAGAAAAAGATGCTCCCAATTATTTTACGAATCGAGCCAGATGGCAAAACCAACACCGAACAAAACCCCAGCGGATCCGAAAGATTTATCTTTATTCTAGAAGGCGAAGTCACCGCGTATATAGGGAAGGAACACTATGCGCTTAAGACCAACAGCTCCCTTTACTTTGACGCGTCAGTCGAGCACCACTTTGAGAACAAGGGTAAAAAAGCAGTTAAGGTGATTTCCGTTATAACGCCGGTTATGCTGTAAGACGAAATTCAACAGGAGAATAAAATGGCAAAGATTATGATTTGTGATGATGAAGAAGGAATCCGTGAATCGCTCAAACTTATTTTGAGTGATTTTTTTGAATTGATTGTAATCAGCGACGGCACGCTGTGCGTCGAAACGCTCAAAGGCGCACCGGATGTCCAGCTCGTTCTTTTGGATATCAAAATGCCAAAAACTTCGGGGATTGAAGTCCTGCGACAGATTAAGGAAAATTTTCCAAAAATAAATGTGATTATCGTAACAGGTTACAAAAGTGTCGATGCCGCCGCCGAAGCGGTGCGTATCGGAGCCTCCGGCTTTATCGTCAAGCCCTTTGCTTCCGATGAAATTCTCGCGACCGTGAGAAAGAATTTGGGGGTGAAGAATAGTTGATGCTGCATGACGTTGCATTTCAAATCAACCCTTACTCTATCCCGCCGTTCTTATCGTCACTTTTAATTTTGGTGACAGGGATTTTCGTCTTAGTAAAAAACCCATCATCCCTTCTTAATCAGCGATTCTTTTACCTCTGCCTTGCGACCTTTGTATGGCTTTTCCTTTATTCCATAAATTATACGCTATCGCTTTTTGCGGACCCAAAGCTCATCCAATGGCTCTATCGACTGGGATATTGCGGAGTTTGTTTTATTGGAATGAATATGCTCGCTTATGCAATCACCCTTGCCGGAATCAAAAGACTTGAAAAATTAATTTTTATAGGAAATCTCCTTAGTGCACTTTTCTGCTATTTAGTTATCAACACCAACTACATTTTTGCAGGATTATATCATTACTCTTGGGGGTATTACCCCAAAGCAGGCACTTATCACCCACATTTCTTAATTTATGCACTTATTACTTTACCGGGAAGTCTAATAATTTTGATAAAGGGCTTAAAAGTACATATCAATAAAATTACCTTACGAAATCAAATGAAATACATGATATTCGGATTGGCAATATTTGATATTGCGTGTATTGATTTCATTGCCAATTATGGTATACCCATTTATCCAATAGGTTATTTACCCGCCACATTATTTATTTTGATATGCGCTTATGCGATCGTAAGACATCGATTAATGGACATACAAGTCATCATTCAACAAAGCATTATCTATTCAACACTCTTAACATTAATCACCGTCATCTACCTAGCATTTGTCTTTGTTTTAGAACGAAGTCTTCAACGAGTAATTGGTTATACAGGAATTATGCCTTCTTTGATTTCCACAATTTTCATCGCGTTTACATTTGTCCCGTTCCGAAATATTATTCAAGAATGGTTTGAAAAACGTTTTTTCCACCGAACAATTCCTCAAATTGTCGAAGAAAACACTCAATTCAAAAAAGAAGCAGTCCAGCATGAAAAACTAAAAACCATCGCAACTTTAGCAAGTAGTATCGCCCATGAAATACGTAATCCATTAACAGCACTTAAGACTTTTGTTGAATATTTCCCTAAAAAGAGGAATGATCCAGAATTTGTTGCTAAATTTGAATCGCTTGCCAGCACTGAAATTACCCGAATCGAAAACATTTTAAACGAACTGCTCGAATTTGCCAAACCCTCTCCCCTGACTCTAAAAGACACGAATATCAAGAACACGCTCGAACACGCGCTTAACTTAACCACTAATCAGCTACGCAAAGGAAATATTAAAGTCGTCACAGAATTTTTGGACAATTTACCGACCATCAAAGCTGACTCCAATAAACTGTTGCAAGTTTTCATCAATTTGATTCTCAATGCTCTCGAGGCCATGCCTAATGGCGGGAAGCTTATAATCACTGCCATTGCGAAGAACGCAGTGATGAAGTCCCACAGGGACTCACTCCGTTCGCAATCTATACAGATTGCCGCGTCGCCTCAAGAGGCTCCTCGCAATGGGACTGTTGTCATCACCTTCACCGACACTGGCCTTGGCATATCCAAAGAAAATCTCAACAAAATCTTTGAACCATTCTACAGCACCAAGGACACCGGAACTGGCCTAGGACTTGCGATTGTTAAGGGAATTATTGAGGATCATGATGGAAAGATTACAGTGGCGAGTATTAAAGAAAAGGGAACGACATTCTCAATCACTCTTCCCTCTACTACGGTGACAAATCAATGAATCCACTAAATCCATTTGCGATATCCGGGCTCATAATGTTTGCGCTTTATTTCCCACTATCACTTTTTATTTTTATAAAAGGCAAAACTAAAATTTCAAGAATCTACGGTTGTTACTTATTTGCTATTGCAATGTGGGGAATATCTGCAGTCCTCATTGCCACAATAACAAATATTATTTTCATAAAGATAATTTGGAAATTTGCGTACGCTGCGGTTTTATTTATACCTGTATTTTTCTATCACACCAGCTACGAAATGATTCAGCGAAAACAGAAATGGGACATTTTATTAGTTTATGCACAAGCAATATTCTTTGCCGTTGCAATATTTCAAGAAGCAATGATGGCTAACTTTCGAGTCATGTTTAACTCCTTTTATTATCACATTGCGACACCAATATTTACAGTTTCTTTTATATTCTGGGTTTTTGTAATTACCATTGGGCATCTCATATTTTTAAGCGCATTCAAAAGATTATATCCTCAACAAAAAACCGAATTAAGACTCATTTTCAATCTCACATTGTTAGGATTTGCTGGGAGCATAACAAACTTCTTTCCAGCATATGGATGGAATATTTATCCTTGGGGCAATTTTATTGCAATTACGCCTTGCCTTGCAATTTCTTACGCGATTTTCAAGTACCAATTTCTTGACATAAGTGTAGTTATTAAAAAAAGTTTTACCTATTCGGTTCTAATCCTCTTAACAGCACTGCTATATTTTGGATTAATTCTTGTATCTGAAAAGTTTATCCAAGGTTTTTGGGGATATAAGTCCATTAGCATTAGTATCATCGCAGCTTTCGTCCTTGGGATCGCATTCTTTCCACTCCACAGCTATATTCAACGCATTGTGGACAAATTCATTTTCAAGAAAACCACGGAAGAAATATCACAGGAAAATGAGTTGTTGCGCGCGGAAGTTTTTGAAACTGAGAAACTCAAAAGTGTCGCGATCTTAGCCAGCGGAATGGCCCATGAAATCAAAAACCCATTGACTGCCCTCAAGACATTTAGTGAATATTTACCCAATAAACTCGACGACAAAGAATTTTTGAAAAAATTTTCGCGCATCGTCGGCGGAGAAGTCAAGCGCATTGACGAACTGGTTAATGAGCTCCTTGAATTTGCGCGACCCTCCCCCATACAACTTAAGGAAACAAATCCTAACAAACTTATTTCGGATACACTTGACTTTTTATCCAGCAAATTTTTGCAACAAAAGATCATAGTCAAGACCCAACTTGCGCCCGAATGCGACATACTAATCTTACTTGACCATAATAAAATGCGCCAAGCTCTGCTTAATATCTTTCTTAATGCCATTGACGCGATGAAGTTGGGGGGAACGCTAACTATTAGTACCATTGCGAGTGCCGAAGGCACGAATCAAACTCAGATTCCAGCGTCGCCTCAAGAGGCTCCTCGCAATGGGACTATTTGCATTTCGATTACCGACACAGGATCCGGCATTAGCAAGAATGATCTCACCCATATCTTTGATCCGTTCTTTAGTACCAAGGACGCGGGAACTGGATTGGGGCTACCGATAACTCATGGCATTATTAAAGACCACGGCGGGGAAATTGCAGTTGTTAGTGAGAACGGACACGGAACAACGTTTACGCTGATTTTACCAATCAGGACAAAATGACAAACTATACTTTTCCTAATTCGTAGAGTTCGATTAAAGCTTGGGCGGGTTGATAATGAAACTGCTTTAAAATATTGCTTTTAATTTCGGCCACGGCTTCTTCTTTGCTCATACCTTTGCGATACGGACGATCCGTAATCATCGCGTCATATGTGTCAGCCACGGCAATGATTGCGGCCACCATAGGAATTTGTTCACCTTTTAGCCCTTCCGGATACCCGCCCCCATCGTAGCGCTCATGGTGAGACTTGACGCCATCTAAGGCGTCCTTTAACTCTAACAATGGCTTTAAAATTTCGACGCCGTTTGTCGTGTGACGTTTCATGATTTCAAATTCTTCGTGCGTAAGTTGACCGGGCTTGTTTAAAATGACTTCGGGAACGCCGATCTTGCCGATATCATGCAAAAGACTCGAAATGTGCACATTTTCTAAAAACTTTTGATCAAAATTGGCACTGCCATTTTCGACCATACGCTGCGCTATCATCACAGCATAATTGGTAACGCGCTCCGTGTGACCGTGCGTGTACTTGTCCTTAATTTCGATTGCCGACGCCAACACGAGCGTCGTACGAAAGAATAAATCGCGAGTCTTTTCGGCTTCTCTCTTTGCCTCAATAAAAAGTTGAGCATTGCGTATTGCCATGGCCGCGTCCGACGCCAAAGCGGCAAAAAAATCCAATTCCTGCTGATCAAACTTGTCCCCATCATTGCGGGCTCCAAGCAACAGCACCGCCTGCAACTTGTCACTATAATATGCCGGAACACACGCAACCGCGCCGATCATATGCATCTGGTCAGCAACTTTATAAAGCAATTCCTTCTTGCCGCTGCCTTCGCGCATCACACTTTCTTGCCAAATGAGCTTATTAATATCTTGCGTGACAATCGCATTGCGGTTAAGAACAAGCGTGCGATATTCTTTTTTGTTAAAAAGCGCGATGATAGGATGATTGTTGTCGAAACGCGCAAAACCGGCGGGAATTTTAAAACCTGTCTCACCTTTTGAAATATTGAGCACAAAGCAATCTCGATCTGCGTCATAAACAATCATACCAGCGTGCTTAATCTGCACTTTGCCAACAATCATGCGCACGATAAGCTTAATAAGCAGCTCAGGATCATGAATCATGATCATGCCACGGCTGGCGGCCTCAAGCTCTTTTTTATAGTCAATTTTGGTCGTCATATAATCATTGTCGTCCCCGCAATCTCTTAGCGGGGATCCATATCAACTATTACTCTTTAGTTCTTTAAGAACAATTTTTTCGAGCTCGTCAAGAATAAGCGGTTTATGAATAAAGCCAGTGACGCCCAAGCGCTCAGCTTCTTGTATCGTTGACTCTTCCTTGACGCCTGTGACCATAACAACTTTGGTATTATTGCCGGATTCGCGAAGTTTTTTAAGGACGTCGACTCCATTCATTTCTTCCATTCGCACGTCGAGGAGCACTAAGTCAGGTTTTTCTTGGGCAATGATTTCGAGCGCCTCAACCCCGCCGCTGGCGGTATAAACTTCGATGTGACGTTTGCGAAAATAACTTTTGGCAAACTCCCGAATATCGATCTCGTCGTCAACAATAAGTAGTTTAGGCATATCTAATTCCCTTTCTAAAGATTCTAATTTTGCAATCATATTATCCTTTAGGCTGCGGGTAACGTTAGGTGGACTTTTGTTCCTTGTTGATATTTTGACTCATAAACAACTGTACCACTATGATTCTCTTCAATCAAACGTTGAATAACATACAATCCCAAACCAGTTCCCTTTTTGCTCGAGAGCTTGGTCGTAAAAAACGGGGTAAAAATCTTTTCCTTATCCTGCTCCTGAATACCCATTCCGTTGTCTTCAACCAAAACATTAAGATGCCCATTGATACTGCCGCTTGCAATAATTTTAATCGTCGGCGTGTAATTGGCTTCCTTAAGTTCGGCTTTTCGTTGCATCATGGCATCATACGCATTATCAATCAAATTAAAAAACACTTCCTGCAGTTGCGTAAAATTGCCGCGAATCTTGGGAAGATCACTTGGGTACTCATGATTAATGGACATCTCACCGGGTTTGATTTTAAACTGCGTCATCTCGAGCGCAGCTTCGATTAATTTATCAAGCGCGACATCTTGTATCGAGCCATCATCTTTGCGCGTGTACTTAAGTAGACCTTGAACAATTTCACCACCCTGCTGAACATTAGACTCAATGCGGTTTAAGGCGTGCTCAAGATCTAAGATCATTTCTTTAACCTCAAGCGACATAGGGAGATTATGCCCCAACTTTAAAGTATCTAACGCATCCCCGGCAATAAAACCCATCGCATGCAAGCGATTGTTGATCTGATGCGAAAGTCCGTCGGCCAATGTCCCAATTGTGGCCATCTTTTCGGCTTTGAGCAATTGAACATGCGTGCTTTTCATTTCATCATAAAACTGCGCGTTTTCGATTGCAAGAGCGGATTGATTCGCCAAAATTGAAAAGACGGACAAATCATCAGAGCTATAAATTTTTCCAGAAACTTTCGCACCCATAACAAGAATAGCAACAAGTTTTTCGTCAATAAAGCTAGGGATTACAAGTGCCGCATCAATAGCTTTTAATTCCGCTTCAAGACGCGCAAGCTTGAGATCACCAAAATCTTGCGTACGCTGTTTAATCTCATCGTAAACAATTGGACTTTGGGTTTCCTGAAGAACTCGCACTAAAGCCGTCTCATGATCAATATCACTACGAAACTTCATGCGGACTTGACGACTCCGATAAGCACCGAGACGAAATTTCTTCGCATGAATATCATTTAAAAAAACCATACTATACTCAACCCGAACGGTGCGAGTCATAATATGAACAATCAAAGTGACCAACCGTTTTAAGTCCTTAATCTTTCCCATACCGGCAGAAGCTTGGCGAAGAGTTGCTTGATAGCGGCGCTGTTCTTGTAAAAGTCTATCCTCTGCCCGATTCTGGAAGTAAACATATATAAAAGGCCCAGTAGTAGCAAGAACCGTTGATGTTGCTAAAGGTACCAACCACCACTCATACCCAAATAATTCTACCAATTTTCCACGTAATCCAAAAGCCATAAAAAATGGAATTCCAAGAACAAAAGCATAAACAATAAAGAAAATGGTAGTACGTGTAATTAATAAACTTATATCCAGCAATCTGTACTTAAAAATTGCATATGTTACTGTCAAACAATATAGCGAAATGAACAAATTACCAAAGGGATAAACATTTATATTAAAAACTGGGAAGAAATTTGTTATTCCTCCGGTAAAGCCTAAAAGTAGAGCCCAAAATAAATACCGGACCTGATTGCCTTTAAGACCTTGAGATGTTTGAGTTTTTTGAAAGAGAATAACTAAGCTAAATGCAACAAGAGAAATCCAAATAAAAAAGAAAGGGAAATAAAGAATTTTCGGTGTTAAATAAAAAAATCCTTTAAAAGACTTAAGCGGCCCTAGGAAAAAAGGTGTAAATAAAGTAAACAAAAAGAAAATTGCTTGTCCGTAGATCAGTTTTAACAAGATTTCTCTCTTTTTAAAATCACAAATTAATACAATATTATGCACAAGAAATACGGGAATAAAAATAATTCCTAAATGGGCGATCCGCCACCAAATACTCGAAATCACCACATTTGATGTTGAACCGATGATGAAGGCCGCTAACCCCCAAAGTGCAACACCGGCATTAAACAATATCCATGTTGAAATTATGGAGGATCGCCGTGCTGACCACGCAAATAAAATGAGAACTATACAGCAAGCAAAAAGAATTACTCCAGCTACAGAAAATAAATTAATCATTGAAATTAAACCTTTTTAGTAAAATTGCTGACCTATATCCTGCAAAAGCAGCAGTCGTCTTAAGAACAAAGGCTATCTTCTTGTGTACAAAAGGAATTGGTATTGATAAATCAACTCTATTACCGTTTACTTTCATGCGTTGCTCTCTGAGCAAGCACTCTTTTTTTATCATCAAAAGAATTATTAGTATTTCAAGAGCAGTATTTGCTCCTAAAGTATGTCCAATCAAAGGTTTTAAAGAACACAAACTAACCTGTTCTAACATTCCTTTAAACTGTCGAGATATACTACGCATTTCGTAACGATCAGTAACTTGTGTTGAAATTCCATGGGGGACAATTACATCAATTTCTTTTTTATTTATCTGTGTCTTCTTAAAAGCGCTATTTATTGCCTCTCCATAAGAGTCTTCCGTAATACTAGGGAAACTAATTTTCCATCCCTCAGAATAGAATCCTCCACCTAAATATTCGCCATAAATTTCTGCTCCTCTAGCCAGAGCATGATCTAAGCTCTCCAAAACTAAACCCGCAGCCCCATCCCCAAAAATAAAACCATCAGTATTATCAGAAAAAGGCATCATCATTCCATTTTCTGAATATAAATTTAACCTTTTAAACCAAAGGTACTTAAAAACCTGCGGGTTATCGGCCGCCACTAGTACAACAACGCTTGATTTTCCGGATTCTATTATTTGTGCAGCTTCTTCCATAGCATAAGCACCTGATGCACATGCGTTATTGATAAACAAACTGTATCCGTGAAGCCCCAAAATCTTTGCAACATGATAAAGAGGCATAAAAGTTTGCAGCTCAAATGAACTCTTTGCTAATTTTTCATACATATAGCTGGTATAATCGCCTAGAGGATTATTATTTTTATAATAATTTGAAGAGTGTAAAAGCAGCTCACTAAAATAGTCTTCGAGACCAGGATTTTCATGAGTCACGACTAAGCCAATATTATTTTTTTCAATATCATACTTTAAACCACTGTCTTCCAAAGCTAATTTAGCCGCAGCAAGCAAGTAATACATATCTGTTTCAACTTTCCCCCCTTTCCATTCCTTTAAATCAGACAAATATTCCTTTGAAATATCAAAATCTTCAATATTAAAATTTTCTACAACATGCTTAAAAAACGAAACCGAAGTGTCACCAAACGGTTGAGTAATTTTAACTAAATTCGTTTTTGAAGTGCAAAGTCCTCTCCAAAAATCATCTTTTGCGATTCCTGCAGCTGTAATTGGTCCTAATCCAGTTATTACTATTCTCATCTATAGAATTCTTTCAAATGTTTCTGAAACACGATTGCTGCATTATTTCCCCCAAAAGCCTGCGAATTATTTAATGCGATGCCTACTTTAGATTTTCGACTTTTATTCGGGATACAGTCAATATCGCAAAAAGGATCACTATTTTGAAAATTTATAGTTGGAGGAATTTCACCATGCTTCACAGCTAGACAACAGGCAATTGATTCTAAAGCCGAAGCCGCACCCATTGTATGCCCCAGCATAGACTTAATTGAACTTATCGGGATTTCTTGGGTAAATTTACCAAAAACTTCATTAAGAGCCTCACATTCCGCTTTATCATTTTCGGGTGTTCCTGTGCCATGTGCTGAAATATACTGCACATCTCGTGGATTAACGTCTGCAGACTCTAAGGATTTTAAAATTGCACGTGCAACACTTTGGAAATTAGGATTAGTCATATGCTGGGCATCACAAGACATTCCATATCCCCTGATCTCGGCATAAATTAGAGCATCTCGTTCGACTGCAGAGTTATACTCTTCGAGCAACAATATCCCAGCCCCTTCTCCTAAAATCATACCCTTCCGATTTAGATCAAATGGTTGACATATATCCGGCGACATAGCATAAAGTCGCCCAAAACCTGTAAACGCAATCCGTGATAAGGCATCACTTCCACCCGCAATCATCATATTAGTATTACCGGATCGAATCATATCAAAGGCATAACCTACCGCATAATTCCCAGCGGCACAGGCATTCGCAAACAACATATTCTGTCCTTGAATTTTAAGTTCCGCTGCAACATTTGTAGAAATCGAGTTTGCTGGATACGACAAAGCTTCTAAATTCTTAATATCTGATGCATCAGAATCCACCAAAGTCTTTGCCATTGACTCAATCAACTGGGCTTCCCCCATCGTTGTCCCTATACATATTCCACCAACAATTTTCTGAAATTCCTTTATTGAAAGTTTTGCATCCTTAATTGCCATTTTACTTGCCGCGATAGCAAAAAGTGAGGCTCGTCCTAATTTGGAGACTTTATGGCGGCTTACGAAATCTGCAGGAAAAAAGCGTCGGACCTCACCTGCTCGATGATAATCATAGTTGGTTGTATCAATTGCTCTAACTCTATCAATCCCCGACTTACCCGCCAAAAGATTTTTCCAAAACTCTTCCCACCCGATTCCAATTGAGGAAACAACTCCTATACCGCTGACGACAACACGACGCTTCTTTTTGGGGGAATTAAGCATAGTCCCTTCAAATAACTTTATAAAAAATTTGAATTTCAGCAACATCCTGAGACAAATCAGCTAATAAATTCATATTCATATAACCAAAATCATCAAGCATTTTGCTAGCAATGGCATTAATTCTTAACTGCTGACCAACAGCAATGGGCTGATGAAATTCAGCTTTGATTTGACCTAAAACAAATTTGGATTCTTTTATAATCGAACAATTTTTACTTATCCTATATAACACTAAAGCCGCCTGTGCGGCGGCTTCGATTAAAAGTGTTTCGGGATAATGTTCTAAACGGTCAGGCGATTGTGAAAAAGGCCACTCGTTTGCGGTGATGTTCTTGATGGCCACGAGGCTCTCGCCGGGTTGATAACTTTCAACATGATCGATCAAGAGAAATGGATAGGCTTGCGGTAATATCATTTTCAACTGACTGTAGTTAATCATAAGAATCTAACAGTGCTACACCGTTGAACGCTGCGACCCAGTGGTCACGCGTGGTAAATATTTGAATCTACGAGCTTTACAAAAATCACAATAACTAAGTATACCTACAAACAAGCGGTATCGTCAAGGGCATATTTGATTTTTTCCGACGGAAAATTTAGAGCGTAAGCGTGTCAATATCTTCAGGCTTTTCGATATTGTGGACACGAAGATTGGCATTGATGCGGCGAATGAAACATATTACTTAAGTTTAGCAATTGCCTTCTTAAAAACTGGTAACGATTCACGTATCGTTTTCCAAATGATCTCAAGGTCGACCCCAAAATACTCATGGATTATTTTATTACGCATCCCCGTTATATCTTCCCACGGAATTTCAGGCACTGACGCTTTAGTCTTCGACGATAAATTCTTGGCAGCTTCACCAATAATCTCAAAATTCCTAACAACGGCATCAATAATCATTGGGGTTTTAGAAAACTTCGTAAACGAAATGCCTTTTGTATATTGCTCAATGTGCGCAATAGCATCCGCAATATCTTTGATATATAAAGCTTCGCTTCTTCTGCTCATAAAAATATCGTTTCTTTAAGAATTTCCTTTTTAATAAGTGGTTTTAATGCTTTCCTCGTGACAAGATCGACTTTGACACCCAAAGTTTGGCTTAACTGCCTTTCAAACTCAATAAATTTAAACATAGTAGGTGTTTGTGAAAAATCGACAAGCATATCAAGGTCACTTTTCGGTGTTGCCTTACCACGGCTATATGACCCAAAAATCCCCAGAGCCTTAACATGATACGTTTTTTTAAACAATTCTCTTTTTTTGTCGAACAAGCTCTTTAACGTTTTTAATGTTTTCATGGCTAAATCCTCTTAACATAATTTTGTTATAACTATACCTGCAAAGACTTGACCTCGTCAATACCTAAAAGCAATTCAATTCTTAATTGTAATGACTCAAATTTGAAGTGCGTCAATATCCTCAGGTTTTTCGATATTGTGGACACGAAGATTGGCATTGATGCGGCGAATGAGGCCTTTGAGGACTTTGCCGGGACCGATTTCAACAAAATCTTCCACGCCCTGTGACGCCATATACTCGACGGAGGCGACCCATTGGACGGATGAGGTGATTTGTAACCCAAGATTTTTTTGAATTGTCACCGAATCGGTGGATGGCAAAGCGTCCACATTGCTGACGATAGGAATATGCGGTGTGTTGATTTTAACTTTGGGAAGTTCAACAATAAATTTGTCCGCGGCGGATTGCATCAAAGTTGAATGAAACGCCCCGCTGACATCTAGCGGGATGACACTTTTGGCGCCTGCGGCTTTAAGTTTTTCGCACGCGGCTTCAACTTTGGGACCGTGACCGGTAATGACAATCTGCTCCGGTGAATTAAAATTCGCGACCTCGGCGCCTGTTTCATAACAAACCTTAGTGACGGCATCTTTTTGTAAACCGATAATGGCGGCCATCTTGCCCTGATTTAACTTGGTTGCCTCTTCCATAAAAAAAGAGCGGCGTTCGACGAGGCGCAATGCTTCGGCAAAAGACAATGCACCTGATGCGGCCAAGGCGGAATATTCACCTAGACTTAATCCGGCAGTAAACATCACCGAAACATTTTGAAATTTGGGATGTGCTTCGAAAGCTTTGAGAGCAGCCACACTCATCGTCAAAATCGCGGGTTGGCAATACGCGGTTGTGGTGAGTTTTTCTTGCGGGCCGTTAAAAATTACGTCGGCTAAACCGTTATTTAGAATTTTGTCGGCTTCATCAAAAATGGCTTTGGCCGCAGGAGAATTTTGATAAAACTCCGCGCCCATTCCAACTTTTTGCGCGCCTTGTCCGGGGAAAATGAGAGCTATTGGTTTCATATGTTATCGATTGAAATCCCCTTTCGAGGAGGTTAAGGGTCGACGTGGCAATCTAAAAGAGGTTGCTTCGTCGCTCCTACGGAGCTCCTCGCAATGGGAATAAGTACAGAACTCCTTGCAATGGTAAAATCTATTACCACCGTACTACCGTCGCGGCGGTGACAAGACCGGCACCAAAGGCCACCAAAACAACCGTGTTGCCTTTTTTGATGCGCTTCTGATCAATCGCTTCAAAAAATGCCACCGCGATCGATGCCGCCGACATGTTGCCGTAACGATCAATGTTAATAAAAATTTTTTCTTTTGGAATTTCGAGTTTTTTTGCCACTGCCGAAATAATCCGATCATTGGCCTGATGCGGTACAACACAATCAATATCCGAAAGTTGCAACTTGGCTTTTTTGACAACAATCTCGACGGCATCAGCCATAGAATTTACCGCGACCTTAAAAAGCTCTTGCCCCTGCATGACAACATACGGCATGGGCATCGTTTTTGATGTTTGATTCAAAGGTTCGCGATCCTCACTGACAACCTTCATCATTTCATTGTGCTCACCTTGCGAATGCAAATAGTCAGCAACAATACCGCGATCATGATCGACTTCGCCCAACAAACACGCGCCAGAGCCATCCCCAAATAGAACACAGGTATTACGATCCGACCAGTCAATCAGGGAAGTAATTTTTTCCGCGGCAATAACCAAAGCATTCTTATACATTCCACTTAAAATATATTGTTTCGCCGTCGTCATCGCGAAAAGATACCCCGCGCACGCGGCACTCACGTCAAAAGCGGTGGCATTGATCGCGCCTAATTCTTTTTGCACTAAACACGCGACCGACGGAAAATTGCTATCCGGACTAATTGTCGCGACAATAATAAGTTCTAAATGGGCAGGGTCAAAGTCTGCGCGATGCAAAGCATCTTTGGCGGCGTTGATTGCCAAATGGCTGGTACGCTCACCCATCGCGGCGATACGACGCTCTTTGATTCCCGTACGCGAAGTAATCCACTCATCGCTTGTTTCGACCATTTTGGTCAAATCCAAATTCGTCAAAACCTTTTTGGGAACATAACTGCCAACGGAAATAATTCCAACATTTCTCATGCCATAATCTCTTTTTGTAAAGCGCCGATAATGTCGTGTTCGACTTCCCTCATCGTCGCGCGAATCGCGTTCTTGATCGCTTTCGGACTGGAACGGCCATGGCTGATCATGACAATACCGTTAACACCCAAAAGTGGCGCGCCACCATATTCCGCGTAATCAACTTGTTTTTTGACATTCATCAATTTCGATTTCACCAAAAACGCTCCAAAAATCGCGATCGGACTCTTTGCAATCTCGCGGCGCATCAATGTTCCGGCGGATTCCATTAAACCTTCAGAAACTTTCAAAACAATATTGCCGACAAATCCATCGCAAACAATGCAATCCGAACGGCCGGTATAAACCTCGTTGGCTTCGGTATTACCAATAAAATTTTTAACTTTTTCAGAAAGCAATTTGTGAATCTCTTTAACAAAATCTGTGCCCTTGGTCGCTTCTTCGCCGATATTTAGTAATCCAACCGTCGGATTGGGTTTATCCAAAACTTCACGCACATACACCGCGCCCATCTGAGCATTATGCAAAAGATGCTGTGGCTTAGGATCGGTGTTGGCACCGACGTCGATTAAAAACGAAAAACCTTTGAGAGTGGGAATTGTCAAACCAATGGCGGGACGCTCGACTCCCGGCAACATCCCCAGATTAATCGTCGAGGCCGCGACAACAGCACCGGTATTTCCAGCGCTAATAAAGGCATGATATTGTGAATCTTTAAGAAGGTTAACACCTAGGGAAATCGAAGAATTCTTTTTCTTACGAAGAACAGTCGTTGCCGGCTCATCCATACCGACGACTTCATCGGTGTGAACAATTTCGATTTGCTGTAATGGATATTCAAACTTTTTTAATTCCGCTTCAATGTCAGGTTTGCGTCCGATAAGCACAATCGTAACATCTGATTCTTTAATCGCTTCAACAACTCCCGCGATCACCGCCCCCGGCGCATGATCTCCACCCATTGCGTCTACGACAATTTTCAAAGCAGCACCCCTTTAAAAGCACTGAACACCGGCAAAGCGATCAACATTTTGATCGACTATGCCGGCATTCAGGTCCTTAATTTGCCTGACCCTTATCTTTTTTGACTTTAGCGACTTTAACAACGACAGGTTTCCCATTATAAAAACCGCAAAACGGGCAAACACGGTGAGAAATGATTGGCTTTTTGCAATTGGTGCAAGCGCTTAAGCCCGCGACCTTTGCTTTCCAATGTGTCCGGCGCTTGCGACCGCGCTGGACGGAATGTTGTCTTTTTGGTAATGGCATTTTGATGCTCCTTATTTATTTTTACACTTGCACTTTTCTAAATTCAAATTCGCTCCGCACATCGGGCAAATTCCCTTACAATCTTGCTTACACAACACAATCGTCGAAATATCCAAAAGCATTTCCTGTCGAATCTCTTCGCCAAGATCAACGACATCCATTGCCGGCTCTATATCAACATGAATCGAAAAATCATCTTTGCGGTCAACGATCACGGCCTCTAAACAGCGCGCGCAAGAAAACTCATATTTTCCCGTGACCTCAATCTCGGCATTAATAACATCACGCGCTTTTTGAATATCAGCACGAACTTTAAGCGGAGCAATAACTTTCAATTCATTGCCAGTCAACCCTATTTCGTCGGCGCTGATATTGTCCTTGATCTCCAGACCCGCGCGGGGAATTTCCTTAACCTTGATTTTCACCGACGTAATCGTTCCTTTAAGGGCTTTTCAACAGACTTAGGAACAAACTGCGACACATCCGCGCCAAGTGCTGCCGCCTCTTTTAAGAGTGTCGAAGACAAAAAGGCGTAACTTTCAGAAGGCATCAAAAAAACTGTTTCAATATCTTGCGCTAAACGACGATTCGTTAAAGCCATTTGGAATTCATATTCAAAATCTGAAATCATTCGCAAACCGCGAATTAGGACATTGACTTTCTTTGTGTGCGCGTATTCAATAACCAATCCTTCAAAACTCTCCACCGTGACACCTTTGATGCCTTTTGTTGTTTCTTTAAGCATTTTTACGCGTTCAGGTGTGGTAAAAATCGGCTTTTTGTGGTAATTATGCGCCACCGCCACAATAACTTTATCAAAGATTCTTGCGGCCCGGGTAATAAGATCAATATGACCGTTGGTCACTGGGTCGAAGCTTCCCGGATAAATGGCTGTTTTTGGCATAAATTATCAATATTTTTAAATTAAGCTGGCGTGATACTTTGGAAAATCGCTAGATAAGATTTGCCGTATTGCCGCTCGGTAACTAAATTAAAATTCGATTCTAAGTCAGGTAATCGCTCACGTTTAGAGTATTCCACGACGACAAAACAATTGGGATGTAATATATCATAGGCACCTAGGGTTTTCAAGGCTTTTTTCCCCAGATCAAGCCCATATGGTGGATCAAAAAAGATAAGATCAAATTTGCGATTGCGCGTGGCCAAACCCTTGATTGCCGCGAAAGCGTCGGTATGAATAACTTCACAAACCGGTTCTCTTTGCAGGGTCAAATCATACCCCAAAATTTCTAAATTCTTACGGATAACGTCCACACATTTGGGGTCATGCTCAACAAAAGTTACACTTTTAGCGCCGCGTGACAGTGCCTCAATACCGACGGCGCCGCTGCCGGCAAAAAGTTCAAGTACGCTTTGGCCTTCCAAATCATGGCCGAGCAGATTAAAAATCGACTGCTTGGTCACATTTTGTGTAGGCCGTATGGTGGCAGGCATATAAATGTTTCTGCCTCTAAATTTTCCGCCAAGAATTCTCATAAGTGTTAAATTATATCAAAAATAAACTTATTTACCAGCACGCATCTCATAAAACCATGCTCGGGTCCCCCGCAAATTGCGGAACTTACGCTGTCGATTCGGGACTCTACTCGTCCTCGCTAACGCTGCGGGCGAGCAGAGAACTCCCCATCGCGCCACCCGAGCTATCCTGCCGTTGCCATTGTCAGGTAATCGGGATAGCGTTTTTGAATGATTTCCTTAAAATTTTGGTTTTTGGGGTCGTTTAATTCTGGATCGGCTTGAGTCAAATCTTCAGCTTCAAGCCGTGCCAACTGCAAAATATCGATTTGTAGTAAAGGATTCGCAAAGCGCAATTCATTAAGTCCATGTTGATGGCGGCCAAAATATTGTCCGGGACCGCGAATCATCAAATCCGCTTCCGCGATTTTAAAACCATCCGTCGTTGAAACAATCGCCTTAAGCCGAGCAATCGCCTCCGGCGTTACAGGATCAGAAAGTAAAAAGCAAAAACTTTCTTTACTGCCGCGACCAATACGGCCGCGCAATTGGTGCAATTGTGCCAAGCCAAAGCGCTCAGCATGTTCGATCACCATCACCGTGGCATTAGGAACATCAACCCCAACTTCGAGTACTGATGTCGCGACTAAAATCTGAATTTCGCCTTTTTTAAACTTTTGCATCACGGCATCCGCGTCGTCACGTTTCATCTGCCCATGGACGAGGCCAACTTTTAAACCTTTAAATTCGTTTTTCTCAAAATGCTTAAAACTCGTTTGCGCGGCCTTCAAATCCAAAGCTTCGGATTCATCAACCAGAGGATAAATAATATACACTTGTCTTCCTTTGGCAACTTCATCGCGAATAAAAGCATAAACATTAGGTGCTTTTTCCAGCGGCAAAACCTTAGTCCCGATTTTTCCTCGCCCCGGCGGCAATTCATCAATGGTCGAAACATCTAAATCACCAAAAAGCGTCAGACTTAATGTGCGCGGAATCGGTGTTGCCGTCATCACAAGCACGTCGGGATTCAACCCCTTTTGCGATATAAACGCGCGTTGCCGCACGCCAAATTTATGCTGCTCGTCAATAACCACATAGCTTAAATCTTTAAATCGAACATCTTCGCTTAAAAGAGCGTGCGTTCCAATCAAAAGATCAATCGTCCCAGTTTTAATTTTTTTGCGCAGTTCGATCTTTTCATTTTCCGGCAAACTCCCCACCAAAAGCGAACAATGGATATTTTGAAATTCACTGTTTTCAAGAATCTTTTTAATATTCTCGAAATGTTGTCGCGCTAATATTTCCGTCGGAGCCATAAAAACACTTTGCTTTTTATTTTCAATAGCGGCTAAGCACCCCATTAAAGCCACCACCGTTTTACCACAACCCACATCGCCCTGAAGAAGCCGCAACATCGGCGACGCTTTGCGCATATCGCCGACAATCTCCTCCATAACTCTTTTCTGCGCATTGGTAAATGAGAACGGAAAGCAAGATTTAAATTTTGCGCGAAATTTTTCATCAACGACATGCTGCGTACCCGGTTGCGCCAAAACATTCATGCGACGCTTAATAATCGAAAGATGAAAAAATAAGAATTCTTCAAATGATATTCGTCTCTGAGCTTCTTCCTGCTTGATCTGATTTTCAGGAAAATGGATATTCTCCAAACTCTCATTAATATTTAACAAGCGATGCTTGTTGCGCGTTGCAACCGGCAATGTATCGATAAGATCACTCGAATACGTCGCAATACAGTTATGAATGATTTTACGCAAATAGCGCTGTGAAATACCCTTGGTCAACGGATAAATAGGAACGATACGACCCATGCTCAAACTCTTATCGCTTTTATCGATAATTTCATATTCAGGTGAAATCATTTGAATACGATTTTTATAAAGCGCGGCTTGGCCGTAAAGAACCACCTCCGTACCGGGCTGGAAATAATTATCAAGATACGGCTGATTAAACCACACGCCAAAAATCCTGCCCGTCCCGTCGTCTATTACTGTTTCGTAAACATGTTTACGCGTAAACCAACTCTGACGACTGCCGCGGGCAATCACCTTTCCGCTTACAGTTTGAAATTCGCCAATCTTAACTTGTGACAATAACGTCATTTTACTGCGATCTTCATAACGACGAGGAAAAAGATACAATAAATCTTCAACGCTTTGGACGCCCAGATTTTCAAGAATCTTTTTTCGGGCAGGACCAACACCCTTGAGAAATTGTACAGATGTTTGGGTAAGTTTGGACATCAATTTAATAGTAAAGAAAAAGACAAGGTTATGTCAACCCTGTCTTTAAATTTACTCTTTAACCTTTATTTTTAACGCAAACGGCTAATCTTGCGGTTTAATTTGTGGCGATAACCTTTGTCAAAAACAACATCAAAATCATAAACATTTTTGAAATCTTCGAGATTGTCCTCTTCCGTCTTGCTGAGAACTTTGTTTTCCAGAAGGTTAAAAACAATATGGCCAAAATCCTCGGTACTCTTAATGCCCCAATGCTTTAGAACAGGCAGAGTCATCGGCCCGTACTGCTCCATCATGAGTTCCTTAATACCATCCAAAAGCTCCTTGCCGCTGACATGCTTTGGACGCTTAAATTTCTTTTGGGTATAGGCTAAGGATTCAAGGACAAATTCGTATGCGTCCTCATTGTAGCGGGAATCTTTCTCACAGATGCTCATAATGATATTATCTAACTCCTGTTGCATGGTTTAATAGTACCACAAACAATTTATTTTTCGCAAAGAAAAATTTGAACTTTTTTATGCTAATATACCGCATGCAAAAAAAGCCAAGTTGGTTCTGGACCATTTTTTTACTGCTATATGTTTTTGCTTGTGTAAGCGGAGGGTTTTACTTTCTTCAACCCAGCTCACCACCTCGGCTCTACTACACGATCTTAATCAGTTTTGATTCGGTTTTTCTCGTCGGGTATTTGCTCAATATCGTCGCAGTGCTTTTTGACATCCTCGCGATTATCCCCTTTTATTGTTTTCTCAAACCCACTCACGCGGTACATATCGAGCGATTTTTTTCTCGCAAAACATGGCAATGGTTTTTTCTGTTTCGAATCATTTTAATCTTTGTTGGCCACAACTTTGATGTCAAACAAATACAAGCACTGTTCCATACAGATATCCGAATTGCTTTATCTGTCATTAACATTATCCTGATTTTGCATTTACCCTCTTATATCACCACATTTCTCTACGCGTTTCGTCAACCAACTTTACCGCAAACAAGTTCCTAAATACAAATAAAAAACCCTGCATCATTTCTGATGCAGGGTTAAATTAAACCGGTAACGTTCTACTCTCCCGTAGCCTTGCGACTAAAGTACCATCGACCTCGAAGGGCTTAACTTCCGTATTCGGTATGGGAACGGGTGTTGCCCCTTCAGCAATGTTACCGGAATATATCTATCATTGCGAAGAACGAAATGACGAAGCAATTTAGATTGCTACACACTTTAACTTTGCAATGAAAATTCCGTTTCATGAAATTTTCAGTTATGGAATAAAAGGGTAAAACGAATCAAGAAAAAGCTTTTTTAAGTGATCAAACTCTCGGCTTATTAGTACTGCTTAGCTGAATTCCTTTCAGAACTTACACTCGCAGCCTATCAACCTTGTAGTCTACAAGGAGCCTCTCTCTGCTTACGCAGAATCGATACCTTATCTTGGGGTTGGTTTCGCACTTATATGCATTCAGCGCTTATCCATTCCGAACTTGGCTACCCAGCCATTACCCTTGGCAGGATAACTGGAACACCAGTGGTTCGTATCTTCCGGTCCTCTCGTACTAAGAAGATCTCCCCTTCAAGTATCACACGCCCACACCAGATAGAGACCGAACTGTCTCACGACGTTCTAAACCCAGCTCACGTACCCTTTTAACCGGCGAACAGCCGGACCCTTGGGACCTTATACAGCCCCAGGATAGGATGAGCCGACATCGAGGTGCCAATCCGCGCTGTCGATATGAACTCTCGAGCGCGATCAGCCTGTTATCCCCAGAGTACCTATTGTTCGTTGAGCGATGGCAGTCCCATGACCAACCACCGGATCACTAAGTCCTACTTTCGTATCTGCTCGTCCTGTCGGACTCGCAGTTAAGCCTCCTTATGCCTTTACACTCTACTGACGATTGCCAACCGTCATGAGGAGACCTTTGAACCCCTTCGTTATTCTTTAGAAGGGAACCGCCCCAGTCAAACTGCCCATCTGGCACTGTTGCCTGCCCGGTTTCACGGGACAGGATTAGAATTCTAATACTATCAGGGTGGTATTTCACCGTTGGCTCTGCCCGAGCTAGCGCCCGAGCTTCAAAGCCTCCCACCTATCCTACACAAATAGGACCAAAACTCAATACCAGAATGCAGTAAAGGTTCTGGGGTCTTTTCGTCTTGGTGCGGGTAGACGGCATCTTCACCGCCGCTACAATTTCACCGAGTATGTCTCCGAGACAGCGCCCAATTCGTTACACCATTCGTGCGCGTGGGAACTTACCCCACAAGGAATTTCGCTACCTTAGGACCGTTCATTTATGTTAACAAGGTTACTTTTAACCCTGCTCATCAATTCTTACTTTGATGACTTCAGATTTCTCTGAAGATCGGACTATATCATTCCCATCTTGCGATGGGATTTGGCGTATAGTCTCTGAGGATTTCTGAAAAGCGCGGAGGATATCATTTTCACTGAATTTGCGTTTCCCTCCGTCGTTCATTTCTCTTCGTAATTCTAATACTTCCTTTATACCTTCATAGTGCAGATGTTTGCCTTGTTCTATCATTTCTACGGCTTGGCAGAATTTCGCAAAATCGCGTTTCTTCTTTGCAGAAAGAAAATGATATTTTTTGAAAAAAGGTATTACCTTTTCTCGGATGGCATTGAAGTTATTGACCTCATAATACCAAACACCGTCAGGCCTACCGCGTAACGTACCGCATCCTAAATGATGTTTGTATAAAGCCAAGATAACTTTATCTTTTTGGGAAATATTAAAACACAGAGAAATTTTCCATGGAATTTTATAATCTTGCCTGCGGCGAAAAGAAATATTAAAACTTCCTTCTCCATCCGCAAAACCGGCAAGGTAATATCCGATTTCTGGATTCATTTTCAGACCTTTCCTGCTGATTATCCCTATCTAATCGATTGTCACGCATCCTTTCAATGAAGGCGCGTACGATCAGCTTAACAGGACGTTCCAGCATATAGCCAAATTTTACAACTACAGTTGGTCTTGTCTATAGTTACGGCCGCCGTTTACTGGGGCTTCGGTTCGAAGCTTCGCTTGCGCTGACCTCTCCCGTTAACCTTCCAGCACTGGGCAGGTGTCTCACCTTATACGTTCTCTTTCGAGTTAGCAAAGTGATGTGTTTTTACTAAACAGTCGACCGGGCCTCTTTACTGTGACCATCATGGCTACATCCGCGAGGGACTTGACCAATCAGGCACCCCATTTCCCGAAGTTACGGGGTCATTTTGCCTAGTTCCTTAGAGACATTTCTCTCGAGCGTCTTATCATTCTATGATCATCTACCTGTGTCGGGTTACGGTACGATCAGCTATGATACTCACTTAGTGGTTTTTCTTGACAGCCTAGCCTCATTACCATTCCTTTGGCCGTAGCCGCAGGTTGTCAAGCTCCTCATCCTGCGATTAAACAGGACTATTAGCCCAAACGGGGACATCCAACACCCCGCGTAACTAGCCCACTGCGTCACACTAAGCTGATAACGTTCATAGCCGGTTCTGGAATATTAACCAGATATCCATCGCTTACGCCTTTCGGCCTCAACTTAGGATCGACTAACCCTGGGTGGATTAACCTTCCCCAGGAAACCTTAGATTTTCGACGCTATGGTTTCTCGCCATAGTTTTCGCTACTCATACCGACAGTATCACTAACGTCTACTCCAGTGCTCCTTACGGTACACCTTCAACGCTTGACGTTACGCTCCCCTACCCCTTTTCTTTCCGAAGAAAGATAAAAGCCATGACTTCGGTTATCATCTTGAGCCCCGTTCATTTTAGGCGCGAAGTCACTCGACCAGTGAGCTGTTACGCACTCTTTAAATGATGGCTGCCTCTGAGCCAACATCCTGGCTGTTTATGTGATTCCACTTCCTTTACCACTTAGATGATATTTGGGACCTTAGTCGATGGTCTGGGCTGTTTCCCTCTCGACATTGAAGCTTAGCCCCCAATGTCTAACTCCCGGTTAAAACATGATAGTATTTGGAGTTTGGTTAGGTTTGGCAGGCTGGTAAGCCCCCTAGCCTATTCAGTAACTCTACCCCTATCATGATATTTCCCGAGGCTAGTCCTAGAACTATTTCGGGGAGAACCAGCAATTTCCAAGTTTGATTAGCCTTTCACTCCGATCCACAGCTCATCCCTAAACTTTTCAACGTTTATGGGTTCGGTCCTCCACTGAGATTTCTCACAGCTTCAACCTGGCCATGGATAGATCACCTGGTTTCGGGTCTGTTATATCGTACTTATTGTCGCCCTTATCAGACTCGCTTTCGCTGCGCCTACAGGCCATAAGCCTTTAAGCTTGCACGATATAATAACTCGTCGGTCCATTATGCAAAAGGTACGCCATCAGCCATTCATACCCGAAGGTATGCATAGGCCTCTGACAGCTTGTAAGTATACAATTTCAGGTTCTATTTCACTCCCCTCGCCGGGGTTCTTTTCAACGTTCCCTCACGGTACTAGTTCCCTTTCGGTCAGACTTTAGTATTTAGGCTTAGCCCATGGTCGGGCCAGATTCCTACGGAATTTCCCGTGCCCCGTAGTACTTGGGGTACCTCTAAGGTGCTTAGTAATTTCGGCTACAAGACTTTCACTTCCTATGGTGCGGTTTTCCAGCCGCTTCGCCTACCACTAAACAATCCCATATTGAGGCCCCACAACCCCTCACAGTAAACTGTAAGGTTTAGCCTTTTCCCTTTTCGCTCGCCGCTACTGGGGGAATCCCTTTCGGTTTCTATTCCTGCTGATACTTAGATGTTTCAATTCTCAGCGTTTCGCTTGATCTCTCCTATGTATTCAGAGAGCCATCGTTAGGTATAACCCTAACGGGGTTGCCCCATTCGGAAATCTCCGGATCAAAGCCTATTTGCGGCTCCCCGAAGCATATCGCTGCTTATCACGTCCTTCATCGCCTTAGTCTGCCAAGTCATTCATCGTATACTCTTAATAATTTGATCACAAACTATGGTAAACCATTCTCGATTCATTGTTACCCTTTTATTCCATAACTGTCAAAGAACAAGTGGGACTACCTTACGGTAGTCCCAAAATTCTATATTGATCTTTTTATCATTTTTATAGCTTAACTGATAGAAAAAGTGGAGCTGAGGAGGATCGAACTCCTTACCCCCTGCTTGCAAAGCAGGTGCTCTACCAGGTGAGCTACAGCCCCAAGTTATTTCAACGTGAAGTTGATTCTCCAGTGGGGCAATGCATTACCACGACATATGCAACGATCACCGCTGAAAAATTGGTGGGCCCAAGTGGAGTTGAACCACTGACACCCGCCTTATCAAGACGGTGCTCTAACCAACTGAGCTATGGGCCCCCGAAAATTTTGGCCCTAACTAACCCATGATTTTGCATTACCAAATAAAACTAGCCAAGTGTTTTGAAGCAATTTGCTCCAAAACGCTCTTTCATTTACTCAATTAAAACTCCCATCAATTGACTGATGGTTTGTCCGTACACATAAGACTGGTTTTCCTTCTCTCTCGCCTTGCGACGATAAAAAAAAGAAAGGAGGTGATCCAGCCGCACGTTCCCGTACGGCTACCTTGTTACGACTTAGCGCCAGTCACAAGTTTTACCTTCGGCCAGCCTACACTGGACTTCGGGTACTCCCTGCTCCCATCGCTTGACGGGCGGTGTGTACAAGGCCCGGGAACGTATTCACGGAAGCGTGCTGATCTTCCATTACTAGCGATTCCGGCTTCATGGAGTCGGATTGCAGACTCCAATCTGAACTGAGGACGACTTTTAGAGATTAGCTCCCTCTCGCGAGTTGGCAACCCTTTGTTTCGTCCATTGTAACACGTGTGTAGCCCAAGGCATAAGGGCCGTACTGACTTGACGTCATCTCCACCTTCCTCCCGGTTATCCCGGGCAGTACCTCAAGAGTGCTTGCACCAAAAACCGAAGTTCTTAATACAATTGCAACATGAGAAAATGGTTGCGCTCGTTGCGGGACTTAACCCAACATCTCACGACACGAGCTGACGACAGCCATGCAGCACCTGTTCAAGTTGCCGACTTGACGGCTCGTTCCCCTTTCGGTTCACTACTTCTTGTATGTCAAGCCTTGGTGAGGTTTTTCGCGTATCTTCGAATTAAACCACATGTTCCACCGCTTGTGCGGGCCCCCGTCAATTCCTTTGAGTTTTAGCCTTGCGACCGTAGTCCCCAGGTGGAGCACTTAATGCGTTAGCTGCGGCACTAGTCTCTAAGAGACCAACACCTAGTGCTCATCGTTTACGGCTAGGACTACCAGAGTATCTAATTCTGTTTGCTCCCCTAGCTTTCGCAATTGAACGTCAGGTTTAGACCAGGAAATTGCCTTCGCCGTTGGTGTTCTTAGCAATATCTACAGATTTCACCCTTACACTGCTAATTCCATTTCCCTCTTCCAACCTCAAGCCTATTAGTTTGAAAGGCAGTTTTCCGATTGAGTCGGAAGATTTCACCCCTCACTTAATAAGCCGCCTACTTGCCCTTTACACCCAATGATTCCGAGTAACGCTCGCCACCTCCGTATTACCGCGGCTGCTGGCACGGAGTTGGCCGTGGCTTATTCGTTAGGTACCGTCAGCTTTAACTATGTTAGAGTTAAAGGGTTCTCTCCTAACAAAAGCAGTTTACAATCCGAAAACCTTCATCCTGCACGCGGCGTCGCATAGTCAGACTTTCGTCCATTGCTAAAGATTCTCGACTGCAGCCTCCCGTAGGAGTCTGGGCAGTGTCTCAGTCCCAGTGTGGCTGACCATCCTCTCAGACCAGCTACCCGTCATAAGCCTTGGTGGGCCGTTACCTCACCAACTAGCTGATAGGAAACGAGCTCATCCTCAAGTGGTAGGCCTTGCGGTCCCCACCTTTAATCAGCAAAGCATGCGCTTCGCTGACCTTATCAGGAATTACCTCCGTTTTCACGAAGCTATGCCTGACTTAAGGGCAGATTGCTCATTTTTTACTCACCCGTTTGCCGCTAACCCTTGCGGGTTCGCGCGACTTGCATGCCTAATCCACGCCGCCAGCGTTCACTCTGAGCCAGGATCAAACTCTCCAAAACACTTTGGCTAAATCAATTAAATCTTCGGGTAATGCATGATAAAAAGATGTCAAAGATCGAATAACAAACCTTTAGGCGTTCCCAAAGGTTCAATAAGAATAGCAGAGTAAATATTTTTGTCAACTATTTTTTTCTACGAATTTTAGAAAAATTTAAAACATTTATATTTGCGGAAAATATTTTATATCCTGTCGTTCTCCGTCGAGGATTTGATCGAAATATTCACGAATTATAAACGACCAACAAATGCAGAAAATTAAATATCTTAAAAACAAATTAATTCCGCGCAATTTTATTATTTAATAATCTGCGCGACGTTATCACGTAAAATCTGACTCTTCGCACTTGCGGCAATCGCCGAATTTTGAATCACATCAATTGACTCGCCCAAACCCTGATTGGCGGGATAATCGCTCCCGAACAAAATGTGTTGACTATCAGTGACTTCCAAGCTGCAAAGTAACGAAGCCAATGATTTTGACCCGCTTGTGTCAAAATACAAATTCTTAAAGATCTCACCCGGAGTGCGACCTAAGTCCTTAACATAATTGCGCTTACGCAGCATCTGGTATGTGTTGTCAAAACGTTCTTTGACCACCGGAAGGACACCACCATAATGCGCAAAGATAAATTTCGCTTTTGGAAACGTGTCAAAAATACCCGCCATCATCATCTTTCCCAAACACACCGAAACGTCAAAAACATATCCCAAAACAGGCGTAAGTAATGGATCACGCAAACGATCATCACCAATAGGATTTATAATTTGCGGATGCACATGAATGGCAACATTTTCCTTTGCGGCAAAATCATAAACAGAAAAAAACTTTTCATCATCTAAATATTTTCCATCATAGCTCGACGCTAAAGACAACACTTTCAAATTCAAATCCATCACATTCTTTAAACCTTCACCAACATTGTCCGGCGGCAAAATACCCGCGCCGACAAATCGATCGGGATATTTTTTAACAACCGACCCAATCGCTTCATTATAAATCTTTGCTAAATTCCCCCACCCGCCCATATTCAAATGCGCGTCACTCGTCGGATAAAGGAGAACAGCTTTTTCGATACCGCATTGATCCATCATCGAAAGCTGACGATCAAGATCAGACCAGCCGACTTTAAAAAAGGCGGTGTTCTCCGCGATTTTTGGCGGAAAATAGTGACTATGGGTATCAATAATACCTGACATAATTTAGATCAACTTATTCTTTTTTAGTTCGCTCTCAACTTCTTCTAAAGCCTTTTTTAAATCCGCGATCAGGTTTACATTAATCGAAACACCTTTTGCCGTCGGAACCATTTCTTCCGATCCCTGCGTCAGCGTCCAAGTGCGGATATCAATCAAATCATTTCCCTTATACTCGCGGATGCCGACACGAATTTCTTGAAACTTGTTTTTTGGAAATACGAATACGGTTTTGTCCATGTCCCTCTCCTATTTGGCCGCCAATTAGGCGGCATAAATTCGCACTACTGATTTACGTCGCTATCGCGTGTAAATCATGTGCTCATTTAGCCTGTGCCTGAGCATAGTCAATCACGGGCTTGGTCCACGGCGTCTGCTGATTAATGACAGCAAGCTCCAGTGGACAACTGTTGGCCGGACATGATAAAGCGAACATCACCATATCCGCGACGGCTTGCGGCGACATAAGCCGGTCTTTTTGTTCCGTCGTAATATCCTGCAAATGCCCCGTCAAATCACTATCGACAACACCGGGCAAAATGGATGTAACCTTAATGCCCTTATCACGCATTTCCCAAAACAGGCCTTTTAAAAACGCCCGCAAACCAACTTTTAGCGAACTGTAAACTAAAAATGTTCGCGGAATCGGATCAACCAACGTCGATCCAGAAACCATATTGATAATCGAGCCGCCTTTACGGGCAACAAAATGATCGATAAGCAATTTGATCATGCGGATATATCCAAGATAATTGGTGTATACAAGTTTTTCAAATTCTTCGATCGGCTGCTTCTCGAAAAGATATTGGCTAGAAACTCCCGCATTATTAACAAGAATATCAATATGCCCAAACTCTTTCATCGCTGTATTTACCAAATTTTCTAAATCTGCCATTTTGGCAACATCGGTCACAATGCCAATAACCTTAACACCAGTCTTGCTTTTGATATCAGCGACCGCTTCATCCAGCGGTCCTTTGGTACGCGCAGCAATGGCAATATTAATTCCATTCTCGGCCAAGCGCATCGCCACCGCCTTACCAATCCCTTTGCTGGCTCCGGTAATAATCGCGTTCTTTCCCTTGAGATTAACCATTTCATTCCCCCTTTATGATTTCGGTATAATTTTCTTAACAAAAAACGAAGACAAAAACATGACAATGCCAAATCCACAAAACGTGAGCGCAATGTTCCTTTCGACAAACGGCCCACCAACAAAAAACCCTAAGCCGCCGCTAAAAAAGCGTATCGCGGAGTTCAATCCGGCGATTTCGCTGCGGTTCTCGTCGGGAAAGTCCGTCAAAACCGTTGAAATCCCATTATGCCCAAGCGCCCAACCCATCGAAAATACCGCTAAAATACCCGCTAAAATAAATAAAGAATATTTTCCGAAGAGTAATACGGTCGCCGCCGCTAAAATCATCACACCCCAATAACACGCCACACGACGGCCAAGATGATCCGTGATATATCCGCCCACATTTTGCCCAACCGCGCCGGTCAACGCGATGAGAATAAAAAGCGCGCTAATGGCCCACTGCTCTAATCCGTATTGACGATGTAAATAAACCGCGAGCCATTTATGAATCCCGTGATACAAAAAGCTCAACACAAAAATAAACAACAAAATATTTCTGACACTCTTTTGTCGCCAAACTCGCAAATAATCAACTGGGGGCAGCTGCCCTACTTTTAGAATGGCTTGGGCGCCATATACCATAAAAATGGCAGTCACAATACCCAAAATGCCCGGCACAATAAACAGCCAGCGCCAATCACACAATCCACTAACAGCTATGCCGGCAACAGACGCGATAAAGCTCGTCGAGAAAAATAAACCGACCATGCGGCCACGAACATCTTTTTCAAATATGCTTCCCACTGAAATCAAACATAAAGGAATTACGCACGCTGCCGCTAAACCCATCACAACTCGAGTTCCGAGAATGATCGTAATTGACGAATTTAGCGCGCAAACAAAACTTAAAATTCCATACACCGCCATCGCGACCGCGAGAATCCACTTTACGCTTATCATTCGCGCTAAAGGCGCGTAGATAAGCGCGCCGATTCCATATGGAATCATGTAATACGCGGAAATCTGAGAAACAACATTTTCGCTTTGCTGCAGTCCCTTGCTCATCAGAGGTACTGCTGCAGCCAAAGCCGCAAAATTAAACGAAATTGTTACATTCGCCAGACAAAAAAGAAAAAACGTGACTTTGCGACTACTAATACAAACTCCCAGCCTTCTCATCCCCAATGATTCAACATGTCATCCCCGAATGATTCAACATGTCATCCCCGAATGATTCAACATGTCATCCCCGAATGTTACTATCGGGGATCCACTTATATTCATGGATTCCCGCTAAAAGATTGCGGGAATGACAGGATTACTTATATTCATGGATTCCCGATAAAAGATTGCAGGAATGACAGGACTATTTGTCCACTGTTACTTTAGCCTCAGCCTCAATGACCTTTTTAAATATTTTCATATTATGCTGTGAATGCTCATTAATAAAGCCTTCAATCTGTGTCTCTGTGAATTTGGTAAATTTTTCATCCATCGCAAAATCCTGCATCCAAATCATTTCCGTGCCTTCGGAAGTTTCGTTATACAGCCAGATAATTTTCATATAGCGAAACGGAAACATCGGCTCATACCGTGACGCATACGCGAGATTGTGTTCCTTAAAAAGCCATCGTTTGGAAACCCACGACTTTTTTTCGTCGTCGGTTAAGCGAAAAACAATTTCATTGTCCTTGCGTTCCAAAACTTCGGCGCTCACATATTCATCGCCGAACAATTCTGTCCAACGTTCAATCTTATTGGAAATGTCGAAAACCAAACTATACGGTGCACTGATAACAATTGAATTACGTGTGTGTCCCATAAACTTATCTCCGTTTTAATTTATATTATTACGATTTTTGAATGTACCGATCAATATCTAACGCGCCATGAAAAACACCCAAAATATCAATATTGTGATCCCTTTTAATCAAATACGCGATACGATAATGCCCGTAAAGCAAAATACGGATATTAACATTGGGGTAACGATCATATTTGTAACCAATCTCCGGCAAACGTTTTAAAATCTGTGCCCTCTGAAAAATTTCTTCAATAATTTTGGCTGCTGCCTTCGCATTTTCAAGCGCGATATAATCATGGATATCCTTAAGCCAAGTTTGCGCTTCTTTGGTCCACTTTATTTCTGCCACTTAACAATCCTTTGTTTCATTTGCGCATTACTAATTGTACGCTTAGCCTTGGAGTCGCTTAGTCCACGGTCAATCATTCGGGCAAAAGCAAGTTCACGAAGGATTTCGTCATACGAGCTGTCCTCTGGCTGTCGTTCAATAATTTTTGTCATTTCTTTTTTGGGAGATATCATTTTATGTCCTTTCGAGGTATAGTTCTAAATTAAAATCGATCAGGTGCACTGATAACAATTGAATTACGTGTGTGTCCCATAACTGACCTCCGAATGTTTATATATGCTTCAACTTTTTAATGACATCCATGATGCCGTGCAAAACCTGCTTAAAATATTCACGAAGCTTACCTTCAGTCTTAAGAATAACTACCTGAAGCTCACGCTCGCATTGATGTAAAACCCGTTCTTGAATTTCGCTTAGCTCCCCTTCCTGCTTTACATACGCTTCGATAATCCGCACCGAGTCCGAGCTTAAAATCTGCAAATCAATGCCATCGATGACTTGACCGTAAATTTCGTCAGGAATATTAAATTTATAATTTTCTTCACTCACAATTATCTTTATCGCAACGCGGCAACAACGCCATCAGGATTATAACCACGAATGACCTTCTCGCCAACAATGACAAGAGGAACACCCTGTCCACCATACTTTTGATACATCTTCTTGGCCATATCATTCTTTTCAATATCATGCGCAGTGTAAGCTATTCCATTTTGCTTTAAAAAAGCGGTCATTTTTCGACAATACCCACACCAACTTGTCATATACACAACCACTTTTTTTGTTTGAGTCCCAGCACTCGCTTGCGAAACACCGTCTCCTCGGGCTATCGCGATATGGGGACTATTTCTTGCATTCGGCCCAGTCGATTCACGGATATCCTTGATTTGCGTATAGCTTACGCCTAAAGTATCATTCCCTGATTGAAAGGTAATACCTGTTTCGGTGACTTTAGTGATAAGTCCTTCAACAGTCTTTCCTGATTTAAACACCAAAACATCCGCCGACGCTACACTCGTCAAAAGAAAAATAAACATACCTAATATTAATTTTTTAAACATCAGCGAATCCTCCATAAATTAAACAATCGCGACAACGCGGCTCCATCCCGCTCCGGCATTTCTAACTTTAACCGGCAAACAAGAAACCGTAAAACCAAATGGTTTGGGTATCGCGCCCAAATTTCCCAAGCGCTCCATGTGACAATATTCCCTACGACGACCCAAGAAATGGCATGGCCAAATCTTACTCTTATCTTTCGTCGTCAAAAATTCCTTAAACATCAAAAAGCATGGCCGATCTAAACCAATCGTGTCCACACCCATCATCTTGATACCCTGATCCAGCAAATATTCAATCGCGTCTACTGTGCAACCGACATATTTATTAACATAATCATCTGTGCCGAGCAACTTGTCACCGCCAGTATAAAGCAAAACAATATCCATCGGTTTTAGTTTGTAATTGATTTTTGCTAAAGCGTCTTGTACATCTTTTTTGCCAATTGCGGCGGGAAATTGAATGTGGGTAAAATCTAAAACAACACCGGGACCAAGACACCACTCAAGCGGAACATCCATAATTTGCTTGGCAGGCTTGCCTTCGCATGTGCTGCCATAATGAAACGGCGCGTCAACGTGACTACCCATATGAACGGATGAATGAACGATTTCGAGTGATAACATTTCGCCGTCAGGAATTTCTTCTTTGGTCGCGACGCGCTCGCCTTTGTCAAAACGTTCTTGACCGCCGGGCTGATTTTTCATAACAACCCAATTAAAATGCTCAACACCTTGTGCATGCGAAATGCGGTCGATTTTGGCATCATGGGTTTCGACGAGTTTGTCGTCGATAGGTAAGGAAAGGTCGATGATCATAATTACCTGCTTTTGTCATCCCCGAATGCTTTAATCGGGGATCCATAACTTTAAAATAATGGATTCCCGCTAAGAGATTGCACCCTCGTACCGGGTACTCCCAAAGGTCCCGGGAATGACAGTGTTTTTATTATTTCTTTGACTCAATGATTTTGATGATTTCGTTAAATGTGTGTGATTTTTTAAGTTCGCTATCCGCTAACGCAACTCCAATTTCCTTTTTGATCCCGACGGAAATCTCAACTAATTCCGTTGAATCAATGCCTAATGACGCGCCTAACTGTTCATTGGGTTTGATTTCGGATGGATTGATATCAAGGACTTTTTTAAAAACAGCTTTGACTTGCTCTTCAACTGACATACACTCCTCCTAATAATCATGTCATCCCAGAGCGCTTGTATCGGGGATCCGCTTCTATGGATTCCCGCTTTCGCGGGAATGACAAACACGTTAAGGTTTCTGCAAAACTAAAACGCAATTGATGCCGCCGCGGCCGCGATTGATGACCATCGCATTTTTTATAACTTTGGCACGCGCTTCATTGGGAACATAATCTAAATCACATTGTGGGTCAGGCATTTTGAGATTAATCGTCGGTGGAATAAGGTCATGCTCCATCGCCAACAATGTCGTTATCACATCAAGCGCGCCGCACGCGCCTAACATATTTCCGAAAACGGCTTTGGGCGCTGAAATTGGGATCTTTTTAGCGTAATCACCAAAGACTAATTTGATCGCCTTGGTTTCAGAAATATCGCTTAAAAGTCCGCCCGCACCGTCGGCACAAATATAATCAATATCTTTCTGCGCAAGGCCGGCATCATCCAAAGCCATTTTGATCGCGCGGGCCAATTCCACACCGTCCGTCGCAGGTTCAATACGATTCACACCATCTGTCGTCGTCGCAAAACCAATAATATTGCCATACACATGTGCACCGCGCGATTTGACACGCTCTTGTGGTTCTAAAATCAAAATTCCCGCGCCCTCAGCAATGGCAAACCCGTCACGTTGTTTATCAAACGGCCGATACGCGGTTTCGGCTTCGTCATTATTAGAAGAAAGACACCCCGATGTGTTGCAACACAAAAGCGCGTACGGTGTGACAGGCGCCTCCATGCCGCCGGCAAGAATAAAGTCGTTTTTGCCGCGCAATAAATTTTTTGCGCCATAGCCGATGGCCATCAGAGAACTCGCTCGATCAGCGACGATGGTTTTGCTGTAGCCCTTAATGCCGTAATGAATGGAAATTTGACCTTGCGGCGCGGCGGGAAACCACGCGGAGGCCATAAATGGGCTTACGCCTTCTCTTCCCTCTAGATACAAATCACGCAATTCGGTTTCGGCGTAGAGCCAACCGCCAATGGCATTACCCATAAAAATACCAGCGCGTTTCAAGTTCTCTTGCGCAAGATCTAGCTTAGCGTCAGTGATCGCGATTTCGGAGGCGACCAAACCCATATGCGAAAATAAATCGATCTTTTTTAAAAGCCGCGAGGAGACATTGCTGTATGCGTCTAATTCATGCACTTGTCCGGCAATATGAGATTCATATAATGATGCGTCAAAACGATCAATTTTCTTAATGACGGATCGGCCATGGACAATATTCGACCAAAACTTTCTTTTATCAATCCCGCTGGGTGTAACTAAACCGATACCGGTAATCGCAATAGGCTGCATTTAAAACTCCATTTTATAAAATATATCGCTCATTTTATTCAAATCTTCTTAACACCATGGCCGAGTGGATCCCCGAAAAACCGCTCGAAGTTTTTAACATGACATTAACTTTCTTTTCACGACTCACGTTGGGGATATAATCTAAATCACATTGTGGATCTGGAAATTCTTGATTGATTGTCGGCGGCAAAATATTACGTTCAAAAATCATACATCCAACGGCAAGTTCCAAACCATTGGCGCCAGCCAAGGGATGGCCAATCATCGACTTAAGCGAACTGATTGGAATTTTGTACGCGTGATCTCCTAAAGCCATTTTATACGCGCTCGTTTCAAAAACATCATTCTGCCTCGTCGAGGAACCGTGGGCATTAAGATAATCGATGTCTTGTGGCTTGACTTTTGCTTCATCCATCGCAATATTAATGCAATCGGCCATCGCGTCGCCATCCGGAGGTAAATCCGTCATATGAAAAGCATTGTTGGTCGTCCCAAAACCAACGACTTCACAATAAATCCGTGCGCCACGCTTCTTGGCATGTTGTAATTCTTCGAGAATGAGAACACCTGCGCCTTCAGAAATGACAAAACCATTGCGCTTCGCATCAAAAGGACGAGACGCTTTTTCTGGAAATTCATTCATCGCTGAAAGAACATTGACGGTATCAAACGCGCCAAATGTGATCGGGGTAATCGGGGCTTCGGCCGCACCGGTCACCATAATATCCGCATCGCCATCCATAATCGTTTCAAACGAAAACCCTACCGAATCAGTTCCCGCAGTACAACCCGTCGAGATCGTATTGCAAACACCTTTAAGTCCATACTTCGCGGAAATTTCGCTCGACGGTGTATTAAACATCGCCGCGTCATAAAGATCAGGGCGAACAATCGCGGGATTAATTGGATTTTTGCCGCTGTCGGTCACAAGCGCAAATTCCTCTTCCATATATTTGGTCCCGCAAATCGCGTTGGCAAGAGAAACACCAATTCGCTGGGGATTAACTTTGCTCAAATTCAAATGGGAATCTTCTAGGGCCATACGCGCGCTGACAACCGCAAACTGCACATAGCGATCCATGCGCATACTTTCTTCCCACGTCAAGCCCAACATGACAGGATCAAAATCTCTGACCTGCGCGGCAATTTTGGTATTAAAAGGTGTCACATCAAACTCGGTCACACGTTTAACCGCCGACACGCCATTGATCATACTTTTCCAACAGGCTTCTTTACCGACGCCATTGGGTGAAACAATTCCGATACCAGTAACTACGACTCGTCGTGCCATATAAAACTCCATCCCTCAGGTCATTCCCGCCTATAGCCGAAGGCTACTATCTTTAAGCGGGAATCCATAAACTATAGATCCCCGATACGAACATTCGGGGATGACAGATTATTAGACCAAACTAAATTCCTTTTTAACTTCTTCTGCTGAAAAAAACTTTCCCGTCTCTTCAACGGTGTGAACCATACGCACAACTTTACGATTAAGTGGAGCATCCATTCTCATTCCTGATGCGATTGCCACAACTTCCCCATTAATAAAATCAATTTCACTGGTCTTGCCACGCAAAATACTTTGTAGAATTGACCCATAAAGCGGCTCTTTGCTTAATCCCGTCAATGTCTTATTCATAATGCCAGCGCCTTGTTCTAATGGCATGGCCGCTAAGCCTTGCACCCGCTCAACAGGAAATTGCGGCAATGACACAAGTTTGATATTAGCGCTCTGTACAATCGGCAAGGCTTCCTTTAAAAGTGAGACGCTCAAGCGGCACAAATCCATATCGGTAAAAGTTTCCTGCATCGACTTGCCGATCAAGGCCGGAATACAATTATTAAAATTAACGAAAAGCTTTAACCATTTCATCCCTAATATATTGTCAGTCACTTCAACCGAAAAACTTTTCTTTAAAATGTCCGCAATCTCATGGACTTTAATATCATTCATCACAAAACGTTTGCCAATAATCCAGTCACCCGGAAAATTGTAAGTGACTTCGCCGGGCTTAACATAGGTCGCGCCAAACATCACAATACTGCTTATCACGCGTTCCGGGAAAAAATGTGGACTTAAAATATTGTCTCCCTGCACCCCGTTTTGTGTCGCCAACACCAGACAATTTTCCATAAACTCTGAATTTTGCATGTACGCATCATCAACATCCTGCGTTTTTGTCGTAAAAATCACCAGATCAAATTCACGATCCAAGCGCTCTGCTACCGGAACATTAAGCGTTTCAGTGCCATCAAAACGCTTTATTGTCAGTCCCCGTTCCTTAATGGCTGCGACTTGATCAGCCCGTCCAACCAGCAGAACGTCGACGTTGGATTTGAACAATCCCGCGGCGACAACTGATCCAATGGCTCCGGCTCCGATCACAGCAATTTTCATTTTGAATGACTCCAACTTTACAAATGCTTTTTGGCTTCCGCAATTAAAAAATTTCGCAACGCGTCAAGTGTTGTCTTAATCGTTGAGACATACTGCTTTCGCAAAACCAAAGGCCAAAGAATCAGATTTAACGGACCGCGAATTTGAAAATGCAATTCATAATCAACACGCGTTCCGTTGGCGCGCTCTTCCATCATGATGCGTTCAAAACCTTTAAAAAGACCCTTGGTAAAAGTCCTTTCAATCACACGATTTGGTAAAAGCTGAGTGACTTCCGCGGCCCAATCCGGTGCGGACTTTTTGTTAATCTTAATTACATATTGCGTCCCAACCGCGACAGGTCCGTCGGTCTGACGAATATATTTCCACAATGAATCTTGCGGCCACCAAGTAGATTCGCCCCATGCGATCAGTTCTGCGGAAACAGCCTCAATTGGTGCTTCCAAAAACATAAACTCGTGAAGAATCGTGTCTTTACTTTTTGCCTTGCGCGGAAATATGCTTGCCATAATCTAAACCTGCCTCATCTAAAATTCGGACCATTAAACTATAGAATGCTTTGGGAACTTCCGAGAAAAACGCATCGACGACATCGCTTTCTTCGACCGAAGTCGATCCTCGCGCCTGCGCGTTAATCTGTGCCTTTTTTTCCACAACTTCGCGGGCGATGTCCCGATGAAAAAGCGGAATCTTTTTGATCGTGGCCAAAAACAATTCTTCGGTTTTTGGATCCCAATGCATTTTGATAAATGTCGTTGTCATTACATTCCCTTTACTTATTTACGGCGATGCCTGTTGTCGCTGGCATGCGCGAGTTAGCTTCCCATTTGGCAATATTCGCCATGAAGTCCTTAACGCATAACTTGACTTTTTCGTCATAGTTGCTGGAAAAAATGCGATGAATTCTCTCTGGCTTGGAATAATATTCACGCATACACCACGCCCCTAAACGTCCGACTTCTTCAACTGTTAAAAAGTCAGTCGGGATAACCGGATGTTGAAAATCCCAAGTCTTTAGATCAATTTTTTCGGGATCAAACCAACCCTTTTTAATCCCGTATCTCCAGTCCGGTGAATTAGGAACTGGTGTTAAATAATCAAGCGCGAACACATCGGGGTCAATTTCATCAGCAATTCGCAAACGCTCTTTAATTTTTGCTTCGGTGTCCTCCTTAAGCCCAATCAAAACTGTTCCGACGGATCCAATATCGTTTTGTCGCAAGATATCGACGGTTTTTTTAATCTGCGCAATCGTTATCCCTTTTCCACTTTTGTGTAAACTCAAATCGTCCTCAACCTCAACGCCGGTCAAGGCAAGAAATAGTCCCGCCTTTTTCATGAGTGGCAAAATGTCTTGCTGAAGAATCCATTGATCCGCACGACCTAAACACACCCAGTCAATTTTATTACCACGTTTTAATTTTTCTTCGCAGAACTCAATCATCGCCGCGGTGTCGGTGTTAAAGGCGTCATCTTGAAAGACGATTGTTGTCACACCGTAAGTTTTTTCGAGAAGATCTAATTCATCAACAATGCGCTTACCTTTTAATCCGCGCCATGATGTAAAATCTTTTGCGGCCGTGCGCGAATCATACAAAGCCCATTCGTAACAAAAATGGCATTTGCCCGGACAGCCGCGCGATGTCATAAGCTCCGCGAATGGTTTCCAATACGTATGGCCAACGTATTTTTCCATCGGAAAAAGATCATAAGCTGGCATCGGCAAAACATTGAGATCAGGAATCATGTCCCGATGCGGCCCAACTACGATCGTTCCCTGAGCATCGCGATGAACAAGGCCGGGAATGTCCTTTTCATCTTTTTTCTGATCACGAAAATTGATCAAGAGATCCTCTAATGTCAATTCGGCTTCACCGATCATGATATAATCGATCCACGGATTTAAACGCATTTGCCGATCATAGTCGCCCGAATACCAAAGTCCGCCAGCCACTGTTTTAATATTTTTGTCGTACTCTTTTATTAACTTTAAAGCATCGTTAAAATAACCAATAACGGCCGCCCCGCATGTCGAATGCAAAAGCTCTCCGACAAAAACGAGACCCGGCTTGATTTTAGCAACTTCCTTAATCATGTCTTCCCATGTCATGTCCAAGGCGCGGCAATCCAAAGCAGCAACCTCAGCTAATTTTTTTTCACGTAAATAGGCGGCAAGCTGCGCGTGCATTTGATTGGCGGCTTTGTGATCTCCATGTGAATCCCAAGCTTTTAGCGGTGGTGTTAAAAATAGAACTTTCATTGTGCTTGCTCCTTATTTACTGTTTTTAAAATTACTTTTTCAACCAACTGATGATTTTTGTCATAAGAAAAATCGCGATAGTCCGAGGATGTTTTAGTCAGAACCATGCCGCAACAAGCGGACGACCTCCCGGAGTTTGATCAATGCAGATATGTTTGGATTGTGTGTAGGCCAACAAACCCTCAAGACCCAATTGCCGCCCAAATCCACTTTGCTTATATCCCCCAAAAGGGGCTTCATTAAAAAATGCGCCGTATGTATTGATCCACACAGTGCCGCACTGCAATTTTTTCGCGACACGATTTGCCTTTACTAAATCCTTACTCCATACTGACGCCGCCAAACCGTATGAGGAATCATTGGCGACCAAAACAGCTTCGTCCTCATCCTTAAATTTCATGACCACCAAAACCGGTCCGAAAATTTCTTCCCGCGCGACGGTCATTTGATTATTGACTTTGCTTAAAATCGTCGGTTCAATGTACGCACCACTTTTTAATTCTTCCGATTCGGGAATTTTACCGCCGCACAAAACCACCGCGCCTTCTTTGATACCTTTTTTAATACACTCTAAAACTTTATCGCGATGCGCGACGTTAATTAATGGGCCAAAATCCGTTTCGTAACTCGTCGCGGGGCCGATTTTTAAACTTTTTGTCTTCTCGACAAGCAGCCGCAAAAATGGCTCGGCAATCTTTTCATCAATCAAAAGTCGTGAACCCGCCGTGCACATTTGTCCTTGATTAATAAAAATCGCGGACATTGTGCCGCCGACAGCGGTTTCTAAGTCACAATCTTCAAAAATAATTGTCGGCGATTTCCCGCCGAGCTCTAAAGAAAGTTTTTTTGTCGTCTCACTGCACATTTTCATGATCTCTTTACCTGTCTCGGTGCCGCCGGTAAAACTAATCATATCAACACTTTTACTTTTCACGAGTACTTCAGCCACTTCGTGGCGACTTGTTGTTACGATGTTTAAAACGCCCTTGGGTAAACCGGCTTGCTCAATGATTTCGGCAAATTTTGCGATCGACACACTCGCCAACGACGACGGTTTTAACACAACGGTATTGCCTGCTAAAAGTGCCGGCGCGATTTTCCACGCCAGCATAATCAGGGGATAATTCCACGGAATAATACTCCCAACAACACCCATCGGCTCATACGCTGTCACACTTTTAACCGGACCCGAAACGGGATTGGGCACATCATTTAAAAGAGCACCGGCACCAGCAAAATACTCAAATGTATCCGCGCAAGTCGGCACGTCGATAAAGGTCGTGTGCTTTAAAGTCTTGCCGGTCGAAAGCATTTCTAATTCCGCGAGAAGTTTGGCGTTCTCCCGGATCAAATTTGCAAATTGTGCTAAATATTTTCCACGGTCCTCGGGTTTGAAACCCGACCACTCGCCACAGTCAAAAGCGTAACGCGCGCTGGCGATCGCGTCTTTCATGTCTTCTACGCTAGCATCCGCGACTTTCGCAAACACGTCACCCGTCGAAGGATTGACACAGTCAAAGAACTTTCCGTCACGGCCATGGCGTAAATTGCCGTTGACAGAAAACTTAAATTCCTGAATTTGTGTTTTGATCGTTGTCATTTATTCGATTGGAACCTGTGCCCAAAGTTCAAAAATACGACTGCACGGCGCATACCATTTGGAAATCTTAGCGAAATCGCCCTGCAAGTGCATTTTCTTTTGCGTTGTCGCGACAAATGGATCAATTTGCCGATTAAACACCGCGCGCCAAATATTTTCGGGCGCGGAAATTAAAAATTCGGGCTCTTTGTCTTTATCAATTTCAATAATCTGCCCATCTTCAAAATGAAAACAAAACACCTCACCGGTCTCATTGAGTTTAACGGCCAAAGACATCGTCATTTTTGTCTTCTTGCCGAGATCTTGCATTTGCACATCAGCATTAACCAAACGGACAATTTCACCAATCTGTTCACCCGAAAAAAGTTTAAATTTTTTAGGCACCACCGGACTTTCTGAAATCTTTGCAGTTGAATCAAGCTCCTCTTGCGAGAAAGAATCTGGCAATTTCTTAACCTTAGGTTCAACTTTTTTGCTGGCGACTTCAGGTTTCCCGATCTTCAAAGAAGGTTTCAAATCATTGACATCTGTAAAACGATGATACAAACGGCTAATCGCGTCAATCTTGACCGCCTCTTCCAAGCACTGCACAAGAAGAAAACAATCAAACAAATCTTTTCCCATCGCGACAACACCATGATTTTTTAACACAACAATACTGTTGGACTTAAGAGCTTCAAGAACCGGCCCAACATCCGAAACAGCGGGCGTCAATTGCGGGACCGCGCTGACATCACCTAAATACAATTTGGATTCAAAAATCCGCGGCGTCAAACTGTCATTCTCAAGAAAATAAGCATTGGTATACGCCGTGTGCGTATGCACCACCGCGCTCATTTCTGGAAATGCCTTATAAATTGCGACATGCAACAGGCGCTCACTAGAAGCCTGACCATCGCCAACAACATTGCCTTCCAAGTCTAATTCAACAATGTCATTTTCCTGCAATAGGCCTAAACACGTTTTGGTTGCGGTAATTAAAATATTTTCATCACTCAAACGCGTGCTGATATTTCCATTCAAACCTGTAACAAGATCTTTTTCCCAGAGCAAACGTCCAATGGCTTCGATGTTTCGTTTTAAACTCAAAATAATGTCATTATTCATTTGCACCTCCTATTGCAAGGAGTTCGTTCGGACGACGCAACAATCTCGGCGAAATGGCTTTACGCCCTGCATTTTTTCGCAATGAGCGCAAATATTTTGCCGGAACCCATTCGATCAACGGTACGAACGCTTTGATTTTGCCAGTAACAACACTTTGACCATTAAATTTCTGTAAATCGGCCGGCTTGCCCAATGGCTTGCGCTTTTTTTCGGCGGCATATGTAAAAACCGGGATTTGATGATTTTTTGCCAAAACAGCCAAAATCAAAGCCCCAATCTCACACATCGCCCCCGCCTTATCTTCCGCCTGACTTGCTAACCAAGTTTCTTTAACCAATCCTTTCGAAAACAAATAACCCGCCATATTGTCCGCGATAATCGTCGGAATAATTCCAATCTTTTTTAAATTCAAAACGGCATGGCGACTCGATTCCAAAGTCGGACGACCTTCGAGGACAACAATATCCTTAACTTGACATTTTTTTAAAGCCGTAAAAAAATCTTCCTTAAAAGCCCCGTAAATGAGCGTGACATTTTTAATCTCAGTGGACATCGATTGCAATCTCTTTTCTCACGTAATGGTGCGGAACAACATCAAAACCCGGATAAAGTCCTTTGACCTTACTGCTAAAAACTTTGCGACCATTAAACTGCAACAACTCACTTTCATCACGAATCTCAACGGGAATATCAGCACCTGATTTAATTTTTTGTGATGGTTGCGTCAAAACAAGCATCGGAACCTTAAACTCGTTTGCCAATACGGCAATTTGATATGTCCCGATTTTATTTGCAAAGTCTCCATTGGCGCAATTGCGATCCGAACCGACGATAACCTTATTGACCATTTTGTCAGCCATCAATGTCGCAATCGCATTATCAGCGACGAGCGTAACATCTGCACCCATTTGCTTTAATTCCCAATATGTCAATTTTGCGCCTTGAAAATAAGGACGGGTTTCTGTGCAATAAAATTGAACATCCTTTTTTTGTTCACGACATATCGCGGCGGCCATAGCCAATTCGCCGCTCACATTACAATGAGTTAAAACACTATCACCATCCTTGATATTTGCCGCAATTTTTGCCACGCGATCCAAACGCCGATGGCGAATCCCCTGCAAATACCCATTCACATTTTTTATAACAATGGCGCGAACATCCTGCCCTGCATCCAAAGCGCCATGCGCCCAATGTACCACAACGCTCGTGACTTCACTAAATGGAAAAGTCGGACGACTATGATTAAGCGCGTGCGCGACATTGCGGATTTTCTCGAGCAATTCTTCACCGTTTAACTGCGGCTGACGATTAAACTCTAAAAGAAAAGTACTCAAAACAACAAGAAACTGTCCAAAAGCGCGCGTCTTCATTTCACAAATAACCGCGACCGCTTCGTCGATATTCCTGACCTTGACGTATTTTAACTGCTTCGGGACAAGCGTCTCATCGAGGACAAAAAGAATATCGCCCTTTAAATATGCTGGCCAAAACAATGGTGACTCTTTTTTCAAAACCTAAACTCCCGTTTTTGCCGCTTCCCGTTGTTTAATCAAGTCAAAGACGACATTGATCATCGTTCCTTCTGCCATATAATAATCCGTGTTTAAAAATCCCATTTCACCCGTAATTACATTATCACTGACCGCCAAAATAACTGCGGCAGGTATTTTATAAAGTTGGCAAATCGTTAAAAAAACTGAACTGACCATATCAACCGCAATCGCGCCTTCCGCCACAGCTTTACCGACATTCTCACGGGTTTCCCTCAAAATTGCGTCGGTTGACCAGCATTTTCCGACGTGAACAGTATTGCCAGATTTTCGAGCGATGCCGACAAGATCGTCAGATAATTTCTTATCGGATACGGTTTTAAAATTTTTATCGACATAATACGGCGTTACCCCCTCACCGCTAAATGTGCTTTCAACAACGATCAAATCTCCGACCTTAATGTCTTCGCGCAAAGCCCCGCAACTACCTAAGCGAATCATAACTTTTGCCTGCGCGTTGCAAAGGATTTCCGTCGTGATCCCAGTATCCGCCGCAAAACGTCCCCCATTAATCGCGGTAACTTTTGTGCCATTATAATCACCGGTAAACATGTTGTATTCCATAAACGAAAAATTCTTAACCGGATTTGCTAATTTCTTAACAATCGCGTCAAGGCGTTCCTTGGGACCCGGCACTAAGGCATACCCACCCAAATCTTCCGGCCGCAATTGCACCATACCCATCAAATCTTGACCTGTCATATGTATTTCTTTACGCATATTTTGCATCGCTTTTCCTTTCGCATTTTAAAATTTCTTTATCAATTTTCCCCGTACGATTCTTAGGCAATTGACCGCGTATTTCGATCGTTTGTGGAACTTTAAAATTCGCCAAATGCTCACGAGCAAAATAGCGCAAATCTTCCGGAGAGACGTGCTGTCCTTGCTTTAGAACAATAAAAGCTTTAACGACCTCCCCGCGCATATCATCAGCCACACCAATAACTGCGGCTTCAAGAACAGATTCATGCTTGTAAAAAGCAGACTCAACTTCTGGCGCGTAAACAATTTGCCCCGCGACTTTGATCATTTCTTTTTTACGTCCGACGATATAAATGAACCCTTCCTCATCTTTACGACCAATATCACCCGTATAAAGCCACCCATTGCGCTTCATCTGCGCAGTGCTTTCGGGATCTTTATAATATTCCTTCATCACAATCCAGCCACGTATCAAAATCTCACCGATTTTCCCCACGGCAACTTCACGATCCTCTTCATCAACAATCTTGATTTCAGATAATGGTGAAGGTTTGCCGACGCTGGCGATATTGCGACTGCCTAAAGGTGTCACCGTGTTAGGCGGACAAGTTTCGGTCATGCCCCAACCATTAAGCAATTGCGCGTTAGGACAATATTTATGAAAACGCTCCATAATTTCAGGCGAGCTTGGAGCGCCAAAAACCACAACCCATCGCAATGATGACAAATCAAATTTTTCAATCTGTTTTAACGACAAAAGTGCTGTATACATCGCCGGAACAATGTGAAAACAGCTCACCTTATGCTCCTGAACAAGCCGCAAAAATTCATACGGGTTAAAACGGTCCATAATCACGAGCGTAATACCAAAAATGATGCAGTTTTGAATATAAATAAACCCAGCAACATGACTAAAGGGAATCGCGGCAAGCTTAATGTCTTTATCCGTTAAATCGACAAAGTACTTCATCGCTTCCGGCGAACCCTTTAGATGCTGATAGTTAAGCAAAATCCCCTTGGGGCTTCCAGTTGTTCCCGATGTATACATAATTAAAGCAGGATCAGTGTCATTGACTTCAACTTTTAATGGTGATTCAAAAGAGGCGTCGAGACATTGTTGAAATGGATTGGCCGCGCCTTTTTCACGATTAAAAACAATCGTTTCTCTGAGAGTTGGAATTGTGTCACGAATAACAGAAAGATTAAGATCAGGACGATCAGCAGCAATAAAAATTTTTGCTTCCGAGTGCGTTAAACATGAAGAAATCTCATCACTTTTAAGCATAAAGTCAAGCGGAACAACCACCGCGCCACAAATAAAGCCCGCTAAATACGCATAAACAAATTCAGGGCCATTCGCAAGACAAATCCCAAGACGGTCGCCTTTTTGCAATCCCGCCTTCTGCAAAGCATTCGCCAAGCGAAAAACCTTAGCCGGAAGATCAGCAAACGTCACAATATGATCATGAAAAATAAGAGCTGGCTTATTTCCATACTTTGCGGCATTTTCTTGAAGAATTGCAAATGTATTCATATGTAGTACTTATAGTAATTGAGTCATTACAGCCTGATTAAAATGATTGTGGTACAGCATGATGCTTTCTCTCTTAAATCAAATTACAATTAGAAAGAAAGCACAATACTAGTAAAATTTTAATACTTTGATTTTAGTAAAAAATACTTTGTTGTCAAGCACTTCTTCGGTCAGATTTGGGAGATTTAGGTGGGACTTGCAGCATGTCCAACAGGCGGGTCAAAGACTTGATTTCAGCTTCGACAAGGTCTAAATCATGCTCAAGAATAATGGACAAATGTTGCTCAAGATTCGGCGAGTGCTTGTGATGCAAAACGGTCAAGTCACGCTTGATTCGCTTCAAAAAAATAACGCGCCCCCGCAACTTCTTATGCGCAATTTTCTGATCGACATAAGGCAAAAAATACAAAGAAAGATCAATATTAAAGAAAGGCCGCTCAATCGAAACAAAACTATCGGTGATTAGATGATCAAAGATTTTACGACCCTGCGGCGTGATACTGTAAACAAACTTTTCGGGATACTTTCCTTCACGACCAACATCTTTGTGAATTAATTTCAACTGCTCCATTTTTTTTAATGGATAGTAAATCGACTTGACTTTCAACCCGACAAACGGAAAAAGTTCCTCGTCAATTTTGCGCTTAATCTCGTACCCATGCTTGGGACCGTCAACTAAAAGCCCAAGAAAAAGCATTTCATGTTCAATCATTTTACTGAATTTCTTTAAAGTCCTTACCTAAAGCCGCAAAAATCAAATTTGCAGCTTTGATTTTAGCCGCGGTACTCAAAGATACGACTTCAACGGATGTTCCCTTGCCTTCAATCGTAGTAAAGAAAATTCCGGCTTCTGTTGTATTGACGTGCCCCGGAATCCCCATAACAACAATTTTTTTATTTTTACGATCCTTTATAAAAACTTCCAAATTTTTAACTTTTATCGTTTTATCATCATCCAAACGCGAAAGTTGCTCAGGATTGATCCTTTCAAAACCATCCGCGTCTTGTTTGGTCATTTCAGTTTCAATATTGCAATATTGAATAATCCGATCAAAGCATTCGTCCGGATGACAAGCAAAAATCTTTTTAACCGCTTCTCCTCTGGCATCTTCCAGGGCCTTCGTGCTTGATCCCCACAAAACTTTCGCCTCCTCCTGCATCAGAGAGCAACCCGTCATGGAAAGCAATGAAGCCAAAAATAAACCTAGTACCATTTTAATCATGATTTACCTGCCAGCCAATGACCACTTTCCTCAGACATCCTCTTTAAAAGCGGAAGAAGATAACTTTCCTCGACGCGAAACCTATGCAAAATCTCCTGACGATAAACACGCAAATCACGCGCGAAATTCCGCCCTTGTTCCAAAGGATTATCAACGCCATACTTCACAAAGAAATTAAATGTTTTAACTTTCACTTCCTTAAGATCAAGAGTTAAAAATTCAATCATTTTTAATGCTGGGCGATTTTCAGCAAAAAAGTCCTCAAGACTTTTATAAAATTTCTCATCTTGCACGCGAAAATAATAAAACATCTTTTCACGGCATTCCCCCGAAATTTTACGCGCTTCCCGATAATTATTGCGCAGAGACTGCAGTTGCTCTAAGGCATGCAAAACAGTTTCCTGACGAAGTAAAAAACTTTCCACAACATTTAAGCTCATAACCAACCTCCTGTTAATCGTACGAAAAGACCGCGTTAAGAATATCGTGACGGCTAACAATCCCAACAATTTTCTTCTTTGACATAACCGGAAAAACATGGACCTTCTTTTTCGCAACCAAATTGACAATTTCATCAAGCGTTGTTTCAGGCAGAATCGAAATGACTTTTCTGGTCATAATATCACTGACGGTCATATCCCGAAACATCGCCAAACGCTTGTGAAACTCCGCGTCAGTATTTTTTATAAAAGCTTTATTGATCATCATAAAAAGATCCGTCATCGAAATAATCCCAACCAGTCCATCCTTTTTGTCCACGACCGGAAAAGCGGAAACGCGCTTGCGCAACATCAAATGCGCGACTTGTCGAATCAACATCGTCCCCGAAACATCGATAACATCTTCAGACATAATATCACCGGCAACAATCACAACCCTTCCTCCATAGCCTAACCGCCAACCTGCTGCTTAAACTCTTCACAAATCTTTTCCAAAGTCATGGCTTGCGCGCGCGATTGAGCAAGCTTATACGTGAGCACTTTTTCCTTATCCCGCAAATGTTGATTCGCAGCCTGCATATCATCGAGACGTTTTTGCAAATCTTCTTTATCTTTAATCGAGAAAGCTTCCTCGGTAAATTTCTTAATACGCTGATCCTTTTCCATAATCTGACTGTTTAATAATTCAACTTCGCTGTTTATCTTAACAAGCGCGGCATTGGCCTGAACCACACGCTCCTCATTTTGTAAACGCACTTTCTTCAATTCCTCTTCGGCTACGGCAACTTGACTTGCGGCATCTTGCGCCGATTTCACAACCGCTTCTAAATCTTTAACCTTGCTGGCATACCCGTCAATTTGAATCTTGAGCTTACTATTTTCATCGGTTAACTGCGTGACCTGCGCCGTGTTAGTGGTTGCAGTTTTTTCGGTAATCGTTTTCTGTAAAGCATCCCTCTCGGCTGCCAGTCGGGTAATAACGTCAATGGCCTCACGCGCCTGCGAATCAGCTTTTTGTGAAAGAAAATTCAAATCCATCTCAATTTGATTAAGACGCGCTTGTGTTTCGGCCGCTTTGCCAATGGTCTCCTCTAACGTTTTAACATTGCCTTGTGCCCACGCCAACTTGCTCTTCATTTCCTCAAGACCAACCGCCAAACTATTTGCTTGAACACGTAATTTCTCAGTTTCATCTTTAGAAAGTTTTAAATCTGCCTGCGTCTTTTTTAATTCGCCGGCCGGCGCGATCTCTCCAGAGGCGATGTTTTCGTATCCCCGAAAAAGAAGTGACGCGCCAATCACAAAAGTGAGGATAACAAAAAACGCGATTATAAGAATCAATGCTGACATAGTTAATAAGTACTGTTGTTTTTTAAATATCCAACATAATCTTTGACGGCATCATTAAGGCTCATAAATGACTTTGTATATCCGCTGCGTCGAAGCTTGTCCATGTCCGCTTGAGTAAAGTATTGGTATTGTGAACGCAACTGTTCGGGCATTTCAATGTACTCGATTTTTAATTCCCGACCAACGCTGGCAAAAAGAGCTTTGGCCAAATCATTCCACGTTTGTGCTTGCCCTGTTCCTAAATTAAAAATCCCATTGATTTGCGGATTTTCCATAAAATAAACAACGACATCCACCGCGTCCTTCACATAAATAAAATCCCGCTTTTGCTCACCGTCTTTGAATTCTGGGCGATAGGATTTAAAAAGCGATATATGACCTTCCTTCTGTAATGTGGTGTATGACTTGGCAACGACGCTGCGCATCTGACCCTTATGATATTCATTAGGGCCAAAAACATTAAAGAATTTAAGACCCACCATGCGATCAGTGACTTTCTGATCTAAAGCCCAAAGATCAAACTTGTGTTTAGACTCACCGTACAAATTCAACGGCTTTAATTTCCGTATCGTCGCCTCGTCATCACAATACCCCTGCTGCCCATCACCATACGTCGCGGCGGAACTGGCATAAATAAAGCGCACATTCTTTTTTAAACACCACTGCGCCAAACGCTTAGTATACAAAAAGTTGTTTTCCTCATAATACTTGGCGTCTGTTCCCGTGGTGTCACTGCACGCGCCCATGTGAATCACAATTTCAACTTTTGCGTCAACGGTGTCCGATTCAACGGCTTTTAAAAAATCGGCTTTATCCAGATATTGGACGTATTTCTTTTTCTTAAGGTTTTCACTGCTTTCAACGCCATTGGGAAGATGATCGACGACAATAATCTCACTCCACCCGAACGAATTTAGTCGCGCAATAATACAACTCCCAATAAATCCGGCACCGCCAGTAACAACAATCACGCACGTACTCCCATAACAAATATTTTATCGAGCATTCGACAGCAAAAATTGCCCAATTTCAGTCCCCATCACGTATCCCATAGACTCAAGACTATCGGCTCGACTCTTGCTTTTTTTAATCTGCGAAAACTTAGCTAAAATTTCCTCCGGCTCAACCGCGAGCACCGATCCTTCAATTTCAAGGGTCAGCTTTCGTACACGTTGGGCCCAAGGTTTTTTAAGATTTTTCTTTAAATCCATTTGCAAAATGCGACCCTTAATCACAATATCAGCTTCTTGAGCATCTTGACGAACAAGAACCTTGAAAGGCTTTTGCTCTGAACCCAAAACATCGGCAATACCTCTGACAATCATGAGCGCAACATGATCCAAATCATCACTCGCCGACACATTTTCACCAGCGCTAAAAGGAACAATTAGAATATTCCCACCTTTAGCAAACTGATCTTTTTGAAAAATGCGGGCTTCCTTCAAAGGCGAAAGAGCCGCACCCGAAGTGACACTGTCACGACGGTGACTACTGCAACCTACGGAATTTACAACCAGGAAAAATAAAAGAAAGACATACACACGCTTCATGGAAAAATTCTAACACAGCCACTCACTTCCCTCAAGGGAATAAAGGCCATTATCTATTTTAGAATTTAGCGATTGCTCTTCTTAATTAGTTGCCGCAACATCTGCGAAAGGTTCTTTGTAAGACTGCCGGTAACGAGACGCCATTCCCAATTATCCAAGACCGTACCCGGAGTATTCATGCGACTCTTTTCATTGAGATTAAGAACATCCTGCATGGGCACGATTGATAAAACCGCGCGCGATTTTAATGCCACATCAATAAGATCCGTTGCGATCGTTTCCTCACGTACTTCTTTTTTCAAATACGTCTTTAAAAATTCCTTTTCCTGCGGTAAAGCATCACAATTAAACCAACCTCTCGTCGTATTATTATCATGCGTACCCGTATAAACAATACATTGCTCGGGATAATTCTCCGGCAAATAGGGATGTTTGAGATCGCCACCAAACGCGAAATGGAGAACTTTCATTCCGGGCAAATTAAATTTTTGCATCGCCTCACTAACATCCGCCGTAATAAGACCCAAATCTTCAGCGATAATTGGAAGATTAGGATACTCTTTTCGCAAATGCGCGAGAAAATTCTCTCCCGGCCCTTTTGTCCAGTGCCCATTGACTGCCGTTTTTTCATCAGCCGGAATTTCCCAATACCCCATTAAGCCCCGAAAATGATCAATACGAATCACATCAAATAAATTCAAATTATGACGGATACGCTGCATCCACCACTCATAATTCGAAGCTTTAATACGCTCCCAATCATAAATCGGATTGCCCCAACGCTGACCAGTTTTACTAAAATAGTCTGGTGGAACTCCGGCAACAAAGACGGGTTTGAATGCCGCGCTTAACTTAAAAAAGTACGGATTCCCCCAAACATCGGCACTATCCTCATTGACATAAATTGGAATATCACCAATAAAAGAAATCCCCTTTTGCAGGCAATATTCACGAAGCAAAGCCCATTGCTTAAAAGCAATGTACTGAAAAAACTTGACGCGCTTGATATCCTCGACAAATTTCGCACGAAATTCCTTCAAAATCGCCTCTCGTCCCGCCCGAATGTCATCCGGCCAATCACTCCAAATCATGCCATTAAAGCGTTTTTTAAAAATCACAAACGCGGCATACGTCTCAAGCCAAAAACTATTTCTTTCACAAAACGTGACAAAATCATTATTTTCCTGCTCACTATTCTTAAATCGCCCAAACGCTTGATCCAAAAGTTTAATTTTTTTATCAATAACTGTATTGTAATCGACCTTATCCGCGACTAAGGGGGTCGGCAACGTACTTAATTCATCCTTTTTTAACAATCCATCATTGACAAGCAACTCCGGACTGATAAAAAGCATATTCATGGCAAACGCGGATGGACTGCTATAGGGACAATTCCCATATACAAAATCTGTCGGATTTAACGGCAGAATTTGCCAATACTTTTGTCCAGACGCATGCAAAAAATCCGCAAAATCATACGCCGCCGGTCCAAAATCACCAATTCCACCCAAGGACGGCAATGATGTTATATGCAAAAGGATTCCGCTTGATCTCTGAAACATTTCAACTCCTACGATAATGCGACTTTTAAGTAACGCCCTAAGTTTTCAAATCCAGCGACCCAGTGATGCGCGGATTCCTCGCCCTGCTTTTTCTTCTCGTTCATAATAGGGTAAATACTCTTAAACATTGCAAAATAATAATTCTGTGTTTTCCATAAATCAATATCTAATGACAATGTTCGCAAAATACGCAAAACGGTCGCGATTGATCGGCCGACATCAATGTCATGCGGATTAGCGTAAAAATGCGCCATCAATTTCTCCACTCTCTTTCCTGCGACAAACCCCAAGTTTTCTTTATCACGGGTAAATGTCCAAAGCCGCATTTCCTGCGCGAGACGCTCCAATTTATCTAAATCCAGAAAATCATTTTCGAGTACCATCGTCATGTCGCGCGTTAAAACAAATTCCACCGTCATGGCCAAAGCCTTAGGCAGCGAAACTTTGATATCCGACCTAATCCGCATCAAAGGATAGTAATGTTCATAAATTTCACGAAAATTTGCCGAAATGACATCCATTGTCGATTCAAAAATTTGATTGAGAACCTTGCCCTGTTCGTTCTTAAATAAATCCCACAATGAATAATTATCTTTATCGAAATATTTATTCATCAATGTAATGACTTGCGTAATATCGCTTTTGATAAAACAATGATGCAAATCATCATGCATTGCCTTAAATGCGTCGGAATTAACATGATAACGAACACCGCCGTTTAAATTGTACTCACCAAAATACAAAACCGAAAAATCGACTTCAACCTCTTCCCATGTGATTAAGGAACGAATAAGAACACGTCCAATTGAAAGTCTTTGTTTACCGATCTCATATTCATGAGAAACTAGCGTACGAATCGTATAACAATAGATATGGGCTGTTTCCGGAAATTTTTCAAAAGCAGATAATATCGCGAAATGAACACCCACATTTAAAAGGCTGATACTCGACGGCTTAACATATCGACGATAAACATCTGCCCCGTTTTTAACATCCGTCATATTACTTGGCGCAAGTTCCAGACGACGAATAAATTCGTCTTCAAGATCGATGCCGACAACTTCCCTCGTCAATTGAATCACGCGTGCCGCGTAACGCAAAATCTGCACCGTCTCAATGCCAGAAATCTCATCAAAAAACCAGCCACAGCTTGTATACATAAACATCGCGTGGCGCTCTAATTCCAAAAGCTTTAAAGCTCTCACTTTCTCCTCTTTCGCCAATGTCGCTCGAAAATAATTTGCAAAATATTTTTCAATCGATAATTGCGAACGATCAAGGAGCACGGAAATATACTGATCACGAGCCTGCCACGGATCCTGACAAAACCCCGCCATCCCATTTTCAAAGTGATGGGCTGTTGTATCACGCAGCCAGTCTAAAGATTCACGCAATGGCGCGCGCCATTTTTGCTGCCATTGATTATTCCCAACTTTACAGCCACAATCACTTCTCCAACGTTCAACGCCATGGGCACAACTCCACGACGAATCCTCAAAAATCTCAACTTCAAAAGCAGGAGCATTTTGACTCAAATATTCCCCATAAATCGTGTTGGATATTGATTTGTTAGACTCAAGCAAATGCAAACAATATGATAATGCCATATTTCCAAAACGATGATGATGTCCAAACGTTTCACCATCGGTTGCCGCCGTGACAAGCCGAGATTGCCCCGAATCCTTTGGGAAAGAATTAATCAATCGTGCCGCAAAATTCTCACCATTATTCAATAATCCCGCGAAAGCAATATCATGGGATATTGGCCCATCATAAAAAAAGAGCACAATTGATTTTCCCGAAGGCAAATGACAATCATATGCCTGCTGTGAATCAATATTAGCATCTTTAATATTGTGCCAACTTTTCTCACCTTTTCTTCTTATTCTCTTCGCCTGACGTGGCGCGAGAATCGTAAACTGAATTCCAAATTCAGCGAGCATTTCCAATGACGCGGTGTTCACGGCTGTTTCGGGAAGCCACATCCCCTCCGGTTTGCGCTTAAAACGCGCCTCGAAATCGGCTATGCCCCATGCCACCTGCGTGCGTCGGTCACGCTCATTGCATAACGGCAAAATCATATGATTATACGCTTGCGCAATGGCGGCCCCATGTCCAGAAAAGTTACCAAGACTGATCTTATCAGCTTCAAGAATGGCATTGTATACCAAAGGAGAAAAACGCTCGAGCCACGCCAATAAAGTCGGGCCAAAGTTAAAACTCATTTTCGAATAATTATTGATGATGTCGCGAATATGACCCTTATCATCAAGAATACGAGAAGCAGAATTCGGCGCGTAACATTCAGCGGTAATACGTTCATTCCAATTGCGGTACGGATGAGCGGAGTCCTGGATTTCAATTTCCTCAAGCCAAGGATTTTCCCGAGGAGGCTGATAGAAATGGCCGTGAAGACAAATATATTTTTTATTATTATCGGCCATTATTGACAGAGCTATTTTGCAATCTTTTTTAACGACCTTTTAAGGTATACAACACCTAATGGTGGCAATGTGAGCAAAACTGAAAATTCTCGGCCATGCCACGGTATGGGATCAGCCTGCACCCCGCCACAATTCCCAAGATTAACACCGCCGTAAAATTGCGCGTCGCTGTTAAAAATTTCTTGCCAAAATCCATCAGCGGGAGCACCAATTCGATAATCATGACGCACAACAGGTGTAAAATTACAAATGATCATAACCGTATCATCCGGCGAAGAACCTTTACGTAAAAAGGCAAGAATACTACTTTGCCAATCACTATGATCAACCCACTCAAAACCATTTCCTTCAAAATCAAAAGTATGCAGCGCCGGCTCTTTAATAATGAGTCTATTAAGATCGCGAACCAAACTCTGAATACCACCATGCTGAGAATATTGCATCACGTGCCAATCAAGACTTTCCTCGTGCTTCCATTCCGCCCACTGCCCAAATTCATTACCCATAAAAAGCAATTTTTTACCCGGATGAGCAAACATATACGCATACAAAAGTCGCATATTCGCCCATCGCTGCCAATCGTCCCCCGGCATTCGAGAAAAAATTGACCCCTTCCCATGAACAACTTCATCGTGGGACAGTGACAAAGTAAAATTTTCCGTAAACGCGTATAACATGCTAAATGTCAATTCACTGTGATGAAATTTACGAAAAACCGGCTCTTTCGTAAAATACTCGAGCGTATCATGCATCCAACCCATGTTCCATTTCATGCCAAATCCTAATCCACCATAATTCGTCGGACGGGAAACACCCCCCCAAGCCGTAGACTCTTCCGCGATCATCTGCACGTCAGGAAATTTCTGATAAATGACTTCATTCATTTGCCGCAAAAACCCAATCGCTTCTAAGTTTTCACGACCGCCATAAACATTGGGAATCCACTCCCCCTCTTTTCGTGAATAATCTAAATACAGCATCGACGCCACAGCGTCAACGCGCAAACCATCCACATGATATTTATCAAACCAAAAAAGCGCGCTCGAAATCAAGAATTCTTTGACTTCACTGCGACCCATATTAAAAATATAACTTTTCCAATCGGGATGAAAGCCTTTTTGAGGATCACTATGTTCAAAGAGATGTGTCCCGTCAAAATAAGCCAAACCATGGCCATCACCCGGAAAATGCGACGGCACCCAATCCAAAATAACGCCAATTCCATTTTGATGAAAAGAATCAATCAAAAACATTAAGTCTTGCGGATCACCGTAACGGCTCGTCGGCGAAAAATATCCCAAACATTGATACCCCCACGACCCATAAAAAGGATGTTCCATAATCGGCATCAATTCCACATGCGTAAATCCCATTTTCTTGACATAATCAACAAGATAATTTGCGTGCTCACGATATGTTAATGAACGATTGCCATCTTCTGGAACACGCCGCCATGAACCCAAATGCACTTCATAAACCGAATACGGCGCCTGCGCCGCGTTCTTTGGACCGCGACTTTTCATCCATTGTTGATCTTGCCATTGATAATCGATGTTCCAAACTTTTGAAGCAGTTCGAGGCGGGACTTCTGTAGCAAATGCGAAAGGATCAGCTTTTTCAGCTTGAAAACCATTGTGTCGAGAGGCAATATGATATTTATAAACTTCACCGTGAGCTAAATGCGGAATAAACCCCTCCCAAATACCTGAACTATCCCAGCGATTGGCTAGCTTATGAGTCTGATTGTTCCATCCATTAAAATCACCAATGACAGAAACCCATTGAGCGTTTGGAGCCCAAACCGCAAAATAAATACCATCGACACCGTCGCGCTGCATTTGATGCGCGCCAAGCTTTTCATAAAGCTGAAAGTGATTACCCTCCTTAAAAAGATAACTATCTTGTTCGGCAAACCGCGAAACATCATGATAAATATTTTGCATTGCGGGGACCTTCAATTTGCGAGTAAGATTTTCTTTGAGCTTTGGCATTGGGCTCCTTTGGCTGGGTTTTATACGCAAAGGTATTATACATAAAGCCTTTTGATTGCCAAAATATTTTTCTTAAAATATTTATAAACAACTCGAAATACAACAGATAGGATTTGTTTGATTACTATTAACGCGGAAATTAAATACTATAGAGATTCCCATTAGGTTGGAATTTGGCTAATTGTGCCAAAGCATTAAAATTCTGCAAAGAAAGCTGACTTTGTGGCTTACAAAAATAATACCCTTGTCCGGCTTTCAGTCCGAGATTGCGAGCCGCGTCAAGATCTCTTTGGGTTTCAATCCCTTCTGCCACAACAAGAATTCCGTGTTGTTTGCAAAAACCGACCACAAATTCAACGATGCTCCGTTTCAAATCATCACGATATAAATCGCGAATTATATAGCCGTCAATCTTGACATAATTCGGATGAATTTCAACAAGCGATTCTAAACTCGCGTAACCACGACCCAAATCATCAATCGCAAAAGAAAGGCCATATTCTTTATATGGTTTAAGATGTTGATAAAAAAGCGCGAAATCAGGAATCGCGGACATTTCCGTAATTTCAAGGATCACATTATTGGGATCGATTTTAAATCGTTCAAGCAAAGTCCGCACCCGTGCAAAGGACACCGATTCAATAAAATAGGGATTACAATTTAGAAAAACTTTTCCAGTAAACTTTGTTTCAGCAATTGCCGCAAACGCATTAGCCCATGCCATAAGCTCCATTTCCGGATACACACCATACTGCAATGCCATTTTAAAAAACTGCTCGGGATTCTGCATATGACCAGTCGTAACTGGACGAGTTAAAGTTTCAAATCCCAAAAGTTCAAAAGGCTGCAATTGATAAATAGGCTGATAATACGAAACAACATCACGATTACTCAAAATACGATGCAGTTCAGTTACAATTTTGTCTTCCGCGGGAAGAATACCTCCATCATGACGACGCAGAATCGCATCCATACGCGCGAATAACTCTTCATGTTCACAAGGTTTTGCTATAAAATCGTCAGCTCCAAGATAAAAGCTCTTTAATTTATCCTCGGTAACGGAATAAGCACTCAAAATAATAACCGGAATATGCTTTAATTCTTTATCTTGTTTAAGTCGGCGGCAAATTTCAAAACCATTAATATCGGGAAGGATAAGATCAAGGATCACAATATCGCAGTCAGGAGAAATTTTCTTAAATGCTTCTACACCCGAAAAAGCAGTTTCAACATCATATCCTCTCGTTTCCAAAAGCATGCTTAAAATACGTGCCTGCGGCTTTTCATCATCAACAAGAAGAACATATTTTGACGGGGACATATTCTGCTGCATACGCCACCTTTCGTAAGACTATCTCCACATGTCGAAGATCATCGAAAGTAATACACTAAGTATAAAATCAAATGTGATCTTTGCCTATAGCGCGCAGTTAAGTTTTAAAAGAAATTAAAAGAATCCGCACGTATATAAATACTTGACATTAATAGACTTAGGATGTGTTTAGTATATCAAAAGGAAGCGCTCACTGTTTTGGCAGGCAAAAATCAGCTATTTCGTTTTTCGCTCATATTGACAAAAGACTAGAGTAACCCCCTCGTCAAGCACAGGCGATGAACAAGCAACTTGAGAGAATTGCGCGTGGAAATCGGGGAAAAATGTGTCGCAGACAAACTCACTTTCAACTCGTGTTAAATAAATTTTTTGACAATATGGATTTTTTATCGCTTCATTAAAAATCTGCGCTCCACCAATCACAAAAATTTCCCCCAAACGACTTTCCTCGTTTCTGAGAAAACTTAAGGCGCCGTCTAAACTTTGCGCATGAATCGCATTGTCGGGCAGAGGTAAATTCTTTTGCCTTGAAATCACAACATTAAGTCGTTTTGGCAAAGGACGAAATTGCATGGGAATAGACTCCCATGTTTTGCGACCCATCACAACCGCGTTTATTTTTTCTGGTAAAGATGTCGCTGTTGTAATCATTTTGAAATACTTTAAATCCGCGGGTAAATGCCAAGGCAAACCACCACTTTTACCAATGCCCAACTTACTATCGACGGCTACAATAATGCTAAATGGGATCATACTGCGATGGGGAATTTGATAAACGCATCATGCTGATAATCTATAAGCTCAATATCTTCAAAAACATAATCCAAAACTTTCTTTCGTGGAAGCTGTAAGCGTGGCAGCGGTTTACAAGAACGTGTCAGCTGTGTTTGAATTCCCTCGACGTGATTAAGATAGATGTGTGCGTCCCCGAGAGTGTGGACAAAGATCCCAGGAGTCAAATCACATTCAGCGGCAACCATACTCAAAAGCAAAGCATAACTGGAAATATTAAATGGCACCCCCAAAGCCACGTCCGCAGAACGCTGATATAATTGACAATCAAGCCGACCGCTGCAAACATAAAACTGAAAAAATGTATGGCACGGTGGCAATGCCATTCGATCAATATCCGCGACATTCCACGCGCTGACAATATGCCGACGAGAATTGGGATTCTTTTTGATTTGTTCTATCACTTGCGAGATCTGATCAACATACTCTTTGCGATAATCCCCGCGACTCTCATCACGAACAAACTTTTCCCACTTGCGCCATTGATACCCATAAATTGGGCCAAGCTCACCATCCTCTTTAGCCCACGCGTTCCAAATGGGTGTAAATTCTTTCAAACCGTCATTGATATTTGTTGAACCCTTTAAAAACCATAAAAGTTCCCGAACAACCGCACTAAAAAGAATTTTTTTTGTCGTTATAATGGGAAAGCCATCACGCAAATCATAACGGGATTGATGACCAAAAACTGACAATGTTCCAGTCCCAGTTCGATCTTCTTTCTTTTCCCCGTGCTCGAGGATATACTTGCATAATTCCAAATATTGACGCATATATTCTCTAACGAATTTGCCACATTTTTTCGCGGTATTCCTTAACCATGCGCTGTGTATTAAAAAATGCGCTACGTTCAACGCAATGAATCATCTTGTCAATCCACGGACTGTTGACATTAAGATTACCAGCTTTTAAAGTCTCATAATACAAAATCATTGCCGCTTTCAAAGTTTGCACAAGTGCCTTAGAATCTTCGTCCAAACGCAAATCGCTTTCAGTTCCAATATTTTCACCAGAGTGCTGATACCCAAAAATCCAGCCAATATCATCATTGACCGCTTCCACAACCCACCCGTCGAGCGTTGTCATTTGTACAACACCGTTAATAATTGCCTTCATCCCGCTTGTTCCCGAAGCTTCAAACGGAGGCAAAGGATTATTCAGCCACACATCAACGGAATTGGTCAAAAGTTTACCAAAAAATGTATCATAATTCTCAAGAATCAAAACCTTGATCAAATCTTTATGACTGTTTAACTCATCAATGTGATCAAGAATATCGTCAATATGCGCGGCCCCGATATTATCATTGGGATGTGCTTTCCCAGCCAGAATAATCTGAATCGGACCAATATCCTGTGCCAATTCAATAATTTTTCGAATATCATGAAAAATCAATGCCGGTCGCTTATAACCCGCAATCCGCCTAGCCCAACCAATCGTAAAAACATCATCACGCAATTGCCAATGCCGAATGATATCAATAAGATTCTTCTTATTAATCTGATGAGCGGCAAAAGTATCACGACGGAAGTTCTCGTCCCGAATCAAATTCTTAACTTTAACCAAAGCTTCCGGTTCCTTACGCCAATCCCCAATCACATTGTGATATTGATCAAATAATTTACTAAAGCTTTCCGAAACCCATGTGTGCGAATGTATCCCGTTTGTGATCGCGTCAATTTTTGATGCATATTTCGGAAATTGATAACGCATAACTTCTCCATGCTTTTGCGCGACGGCATTCGCATGACGGCAATTGTTAAGTGCCATAATCGTAAAATTAACCTGCGTCGACTCCGGAGTTGCTTTGCCGAACATTTCCGCGGCATCGATATATTCTTTGTTTAAGACCTTCGCCATATCGCTGACATTAAATTTATCATGACCTGCCTCAACTGGCGTGTGACATGTAAAAACAAATTTGTTTTTAAAATCCTCCATCTGGCCTTTATCTTCTAATGAAACATATTGCTCCAACAGCGCGCACGCGGCGTGGCCTTCATTGAGATGATAGCAATCAATGTTGTAACCTAAGCTTCTCAAGGCCTTCATACCACCGATGCCGAGTAAAGAACGCTGAAAAATTTTCCACCAAACATCATCACTGCGATAGAGCTGATCCGTCAATTTTTGAAAATGCGGCGAATTCTGCGGCAAATTGGAATCCAAAAGAATAAGTGGGCAAGAAAATTTTTTATCATAACTATAAACATAGTATTTCCAAAGACGCAAAGCGAGTGGTCCTTCTTTCGTATCAATGGTGACAATATTCTTAAGCGGAATCAATCCCGGATACGAATACGGATCCCACTGCATCTCCTCGGGAACTTGACCGTGCTTATACCAAAAATTCTGTTTAAAATACCCTTTGTTCCATAAAATGCCTATCCCAACGAAAGAAACGCCGAGATCGGCGGCACTTTTGATTGTGTCCCCAGCAAGAACTCCCAAACCGCCACCATAAATGGGAATATCCAACATTTTATCAATTTCAATTTTGAAAAGATAATCACACATCCAATTGTTTGAAAAAACTTCGTGACGAAAAAATTGATTTTTCTCGCTCATAGGACGCGTCAATTGGAACGTATTATAAATGCTTGGTGCCAAACCGTATTCCATCGAAAAATACGCGACCGATTTATCCGTTGAGGAAAGCAACTTTTTTTCGGCGTTTAAAACAGCATCAACAGGAAATCCAAAATAGGAGGTATCAGTAACATCCTCCCCATATTTGCCAGAATAATTTTCGATAGCTGCGGACAATTCTTCAAAACCAAAAATAGCGGATGATTTCTTAGCGTTCAATATCTTCTCCCAATGTATTGATTAAAGTTGCCGACATTATATCAGAAAAACTTTTTATAGATCAATTTTCAAACATTCTTATTACGTCTTATGCAAAACTAAATCAAAACGCCAATCAACAACTGGCTCTGCTCCCGGGCAATAAAACGGATTAAAGGATTTCTTTAACTCGTACGTAATGCCCTCACGCTGGAGAAAATTCCGCAATTTCTCAATATCAAAAAGTTTTTGTGGCGCCTGACAAACCTCACGATGACTCTCTCCTAACTTAAAAGTCTTTGCACAGTACGCAAAATACTCGCTTTTAGCTCGATCATAATCTTGCGAACGCGACTGATCGGGCAGTTGACCAATCAAAGCTCGCCCTCCCCTTTTCAAAATCCTTAATACATCGATCAAACCCTGCTCAACAAAGTCATCATCAAGAAAGTTTAAGAAAACAAAATAACTTATCGCACAGTCAAAACTGGCTTCATGAAAAGGCAATCGACCAATCTCACCGCAAACAAGTTTTTCAGAAGGACAAAATTCCACAGCCTTACGCAGCATCGATTGTGAAAAATCTAAACCAACAACACTTTTGCTATATGGCTTAAGTTGCTTTAGGATCCAACCGCCACCACATCCCAGATCGGCCAATGTGTCGGTTTTTTTCAATTCGATGCCATCGACAATCGTCTGCGTCATTAAATTAATTTTTTCAATCGGCCAGACAACGCCCTCAACAACTTCCCATTTACTTAAAAGCCACTGCTGATCAATATATTCACCTTTTGCCGTATCGCCCCATGACTCAAATAATTTTTGCAAATCCATATTCATAAGATCACGCCAAATAAGGATAAATCATTGAACTCCCCCATCGAACCATACTGTTAGGAATAAAAGGAAGTGTAAACGCTTTTGTCATAAATTTGAGAATACGCTTTTGACTAAATTTATAATCCGGAGGTTCAAAACCCAAATGCTGGATTTCACTGGCCACGGCACCAGTATGATCTTTAAAAAGTATTAAGCCCTTTTGTTCACTACCACTCGAACCCAAGTCCAGTGACGCGCACTTGAGGGCTTTGGCATACTTAATCCCTTCCCAAAACAAAAGATTATTAGGACGGTACTTAAGCGCGGACATTGACGAAGTATTAAACTTATAATAAAAAGTGTCCCCACACAATAAATAAATATTTCCACCAATAAACTCTCCCTGAGGCGAATACGCTCCAAGTAAAGCGCCTTTTCCTTTAGCGATCATTTCATCCCAAATGACTTCAAAAAAACGATAGGGCTGCGGAAATATTTTATACTTTACTTTCCTAACATTTAAATGCAAGCTGTAAAAATTTCGCAATTCCTTTTTTTCACACCTTCGAACACGAACACCACTTTTTTCGGATTGTTTAACCGCTGATTTAAATGAATCATGCGTATTCTTCCAAATTTGCCGCAAGTCAGGACGCAAATCTAGACTGTGAAACTTTTCTTGACTCAAACGTTTGAATTCAGGCATCTGCAAAGGCAAGGGATCACGAAGATTGCGCAAAGCTAAACGGTATTGAGGATACTCCGCCCGTAACGAAGAAAAAAACTGCTTCCAATCTTCAAGGGTTTCAACATACCCATCACAATAATCTGAATACGAAAGAATACAAATTTTCCACTCAAGAAAGTTCTTAACAGCAGCATAAATAATATAACTGACGACCTCATTGCTCCGCTCAATATATTTAATAAATATCTTCGCATTGTATGTTTTTAAAATAATATTTGTCCAATCGTCCGATGAAAAAAGATTTCTTTTTAATCCGGGAAGATTCAGTTGATTTAAAGCGTCTGAAAACAACAATGTCTTGACCATATTATGGTGATTTCTCTGTCGTATTCACTTGAGCTTTCGCAATCGCGGCAAGCATCGGCGGAATAATTTTATCAAGATCGTAAACACGTAAAACCCCAAAATGCTGACGCTTCGCAGAATTTAAAAAACGGATCGATCGGGGTAAATTTTCATTGTGCTCAAGAACAAAGCGCTCCAATAATTCTGGACTAAAATTCTCGTAAACCTTTTTTGGCTCAAACCGCGCAACTAAAAATCCCAAATATCCCCGCAACACTGGTGTAAAGCGCTGTTTATCTTCCGTCAGCGAGATATAAGCTTGCGGACAAAGAATCAAATACCGATATCCATCCTTGTATTCATTGATTAAAACCTCAAAGCTAGACGGCACAGCATGAACATCCGCTTCCTTTGCTGCGTAAAGACTTTGAATATAATTCTGGCTGGACATAAATTTGGCATTTGAATCTAATGCAGAAATGTCGGCTGCCGAACTCCGGTACGCAGATTGACTGATAACAAGAAGCAAAGATTTATGAACCATCATGACCATCATTGTGCCCGATAGCACAAAAATCGTCAGGCGAAAAACCTTATCTTTGGAATGCACGAATAAATTGTGAATAAGATATGCCACCGCCATAGCCATAAAAGGTAATACAACACCAACATACCTAGCACCCTTCTCGCTCGCACATGTAAAAACCGCCATTTGTACTAAAACAAGCGCAAAGGGCAATAACACTTGTCGATCTCTCTTTAAGAACAAATAAAAATTTGCAAAAAAGAACACAGCAAAAAGAAAAGTTTCTAAACGAAAAAGATAGTATGGGTAAGAAAATATATTTAGCCAATCACGCTGCTGCGTCGCCATACTCGCCTGATGGAATACCCACGAAAAGATCACGACAGAATTTTGTCCATTATTTAAGTTTCCACCGATAACAAGACACGCTAAAAAAGCCACAATTGCCCAAAGCCAGCGACGAAAATCAGGCCAACGCTTCAACGAAATCGCTAAATACAATTCGCAAAATGTGATCAAAACTGGGAGCATAATCAAACGATAGTTTGAAAAATACGCCAATCCCCAAAAAACTCCAGCAAGAATGATGCGCCTGAATTTAAAAGTTGACGGCAAAAGATAAAAATAAAAACCCGCGAGCACTAAAACCGTACTTAACGATTCCTGCATTCCAATTCGCGAATAAAAAACGTGGCTTGGTAAAACGGCCAAAAGAGCCGTTGCCAACCACGCAATCCTGTTATTATTAAAGAATTTGCGCGCAAACAAGAATGTCAACCCAAGCGTCACAACACCTAAAAATGCCGCCCAAAGTCTGGCAATAAACCATTCTGAAACATCCGCAAAGAAAAAACGCGCATCAACAAGCATAAACCACAGCGCCTTTCCACTCGCCAAACTCCGACGGCTATAGGCATCAACAGCCTTAACAATTTCTTCAAAACCGGTGAATCGATGATGACTCAATGCTTCACCAAGAGGACGATTCCAATTCAAATAATATCCTTCGTCATAAAAGACGAAATCATTCGCAGTAATGTGATGAAAACGAAAAAGGATGCCCAGAAAGATAATTAAAGCGGCGGCAAGAGGCAAGTATTTGTGAATTTTTAGACTTTCATAATTCATTTCTTAAATCCAAAACCTAAATAAAAAAGCGGTCGTAAAATACTCCACCACCCTGAAAATGGTTTCATTTTGGTATACCCTTCAATCTTGAGCGGATAAATTTTTGTAACCGGAACTTCTGTCACTTTAAAACCCAGCCGAATCGCCTTAAAAAAAAGATATGGTTCTAGCTCATATTCATTAAGCCAATCTTGATTCAAATTGATCCGCGTATCATCCAAAAGCGATAACCTTACCGCGCGAAAACCATTGGTACTATCGGTTATTTTTTTCCCACTAAAAAAGGAAAAAAGAAGCGGATGCATAAATTGCGTCGCCACCCGACGGTATAATGGCATATGCCCGTGCTGACCACCCGGCAAATACCGCGATCCTTGCACCAGATCATACCCGCGCTCAATCGCATCCTTGAGTTTGACAATATCTGCTGGATCGTCTTTATCATTTCCGGAAACAAAAAATAAAGCGTCATAGCCCTTGGCGCGCGCATATTCAAAAATCTTCCGGACACCATACCCCGCGCCCTTTTGTATTTCATTACGAATAATCGTAATCGGTCGATCTGCTGGAATATTTTGCAATGCGCCATCCGTTGAAGCATCGTCAACGATAACAAGATCATAAACCGTATCATCGCAAAATTTTTGCATAACGCGGCGAATCTTATCTCCTTCATTATAAGCGCAAATGCCAACGAGATATTTTTTCATCATATGTTTATGGCGAGACTGTTGAAAGGAACTTTCTGGCGAGTTCCGCAGTCTAGCCGCTTTCCTATAAAAGCTTTTAAAATTTTATAAAGCGGCTAGCGCGAGGACTGTTTGAACAAGAAAGTTCCTTTCAACAGTCTCGCTTTAACTCTTAATAAAATCACCGCTTTTGCCACCACGCTTCTCAATAACCTGAATATCCGAAATAACCATTGTCTTGTCCGCCCATTTCATCATGTCATAAATCGTTAAGCAAGCCGCGCTCACGGCCGTCAAAGCTTCCATTTCCACTCCCGTCTTACCGTCGGACTTGACTTTTGCAATGACAGTTATCATAGAGCTTTTTAAATGAGATTCAAAGCCTATATTAACTTTATTGAGCACAAGCGGATGACATAACGGAATGATGCTCGGCGTAGCTTTTGCCGCCATAATCGCGGCTACTTTCGCCGTCTCAAAAACATCACCCTTGGGCGAACCCGCTGACAACAAAATGCCAAAAGCCTTTTTACTTAAACGAATAGTACCCGTCGCAATGGACATCCGCGCCGTAACGCTTTTGCCACTAATATCAACCATTCCATCCGATTTCTTAATGACCTTGACTTTCATACAATCCCCCTGAGATTTTAATCCAAAATACGTATCGAACGTGTCTTGATAATTAAATACACCGTTTGTGAAATATGTAACCCGAGTTCGCGAAACGAAGCAGGCGTGACTTCAACCCACAAGCGACAATTATTAACGCGGCAGCACAACATAACCATATCTGCCGTCGACTGAATTTTTTCGATTACAGCAGGAATCTTATTTCGCGCACTAATACCAGTGATTGGTTCAAGAGCAATTAAAATATCCTTGGCTTTAAGGCCGATCTTTAAAACTGCGGATCCAGCTAAATGGTGATACGTCGCGACTAAAACCCCACCACCAAAGTTTAACTCCGCTATTCTTTCATCACGACGCACATTCCGAACAGGAAGCTCAAGAATATTTTCGAAATCCTCATCCATTTGCGAAAGTTCTTTTTCATTAATAAAAACTTTTTCTGGATTGTCAAAACGTACCCGATGGCCCCTCTCGATGGTTAAAACTTCATGGCACAAAAACATTAACTCCGAAATCGAGTGACTCACATAACAAATTGGAATTTTAAATTCCTGATTAATAACTATCAAATACGACAGTATCTTCTCACGTGAGGCTTGATCAAGCGACGAGACAGGTTCATCCAAAAGCAGTAACTCCGGCTCATGCAAAAGCGCACGAGCAATCGCGACTCGTTGCTTTTCTCCACCGGAAAGATTAATAGGCTTACGGTTTAGAAGCGGTTTAATCGCTAAAATATCAATAACGCCGGTACAAAAAGACGCTAAACAGTCCTTACCCCGTCCATAAAAAATATTTTGTTCAACCGTCATGTGTGGGAAAAGCAGCGTATCTTGCCACACCATTGCGATACGACGATTTTCAAGCGGCACGACAACACTAGTGTCCGATGAAAAATAAACTTGCTCATTAACAGTGATTTGGCCGGAATTAGGTGTAATAAAGCCCGCCAAACATTTTAAAAGCGTTGTTTTTCCACTCCCCGACGGACCATAAATACCGGTAATGCCATTTCGAAATTCTCCCGAGACATGGAGCTCAAAAGAATTAAGGGTCGTTTGAATATTAAAGCGGACAAACATTAATCTCTGTGCCCCTTCTCAGCCTGACGATGATAAAAATTATTTAGAGCTAATCCGGCATATGAAAAAATGACAGCAAATAGCACCAACGGCCACAGGCGACTTTCCTCCCCATTGAGAATACTTGAAAAGATTGCTAAAGGGATCGTCTGCGTCTTATTTGGAATATTTCCAGCAATAATAATCGTAGCTCCAAATTCACCAATACTGCGCGCGAAAACCAAAAAGAAACCGCCGATCAAGCCATTGCGCGCCAAAGGCATCGTGATCGTCGCAAAAGCTTTCCAAGAATCCGCGCCTAATCCACGGGCAACCATTTCCAATCGTTCATCAATATTTTTAAAAGACTGTCGCATCGCTTCAACCATAAATGGTGAACCCACAACAACAGACGCCAAAAGCGCGCCCTTCCAATTTAAGACAAAACTCAAATGAAAAATATCAAATAGCCATTTTCCAACGATGGCATTGCGTCCCAGAAGCATTAACAAAACATACCCTGTCAATACTGGCGGCAATACCAGCGGTAAATAAATCAAAGTCTGAAGAATGATTTTGCCGGTAAAATCTTTTCGAGCAAAAATCCAACCCCAAAAGATACCCCACGGAATACTTAGCAAGGCGCTTAATAAACCGCACAGCAAAGATAATCCTACGGCCGACCAGAGTTCAGTATTAAAAAGATTGAAAACCATATTTTTGAAATATCATTTTACTCTCATTAGTCTGCAAAAAGGTCAAAAAATTACGACTCGGGACCGGGTTAATAATCGACTTCAAAGTCGTAGCCGTATAAATAATGGGGTCATGTAATTGACTAGGAACTTGATAAATGACTTTGACATGTCGCACAAGGCGGGCATCCGAAGAATAAACAATCGCATATTTTGCGTTCCCACTTTGAACAAGCGCTAAAGCCGCACGCACATCAAGCGCCGGTACAATAAAATCCTGATACTTATCCTTTAATCCCGCCTTAGTGAGTGCCTGCATCGCGTAAACACCCGCAGGCGCGATCTTGGGATCCGCGATCGCGAGATTATCGCCAGCATTCAGATGTAAATCATATAAACTGCTAAAATTCTCCTCATAATCCGTATCCGCAACAATGACCAGTCGATTACGAAGCAAATTCACGGAGTCCTTTTCTTCAATCATTTTCTTTGCGACCAACTTAGACATACTCGCTTGATCGGCCGCTAAAAACACATCACACGGCGATCCATTCTCAATCTGCAAACGCAAAGATAAAGACCCGCCAAGATTAAAACGAACAGGAACTTTATATTCCTTTTCAAAAATAATTCCCAGCTCCTTAAGCGCGTCACTCAAACTCGCGGCCGCGAAAACCATAAGCGGTTCACGAGAGTAAACTGATGAAGACATCCCTAAAACGAGAATAAAACTTATTATAATACCAAAAATTTTATTCATATTAAGTCTCGTGACGGTGAAACTTTTGACTACGTTCAAGTTTCTTACGCGCATGCAGTTTTTTATTCGCTAGCATTCTTTCCTTACCCAAAGAACTCCGGCCGCGCTTTTGTCGCCGTAGTTTTTCTCTTTTCGCAACTTCAACTTGTCGACGACGCTTCTGCTCCTTTTCGATTTTTCCTAAAAGGGTTAACCAAGCTTCAAGGCGATTCGCGCCTTGCGTGCGTTGACTGTGACACTTGACACTCAAGCTGGTTGGGGCATGCGTCAAATATACGGCTGTTTCAACTTTATTGACGTTTTGTCCACCCTTGCCCGGTGAACATAAAAATTGTTCACAAAAATCCTTCTCAACGACACCAAGCACTCGCATCCAAGCAATTATTTTAGTATATTTTGAATTCCCGGCAGGGATCATTTCAACTTTTCCTTTGATACAATATCGCCGCCCACATTTTGCCGCGTAAAATCTTTACTTCACTCAAAGCAAGTTTAGCAAAAGATTTTCGTACTAATGCCAAATTCTTTAGAGAAATCCCCGAAACCGCTAAATACTTTTGTGATTTGACCACAGCAACAAGTTTATTGCCAAATGCAATAAGATCATTGCTGACAAGATTCGCAGCGACAATATCATATTTTGCTTGCTTCTTCCATTTTTGTAAATCGGCACAAAAAATTTTGATATTCATGACATTGTTCGCGGCAAAGTTGGATTTAGCCACGCCGATACTTTGCCTATCAATATCCATGGCCACAATGCTCTCTGCTCCACTAATATGCGCGACAATGGACAAAATTCCACTGCCGGTGCCCACATCAAGAAAAGATTGAAAATTAGCGCGACTCTTTTCGATCAATTGCGCCATAAATCGTGTCGTCTCATGCAGCCCTGTTCCAAAAGCTAAATTGGTATCAATATAAATCGGGATCTTTTTTGTTTTTCGATATTGCTTTGCCGCCCAACGAGGAACGATATCGATACGCTTTGTAAGCGCAAATGGCTTAATTCCCTTTTTCCAACGATCCTGCCAATCACTCTTTCTTAAAATTTTCAGTGACATCACAACACCACGCAAATTGAGCTTAGCAATACGTGTCACTAGTTTTTGCGCAAAATTCTTTAAAGAAAAATAAACAATAATTTTATGCTGTTTTTTTTGCTTTATTTCAACAATTTCCTCCGGCTTAATCCCTGCCTGCAATAAGACACCATAAAGAAGTTCTCCCGTCAACGAATCACGATTTGCCAAACAGCAGGAAAATTGCCAGACTTTATTCGAATTCAACTTAACATTCATGTGGAATTGGCTTTCTGTTAAAACGCCAGAAACCCATCGTTATTGACGGAGATCCTGGCGCTTAATCCTCAAAGATTATCCAAATCAGACGCTGATTTTTCTCACATTCTGAGCCTGATCGCCCTTATCGCTTTTAATTAACTCATATTCAACTTGATCATCGGTTGTAAGGGTTTTGTAACCATCTTGTTTAATCGCGGAAAAATGCACGAAAACATCATTCCCGCCTTCTCCAACAATGAATCCAAAACCTTTTTTATTATTAAACCATTTGATCTTCCCTTTGACCATGAGTTTCCTCCTGTTCATGTTCTGCAGAATGCCCGTCATACTGCAGATCGCAACAAAATCACTCTAATTTGGCCGAATAATTTTTAAAAGGTATTTCCCTCCCCGACTGGACAAAACCGTCAATTTAAAATTGCCGCGCAAAATGATACGCTCTAAATTCTCAAAACTTGATTTTTTAACAATACAAAACGTGACTGCTTGCGTGTTTAAGAATTTTAAGACTTTATTATCCTCATCCAAAAAAGGGATCGGATGATGACTAAAGAATGGCGCGCCAGCAAGATCGATAACGGCAACTGGACGATCTGTATAATAACGCACACCACGAACATAGAATTTACTGGTTAATACTGTACTGTTACTTTGATCATATTTTTTTAATTCCTCGGAAACCGTTTTACATGACACCCAAATTTCGGCATGCTTATAAATTAAAGCGCATGTCATGATTATCACAAATGGTATAACGGGGATAATCCCTATAACTCGAATGAATTTATTTCGTCGCAAGTTCACAAAAAGAATAGTCCCCGTCGCAATGAGCGCAAAAATCAAGAACCATACCGGAACATATGTTGGAATATACGAACTGTATTTTTGAGCCGCAAATGGAATCGCAATCGCCGCTAAAAATAGCATCACAACCCAAAAATACCCCGATCTTCGAAAACCCGAAGAGAGATTTGCCGTCGAACCCCAAATAACTTTATCCAAGTAATAAGCTAAGATAATTGCCATTGCCGGAAAGATTGGAAGAATATAACTCGCTAGTTTTGAAGCGGCCGGTTGAACAAAAATGAACATCGAGATCACCCACGCCAAAAGAAATAATAATGGCTGTTGGTCCTTACCCTTCGCTTTTAACCCCGCGATAAAAGCACCTATCGCAGAAAACAAAAATACCGTCCACGGCATGACACCCATAACGACGGTAAAAGGATAAAAATACCAAGTATTCGCTCTTGCATGCTCAGCTTCCAGAATACGGCGAAAATGGACATTTTGAAAATATTCATGAAGAAAGGGCTGACCATAAAGATGAAACATCACAATATGCCAAGGTAAAGCAATCACAAGGATCACAATACTAGCAAATAATGTGTACCAACTTTTTAAAAACTGAACATCTTTTTTAAATAATAGAAATAAGGCGATTGCTCCAAAGGGAAAACAAATCCCCAATAACCCCTTCGTCAAAACCGCAAACCCACAAAACACCCCACAAAGAAGTAAACTTTTATTTTTATTCTGTTGATTTTGATATCCCCAATAAAAAGCGCCAATCGCAAGTGTCACCCAAACTGAAAAAATCATATCAGTCAAGACCGCGCGCGATAAGGCAATATGAATAACGCTCGTCATTAAAATTAAGCTGGACAAAAAGGACAAGCGCTTATTTTTGAATAAAACCCAAGCCACACCATAAATTACTGGTATCGCCAACATTCCAAACAAAGAAGGAGCAAAACGACCAGCAAACGATGTTAGCCCAAAAATTTTAATGGCGATAATAAAAAGCCAATACGCAAATATTGGCTTTTCAAATTGCGGAGCGTCAAAAATATACGGCGTCATCCAACTATGCTTTTGAATCATTTCCTTAGCGGTTTGAATATAAAACACCTCATCCGGATGCGTTAAACTCAAAGTCCCATTACCCATCATCAAGAAAATAAAACTCAAAATAAAAAGGAATAAAAGAAGTTGTACGTGGGAATAATTATGAAGTTCTTTCAAGCGCATATTTAGTCTGTATTTTATCGAAATTTAAGTCGTTTAGGCATAAAATATCGCTTTTTTACAAATAAAAAGGGAATCAGTTTTAAGCTGATTCCCTTAGAATTTACCTCGTAAAACTTTTTTATTTACCGGTCGTTCCACCAGACAAATTCATCAAGAACGGCACGCTAGCCGGCGTTGCTGGCTCAACACCAAGAATAATTGGAGCTAAACCATCAATTTTTAAATCTTTAAGGTCTTGATCAGAAATCGGCAAGACCACACCATTTCCGTCGCGATTAATCTGCAAGTCCATACGCTCCGCACTTAAATCGATACCACCGAGTTTCTGAATATCACGATCTTCTACCCGTTGCATCTGGGCTATTTGCGCTCCACTAATCTTTCCCGACAAAGAAGCGTCACTTTCTATGACGGCCATAAGTTGACTAACCGTTGCCACCTCAGCAATTCTTGCCGCTAAAGCCGGATTTTCAGCAGCAGTTTGCTTAATTGTCGAAAACCCCTCTGCGACTAAACCTTTTTGTGGCGCAGTGAATTTTTTAGGTAAGGAATCATTAATAGATTTTACTAATGTCGCGTCATTAACATTAGGAGCTAAAACATTTTGGATGTAATTAATAGTTGAAGATGCTGTTGTGGGTCCTTCCCCCAACAGATTTCTCGCTACGGGTTGAACACTTGGCAATGTCAAAAGAGTATTAAGTTTACGCGTACTCGCGAGTTTATCCGCATCATTCAAAGCGCCACTTCCCTGCGCCGACGCCAATAATCTTCCGACCTGTGCAACGCTTGTAAGACGCAAATCACTTCGATCTTTTTCTGACATCGCGCCGTACAGCTGATGCGCAACAACATTAATATTGGCTTTGTTAATCGCGGCTGTCGGTGGTGAATATCTATTGACTAGCCCGACAAAAGCATTTTGCGCAACCAAATTCCCTATGTCCTCTGCCACAGGAGCTTCAACAGCAGCCCTGAACGTATCAGCATTGCGCAATGCGCTTGGATTTTTGCGACGAACATCTGCAATTTGTTTTGCAGCCGCACGTGCTTCGGTCATTGTCTTTTTTGCCGAAACTCTAATCGCTTCCGCTACGTCATTCTCTGGAGCAAAAGCTAACACACTCCATTGCGGATCCGAATTTGTCGCGACATACGGCGTCATCGCTTGCTGAAAACCTGAAGTTGTTGCGGCTTGCTCGAAAGCACCGGCCATTTCACTTTGATTAGCACTTGCGAGTGTGGATGTATTTCTCGCGGCTGTCGGATTTTCGTTACGAAATGTCGTAAAATTTTTTGCCACTTGTGGCGCGTTTGCAACACCAGCGGCAGACAAAGCCTGACTAATCGTTGCTTCATCAGCAAATGGCAATGCACTCAAAGCATTTTGCTGATTTGAAAAAGAAGTCCGCTGCACATTGGCAAGTTCAGCAATTGCCGGGGCATTCGAAACAGCCAAGATCACCTCTGGAGACAAGCTTCTGTCGGTAGATTCCAAAGCCATAACGAGCGCTGATGGATTTCGGAAATTATTTGGATTTTCTGCAACTTTTACCATTGCAGCACTAATTTTTGACGCATTATCTCGAATTTGCGGATTAGAACTTTGCTCATAATAATTTGCAAGACCTGCTTGCTGTACACTGTTAATTAAAATAACCGCTTGCAAATCATTGCGCTCTTGTAAAGCACTGCTTGATGAAACTGCCTGTGTCCCACTTAAGTCCGCAATCGCTCTTGGCATTTGTTGCTTAAACTGCTGAAAACTTTCTGTTCTTCCCGTCGCATCCAATTGATGCGCATTAGCCAAGAGATTATTTGCTTCATTTGCAAAAATCCCGGGATTATTAACATGTGTTTTAAGTTCGGTCCATTTAGCGGGAGCTGTTTCCTCCAAACGACTAACATACCCTTGAATACGTGATACTTGCTCCGGAGTAAAACCAATTTTTTCTAATTGACTATCGGATTGGGGGCCTTCCTTTGCAACGAGATACATCGCCAATTCCGCTGATCCCATTCCAAGACTATCTAACATATCACTTGGATTTCTCTTAGCAACTTCGATCAATGTCCGTACCGGCGAAGTTCCATTAACTAACCCGGGGTTCCCAATCATTTCTGGTTTAACATTTGCCAACCCATCACGCATACTATTTTTCGTATTCTCTGGAAGGCCTTGCAAAGTAGAATTCAAATTGAGAGCAGTTGATAAATTAGCAGGAGTTGTTGTTAATGCGGCACGAATCGCAAGATCTTCAATCACACTTGAATCTTGAGCAGGGGCTTCTTGCAATCTCTCTAAAAGTGTACGAGCAATTTCAGCACTGTCCCATGCTCCTGTGGATCGAAACGATTGATTATTTTGCACTCTTGCATTTACACGCTCGGTAACAGCCGCGGAAGCATTTGCGACACGAACACTAGCGACAGAAAAACGCGAAGGTACTTTTGCTTGACCTACCGCGCCAGAGGAAGCTCTTTGAATACTTGCAACCGCTGACGAGACAGCGAGCTTGGCTGCCGGATTCAATGTCTCAACTACTTGTGGAGTCCATTGCTTAATTGCCGTACTCGCGGTCGGAGCCATTTTGACACCGCCAGAAAAATATTTACGCTGTAAAATTTTTTGCGTCGAAAGATCAAAATCCTGTTTGATAATGTTATACGCACCAGTCTTTAAGGCCGCCGTGTATTTCTCAAAAATCTTGTCCCCTGAATCCATGTCTGCCGCGTTGACACCCGCGACTTTGCCTTGATCCGCGTAAAGTTTACCAAGAAGGCTTTCCTTCAAACGCTTTTTGTACCACGCGGCTAAAATTGCTGAACTGTAAATCTGCCGAACCGTGGCAAAATTCTCGCCGGCATTAACTTCTTTTTCAATTTCGGGTAAAACAACGTCACGAATAATCGCCGACGAAAAACCATTAATATCCTGTGTTTTAGCTGTCCCCAGTTTGTCTGTACCAATCTCCTTATTATCCAAATTCTTTGTAATTGCTAAATAATCCTGATCAAGAAAAACCTTCAAATGACTGTCGGCGATAAAGGCGCTGCCGTCTTTTTCAAGGACAGTTGCCTGATCTGGGACAATCCACACCTTGCTAAAAGTATTAATCGGAACTTGCTTCGTTCCATAAAGTTCTTGCGCTTTCGCGTATGCCAAGGACCAAAACTTCTTACCCGTCGGTGTATTGGGATTCGTCATCGCGGCCGTGACTTGCTTTAAATAATAGTCTTCAACCAGCAAGTCCTTGCCTAATTCCGTCACGCCCAAAACTTGCGGCACCATCGCATCTTTTTCGTACGGAGAAAGATTGACCCACAAATCACTTTCCGGAATTGTTAACGCAGCTAAAAAATATTTAACAAGTTTCTGTGTCTCAACTTCAAAAGCCTCGTCGCTCAGATCACTATCCCCACGATCAATAATGAAATCAAAAAGAAACGGATCTTTCGGATTAACCGTAACCGCTTTAATCATCGCCGGCGCGTAAACTTTACTGATCGGTTTGATTTTGGATGGAGGCGGGAGTTTTAAATCAATTTCTTGGGCGAATGAAAATGTTGGAGATATTAAATTAATAACAAAAGACAAAACAACAAACACATAGACGAATTTCTTAGTTGGCATATCTTCTCCTTATAATTGGAAACACAGATAAAGAATAGCATATACACAGAGCGTACGCAACGAACGACTAAAACGGAATTAAAAGCTTTTGAAAGAACAAAACTGGCGAGAAAAAACTAAGATTTAAACCGAATTAATGATGGCGCATAATCTTTGGGCTGTTCATAACCGAGCAAATTAAATAACGTCGCAGCGACATTAGCGAGACCACGCTCCTTAAGATCGGCAATTTCATACTCCCCCTGATATTGCGGATCAACAATAATAAAAGGAACCGGATTAAGCGAATGCGCGGTACTAACAATTTTCTTCCCGTTCTTAACAGTAAACATTTCATCCGCATTCCCGTGATCGGCAAGAATGACACAAATTCCTTTAAGATCTGAAACAACTTTAACAAGTTTTGTAAGACCTTCATCAACCGCTTCAACAGATGTAATAATCGCGGCGGGAACGCCCGTATGGCCGACCATATCACCGTTGGGATAATTGAGACGACCAAATTTGAATTCTCCGGATTGTAGAAGTTGCATTGTGGCGTCGGTAATCTCGTCGGCTTTCATGCGCGGCGCCTGATCAAAACGGATTTTATCTGAAGGAATTTCAACGTATTTCTCAAGAGACTCACAAACATATCCCGAATTATTACCATTCCAAAAATATGTCACATGACCAAATTTTTGTGTTTCCGAAATCGCAAAAGCCTTGATACCTAAATCACAAACGTATTGGCTCATCGGTCGATCAATGGCTGGTGGATTTACAAGAAAATGATGTGGAATATGCATATCGCCGTCGTACTGCATCATGCCGGCAAAAACAACTTTAGGCCGACGAACACGATCAAACTTGTCAAATTGTTCGTCTTCAAAAGCGCGTGACAATTCAATTGCCCGATCACCGCGAAAATTAAAAAGCACAACCGAATCGCCATCTTGGATTGTTCCAACTGCTTTCGCACCATCCGCAATAACAAATGCTGGCAAATATTGATCAGTGATTTGAGGGTCTTCCTGATAAAAGGTTGCTACCGCTTCACTCGCGCTCGCAAATTGTCGACCTTTGCCCAAAACATGCGCATCCCAGCCACGTTGAACAATTGTCCAATCCGCATTGTAACGATCCATCGTCGTCACCATACGTCCACCACCCGACGCGATACGATAATCACATCCCTTGGCATTAAGTTCTTTTAAAAGAGCTTCTGTCTTCTCCAAATATTGCGGCGCTGATTTTTCATAAACGTCCCGGCCGTCGAGTAAAACATGTAAACGAACTTTTTTCACACCTTCTTGAGCGCAATTCCGCAGCATGGCCAAAAGATGATCAATGTGCGAATGAACATTGCCGTCTGACAATAAACCAATAAAATGAAATGTTTGTTGTGGCTTTTTCGCATTGTGAACAAGTTGCTTCCAAACCGGAGTTGTAAAAACAGCTCCATTTTTAATGACATCATTAACCAAACTTGCCCCTTGCGCAAAAACACGACCAGCTCCCAAGGCATTGTGACCAACTTCGCTGTTACCCATATCATCGTCGGATGGCATACCAACAGCTTTTCCATGAGCCTTAAGTGTCGTATAAAGTTTGCCCTTCATAAGATTATCAAGAAACGGAGTCTTGGCTAGAAAAACACCATCGCTATCATCATTCTTTCCTAAACCAACCCCATCCATAATAACCAAAAGCAATGGACCTGGACGACCAGCAAAATTTGCAATTTTTTGTAATTTTTCGACTTTCATTAAAATCCTTTTCAATGAACAAATATTAAGAAAGCTTTTTGCTTTCTTAATATTTGTTCATATAAATTAGAGGGAAAGAGCGCACAGAAAACACGAAAATCAAATATAAGATTTTGCGCGGCGTTTCGGAGATGTCGCAGCTGCAGCCGATGCTTGTGCTTCTTTGCCAGCTAAGGCTTGAGTTTGCGCTTGCGCTTTTGCTTCTTTTACTTTTGGAGCAGACTCACTTTTTCGCTCTTTAACAATCGCTTCCGGCATATTGTATGCCATCCACGCTTTCGAAAATTTCTTTAACCAATCCGCCTTGGCTGTTTCAAAACCAACATCATGCCCAACCTTTTCACTTTCAATCCACAAATGACGTTGTATTTCTTCTATAACTCGTTGATCCTTAAGTAGTTTTTCTGCTTCGTAATTATTTGCGGCCATTTCATACCCCCTCTGCACAAACGATTAACAAATAAAATTCATCTTAGCGTGTTTTTATTCTACGTCTTGATAAATGTCTTGTCAAAGTTCTTTTACATAAAAACGGCCTTATCGAAAATTTCGACAAGGCCGTTGCGCAAAACCTAAAGCACGAATTCTCAAGCAATCGTGACTGTTTTATCGAGATAAACATCCTGAATCGCGTTTAATAAACCAATCCCCTCTTTCATTGGACGCTGAAACGCCTTACGACCCGAAATGAGTCCCATACCACCCGCACGCTTATTAATGACCGCGGTCTTGACAGCTTCAGCTAAATCACTCTCACCAGCCGATGCCCCACCCGAATTGATCAAACCAATTTTGCCCATATAACAGTTGGCCAATTGATATCGCGTCAAATCGATCGGATGATCGCTAGAAAGCTTATCATAAACAAGTTTATGCGTTTTACCAAACTTGACGGCATTGTAACCACCATTGTTTGTTGGAAGTTTCTGCTTAATGATGTCGGCTTCAATCGTGACACCCAAATGATTCGCCTGCCCGGTCAAATCAGCGGCAGTGTGATAATCAACGCCATCTTTCAAAAACGCCGAATTGCGAGTATAGCACCAGAGAATCGTGAACATCCCCAATTGATGCGCGCGGTGAAATGCCTTAGAAACCTCAATGATCTGACGAGCAGATTCATCAGAACCAAAATAAATCGTCGCACCAACACCCGCAGCACCCATATCCGCGCATTGCTCAACTGTTGAAAACATGATTTGATCAAATTTGTTCGGGTACGATAAAAATTCATTATGATTGATTTTTACGACAAAAGGAATTTTGTGTGCGTATTTACGTGATGTCAGACCCAAAACGCCAACCGTGGAGGCAACTGCATTGCATCCGCCTTCGATCGCGAGCTTCACAATATTTTCGGGATCAAAATAAGCCGGATTCGGGGCAAAAGACGCGCCAGCCGAATGCTCGATCCCTTGATCAACAGGAAGAATGGACAAATATCCTGTGGCACCCAAACGTCCGCTGTTATACATCCAATTCAAATTTTTTAATACGGTATTAGAACGATCCGAATTGATAAAAACCTTATCCAAATAGTCTGGACTCGGAAGCGTAAGTTGATCTTTAGAAATTGTCTGGCACTTGTGATCCAGAAGAGATTTTGCATCATTACCTAATAATTCAACAATCTTACTCATTATGCGACTCCTGTATTTTATTGTGTTTTATAAACCCGAACATTATATAGCGTGTTTTTAAAAAGTGTAGAAATTTTTTTAGCAGATTGAATGATATTGCTTTAAGAAATAAAGTCCAGCATAAATTTTGGGATCAACCGCGACACCTGCTTTGCGTTTTCGCGCGAGCCACTGATCGATTTTAGCAAGTGGAACTTCAAAAACTTCAATAACCTCACAATCCACCCCGCCGCCCTTGCCGACTTTCCGCAACCCTTGCGCTCGAGCAATCGTCACGACATCCGCACTGCTTCCACCCGAACTTGGACCATCGATAACGATATTCATCGTCTTGGCGCGATACCCCGTTTCTTCAAAAAGCTCACGTCGCGCCGCGGCAACAATACTTTCCTTACGTGTTAAACCGCAATCATTAACTAAACCTGCTGGGAACTCAATAACTTTCTTGCCTAATGGAACGCGAAACTGCTCAACCAAAATCACATTGCCTTCATCTGTTACCGCAAGAACAATGACGACGCCCGTACAATTTCTTCGAGAGACGAATTCCCATCCATCCCGAGACATAAGACTTAAGAAACGCCCCTCTTTCAAAACTCGAACTTGAGAAAGTTTTCGTGTCGACGGCTTCATGTTAACGCAAAGGGTCGGCAGAATCAAAATTGCGGGACTTTTGCAACCTAACCGTGTTTACTTCCATCTCGCATTCAATGTAATGCAATTGACTATACTCGGCAGGCTTTAAATCCACTGCGATATCCGTCCACACTCCGGCTTCCAAAACACCTGAATAAACAAATTCCGCGCCCGTCAAAGATTGACGCCATTTCTCATAAGTCATTTTTCCAGCACTAGGATTCTCGATACTTCCCCAAAACAAACGCAATTTTACATCACCATAATTTGCGGAATTGGGATTACCAATTTGCAAATACAATCGATAACCTTTGTCAATTTTATCCATACGCGAAACCGCCAGAAGAAATGTGCCGGTATTGGTTTCAATCTTAGACACTTTCTTGGAAAGCGGGTTTACAACAACCGCATTGCTTTTAACCGCCTGCAGTTGTTGATCAACATTGCTGACAAGATTGCGGGAAAAATCATTAAGACTTCCTTGCAATTTTTGCGTATAGTCTTCCAAAGCAGCAACGCGACTGCGCAATTCGTCAATCTTCGCATTGCTGTTTTGTTGACTCTGCGCGAATCCCGGGAGCACCAATTCCAACCCCCAGACAACACTCATGACAACCACAATAAAATATTTTTGCAAATTTTTCATTATAAACCCAATTCCGCCTGCGCCGCTTTGACCAACGGTTCAATGGTGGCGGCAGAAAAATCAAATTTCAAACCCGCAGCGGCAAACAACTCTGGCAAAGGGCGGCTTCCACCCAACTTCAAAGCGCCCCGATAATCCGCGATCGCTTGCGGTAAATTTTTTTTAGCCTTTAACCAAATTTGAAGTGCACCTAATTGCGCGATACCGTATTCGATATAATAAAACGGAACTTCAAAGACATGCAGTTGACGATGCCAGAGCGTTGCCTCAAATTCTTTCAATCCGCTCCAGTCTAAAAACTTTCCGCCAAAGCGCTCATAAATTTCGGTCCACTTCTCTTCTCTTTGTGCCGCGGTATGCTTAGGATTTTCATAAATCCAGTGTTGAAATGAGTCGACCGTCGCGACCCACGCTAAAAGCTGTATAACATCCTCAAGATGCGAATAACATGAACGTGTCCGATCTTCCGGGGAATAAAATTCTGTCAGATAATCATTCGCTAAAAGCTCCATACTCATTGAAGCGACTTCGCAAAATTCCATCGGCGCGTGACGATAAGGATACAGCGATTCCGATGCCGACGCATACGCATGAAAGGCATGGCCTCCTTCATGCAAAAGAGTGCGAACATCATCATCCACGCCAACCGCATTCATAAAAATAAATGGCTTACGAATTTCGGACAATGTATTTTGGTATCCGCCGGGAGCTTTGCCTTTGCGACTTGCCAAATCCAAAAGATTGGACGCGGCCATCTCACGAAATTGTGCTCCAAGTTCAGCATTAATATTCGAAAATATTTTATCAACTCCCGCGATCAACTCCGAGACTTCTGAAAAAGGCTTAAGAGCCGGCCGATTTAACGAATCAACCTGCGTGTCCCATGGTTTTAATTGATCTAAGCCCATTTGACTGGTTCGCCGCGCAGAAATTTTTTCGCAAACAGGAACAACGATTTCCTCAACAGCAACATGATATTTCTTGCAGTCGTCCGGAGTATAGTCAAAACGGTGATACGAACGAAATTGATATTCCATAAAATTCCGGCATCCGGCATTAAGAGCGATTTCATGACGCATTTTTAACATACGGTCAAATAATTCATTAAGGCGGTCTTTTTCCTGATAGCGCCGTTGAGCAGTCGCGCGCCACGCCGCTTCGCGTATATCACGGTCAGGTTCTTGCAAAAATTTTGCCATTTGCGGTAACGTACGTTCTTCACCTTGAAAATTGACCGTAATCGCGCCACAAATGGTCTGGTATTCCTGACTCAAAAGCTGTACATCACGCTGCAAAGGCACATTTTCTTTACGAAAAAGCTCGACATCATTCTTTAATTTACGATCATAAACTTCCAGACGCTTCTTATCGACAATAAATTGCTGACGCAAGGAAAGATATTTTTGATTCAGTTGATCTTCGATGGGACGAACGGCAGGAACAATCTCTTCAATAAACTTCGTATATCGAGAAGCATAGTCCGGATTATCCGTTTGGCATGTCATGCGAATGTAAAGCAGAGAACCAGCTTGGTCAAAAGCCGCTTCCATCTCACTGCGATCGATAAGCCACTCTTGTAACTCGTCCGCGGACAGTACCGAACGATCACGCAGTTTTTCATATAATCCGACGACCGCTTCGACCGAATAAAAATCAAAATCCGCAGGAACAAAGCGCCGTTTCTGATAATGCGGTAAAGCACTGATATCAAGCGTTTGAGTTGAGTTTGTCATGATTTGTCCTAAATTTTTAGGGCTGTTGATAAATTTCGGAATTGTCACAGCGGCCGCTTTGCTGGACAATGTTGGCATTATAGCAAATTTTTATTCGAATACTAAATTTTTAGAAGTAATTATCAAAGCTATTACCAAAAAACTACTAAATCGAGCATTCCTAACTTAATACAATGTCGTTAATTATTTCCGCTTGACAAAATTTTCATATTCAGTATACTTAGGCTTCTTACGAGAGTATTGAACATTTTAATCTAGCTTAATGAGGTCACTTTAATGGCAAAAGCATGCGCAATTTGCGAAAAAACTTCCGCATCCGGAAACAAATATAAAAGACGAGGTATGATTCGTCGTAAAGGCGGCGCGGGTTCAAAGATCGTTGGTAAAACTCTACGCACCTTTCTTCCGAATCTTCAATCTGTCAAAACAAAAATTGGCGGAACAATCACAAAAATCCTTGTTTGCACCAAGTGTTTAAAAGCAAACAAAGTCGTCCGCGCGGCATAAAAACTTTTTTTAGATTTGCAATTAAGCCTGTTCTTTAGCGAGAACAGGCTTTTTAGTTTGTGCTCTCACGAATATCTTTGAGCTTAAGTTGTATCGTAGGAGATTTGTTCCAATCATCAATCGTCAATTCATAGGCTAAATCAACTTGTTGACCCGGGCGAACCAAATCCACATATTTCGCCATACCAAAACCTACCGCGGAAATACTGGCCTGACCATCTGTCACCCAAAATTTGATCGTATCTTTCCCCATGATTTGAGGCGCACTTTTCACAACCAACTGACGGGAACAAAAAACTGGCGAAGAATTGCCTTCGCCATAAGGCTCGAGGCCTTCAATCAATTGCGCGACTTCAAGACTCAGCGATGACAATGTCACTTCGGCGTCCATATGAATTATCGGAACCATATCTCGAATTTCAAGAATGTCTTTCGCGAAAAGATTAATCTTCTTTTTAAAATCCTCAACATGTTCCTCTTTAATCGTCAAACCAGCGGCAAGCTTATGCCCGCCAAAAGTCACAAGAATTTCAGCGCAATGATGAAGGGCTTCATTAAGATGAAAACCAGCAATTGATCGCGCGGAAGCTGTACCAACTCCATCCTCTATTGAAATAATAATCGTCGGACGATAATATGTTTCAGCCACACGAGACGCGACAATACCAAGAACACCTTTATGCCAGCCTTCTTTACATAAAACAATGATTTTATGTTCCTTAAAATTGATTTCTTGCTCAACCATTTGCATGGCCTGTTCGACAACCTCACGCTGTAGCCGCTGGCGTTCCGTATTAAAAGTCTCTAATTCTTGTGCTAAAGCACACGCGGTCACATTATCAGCCGCCAAAAGAAGATCAAGCGATTTATGCGCTGAGCCCATTCGCCCTGTCGCGTTAATGCGTGGACCTAAAATAAAACCAACATAATACGGACGAAATTTCTTACCGCGGATTTTAGCCGCGTCAATAAGTGCGGACAAACCAAAATTTTTGGTCTCGCTCATTTTGGGCAAGCCATACTTTACAAAAATACGATTTTCTCCCCGCAAAGGAACAACATCAGCGATTGTCCCTAAGGCAATCAAATCCAAATATTCTTCTGGAACCTTACCAAAAAGCGCCTGACTCATTTTAGCCACCAAACCGACTGATGCCAAATGCTTAAAGGGGTATGAACAATCGCGGCGCTTAGGATCAATAATCGCAAAAGCTTTTGGAAGACCTTCGGGGGACGGTTCATGATGATCGACAATGATCACGTCAATGCCGAGTTCATTAAGAATATCTACTTCACGGCTCGCGGTAATTCCACAATCAACGGCAATAATCAAATTAATACCCGCGTCCTTAGCGACTTGCCCGATCGTGTCATTTAAACCATACCCATCTGACATGCGATGCGGAATATGATTACTGACATTTATACCTAAGCGCGTAAGAATTTTATGCAAAAGTGCCGACGATGTCACACCATCAACATCATAATCACCAAAAATTAAAACCTTTTCACCCTTCTCTCCTGCCTCTTTAATCCTCCCAATCGCTCTTTCCATATCTTTCATAAGAAAAGGATTATGCAGTTTCTCCATATCCGCGAATAAGAACTCATGGCCTTCCTCCGGTGTGATAATCCCGCGGTTAGCAAGAACTTGCGCGATCAAAGGATGAACTTTTAATGCATTACTCAGAAGAACTTGAAGACGGGGATCGGGGTTGCGGACTTGCCAAAATTTTTGTGTCAGGACAGTAGGCATAAATGAATTTAGTTAAAATTGCTTTGTCATCGCTACAAGACTTCTCGTAATCGAGTTTCAATATTCGAGGCCACATTTACTACATCTTTTGAGGCGAACTTACACCCAAAAGCCGTAAACCATTAGCAATAACAATACGACTCGCGTTGATCAAAGCCAAACGCTCCGCGGATAACTCAGGTTTCTCAACATCGACAACACGTTGACGATCATAAAAACGATGGAACACCGCTGCCAATTCCTGTAAATAATTGACAAGAGCAAAAACATCAGCTTGACGCCAGCAAAACAAAAGAATCATCGGAAAATGACCGATTTTCTTAATCAAGTCGACTTCTTCCGCTTCCTGTAAATTTTTAAATCCGGTGGCTTTAGCAGATAAATTCACTTCCTTGGCTTTTGCTTCAACAGAATAGGTGCGAGCATGCGCGTATTGAATGTAATACACTGGGTTCTCCGGTGTTTCCTTTTTCGCAAGCGCAAGGTCAAAGTCCAAGTGAGCTTCGACCAAACGCATCAAAAAGAAGAAGCGCGCCGCATCCACACCGACCTCTTCAATGACCTCGCGCAATGTAATATACTGACCTCGGCGAGTCGACATTTGAATTTCCTGACCATCCCGATACAAGGTCGCTAATTGCACAATCAAAACATGCAAAGCTTCCTTAGGCTGACCTAATGACTGTATTGCTGCCGATAAACGTTGAATATACCCGTGATGATCTGGTCCCCACAAATTAAAGACTTTTTCAAATCCTCGTCGGAATTTATCCTGATGATAAACAATGTCCGGCATAAAATATGTATAACTGCCATCACTTTTACGAACGACGCGATCCTTATCATCACCGTACTGCGTTGTATTAAACCAAAGCGCGCCTTCTTTCTCATAAATATGTCGCTTTGATTGAAGTTCAGATAATGTCTTTTTAATCTGATCTTCTCCGGCAATTTTGCTCTGATGTGACCAGACGTCAAACGTTACACCAAAATCTTTTAACTCATCTTTAATCACCGTCATCAAGTATCCAACAGCAAATTGTCGAATGTCTTCTTGTGATAAAGCCTGTAATTGCTGAACTGTCTTTATTTTCTTTCCTGCCAAATAAACATCCGCCATTTCATAAATATACTGCCCCTGATAACAATCTTCGGGAAATTCCTCTTTTTGCCCCAGACGCTCTAAAGCTCGCAAATAAACAGAATTTCCTAAAATATTTATCTGATTCCCCTCATCATTCACGTAATATTCTTTGGTCGCGGAAAAACCGATAAAATTAAAAATATTGGCTAAAGCATCCCCGACCGCGGCCTGACGGGCATGCGCCACACTTAAAGGCCCCGTTGGGTTCGCGCTCACAAATTCAATATTAATTTTACGACTTTTTCCAAAATCACTTTTGCCATAATTTTCCTTATCCCGCAATGTTTGCTCTAAAATGTCACAAAGCGAAACTGGCGAAAGATAGAAATTAATAAAGCCGGGCTTTAAAACTTCAATTTTAGCAATTTTATCATTCATTCCAGCCTTCTGAAAACCGGCGCGAATCGCGTCACAAAAAGTTGCTGCAACTTCTAAAGGTGGACGTTTTAAAAGTTTGGTAGATTTAAGGGCAATATTAGTGGAAAAATCTCCGTGTGTTTTATCCGCGGGGACTTCCACCTCCACCAAAGGCATGGTTTGGCCGTCGAAAAAAGATTTTAACGACTTTTGTGTTGTTTCAATAATTTTTTGACGTAATCTAATCAGCATAACGGAATGATAAACAACCTATTCGAGAAAATGGGCTCTCCCCTTATATGCGATACGCGTGCAAGGATGAGAGCCCAAATTTTAATCTAAAGTACTGTGTTTTTGAAAGTATGCTTTGCACAGTATACTGGTGCACTTTGAACAGTTAGGACTTTATTAAGCAATGCACTAAACCCTGGTCTAAAGCTTTAGCGCTTCCACTTCACCGGCTTGGCGTCCTGCCAAAGATGATCAAGACCGTAAAATTCGCGAGTTTCTTTTTCAAACACATGGATCACAACATCCCCAACGTCCACGAGAACCCACACACCTTCGCGATGACCTTCTTTACGTCTAACTTTCAACCCCAAACTTGCAAACCCGTCTACGACACCTTCGGCAATCGATTGAGCGTGACGTGTTGATGTGCCACTCGCGATTACAAAGAAATCACAGAAATTCACGACTTGGCGCATGTCCAAAACAGTGATCTCTTCTGCCTTTATTTCCGACGCAAACTTAGCGGCTATTTTAGCTATCTGCAGGGATGTTTGAGGCGCTTTTTTGAGTGTACGCTTTGCTTCCAAAATCTAAAGCCTAGTCCTAACCCTAATTGGGTCAAAGTTAAATGATTCCGCAACAGCGTTCGCTGGCGAAATTGTGCTCAAACGAGCCTACTTTTTCTTTAATTTAGCAGCCTGATCCTTACCTAAAACTCTCCAGCACTCATGTGTGCCTTTCGGGGATTTAGTAACAGCAAAAAATCTACCTGACTTTTCGACAACTTTGTAATCATCAGCATCAAATTTTGATTTGGTCTTCACATCGTAAAAAGATAACTTTTCCATTTAGTTCCTCCATTAATTTGTTTACTTAACCTCAAGAGTAGGTAAAGTCTACCGAATAATAATACCCTTGTCAAATCAAAAATCGAACATGTGTATTGTTTTATATCCCCAGAAGCCGATTCAACTGCTTTTCCTGTTGGGCATCAACAGGCCCCACGACGGCAAAGTTGTACCGGTGTTCATTTAAAACCATTTGCGCGACACGCTTAATATCTTCAATCATGACCCCTTTAACAAGCTTGATAATTTCTGCCATGCTGCGCATTTTGTCACGTGTCAGGGTTGATTCACCAATCCACAGCATGTGATCCATCGTGTCCTCCAATGCCAAAAGCACTTGCCCAAGGTAAAAATCCTTGGCTCTTTGCAATTCATCAATCTTCACGCCATTACGCTTGATTTTAGCCAGCTCCTTGATCACAACATCTACGGCATTGACCAACTTGGTATTATCCACGCCAGCACGAACCATAAGCATACCAGTGTCCTTTAAATACTTAACCGAAGAGCCGATTGAATACGCCAATCCACGTTTTTCACGTACCTCATCAAAAAGTCGACTCGACATGTTCCCGCCGAGAATAATATTTAACAAATTAAGGGCGTATTTGTCTTTATGCTCACTTTCTAACCCAAGAACACCGATCGCCAAATGCATCTGCTCGGTTGTCTTTCTAAAAATCTTGATCTTTGGCTTTTTCTGAGAATTATCAGCCTTAAGAAATTCTGAACGCAATCCACCCGGTATTTTGTGAAATTTTTTATCCACAAGACCACGAATTTGACTATGACTCACCTTCCCCGCGGCCGCAATAACAATATTTCCAGAATGATAATGCTCTTTATGAAATACTTTAAGGTCTTGACTTGTCATTGCCGAAACGGTCTGCGGCGTACCGGCCAACCCTTTACCCAATGGATGATTTGGCCACATCAATTCATCAAGAAGTTCATGAACATAATATTGCGGCAAATCATGATACATTTTGATTTCCTCAACAATGACAGTACTTTCCTTACGAACATCTTTACTATGAATCGATGGGTGAAAAACGATATCACTTAAAACATCAAAAATTTTTTCAACATGCCGTGCCGGAAACTTCGCATAAAAACAAGTCTGTTCCTCTGATGTAAACGCGTTAACCGACCCACCGACACCTTCAATAAGCATCTTAACTTTTTCGCAAGAATATTTGGCGCTCCCCTTAAAAGCCATATGTTCAAGAAAATGCGCCGCGCCTTTGATACGATCCACTTCATAACGACCGCCGACACCAACCCAAAATCCCAAAGCCACACTTTCCCGTTCACTCATATCATGAGTGACAACTCTTAAACCATGATCCAATATTGTTTTTTGATACATGCTATTCCTTCAGATTTGAGGACAACTGTTGAACAAATTTTACAATCAACGGAGTTAAAGCCGCCGAATCCTTATGCTTTTGGATTTCATTGATAATTGCGCTCCCCACAATAACACCGTCCGCGACACGGCTAATCAATTGAACGTCTTGAGCGGTGGAAACACCAAAGCCAACACAAATCGGCATGTTTGTGGCACGTTTGACTTTCTTAATACGCTCAATAATATCCTTGGGCAAACCTTGCTGAGTTCCCGTTACTCCCGTTAGAGAAACATAATAAATAAAACCTGTGGAAGCATTGACGATCTTTTTAATTCGGCGATCTGTCGTTGTTGGCGACAAAAAAAACACGGTCGCAAAATCAGACTTGCGGCTCATTGCGATCAAAGTTTTGGCTTCTTCCGGAGGCAAATCCGGAACAATGATGCCATCAACGCCGGCAGCTTTTGCATCTTTAACAAAATTAGATTCACCATAATGAAAAACAGGATTGTAATACGTCATTAAGGCAAGAGGAATTTCTGAAAACTGACGGATTGCGCGTACAGCCGCAAAAATCTTAGGGATTGTTGTTCCATTTGATAATGCACGCTGGGAAGCGGCTTGAATAATCGGCCCGTCCGCTAAGGGATCCGAAAAAGGCACACCTAACTCGACGATATCAACACCCGCTTTCTCAAAACCACGAACCAAATCAACCGTCGTTTCGAGATCAGGATCACCGGCCGTGACAAAAGCAATAAAAGCTTTTTGGCCTTTCTTCTTTAATTCCGCGAATTTTTTGTCAATTCTATTTTGCATTATCCTATACCTGCCATTGCGAGCAACGCAGTGACAAAGCAATCTATTTAAGATTGCCACGTCGTCCCTGCAGGACTTCTCGCAATGGACAAAAAGTTTCTATATCAATTCCTTCATCGTGTTCACATCTTTGTCCCCTCGTCCCGAAAGGCAGACGATAACTGTCGAATTCTTCTTGGCTTTACTATCAAGACGTGACAAATATCCAATCGCATGACTCGTTTCAAGCGCGGGAATAATCCCTTCCGTCTGAGATAGCAATTTCAATCCGATGATAGCTTCTTTATCCGTGACACCAACATAATCCGCGCGACCAATTTTCTTATAGTACGAATGTTCCGGCCCAACACCGGGATAATCCAAACCAGCGGCAATCGAATGTGCAATTTTGACCTGACCTTCGGATGTCTGTAATAATTGACTTTTACTACCATGCAAAACTCCGGTTTGTCCGGCACATATCGCGGCAGAATGTTCCCCACTTTGTAATCCGTGACCAGCGGCTTCAACACCAATAATTTTAACTTGTGTGTCATTAAAAAAAGCATGAAATAAACCCATGGCATTACTACCCCCGCCAACACACGCGACCAGATAGCTTGGCAGCCGCTTTTCTTTAGCCCGAAATTGTCGACGAGCTTCGCGACCAATCACTGATTGAAATTCACGAACCATCAAAGGATACGGATGTGGACCGGCAACAGATCCGATGATATAAAACGTATTACGAACATTCGTGACCCAATCGCGGATAGCTTCATTCATCGCATCTTTAAGTGTTTTTGAGCCACTTGTAACCGGAATAACTTTAGCGCCCATAAGCTTCATACGAAAAACATTGAGCGACTGACGATTGATATCTTCCGCGCCCATGTAAATCTCACACTGCAATCCAAAAAGCGCCGCCGCAGTCGCGGTCGCAACGCCATGCTGACCAGCACCAGTCTCGGCAATGATCCGCTTTTTACCCATTCGCTTGGCTAAAATAATTTGACCCAACGTATTATTAATTTTGTGCGCGCCAGTATGAAGCAAATCTTCGCGCTTTAAATAAATTTTGAGATTTTTGAATTGACTGGTAAGACGCTTAGCGAGATACAAATTTGTTGGACGACCGGCATACTCTTTCAAATAATACGCAAATTCATCCTTAAACTTTTTGTCTTTGCGAGCTTTCGTGAAAGTTGTTTCCAATTCCTCTAAAACCGACATCAAAGTCTCGGGAACATACTTGCCACCAAACTCACCAAAATGACCTGATTTATCGGGCACTGACATTGAATTCAAGTCCTGTGTGATTTAAAGCGTACGCGCGTTTGGATTCATAGCTTGTCATTGTCATCGACGTACTCCCAACACCGACAGCGCCATCAATACGCAAAGGAATTTTCCCAGCGTTGGCGTCAAACCACAACTTGTATTTCGACGGCGTACTTTGCATAAAAATGGCGTCATACTTCTTCCCAGCTGTCGATAAATTGCGCTTATTTTCCACCTTAATATTCAAATCCATTGTCGGCAAAAAAATGGCGATTGTCTCCCCAACCTTAAACTCGCCGTCACGACGATAACGATAAATAAAGCAATAAATATTGTCAATCATGCCTTTTTTATTAATCGTCTCCTCTGTCGTTGTACCGGAAACTGTTTTAACAATTCTCACGGTTCCTTTTTGCGTATCGTAATATTCGGTGATCTGTTCTTTCTTGCCAAAAATATTAAGATCACGGACGACAATTTGTGGTAAAAGTGTCTGCGGATCAGCGTAAATCATTTCTGTATCCATAAAATTAAATCCATCAGCTTTGAAAACAATAAGAAGGTAATCTTTCGTTTCCTTAAAAGCTGGACCTTCATAACTTAACGTTGCTTCACCAGCTTTCACACCCATTTGCTTAATCGAATATGTGATTTTTTCACCGATAAAATCCGACAAATCATTCGCGGCTTGTACAGATGTAGCCAATACAAATACCCCAAGAAAACCAAACACAATCGTTTTCATATTATGTCCGATCAAAATCTTTAATAAATCTTTCCATTAACTTAGCGCCTTTTATCAAGGTATTCACTTTAGCGTATTCATCTGTCGTATGCGCCGTCCCTCGAGCACCATACCCCGTCGCGAAAGCAGGAATCCCATGCTTCTTGAAAAACGTAATAACCGTCGCGCCTTCACTACCCTTGACTTCAGCGTGAATTTTCATTTTCTTAGCGGTATCGACGTATGTGCGGACAAAAGGATGATTTGGCGCAATTTCATACGGCTGCTGTAAATCATCAATAATAATTTTAAATTTTGGCGTGACTTTTCGAACAATCGATTTAATTTCTGCTACAACATCACTTGATTTCATACCCGGTAAAAAGCGAGTATCCAACGAAAATTCACAAAAATCGGCAACCATATTGACCTTATCGCCTCCACGAATCGTCCCAATATTCATCGTTGGTGGATGCAAAATGGCATGCTTCTTATATTTAAATTGATGAGCTTTCAAAAGCTGTATTACTTTACTCGCCTGTTCAATCGCATTGACACCGCGCCAATTGTACGCGCCATGCGCTTTTTTTCCAAAAATCTGAACGCGCGTGTGCAACAAACCTTTTTGACAAATGATTGTATAAAACTCGTCCGAATCGACAATCAAACCATAACCCGGTTTCAAAATCTTCTTATCAAGCAAAGGAATAATGCCCGCCTTGCTGCCTGTTTCCTCGTCGACAGTCGCGGCCATAATGATATCACGTTTTAAAATCACTTTGTCTTCAACCAAACTCCTCATCACTTCCATACAACAGGCTAAATTCCCCTTATCATCACTCGCCCCGCGACCATAAATTTTGCCACCTTTAATCTGTCCACCCAGCGGGTCAAATTTCCAACCGCTGCCAATGGGGACTGTATCAAAATGCGGCGTTAAAAGAACGGAATCTTTAGCGGCATGAGGACCTTTTCCTTTAAGCGTCGCAATAATATTGGGCCGGTTTTTTGCAAAAGTATGAATTTTAACGTCAATCCCCAATGAACGCATGTCTTTTTCAATAAAATCTGCTAAAGCCAATTCATTCCCCGGCGGATTTTCAGAATTATAGCTGAGAACCTTTTGTGTTAATTTAATCAAACGTTTATCATTAATCATTTAAAAAAATCCTCTGCTTTTTTAGCCCCCAACGTACGACTAAAATCATCATAGTCAATAATCGTCAAATCTTGGCGGTTAAGATTAATATTCACAATTTTAGGCATGTGATGCTGAACATTGCGGAAGGCGATATAACGAAAATCTGTTCGACAATTCGGGCAGGAAACCATTTCCAGTTTCACGTCCATATTCTGACAATGACTGCATTGCCCTGACAAATCACCGTAAATCAAAAGATGCTCTTTAACCTTACTCAGATCAAAAGGCTTATAAACACGTAAAAGTTTTTCTGACATGGGGGGTATTATAACATAAGAGAAAAATATGCAGCGAATTTCCTTAAAAAATAAAAAATCCCTTAATCACTTAAGGGAAAAGAGGGCCGATAAAGCCGGCAGCAACCTATGCCGCCAGTACCTCTCTTCGGCAACTCAGCCACCTTATTGTCCCTTCACCTTCACCGTGTCTACACACTGCCCACAGCTAGGGGGCCTTCCTGGTTTGAAGACAATTTAGGCCTGTAGCTTTGCCACGTCGTCCGATTAGACGCCGCGGTCCCTTACGGGACGTCCCCGTCTTTCGGCGGGTTTGCCTTTATCGGCTTAATCCAAAGATAGCATATGCATTTGAACTCCACAAGAGCACAAAACCAAAGGCCAGCAATAACTTACGAAAGACTAAATAGATACTGGAAGAACAAGTTGTTTAAAAAACTCGGTCATAGAACGCTCACTCTTCTTGCCCGGCGCATCCTCAACACCGCTAGATAAATCCACCGCGTACGGACCAATTTCCTCAAACGCCGTGCGAACATTATTGGAATGAATTCCACCAGAAAGAATAATCGGTACACCAAAATTCTTTGCTTCCTTAATCAACTTCCAATCAAATGTTTTTCCTGTTCCACCTTGCACGCCCTCTTCATGACGATCAAAAAGAAAAGCACTGACAATCGACTTGTAAGGACGCAAAAGATCAATGTTAAATGCTTCGCCAACACGAAAGGCTTTAATAATTTTGTACGTATCAAACCGCTTACAAAAATCGGGCGTTTCATTACCATGGAATTGTAAAACCCTTAATCCACAAAACTCCGCGATCTCCTTAACGGCTCCCTGTTTTTGATCGACAAAGACACCAACTGGTGTGACAAATGGCGGCAAATCAGAAATGATTTTCTTAGCCTTATACGGCCCGACAAATCGCTTACTTTTTTTATAAAAAATGAACCCAACAGCCCACGCGCCCAATGACGCGGCCAAAAGGGCATCTTTCGAATCTGTCATTCCACAAATTTTTGCTTTTAACATTTATTTTTAAATCCTTTCGACTTCCTGCTTCCATATTTAAAAATAATTTAGTAATCCTGCAGGAATTGCTAAACTATTTTACTCCCATGATTTCTCTAACTTTCGCTCCAACATCAGCGGATCGCAAAAAACTTTCCCCAATCAAAACAGCATGGACTCCCAAAGATTGCAATTGCTTAATTTCTTCGTTCGTTTTAATTCCACTCTCCGCAACAATTACTTTTCCGCGCGGAATTTGCGAAACGAGTTTTTCGCTAACGGACAAATCAATTGCTAATGTCGCCAAATTGCGATGATTAATTCCGATAATATCTGCCCCAACTTTCAGCGCTCGCTGCAACTCAGCTTCATCATGAACTTCAACAAGAGAATCCATATCTAAATCCGCGGCAATTTGCATCAAATCTTTCAACAAAGCGTCGTCTAAAATCGCGACAATCAAAAGAACAGCGCTTGATCCTTGACAAAATGTTTCATAAATCTGATGTTCATCAATAATAAAATCCTTTGTTAAAACAGGCATCGCAACTTCTTCACAGACCCGACGGACATACGTTGGTTTACCCAAGAAATACTTATCCTCCGTTAAAACAGAAATCGCCGCCGCGCCGTTTTCCTTATATGTTCGTGCCAATCCATTCAAATCAAAGGGCTCTCGGATAATTCCAACTGAAGGCGAAGCTTTCTTAATCTCTGCGATCAAATTCACACGACCAGGATTACTGATCGCTTTCTTAAAAAGGCCATACCGACTATGCGGTGTCGTCTTAACATTTTTCTTAAGGGCACCATAATACCCGCTTTTTTGCTCTAGAAGCTCTCTTTTATAAGCGACGATCTCTTTTAAGAAATCCCTTTTCACGTCTTTAATCCTTGCGTGAAGGCGATCAATTCTTCCAACTTCTTCATAGCCTTACCACTGTCAATCGATTGCTTTGCAAGAACAATACCGTCAGAAATTGCTGAAACTTTTTCCGCGCAATACAAAGCACACGCCGCATTTAAAACAACAATATCTCTTCTTGGGCCAGACTTTCCCATCAAAATATCAAGGGCAATTGCGGCATTCTCGGGCAAATCACCACCCTTAAGATCAGATTCTTGCGCCAAACTCAATCCTAATTCTTTAGGATCAATATCATAACTTAAAATCTCTTTGCCATTATACTCACTAACAAAGGTCTTTGCTGTGGTCGTGACTTCATCGAGTCCATCGCTGCCATACACAACCAAAGCTCGCCGCAAACCCAAATTCTTCAAAACCCTCGCCAATGGTTCAACATAATCACGATTATAAACACCCATCATTTGATGTGTCGCTTTTGCCGGGTTCAAGAGTGGTCCTAGAATATTAAAGATTGTTTCGACGCCAAGATCCTTTCGAACCGGCGCAACGTTTTTCATCGCTGGATGAAGTTTTTGTGCGAAAAGAAACGCAATCCCAACTTTGTCCAAACATTCACCCAAATGTTCCTGTTTAACATCGAGATTTACACCAAGGGCTTCCAAAACATCAGCACTCCCACAACGACTTGAAACGGAACGATTCCCATGCTTGGCTAAAACAACACCCGTACCCGCAACAACAAAAGCTGTGATCGTGGAAATATTAAAAGTATTTTTCTTGTCTCCACCCGTACCACACGTATCGAGGACAACCTTATGTTTCGTTTTAACTTCAAGTGAAAACTGGCGCAACATTTTGGCAGCACCCGTAATTTCATCGACGGTAGGACCTTTGAGATTCAAAGCCAATAAAAATCTCCCCAAAGCTTCCTTCGGCGCTTTGCCGGACATGATCAGGTGCATTACCGTCGCAATTTCGCTTTCGCTTAAATCTTGACGATCCTGCAATATATGAATATATCGATCCATATTATGAAATTTTCAGGAAATTCTTTAAAATTCCCATTCCGGCTTTGGTGAGAATAGATTCAGGATGAAATTGGACACCCCATAGTGGGATTTTTTTGTGACGAATACCCATAATTTCCTTATCCTTGTCCTTCGTCCAAGCTGTCACTTCAAGACAATCCGGCAAAGACTTCGGGTCAATGACAAGTGAATGATAACGGGTAGCTTCAAACGGAACTTCCAAATTCTTAAAAATATCCGTTCCAGCATGTTCAATCAAAGATGTTTTACCGTGCATCAAATGCTTAGCCCCAATAATTTTACCACCAAACGCGTAACCAATAGCCTGATGACCCAGACACACACCCAAAATCGGGACTTTACCACTAAAACTCTTAATGACATTTACAGAAATCCCTGCGTCCTCCGGACGACCGGGTCCCGGTGAAATCACAATCCGAGACGGTTTTAAACGACGAATCTTTTCAATCGTCAATGCATCATTACGAAAAATCTTCATGCTTGCTTTCAACTCGCCAAAATACTGAACCAAGTTGTATGTAAAAGAATCGTAATTGTCGATAATAAGCAGCATTGATGTCTCCAACCATTGCGATGAGCCGTTCAATTATTCATGGCGACGAAGCAATCTCTAAAAGATTGCCGCGCCACATCAAAGCTCTTCCTAAAAACAATTTACGTTTTCTGTGGCTCGCAATGGATCAGTTATTCTTTCTCACGATAAATAACAGCGCCGACTTTTTTTAATTTCTCATCAATATTTTCATAACCACGTTCTAAATGATAAATACGATGAATTTCTGTTTTGCCCTTCGCCGCTAACCCAGCTAAAACTAACGCCGCGGAAGCACGCAAATCAGAAGCCATAACCGGAGCGCCATAAAGATATTTAACACCTTCCACAATCGCAACTCCGCTATCACGACGGATATTAGCACCCATACGATTTAATTCCGCGATATGAATAAAGCGGTCGGGAAAAACCTTATCGGTAATTACACTCACACCTTGAGTAATAGCCATCAGCGCCATAAATTGAGCTTGCAAATCTGTCGGAAAACCCGGATAAGGATATGTCGTAACACTGACCGGTTTTAATTTCTTCGGACCAATGATCGTTAATGAATCCTTGCCCTTTTTAAATTTAACGCCCGCGTGTTCAAGTCGATCCATTAAAACGAGAAGCTGCGCATATTTAACATTCTTTAAAGTCAACGTGCTTCCGGTTGCCGCGGCCATAAGCACAAATGTTCCAGCTTCAATTCGATCAGGTCCAATGTCATACTCGGCACCATGCAATCGCTTTACACCACGTATCACTAAACGCGACGTGCCTTTACCCTCAATATGCGCGCCCATCTTGATTAAGAATTCGGTGAGTTCTTCAACTTCCGGTTCACACGCCGCACTTTCAATAATTGTTTCACCATGAGCCAAAACTGCCGCCATCATGACATTCCCAGTGGCTAAAACAGATGGGCCAAAAATGCCACCAAGATAAATCAAGTTGCCTTTGAGTTGACGCGCGGTCGCAATGACATAACCGGCGGCAACTTCAATTTTAGCACCAAGCGCTTTGAAGCCTTTGATATGCAAATCGACAGGACGAATTCCAATGACGCATCCACCGGGTAAAGAAACTTTAGCGGTTTTGAACTTTCCTAGTAACGGCCCCATGACACAAAATGACCCCCGCATGGTAGAAACAAGCTTATATTCCGCCGTCGAGCTATTCGCAGGACCACTGATAACTGCGATATTATTGTTGTAGTCAACACTTTTTCCCAATGACCGCAATAATTTAATCATTGTCAATGTGTCACGCAATTTAGGTACATTGCGAATAACACACTTCTCGTCGGTCAGAAGTGTTGCCGCAAGAATAGGTAAGGTTGAATTCTTAGAACCGCTTACGCGGATTTCACCTTTAAGCTTTTTCCCGCCTTCAATAACCAATTTGTCCATGAGCGATTATCCTTTATTTTATACTGCGGTGGCAATCATCTACGATCGTCACGTCGTCTTTATAAAATTTCTCATATTGCCTGAGCTAAGAAAAATCTTGGTGTCTCGCGAAAGTCATTATAAAAAGTGAAGTTCGTAAAATGATTGTCCGCAAGCAACTGGGTTAGACTTTTCTTCTGCCCATCCGCAATCTCGCAAGCGAGAAATCCGCCATCATTCAAAAAATACTTTGCGTGCCCAATAAGGACACGATAAAAATCCAAGCCATCTTCCCCTCCATCTAAGGCGAGATTAGGCTCCTCTTTAACATCCAACGGTAAAGTCGCAAGCAATGGCGTTGCAATATACGGAGGATTGGAAACTATTATATCAAAGCGTTTTTCTGCCTCACGATAATTCTCAGCAAATTCCATAAAGTCGCAATGTACAAAATCAACCTGATGGTTCACGCAATTAATGCGAGCATTTTCACGGGCTACATTTAAAGCATCAGACGAAATATCCATCGCAACAATGCGAGCTTGAATAAAAGATTTTGCCAAAGCAATCGCGATATTACCTGAACCAGTCCCAACATCGAGAATCCGCAATTGCGCTCCATGTTGGCGAGAAGAAAACTCAATAATTTTTTCAACAAGAAGTTCTGTTTCTGGGCGAGGAATGAGAACACGGGGGTCCACTTTAAATTTCAATCCGAAGAAATCCGTTGTCCTGAGAATATATTGCAAGGGTTCATTGCGACGACGACGCTCTTCCATATCTTGCAATTTTTCTGTCTGTTGAGCTGATAACGGAGTAGGTTGTGCATAAAGATTGCTTCGGTCACACTCTAAAATCGCAGTTAACATTAATTCTTTTTCGGTCATGACTGGTCCTGCTCTGCTAAATTTTGATCTTCCGCTTTTATCAAAGCCGCGGTCAAATCGCCAAGATCACCATCCATAACACTGCTTAATTGATGACTTGTAAAACCAATGCGATGATCCGTTACACGATGATCAGAAAAATTATATGTGCGAATTTTTTCGCTGCGATCTCCCGTACCGATTTGCGACTTGCGATGCTTACTTGTTTTTTCAAAGTTTTCCTGATCCATTTTATCTTTGATCCGAGCACGTAAAACACGCATCGCCTTAGCTCTATTTTTTAACTGTGAGCGTTCATCTTGACAAACCACAACGATTCCAGTCGGAAAATGTGTCATCCGCACCGCGGAATCCGTCGTATTTACACTCTGCCCACCGGGCCCGGATGAACGATACACGTCAATTTTAAGATCTTTAGGATCAATTTTAATGACCACTTCCTCTTCGGGCTCTTCCAAAACTGCGACGGTCGCGGCCGAAGTGTGAATTCGGCCAGATGCCTCGGTCGTCGGAACACGCTGGACACGATGAACACCGCTTTCCCATTTTAAATGACGGGCGGCACCTTTGCCGGAAACGCTTAAAACGACTTCCTTAAACCCGCCAGCCTCTGACTCATGGCTGCTCATAATTTCATTCGTCCAACCCTGACGTTCAGCAAAGCGAGAATACATCCGATAAAGATCCGCGGCAAAAAGCGAAGCTTCTTGTCCTCCGGTGCCGGCACGAATTTCAATAATAACGCCATTATCCTTTTCAACACGCTTTGGATTTGCCAATTCATCGATCTTTTTTTCCAAATCAAGACGATTAGCTTCTAACTGCGTGATCTCCGAACGGATAAGTGCCTCAAATTCCTTGTCCTGCTTTTCTTCAAGGAGTTTTTTTAATTCCTCTGCTTGTGCCACCGCGGCATCGTATTCCTTTAAAGCATCGACAAGAGGACTGATTCCGGAAAATTCCTTAGCGAACTTCTGATACTGCGGCTGATCTTCGATAACCTTCGGATCTCCGAGGAGCCCTTCCAGTTCGCGATAGCGATCTCTGGTTTTTTTGAGCTTCTCGAAATTGATCATTTTTTACCTTTTTTGTATCGCTGCTCAAAACGCTCAATACGGCCAGCAGAATCAACGAACTTTTTCTCACCCGTATAAAAAGGATGACATTTCGAACAAATTTCGACACGAATGTTCTGCTTGACCGAACGCGTGTGAATCACTTCACCACAAGCACACGTAATGGTTGTTACAGCATAATTTGGATGGATTTCAGCTTTCATGTTTCTTTCTCCTGTTTTATTTATCCCACTCCGTCACCGTAGCGACTTATAGGATGGACTCAGACTTTAAATAGCCTTTGACCTTATTTATTCATATTATCTAAGAACTCTTTGTTGCTCTTGTACTTGCTTAAACGGTCGATGAGTAATTCCATCGATTCCGCCGTGTTAAGGTCATTAATCGCCTTACGCAATAACCAAATCCTCTGTAATTCATCTTCTTTAAGAAGCAGTTCTTCATGCCGCGTATTAGAACGCTTGATGTCAATGGCCGGATAAATTCGTCGTTGAAACAAATTGCGATCAAGCTGCAATTCCATATTACCGGTACCCTTGAACTCTTCAAAAATAACTTCGTCCATACGACTACCCGTATCGACGAGAGCGGTCGCGATAATTGTTAAGCTCCCGCCTTCCTCAACCCCACGCGCCGCACCAAAAAAACGCTTCGGTTTATGCAAAGCGTTGGAATCCACACCACCGGAAAGAATTTTACCGCTGTGAGGAACCACGGTATTATAAGCGCGCGCTAAACGAGTAATACTGTCAAGTAAAATGACGACGTCCCGCTTATGTTCAACAAGACGCTTCGCCTTTTCTAAAACAATTTCCGCGATTTGCACGTGACGTTCGGCAGGTTCATCAAAAGTTGACGCAATGACTTCCCCTTTAACCCCTCTTTGCATATCGGTAACTTCTTCCGGACGTTCATCAATTAGAAGGACAATCAAAACGACATCCGGATTATTCATCGTAATCGAATTCGCGATCTTTTGTAACAGTACCGTCTTCCCGCTATATGGCGGAGCAACAATTAACGCCCTCTGGCCTTTACCTAATGGCGTCAAAAGATCCATAACGCGTGTGGAAATTTCTGTCGACGTTGTTTCCAATTTAATACGATCACGCGGATAAAGCGGCGTTAAATTATCAAAAAAGATTTTATCCTTACTCTTTTCTGGATTCTCATAATTAACCGCTTCAACTTTTAAAAGCGCGAAATATTTCTCGCCTTCTTTAGGTGGACGAATATGTCCACTGACATTGTCTCCAGTTTTCAAATCAAACCGGCGAATTTGTGACGGCGAAATATAAATATCATCCGGACACGGAAGATAATTATAATTGGCACTGCGTAAAAAACCAAAACCTTCAGGCAAAATTTCCAGCGTACCTTCGCCGAACATTAAACCTTCCTTTTCCGCCTGCCGTTGCAGCGTTTTGAAAATCAAGTCTTGCTTTTTTAAGCCACTCGAATTCTCAACGCCTATATCACGCGCAAGTTTTGTCAAGTCAGACATTTTCATGTCTTTTAACTTCGTAATATCGATTTGGGTACCAGCCCCCATAGGAACAACGACATCGTCGTCACCACTCTTTTCCTTTTCCGCAGCCTTAGCTACAGACTTCACAGGTTCCATTTCTTCTTCATTGTTTTTTTCTTTTGTCGTTCTTGCCATGTTCTGTTTCCTCATTAGTTGATGTTGTTTTTAAACCTTAATAAATGTATCTTCGCTGTATAACTTCCCAGATTTTTTTCACTTGCTTTTTTGTCTGCGACAGAGTTCCGTCATTGTTAACAATCATATCAGCCCGACGAACTTTCTCAAACATAGGCAATTGAAAACGCATTCGTTGAATTGCCTGACTGCGATTCAAACGGCCTTGCCGCGCACATCGCGCCAACTGTTTTACTTTACTGGCTTTGACCGCGATCGTCATATCGGTCAACTTATCCATACCTGTTTCAAAAAGCAACGGGACATCAAGAATAATGACTTTTTGGCCTGCCCTCTTAAACGCGGCTACTTGCTTACGTGTTTCCTTTATCACAAAAGGATGAACGATGTTCTCAAGTTTTCTTAATTGCTTTTCATCGGCAAAAACAATTTGACTCAGTTTCGCATGATCAATTTCCGTTTTGCTTAAAATACCTTTACCAAAAGTTTTTACAACTTTTCTATAGCATGCACCACGCGATCGCAAAGCTCGATGCGCTAAAAGATCCGCGTTAATTACACTTGCGCCGAATTCGGCAAACATTGCCGCAACGGTTGACTTTCCCGTCCCCAATTGCCCCGTAACGCCAATAACAACATTTTTTTTCATATCAATTTTTCTGACACTGATGATACAAGCCAACGTACTGACGCGCGGAACTTTCCCATGAAAAATCTGCCTTAAACGCTTCTTGGACAATTTGATTAAAAGCACTTTTATCGCGATAAACGTTCTTTGCTTCTCGAACTGCTTCAACAAAGGCGTCAACCGTATAATCGGTAAAAACAAAGCCATTCCCGCCCTGATCATGAGGAATGACCGTATCCGCCAAACCACCCACACGATAAACCAAAGGGATCGTTCCATACCGCAAACTGATCATTTGACTTAAACCGCACGGCTCATACACCGACGGCATAAGAAATACATCCGATCCCGCATAAACCTGATGTGAAAATTCCTCATCAAATGCCAACTGAATAGCAATTTGACCAGGATACTGTTTTGCCCATAAGTTGAGCATTTGGTGATATTTGTCTTCACCTACCCCGAGAAATGCAACTTGAATATCAAACTTCATAATCTGAGCAATGGCTTTATTTAAAAGATCAAGACCTTTTTGATGTGACAAACGACTCACAAAACCAAACAAAGGAACAGCGGGCTTCTGCGGCAAATTCATCTTTGCTTGCAAAACTGCCTTATTATTAGCTTTATAACTGGGGTCGTCTGGCGAATACTGAGACGCGATATAACGGTCACGTCGCGGATCCCAATAATTATAATCAAGGCCGTTTAATATCCCGATGATGCTTTCACCACGAGCCAACAACACGCCTTCAAGACCACTACCAAATTCCTTAGTTTGTATTTCGCGCGCGTATTGCGGACTAACAGTCGCCACCACATCACTGGTGACAATACCGCTTTTTAATACGTTCGTTTTATTGTAAAACTCGAATGTACTTAAATAAATCTTTGAATCAAATGGCAACAACTTGTATTGTTCCGCCGAAAAAACTCCTTGATACGCCAAATTATGCAAAGATAAAATTGTTCGCGTCTTGCTAAAAAACGGATCTTTATTAAAAACCTGTTTCAAATAAACCGGAATCAGCGCGGATTGCCAATCATGACAATGAATAATATCAATGCTCAGTTTTAATTCTTTAAAAAGTTCAAGCGTCCGTCGACAATAAAAATTAAATCGCTCAAGATTATCCGAATAATCACCACTTTTATCACCATACAATCCCAATCGATCAAAATAACTATGCTCAATCAAATAAACGTGAATATTCTTACCAACAATCGCCTGTGAAATGTCCTCCCTGATTTTGGTAAATCCATGCTTTTTACGATCAATCGAACTGTATCCCGGGAGTACAATAATGATATCTTGTCCCAATTTTTCCAAGGCCAAAGGCAAGCTACCACACACATCCGCCATCCCACCAGTCTTGGCGAAGGGAACGACTTCCGATGAACAAAAGGCGATTTTCATACTCAGATTTTCTCAGTCTCGAGCCAATTCTGCCCTTTTTTGATACCAACCACAATTGGAACATCCAGCGGCATCGTATGCTCCATACGTTCACGAACCAAAACAATTAATGTCTTCTCTTCCGACGAAAGAGCATCAAAAACAAGTTCATCGTGAACCGTGATAATCATACGCGAAGCAAAATTCTTGCTCACAAGGTCTTGCGAAATCTGAATCATTGCCAACTTGATCAAATCTGCGGCTGAACCCTGTACCGGCGTATTAATCGCCTGTCGCTCCGCAAATTGTCGAATCCCCATATTTGAACTATTGATTTCAGGAATATATCGACGACGATTAAGCAATGTTGTTACATAGCCCTGTTGGCGACACTTGACAATCTCTGAATCCATAAACTTTTTAACGCTAGGATATCGCGTAAAATAGCGATCAATAAAATCCTGAGCCTGCGGCACACTAATCCCTAAATCTTTGGACAGTCCAAATGCGCTCATCCCATAAATAATACCAAAGTTCACTCTTTTAGCGCTGTTGCGCATATCGGCGGTAACATCAACTTCCTTAATGTCAAAAATCTGTGCCGCTGTGTAAGCGTGAATATCTTCACCCTTTTCAAATGCCATCTTCAAATTCTCATCTCCAGAAAGATGTGCTAAAACCCGCAGTTCAATCTGCGAATAATCCGCGGCAATAATCATCCGATCTTTTGCCGAAGGAATAAATGCAGCACGAATTTGCCGACCTAACTCAGTTCGAATGGGAATATTCTGTAAATTGGGATTATTAGAACTTAACCGCCCCGTCTCTGTCCCACTCTGATTAAATGTCGTATGGACACGACCCGTTACTGGATCAATCAATTTCGGCAAAGCATCAATATACGTTGACTTGAGTTTTGCCAACTGACGATACTCCAGCAATTTCGCCGGCATATCATGAACTTCCGCAAGTTTTAACAACACGCCTTCATCCGTGGAAAATCCGGTCTTTGTTTTTTTTACGACCGGCAATTTCAACTTTTCGAACAATATCTGGCTAAGTTGTTTGGGTGAATTGAGATTAAACTCTTCTCCGGCTAAAGCATACACACTTTTGACCAAAGCCTCAATTCGCTCAGTTGCCTGTATGGATAGGCGGCTGAGCAATTGTTCGTCAATACACACACCTTCCTTTTCCATATTTGAAAGAACAAAAGCCAAAGGGACTTCCAACTCATCGAACAATTTCAATAATTCACGATTCTGCAATTCTTCATGAAGTGGTTTATATAATTCGCCAATAATCTGAACTTCCTTCGCCAAATCAAGATTTTCTAAGCCTGTTCTCTTTAAATATTCCCAAGCCAACGTCCCCAAATCATAATTGCCACGCGACGGCGACGACAAATATCCGGCAAGCATCACATCAAATATTCTGCCCTTAATTTTGTCGACCGGCAAAGCCAATTGCTTTAACTGGTCCTTAATATCATATGTGACCTTAACAACACCCGCGGTACCAAATAAAGCCTCCATCCAATTATTTTCGTCCAAAGATAGCTCATAGAAATCCGCAACATCACTACCGATTATTATTTTCTGTGGTGGCGCGATTTCACCCTGAACCGGTCGACATTCACACTTGAAAGCAAAAAATTTCTTTTGCTCCAATGTCTTTAGTAAAACCTCAAATTCGGAATCAGAATGGATTTTTTTGATATTAAAATTGATGACCGCTTCTGATTCCAACGGATTTAATTCGGAGACAAACTTGCGAAATTCCAACTCACTGAAAATTTCCCGCAAACGACTTTCATCCGCTTTCCCAACCCGCATCGAATCAATATCAAGCGAAATCGCGGCATCATCTTCAAGTAGCGCAAGTTCATGACTCAACACCGCCATGCTTTTATTCATCATAATCGCTTGACGAACACGTTCAGGTTTGATCTCTGCAATATTCGCAAGAATTTTTTTCAAAGAACCATAGTGTGCCAATAAATTCTTAGCCGAAACTTCACCAATCCCTTTTACCCCCGGGATATTGTCTACCTGATCACCAGCCAAAGCCAAATAATCCGGAATAAGCCGCGGCGCAAACCCTAATATTTCCTGTGCCTCCGTAATTCCAAGAATTTTTTCATGACGAGAACTTAAGATTTTTACTCGGTCACCAACCAGTTGAAACATGTCTTTGTCATCACTGACAATCACTGTTTCCAAATCATTGTCCTTAATCCGCCGCGCGATCGTGGCAATAATGTCATCGGCTTCATAACCCTCCAATTCAATGACCGGAAGATTATAAGCCCGTAAGATTTCCTTGATAATCGGAATTTGGCTAATCAAATCATCAGGCATCGTGGGACGCTGGATTTTGTACTCCGCGTAACGATCCTGCCGACGGGTTTTACCTTTCATGTCAAAACAAACCGCCAAATACTGTGGTTCATACTCACGTAAAATTTTCTTTAAAGCGGCGACAAAACCATACACCGCATTCGTCGCTTGCCCTTTGGTATTTCGCAGTTCCTTAATCGCATAAAATGCGCGATAACATAGGGCGTGAGCATCAATCAAAAAGAGTCGCGAAACAGACATTCAAAAACCTTAAAGGGGGATATGTATTAATTTCCAGAGTTCTGAATAGATTCTTTTGGGATTATGGCGAGTATTTGTTGAATTTCTTTTTTTGCGGAGTTAACTTCACCGGTGTTTAACTGTTCGGTGGCTACGCCGATTCTTTGTTTGACCTCGTCTATCCTTTCCTCGTAAAGAGCCCTCTCCTTAGCTTTGACCAGCTTGGGATTTTGGGGTGTTACTTTTAAAGCTTTATCAAATTCACTGATCGCTTCTTTATATTTCTTAGCGCTGCGAAAATTTTCACCTCGCTTATAATGCTTTTCCGCTCGCTCCACCGACAATGCGAATTCTGCTTGAGCCTTTTTCTGAGCTTCATGCGCTAAGCGAACACGGGTCTCTTCTAATTCCTGAGCAATCGCGCTAGCCTTAAGAGTTGGATCCAGCCTATAAAGCTCATTGCGTATTTTATCTTTAACGGGATCGTCTGCAGGACCTCTTTTGAGACGCTCCATAAAAAACTGCTTGGCTTTATCGGTCTGTCCTTGACTCGCATACAAATAAGCCAAATTCGAATACGCAGCTAAATAATTCGGATCCACTTTTAAAATGCGTAGATAATATTGCTCGGCGCGATCCGTGTATCCAAGCTGTTCGTACGCAATACCTATATCATTGTAAAGAAGCGGGCTTTCGGGCCCCATTGAAACTGCTTTCAAATAAAAATTTAAAGCGCTTTGATATCTTCCCTTAGCCTGTTCCTCCAAACCCTTTGTGCGGTAATAATCAGCTTGCGGGTCTAAAACACTGGCTTCAATTTTGGAATTAAAAGTGACGAAGAAAACACTGAAGAGAAACAATAAAACTATGAATCGCTGATAATTAATAGTCATAGGATAATATAAACCAGACATTTATGCAAGAAATTTGTTGCGTGAAACGATACCAATAAACTCAAGCACTAACCGCAGTTTCCGTTCGAACAACCTTCAAAATGGGGTTTCCAAAAGCATCATTTTCAACGGATATTTTGACAAGCTCACCTTTTAATTCTAAATCCCAAACCAATGTCTGCGCTACAGGGCTGTACTCTTTATTTACGATTCGCGCGGCAATGATTTTTCCCTGTTCCTCAGCTAAAGACGAAAAATTTTCAGAAACATCCCAATCAGTGAATTTCATGTTAGCACAAACTGCATCCAAGGCAAAGACATTATCAAAATTCGTTTGATAACTTTCATTTACCGAAACCCGTTGCGAAGATTGCAGTTCGGTTTCTTTAAACAATCGCAAATCAGGAAGATCCGCGTCGGTCAAAACCGCCTGACAACCAAAGACTTTTCCATTTTGCAAACGAACTGCTTTTGCGTCAGTATCACCCAAGATTTCAACAATTTGACTATCCGTCATTACTCGCACACCACTTTCTTGTAAAAGCACTTCCAAGGCAAGCGCGTCGGTTTCACTCAATAAACCATTTAAAATATTCTTCCCCAACGTGACAAGAATGACTTCCTTTTGAATTTCGCTAAAAGCAATCGCCATTTTAAGTCCTGCCAAATGATCAGATTGAATCACAATCGTTTCAATAAGTGGTATAAGCTTTAATACTGTTGTGGTATCCGCCAATTTCTTTAAATTATAAAGACCGGATTTATTCGCTCCCTTCACGCCAAAAAACGGCTGCTGCGAAAGATCCGCCAACAAAAGGACATCGTAATCAATTTGCTCTTTATCATCCAAAGTTAATCGTCGACGTTTAAAATTGACACGCGTGACTTTTTTTTCAAAAATAAATGTGATCTTTTCATCTAGATATTCTGCGTTTGCTCGATAAAAAAGCTGATTCGAATTGATTTTCTTAACAGGTAATTGTGAAACTCGATTTCGATAATAGGGAAACGTATTTTCCTGTGAAATGATGACGGCTTCAATGTCTTGATCGTGCGCCTTAAGATGTTCAACGACTTTGATAGCGCTTAATGAATTTCCGAGAATGGCAATTTTTTTCATGGGCTTTATTATAACAAAGATAATAGATTTTCTAAAATTGAAAAATTATTTATTTTGCAATTTGAATGCTTCAACCGCATTGCGCATAAGACAAACAACGGTCACGGGACCAACACCACCGGGGACAGGCGTAATATATGCCGCGCGCGTTTGCGCAGATTCAAAATCCACATCACCGACAATTTTATCGTCAATGGAATTGATTCCAACATCAATCACGACGGCACCTTTTTTAATCCACTCACCTTTGATAAATTTGGCTTGGCCGATTGCCGCAATCAAAACTTCCGCCTGTCCGATGTGTTGTTCTAATTGACCTGCCTGACTGGTGCCGCTATGACAAACTGTGACTGTCGCGCTTTCTGCCAACAACATCATCGCGACAGGTTTTCCGACAATTTCGCTTCGCCCGACGACAACAGCCTCCTTACCACGCAATGAAAAGTTTGGAATGGCGCGCAAATGCTCCATAACCGCCGCAGGCGTGCAAGGTAAAATCTGAGTACCACTCAAAAACAAATGACCTAAATTAGCCGCATTAAGTCCCTCAACATCCTTTACGACTGCAATATGCCTCACTGCTTTTTGAAAATCAATACCATCGGGAACAGGCTTATGCAACATGATCGCATTGACAGAAACGTCTTGGCTCAACCGTTCTAACTCACCCTCTAATTGTCGTTGTGTCGTTTTCACAGGCAATGCGAGAAGTTGATAGTTAATTCCAACACGATCAGCGATACGTTTCTGCGAATTGGCATAAGCCGACGCACCATGATCGTCCCCGACCATGACATTGACCATATTCACAGTTTTTCCTGAAGAAGATTTAAGACGGATAATTTCTACCTTAAGGTCTTCGCTTAACTTTTGCGCGAGGAGTTTTCCATCAAGAATTGTTGCTGTCATAAAAGAATTTATTGCTGATTGATTTTAACGTTAAACATTGCGGACTTATATGCCGCGCCCAATAATTCGAGAGCAACCTCAACGTCACTGACTAAATATTGATTACCTTCTAAAACAAGATACGGAGTTAGGTCAATGGCTTCATAACACAACTTTGCGACTTCAAGGGGAACATCACAAGCGCGTTGACGCGCGAGTTCTCTTGTTTTATCGTCGGCTTTACGAGCCTGAACAAAACTCAAATAAGCTTCCGCATCCAAATCAACCAATTCCATAAATCGCTTTCGCAATTTTTCACTTTTCAGTAAAATCTTATTTAATTCTGCATCAACATCCTCTGTTTTCTTACCCAAAGAATAATTAACAACCATGGAAATTAAGGCTGCCCCTAGAGCCGCCGATAAAGCCGCGGCAGAACCACCACCGGGTACCGGGACTTTTAAGGATAAACGATCACAATACTCTTTAAGGGTATGATCCTGAAACTTTTTCACATTCGATCCTGTTGCTGGGAAATTGTTGAAGAATTGAATACTGGTCAATATTAACTGATCGGACGGACTTTTGCAATCATTTCAAGAATTTTATCAAGAATCCAGCTTTTAAGTTAGCCACTAAAACCCTTCAAAGGCGTCTTTAAGATACTCGATTTGCGGCTCGCCAAAATCATTGACAAGAATTGAAATCACATCAAATCGAAAGTCACGCTCATCCCAGTTTTTGCACTTCAAATAGTAAAACGCGGTTTTGATAATTTTGCGTTGCTTATTCCGCAAGACAGATTCACTCCCCTCGCCAAACGCCAAAGACCGTCGTGTTTTGACTTCAATGAAACATACTGTATCACGATCAAGCGCAATCAAATCAATTTCACCGCAACGAGAACGAAAATTCTTTTCAATGACGCGCAAACCTCGCTTTAGCAAATATGCCGCAGCAAAATCTTCACCGGTGACGCCAACTTTTTTTCGTAAAATATCTTTTATTTTATTGAGCATACCGGAATGTCCGCCGATGAATTGGGGAAAGTCCGTGTTGGGCTATCGCGCGTTTGTGATCGAGCGTGGGGTAACCCTTGTGCTTGGCAAAACCATATTGTGGAAAAACCTCGTCATATGCGAGCAATAAACGATCGCGTGTCACCTTTGCGATAATCGACGCGCAAGCGATGGAAAGACTCTGCGCGTCACCACCAATAATCGTGCGTTTCTCATATGGCAAATCCGAAACAAAGCGATTGCCGTCAATCAATAAACATGTCTTCCGCTCGCCCAAGGGCAAATGCGAAATCAAATCTAAAACCGCGGCGTTCATCGCCATAAATGTTGCCTGCAAAATATTATGTTCATCGATAATCGCTTCGCTCATAAGCCCAACGCCAAAATCACATTTGCCCATGATTTCGTCAAAAGCTTGCTCACGTTGTTTATGTGAAAGTGTTTTAGAATCGTCAATACGCGTGGAAAAATTGCTATCGTTGATATGAACTGCGGCAGCAACTACTGGTCCTGCCAAAGGACCACGTCCGGCCTCATCGATGCCAATAATAAGATCAAAACCTTCTAAGCGGGCTTGTCTTTCGTGGGCTAACATCAAATCGGGGCCCTCGACATCATAAATATTTTATGGGGAAACGCTATTAAGCAGCTGTTGAAACGGTTTGCTTTTCTTCAATTTTCTTAACCTTCGCCGCTTTACCAACACGTGTGCGCAAATAATATAGTTTGGCGCGATTGGTTTTACCCTTGCTAACAACCTGCAAGCTATCAATGACCGGTGAATGAAGTGGGAAAACTTTTTCAACACCTTCACCAAAAGAAACTTTGCGAACTGTAAAACTGGCATTGATACCACCACCCGTCACGCGGATCACTGTACCTTCAAAGGGATGAAGACGGATTTTATCAGCTTCTTTAACTCTGAGTTTCATCTTAACAACATCACCAGCTTTAAACGCTGGAAGATCCGAGCGAAGAAATGGGCTATTAATCAATTTCATTTTTTCTAATGTACTAACCATGATTGCTCTCCTTAGGACCGCGCTTTAGCAGTCGAATATACAAATAAATTTTCCCTTGAAAGTGGTGCAATTCTAGCGTAATTTGGCTTTTCTGTCAAATTATTCTTTAGTACGCCCCTTAAGAATATCCGGACGATATTTCTGGGTACGTTTTAAGGCTTGCGACTGACGCCACGCCTCAATATCCTGGTGATTACCGGACAAAAGAACTTTTGGAACTTTCTTACCCTTATAATCTGCTGGACGCGTGTACTGTGGATATTCGAGCAAACCATTCTGAAAAGATTCAAAAGTCAATGATTCTTCTTTCCCTAAAACGCCCGGCAAAAGCCGTGTGATCGCGTCAATCATGACCATAGCCGGCAGTTCTCCTCCGGTCAAAACATAATCACCAATTGAAATGCTTTCGTCAACAAGCTCTTCACGCACGCGTTCATCGACACCCTCATAATGACCACAGATCATAATAATATTTTTCTTTTTCGAAAGTTCCTGCGCCTTGATCTGTGTAAATTGAGTGCCACCCGCGCATGTCAAAATCACATGCGCCTTTTTTGCCCCTTTAATTTTCTTCATCGCATCAAAAATAGGCTCAGGCATCATCACCATTCCCGGACCACCACCAAAGGGGCGATCATCAACTTTTCTATGGTTATCATGCGTGTAATCACGAAGATCATGAATGCGGATTACAACCCTTTTCTTTTCCTGCGCGCGCTTAACGATTGACTCGTTAACGACACCGCTAAACATTTCTGGGAAAATTGTGATAATATCAAAACGCAACATGACTCTTCCTATTTTTGAATCCGATTAACAAGTTCCGAACCATAATTGGTCAAAAATTCTTTTTCAAAAGCGGCAAAAGTGCCATCGCTAATATGCTGACGCATTTTTTTCATAAGTTGATTATAAAAATACAAATTGTGATACGACAAGAAATGTAATCCCGTAATTTCACCACTATTGACGAGATGTCGAATATAACTGCGAGAATATTTCTTACAAACATAACAATCGCATTTAGGATCAATTGGCAAACTATCACGCATAAACTCGGCATTGCGCGCCACCATTTTACCATGATACGTAAACGCGGTGCCATTTCGGCCGTATCTCGTCGGAATGCAAGTGTCAAACATATCGATCCCACACGACACCGCATGAACCATTTGGTCAGGCATGCCGATACCCATTAAATAACGTGGTTTATGATGGGGCAAATGGGGCACGACCCAATCAACAGCTTCAAACATATTTTTTACAGGTTCACCAACACTAACCCCACCGATGGCATACCCCTCAAAACCAATATCAATAATTTCCTTTGCCGCTTGCTCACGGAGATCTTGATAAACCGAACCTTGAATAATGCCAAACAGATTCTGTGTCTTGTCCATACCAAGCTTATAAAAACGATCCTTGCATCGTTGCGCCCAAAGACTCGTCCGTCGCACCGATTCCTCCGCCGTCGGCCGATCACACGGATATGGCGCGCAAACATCAAGAGGCATGATCATGTCTGCACCTAGAGTCCGCTCAATGTCCATAACTTTCTCGGGTGTAAACAAATGAGTTGAACCATCCAGATGCGATTGAAACTCAACACCTTCATCATTCATTTTTCGCAATTTCGAAAGACTAAAGACCTGATACCCTCCGCTGTCGGTCAGCATCGGCTTATCCCACGAAATATATTTATGCAATCCCCCAAACTGCTCAATAATTTCCATACCCGGGCGCAAATACAGATGATACGTATTTGAAAGCATGATCTGCGCTTCCATCTCAAGCAAATTTTCCGCGCTAATGCTTTTGACAATCCCATTTGTTCCAACGGGCATAAAGAAAGGCGACTGGATTTGGCCGTGAGCAGTGGTGACAACGCCAAGGCGAGCTTTTGTGTGTGTGTCTGTTTTTAAGTGTTGAAAAAACATATTTAATCTTTCCCCCATTGTGGGAGCCCTTCCTAAATTAAGACGACGCGGCAATCTTAAATGGATTGCTTCGTCGGCCTACGGCCTTCTTGCAATAACAATAGTTATAGAAGCAACATACAATCACCGTAACTAAAAAAACGGTACTTTTTTTCAATCGCTTGGTTGTACGCACGCTTTAATAAATCCATTCCGCCAAATGCAAAAACGAGCATCAACAATGAACTATACGGCAAATGAAAATTCGTGAGCAAAGCATCTGTCATTCGAAATTGATAACCCGGATAAATAAAAAGATTAGTCTCCCCTTTTAATATTCCGGTCTTGGCCACCGATTCTATCACACGGCAACTTGTTGTTCCGACGGCAATCGCCTTTTTATTTTCAGCACGATTAGCCTTAATCTTACGCAATGTAGCGGCTGAAATTTCATAGCTTTCATAATGCATGTGGTGTTTCGTGACATCCTCTTCTTCAACAGCTTTGAATGTCGCGTAATTCACATGCAATGTTGTTCTAAGAATTTTATGCCCATTCTTTTCTAATGCTCGCAAATGTGGCTTTGTAAAATGCAAACCCGCCGTTGGCGCCGCGACAGACCCAGCATTCTTAGCATAAACAGTTTGATAAAATTCATGATCCGATTTCTCATCATCCCGCCGAATATATGGCGGCAGAGGAATATGCCCAATACGCTGAATATGCGGCATAATATTTTTATAATTAAATTTCACCAATCGCGCGTCAACATCGACAATCGTTGCATACAGCGAACTCTTTTCAAAATTGATTCGATCACCACTGCGGATTTTCTTCGCTGGCCGCAAAAGCGCTTCATAAGTATACCCGTCGATTAACTTTTTGAGTAAGAATATTTCGACCATGCCATCGCTACGCTCTTTACGACCAAACAGGCGCGCCGGAATCACCTTACTGTCATTGAGTATAAAAAAACTTTTCTGTGGTAAAAATGCTTCTAACTCATCAAAGCGACTGTGACGAATAGTCCCCGCCGCGCGATCAATAACCATCAGACGCGCGTGATCACGCCTCGGCAAAGGATGTTGCGCAATAAGTGATTTGGGAAGGTCGTAAACGAAATCTTGAAGGTCCATCGATCAATAAGCCCTTATCGAATCAGAACCTTTGATGACTTTAATCGTTGATCCCGGATAATAAAACTGCAGAATTTTGTCATAATGATATCCTTGAGTTGCCATACCCTGCGCACCCCATTGACACATTCCGACGCCATGCCCCCAACCCTTACCAAAAAAATCACAATAATAACCCTGCATAACAACGTAATAATTATTACTGCGAATAATGTTGGGCCCAACAATTTCACGAAAATCTTTGCCGGATATCGTTAACTGTTGTCCTTGTTTATCCGTAATGATTAAAGTCAAAATTCGCTCGCTTCGATTACGCTGTGTGACAGCAATATCATCAATCAAACCGATCTTCAAACCCTTAGCATTGAGTTTTTCTTGAATTTCTTTCAATTGAAGATTTCTTTTCCAAAAATAATGCGGGGACTCACGGCAATAAATACACCGTATACCCTCAAGCGGAGAAAGAGATTCTCTTGGCCACAATTCCTTTGAATTCTCAGTATGTCCACCACATGTCGCATGAAAATATGCTGGCAAAACCTTACCTTGAAACATCAAAACTTCTCCCTTTGTTCCGTCAACCGCCAAGTTGGTACGGTACCGTTCTGAATTACGTCCGCCATAAACCTGAGAATAAATATCATTGGTTACATCAAAATCTCGAGTCACACTAGCTTTAATCTGATACAAAGCATAACTGCGCGCGGCAACGGCCTGTACTTTAAGCGCTTCCATCGGCCAGCGATTAGAAACCTCATGATAAAGAACGCCTTTAATATAATCTTCAACTTCCAGTTGATTGATGACGAGTAATTTATTATTTGGAGTCACGACCACATCAACAAAACCACGATATCGTCGTTCTTTATTATTGACACCTACGGTCACATCTCGACGACAGTAAAAACGAATGCGATTAACCGCAAACTGCTTGTTGCCCAGCATTAACCCTGACTTTCCTTTCGTAACAACGGTCGGTGTAAATTTCATACCAGATTCCAAAGATTCACGCGTGAGAGGATTTAGAATTTCATAGGCACCCGTCATCTGAATCTCAACGGCATCGATATCCTTGGCAATGGCAATGCGAATCAAAGGCCCATTATCAGCCGCAGCTTCCACCGCAAAAGATGCTTGAACGAATATCAATAAAATCGCTAAAAGCAGATTCAAATGTTTAAAATTTAACATGCCCATCCTTTATCGCTTATTAAACAGATATAGAATTAAACTTAACACAACACTCAGTAAAATACACGTCGATAATGGAAAATAAAATGTGAAATTGTCTTTCTTAATAAGAAAGTCTCCAGGCAACTTCCCCACTCCGGGAATCTTTCCGACAAACATAACAACAACTCCAATGAAAAGAATAAAAGCGCCGATTATAATAAGCGTTTTTCCAAGATCCGACATATTTAATTCTTTCTTATTTTGCTCTGAAGTTTCAACAACTTCCCGATTAACTGCGGGTCATCTAAAATTTTGGCAAATTTGGGATTTTGCAAAAGCTTCATATAATCTTGATCCTCAATGATTTTCTTAACTTCCGGATCATCATATAAATCTCGAATCCGTGGGTCATTGATGACATTTTGATATTCTACGGTTTTGATTAAAGCTGGGTCAACGGTGGGATTACCAGCAGCCGACATCTCTGTGGTAGTTTCAACAGGCGCGATATTTTCGCTGCCAAGATCTCTTGCCTTAGGCATTGGCATGAAATTGGCTAATTGCGGTGAAATCAAAGCAAATACTGCGGATCCAACAACATTATTTCGAATTGACTTCATCTGAACATTGGGCGTAGGACTGATAACCAAAAACATGATAATTAAAATGGTAATGGTCATTCCCCAAGTCAAACTAACAACAGTCCCAAGAGCTCGATTCAGCGGCCCCGGCCCAGTTGGCTTTTGCACATCAATAATCCAAGACGCAATCATTTTTATAAAAAATGGGCCAAGAATTGAAATTGAAAATGCAATTAAAATATTATGCGTCTTCTTAAAATACATCCAAGCTAAGACAAAGCAAACAATAAAAGATATTGGGCCTAATAAACTTTTGACAAAACCTTGCCGCCACCCGCCAAAGGCATAAAGTAAAACCAAAAAACCAAAGACTAAGTCTGTTAAATTAAACATATTGGCTGAAATTTGAATTGCGGCCGCGCGGCCGCAATTGGCATTTGGTTCAAAATAATTCGTTATGTATTTTTTTACTGCGGAGGATTTCAGCACCTAAATGTCGCAAAGCAGATTCAGTGATCTCTCGACCGCGCGCGGTACGCTTTAAGAATCCAATCTTTAAAAGATAGGGCTCCAACACATCAACAAGCGTGTCAACCTCTTCATTTAAAGTCGCAGCTAAAGTTTCAATACCGACGGGCCCGCCCTGATACTGCTCATTAATCACACGCAAAAGTCGGCGATCAATTTCATCTAAACCCATTTCATCAATGCGCAAAGTCCGCATCGACTCGCCAACCAGTTCTAATTCAATCACGGGGCGGCCGGTCTTAACTTGCGCAAAATCACGCACTCGGCGCAATAACCGATTGGCAATGCGCGGCGTTCCGCGTGCCCGACGAGCAATTGCGATAGCAGTTTCCGCGTTAATCTCAACATTAAGTTTCCTTGCGGAAGACATGACAATATCCCGCAAATCCTCAGGACTATAAAATTCCAAATGATGAAAAATCCCAAAACGATCACGCAAAGGCGAAGCCAATAAACCACTTCGTGTTGTCGCCCCGATAATTGTAAAAGGCTTCAAATTAAAATTAACAGTACGCGCATACGGCCCTTTGTCGACAATAAAATCAATCTTAAAATTCTCCATCGCGGGATAAAGAAATTCTTCCACAACTTTAGAAAGCCGATGGATTTCATCAATAAACAAAATATCGCCCCGCTCCAAGTTCGTCAAAATCCCAATCAAATCACCCGCGCGGGTTATCGCTGGTCCCGACGTAATCGTGATACGCACACCCATTTCATGAGAAATGATATAGGCTAAGGATGTTTTCCCTAAACCCGGTGGCCCAGAAAAAAGCATGTGCTCAAGAGGCTCACCACGCTGTGTCGCGGCCTTTAATGAAACGCGTAAATTTTCAACAAGATCTTTTTGACCGGTAAATTCATCAAGCTTGGAGGGACGAAGTGACAGACTAACAACTTTATCCTCTTCGGTTTCCTGTTCAAGGATCAGCTTGCGGCGCTCGAGAGTTTCTGGCAAGTCGGGAAGTTCAGGCATTTTCCGAATCTTTCGTTGGCTCTGAAGGTTCTTGATCTTTTTCCGCTACAGATGAATTTTCTTCTTCCGCCGTATCTGCACTTGGTTCTTGCGACGCGACATTTTCTTCCGGTGCTGTCGTAATATTCTCAACTTCCTCAGCATGTGCTGGAATGACATTGTCACAATTACGCAAAACTTCAATGTCTGCAAAAAGTCTTTTCTGCGCGACAATAATTTCCTTCAAACGGATCAGCTCTAAAACGGCCATAAAGCAAACAATCATTTCCACCTTACTTCTGGCCTTAGAAAAAATATCCGTCAACAATAAGCGTGATTCTTTTAAAAGTGAATGCAAAATATCATGAATTTTTTGCTCAACAGTAAATTCTTCTTTAGAAACTTCGTATGTTTTATCCTCTTTAATCTTGCTCAACGCAGTACTAAACGCATTAATCAAGTCAAAAAGGCTGGCCTCAAAAAAGACTTCCTTAGCGTCATTCTCCATTTCCTTACGGGCTTCTTCATCAATTTGTCTCGTAAAGAAATTCTGTCTTTCATTCTCTTTCCCTTTAAGCTGTTCAGCAATTTCTTTAAACACGCGATATTCCTGCAAGCGTTGAACCAATTCATCACGAGGGTCAATTTCATCTTCATGAATTCCATCTGGATCTGGCGGCAAAAGCATCCGCGACTTGATTTGTAAAAGTGTCGCGGCCATAACAAGAAACTCTCCGACGATCTCAAGATCAAGCATCTTCATCATTTCAATATATTCAAGATACTGCTCTGTGACTTTAGTAATCGGGATGTTCGCGATATCAATATCATTTTTCTTAATGAGAAAAAGAAGCAAATCAAGCGGACCTTCAAAAATATCAAGCTTAAGTTTATAACTCATTAAAAAATGGCCTCCTTGACCTCAAGCATTGTTTGGCGGGCAATAGCGCGGGCTTTTTTTTGTCCTTCGTCTAATATTTCACGGATACGCTTCGGATTCTTTAAAAGTTCTTCACGTTTCTGCTGAATCGGCGCGAGATATTGAATTAACGCATCGGCAAGAATAGCCTTGCAATCCGTACACCCTTTCTGGGCTTTGGTACACCATTCATAAACTTCAGGACTTTTTTCGGAAAAGAAAACATTGTAATAGCTGTACACATTACAAACTTCGGGGTGCCCGGGGTCAGCCAGACGAACGCGCTGCGGATCAGTCACCATTTGTTTGGCCCGCGACTTGATCATATCAGATGAATCCGAAAGATTAATCGCGTTTTGATAACTCTTACTCATTTTGCGCCCATCGAGACCTAACAACCGCGGCGTTTGAGTCAAAATCGCTTCGCAATCAGGAAAAATTTCTTTTTTATACAAGTAATTAAATCGTCTGGCAATTTCGCGCGTCAATTCCAAATGCGGCAACTGGTCTTCACCGATGGGAACCGCATTGGCTTTATAAAGCAAGATATCCGCGGCCTGCAAAACCGGATAACCTAAAAACCCAAATGTTTGCAAATCACGTGTCGTAATTTCACGGAGTTGTTCTTTGTAAGTGGGATTGCGTTCAAGCCAACCAAGTGGCGTCAGAGAACCAAAAATCATCGCCAGTTCTAAATGTTCCGGAACTTCGGATTGAACGAAAAGAATAGATTTGTCCGGGTCAATGCCACACGCGAGCCAATCCACAGCCATATCAATGATATTTTCTTTAATCCCTTTGCTTTGCTCGTACTCGCCCATGTACGCATGCCAATCGACAATCGAGAAAATACAGGGATGACTCTTCTGCAATTCGATCCAGTTGGCAAGAGCGCCAACCAAATGCCCGAGATGAAGTTTTCCCGTCGGGCGCATGCCGCTGAAGATTTTTTTACTCATGATAGGACGTGATTACAATGTTCGCGCGATTGATTCTGTTTCAAAAGCTTCGATAATATCTCCCGGCTCAAAGGCTTCAAATTTCCCCAGAGAAACACCGCACTCATAACCTTCTCCAACTTCCTTGACATCATCCTTAAAACGTTTCAAGGCATCGACCGCTCCGGTATGAATGATCTCGCCACCGCGAATAACGTCAACGCTAGCCTTACGAAGAATCTTACCCTTAAGGACATAACAACCCGCAACGGTATAACCTTTGCTTAGTTTAAAGACCTGACGAACTTCCACACGCGCGAGAAACTTGCGACGCTTCTTCGGCTCAAGCAGCCCTTCCATGGCTTTCTTTACGTCGCTAACGGCATCATAAATAATACGATACTGCCGAATATCTACCGGCTGTTTTTCGAGTTCAAGCGTAGCCTTAGGTCCGGTCCCAACCTGAAACGCGATAATAATCGCGCTCGACGCAAAAGCCAGAATAACATCCGCGGCATTCACATCACCAACACCCGTATGAATAAAATTGACTTTGACTTCTGCGGTCGAAATTTTATTTAATGAGTCTTTGATCGCTTCCACAGATCCCTGAACGTCAGCCTTAAGAATAACGTTTAATTCTTTAATCTTCCCTTGCTGAATCTGCGTGTAAAGATCTTCCAACGTGATCTTACTCGTCGCGTGTAAACGCTCATGTTTTAACTGCTCCACGCGCACAGACGTGATTTCGCGCGCTTGATCTTCATTATCGACAACATAGAACATTTCACCGGCATCTGGAACCCCCGGAAGACCAAGAATTTCAACAGGCATCGATGGACCAGCCTCAGTAATTGGCTTTTCAAAATCATCAAACATGGCTTTGACACGACCATAATACGGTCCAACAACAATCATATCTCCCGAACGCAGCGTTCCGCTTTGCACAATCAATGTCGCAAGTGACCCTTTGCCACGGCTCATATGCGCTTCAATAACAATTCCTGAAGATTTTTTCTGACTATTCGCTTTAAGCTCCAACATTTCCGATTCTAGAAACATCATTTCCAAAAGCTTATCAATACCCTCTCCGGTTGTTGCGGAAACACCAACCACAATCGTTTTCCCGCCCCAATCTTCCGGACTCAAGTCATGTTCCATTAATTGTTTTTTAACCCGATCAACATCGGCATTGCGCTTGTCAATTTTATTAAGCGCGATAACAATCGGAACACCCGCCGCGCGGGCGTGATCAATTGCCTCTTCCGTCTGCGGCATAATGCCTTCATCTGCGGCAATAACAATAACAACAATATCGGTGATATGCGCGCCACGAGCCCGCATCGCGGTAAATGCCTCATGTCCCGGAGTATCCAAAAATGTGATGCGGCCTTTAGGAACTTTGACCGAATAAGCACCAATGTGCTGCGTAATCCCACCATGTTCACGATCCGCCACACGACTCTTGCGAATTCTGTCGAGCAAAGACGTTTTCCCATGATCAACATGACCCATAAATGTAACAACCGGCCCGCGCGGAGTTAACAAGGAAGGATCTTCTTCCTCAGCCTTATGCACTTCAAGAAGTTTTTCTTCTTTCGTTTTAATTTTGGTAATCGAATACCCCAAAGCCAATGCTAAAGCGCGAACAACTTCTTCACTCAAGTTCTGATTGATATTCGCTAAAACCCCCATCTCCATCAGTTTTTTTAAAACGACGCTGGTCTTCTCAGAAATACGAACAGCGAAATCTTTGACAGAGATCGGTAATTGCACTTCCAATTCTTTTAACTCTTGGGGCACTTCCGGCAAAGCGGCAGAGGCAGCCGCTTGTGCTGCAGCCGAAGATGCGTCTGTTGACGTCGCATCCGGCGTTCGATACGACGAATCCGAGCGACCCATGACCTTACGTTTCTTTTTAGCCAACGGCTTAAGCGGAACAAAACCCTTGGCTTCTTCTTCAGCCGTGGGTTTCAAAATTTGAGGCGTGACAGGAGCTTTTGCGGGAGGTGAAACAACGGGAACCTCGACCTTTTCGGTAACTGATTCTTTAACTTCTTTGACTTCAGATTTTATTACTTCGACAACAGCAGGTGTAGCCACATTTTCGACAAGGGGACTTACCTCGGGAGAAGAGTCCTCTAAAGCGGATTCTATAGGCTTCTTTTTGGAAGAGCCTTTTTTCGTCGCTGTTTTCTTTACAACACCTTTTTTCGTCTTGGTCTCAGCAACCTTTTCAGGTTCGGGAGCTTTGACAACTTCCTTTGTTCGTGATTTCACAACTTTGGCGGCCACTCGCGCTGCCGTTGCAGTTTTTAAATCCTTCACAAGCTCGCTGCGCAACACAGTCACAACAGCCTTACTCAAATCTTGACTGCCGCCCGTAGCTTTAAGACGCAATGTTTTTAACTTTTCTAAAACCGTAGCGGTTGTAGTATTGAATTCCTTAGCTAATTCTGAAACTAACATAGTCACCTATAAAATTGATTAAAAAAATATTCCTTATCATATCACGCAAAACGCTGAATTTTAGTCTTTTTTCAGTAAAGCCTTGGCTTTAGCGATGACTTTCTCTGCCTTAGCCTCCCCCAAGCCTTTGACTTCAGTTAATTGTTCAAGTGTTGCTTCCGTGATTTTCTCAAGCGAATCAAAACCTGCTTCTTTGAGCGCTTCCAACAACTTTTCACCAACACCGGGAAGATCTTCCATGCCAACGGCCGAAGAATCGATTGCCTTATCTTCGGTACTTTCTTTAGCCGGTCCGGCACCACCCAAAAGTTCATCCAAATGCTTCTTCCACTGATCTGCGGTAAAAATATTCAAATCCCATCCGACCAATTCGCTGGCTAAGCGTACATTTTGCCCACGCTTTCCTATCGACAAAGATAATTGATCTTCCGCCACAATCAAATTCGCCTTTTTCTCTTCTGATTTAACCTGAATTTGCGAAATCTCGGCTGGCGAAAGTGCGGCTTGAATATATTCCTTAATATCTTCAGAATAACGAACAATGTCAATACGCTCACCCTGAAGTTCTGTGACGATATTCTTAACTCGTGATCCGCGCATACCAACACACGCACCCACACAATCAACTTTATCATCCTTGGAATACACTGCGATCTTTGTTCTTTCGCCTGTTGCGCGAGCGATGGATTTGACCTCAACAATCCCTTCATAAATTTCTGGAACTTCGAGTTCAAATAAACGCTTTACAAAACTCGGATTGGACCGTGACAAAATGATTTGTGGTCCTTTTGTTTCTCGGCTGACATTAAGAACATAAGCGCGGACACGATCGCCTTGTTTAAACTCTTCCTTTGGCGATTGCTCATTGCGCAATAGGCAACCTTCCGTTTTCCCAAGGTCGATAATAATATTACCTTTTTCAAAACGATAAACACTCCCACTGATAATTTGGCCAATGCGAGCTTGGTATTCCGTATAAACAACATCTTTTTCCGCTTCACGAATTTTCTGAATAACAACCTGCTTTGCCGTTTGTGCGGCAATACGACCAAATTCACTAGAACGGATCTCTTGCTCGCCGGCATAAGCCTTAAGTTTTCCAGTCTTACGATTAAGAACAACTTTGACTTCTTCTTCCTCGCCGACACTTAAAATCTTTCGTGCCGCCGAAGCAACCGCAGCTTCAACAGCTTCAATAAGGATTTCTTTATCAATTCCCTTATCACGTTCCAATTGTTCCAAAATTGTCATCAATTCATTATTATCCATAAAATCACCTTTCGTTCTTCTTAGATTTAGGCGAATTGTCCCAAATCTATATAATTAATGTCGCTTTCATAATTTTGTTAAATGGAATTCTGACTTCTTTACTTTTCAATGAAACAAGAACATCCGCAGAACCCACATCTTTGATATGTCCGGAGTATTCTCCCTTGCCATCCACCTTCTCGGTCAACAAAAACCGAACACGCTGCGTCAACATTCTGCGAAAATCTTTTTCATTCTTTAACAAACGATCCAAGCCGGGTGACGCCACGACAAGTTCATAATCATTGGCCCACGACTGTGTTAAATCAAAAATCTCAGCTACTTTTTTATTAACGACAGCGCATTCTTCTAAAGTAATCCCGCCTTGTGGACGATCAATAAGAAGTTCAATCATGTAAGTCGCATTCCGCTGATCGACCGTCAACTCCACAACCTCCAACCCAGCGTCAATAACAATGGGACTTACAATCTTCTCGATATCAGCCGTAATATCCGTCAACATATATCAATTCCGCAAAGATGCGATCAATTGCTTTATCGCCTCGTCTTTTGCAATCGTCAAAGTTTCACCAGTACGACGGTTTTTTACTTCAACCTTTCCTTCTTTCAAAGTACGCTTGCCAATCGTAATACGAAACGGAATGCCTATTAAATCCGCATCATTGAATTTACGCCCAGCACTTTCATCGCGATCATCAATAAGAACTGAAAAACCAGCTTTCTCTAAATCACGATAATATTGCTTGGTCAATTCAAGACTTTCCTGATCCGAAACCTGCAAAGGCAAAATCTCAACATCAAAAGGGGCAACTTCCTTAGGCCAAATAATACCATTAGCGTCATTATTTGTCTCAATAACAGCCGCAATCAAACGACTCACACCGATTCCGTAACAGCCCATGACAATTGGTTTTTGCTTACCATCTTCATCAAGAAAAAGCGCTTGTTGCGCGCTACTGTACTTAAGACCCAATTGAAAAACATGTCCTAATTCAATCGCAACTTGCTTAGCAAGCTTTCCGCTTTTGCATTTGGGACACGCATCACCTTGTGCTTGATTTGATTTTACAGCGCCTCCAAAATCACACGACAAACATTTCACAACCGCATCTTCACCAATGGCCGCCGGCACAAGAAATTCATGTGAAACATCTCCACCCATAGCGCCGGAATCCGCTTCCGCGATAATAACATTAAGTCCACAGCGTTTAAAAATCCTGACATATGCGTCATACATCAACTGATAATTCTTTTTTAAACCCTCTATATCACGATCAAAACTATACGCGTCTTTCATAATAAATTCACACGCGCGCACAATGCCATAACGTGTTCTAAGTTCATCACGAAATTTTGTTTGAATTTGATACAGTGTAACTGGCAATTGCCGATATGATTGCACATAATTCTTAACAAGATCCGTAATAACTTCTTCGTGCGTCGGCCCCAAACAAAGTGTGCGTCCTTTTTTATCTTCAAATGTGATCATGATTTCCGCTAAAGTTTTATCACGACCTGTCGTCTTCCATAATTCAATCGGCTGCAAAACTGGAAGAAATAATTCATGAGCGCCCGCAGCATTCATTTCTTCACGAATAATGGCTTCGATACGTTTCAAAACACGCAAACCCAACGGTAAATACGAATACACTCCCGATGTCAACATATTGACTAAGCCGGCGCGCAGAGACAACTGGTGGCTGACGGCTTCTGTCCCGACGGGTGTTTCTTTAAGAGTTGGAATAAAATATTTTGACCAAAACATTTCTTAATCACCCACCTTGGATTCAAAAAACCCTTCCGGGAATGTGATATTTTTCTTAACAAATTTCTTATAAAACGACGGCTTATGTCCACTCATGTTCCAATGCCCTTTGACCTTACCATCATCTTCAATCTTCTCCTGTATAAATTCAAAAATATGATCAAGCTTTGGTTCATGCGTCGCATCATCAAAAGTAAAATCACTCACATGCGTAATACGACGAACACCATCCGGAAAAAGCTCGATATGTACAATCAAATCAATGGCTCGCACCACTTGCTTTGTGATAACTTCGGTGCTTAAACGAATCCCCGTCATTAACATCATGGTGACCATGCGGCTTACACAATCCTCGGGAGACTCAGCGTGAACAATCGCGAGCGCACCGGAGTGACCGGAAGAAATCGACTCAATCATATCCAGCATTTCACCAGAACGAATTTCGCCGATAATAATACGATCCGGACGCATACGAAGCGAATTGACAAATAAATCACGAATCGTAATCGCACCCTTACCTTCGATATTCGCCGGCTTCGATTGTAACGACACAACGTGCTTTTGCATCAAACGCAATTCCGGCGTGTCTTCGATGGTAATAATTCGTTCATGATCCGGCAAATGACGTGACAAAACATTTAACGTCGTTGTTTTACCAGTTCCAGTTGCTCCGCAAAAAACAATATTCAACTTGGCTTTCATACCCGCAATCAGCAACATAGCCATTTTTTTACTTAACATGCCGCGATTTAATAAGTCATCAAGGGTATTAATATCGGCAAACTTGCGAATCGTGACAACAGGACCGACCAAAGAACACGGCGGTAAAAGAACATTGACACGCGAACCATCCGGAAGTGAAAAATCAACGTACGGCGAAGACTCATCCACACGACGATTTGAACCAGAACCGGCTAAAATCTTTTGAATCGTATGCACCAGTTGCTCATTTGCCGGGAACTTGATATCCGTTAGCGTAATCTTCCCCTCGCGCTGAACATAAATCGACTGCGGTCCATTGATCATAATTTCGGTAATACTTTTATCTTCAATCAGCGGACGCAAAGGCCCCAAACTCACAACCGCACTGACAAGTTCACGAATTAATAAAATCCTCGTCGATGTTGGGAGATCAATTCGCTCATCATTGCAAAGATTGGTTAATGCCTTATCCACAAAAACGCGCAATTGATCGTCATTCATACTGTCCTTGACTTTAAGAAAATCAGTTTTCTTAATCAAGTACTGATGAACAATTTGCTTTAAATCACTGTGTTCCATTTCCATAGTGTTTTCTCCTGTTGGACAGTGAATTCACGTCTTTATTTATGAAATAAACTTTGCAACTTGGCAAACCAGCCCATGGCACTGATATCATTGTAAATTACAAAAACCATTAACATCAGCAAAAGTCCCAAACCAATTTTTGTCAGGTTTTCTTCAAACTTTAAGGACAACGGCTTCCTTCGCAATTTTTCAATTCCCAAGAAAAGCAAATGACCTCCATCAAGAACAGGAACAGGAAAAAGATTAAAAATCGCGAGATTAGCACTAATGATGCCCATAATATAAAGCAGATGCGTAAAACCTCTTTCCGCAGCAAAACTTATAACATCAAAGATTCTAATCGGTCCAGCAAAAGCATCTTTGGCAGGTAAAGTGCCAGAAATCACGTGATAAAGTCCTTTGAAAGTTAAAACCGTTAACTTCCAAAGCTGTATTCCTGCTTTACTAAACGATTCAACTGGGCCATATTTTAAAAGCAAAATATCTTCTTTGGGATCATCACCGGGCTGCACACCGACAATTTTTACTTTTTCTTCCTGACCAAAAATATTTTTCCCAACATGAACTTTTGGAGAAATAACTTTTTCGATTTCACTGCCATCGCGTCGAATTCGAAACGTCATCGGATGACCATCAGACTTGGAAACATACTCCTGCAAATCATCCCAGCTCGTAACTTTCTTCTCATCAATTTTAACGACCACATCTCCAGCGATGAGCCCTGCCTCTTGCGCGGGATAATCTGGCATAACCGCGCCAATCCGAGACGATAAAACTGGGAAACCAGTCATAAAAACAACCCAAAAACACAAATACGCGAAAATAATATTAATGACCGGACCCATAACGATCACCAAAGCGCGACGACCAACAGATTGAGAATAAAACTCCTCCTTCACACCTTTGAGTTTTGTCCGATCATCCCCCGCGAGCTTAACAAATCCACCCAAAGGAACAGCGCAAACCATAAACTCCGTCCCGTCAGCCTTCCACGAAAAAAGCTTCGGACCAAATCCAACCGAGAATTGTTCAACAGTAATCCCAAGTTTACGGGCAGTTATATAATGTCCCCACTCATGAACAATAACAAGAACACCAAGAACAATAAGAAAAACAATTAAACTCATTTATGACTCCTAGGTAATCCGCTTAATCAATATTTGTGCTTGTGCCCGTGCCCAAAGATCAGCGTCCTGAATTGCTTTTAAATTGATACGCTTTTGAATTTTATGCGCAAGTACAACTTTATTAACAACTTTAAAAATCTGTGTAAAATAAATTTGCCCTAATAGAAATGCCTGAACCGCTTCTTCATCGGCAGCATTTAAAACCGCTGGCAATGTCCCGCCTTGACTTGCGACATACAAAGCTAAATCTAAACATGGAAACTTCTTTAAATCAGGCTTCGCAAATGTCAACTGTGCTAAAGCGGCAAAATCCAAATCATCTAAACCACTGCTCCAGCGCTGTGGATATGTCAAAGCATATTGAATTGGCAAACGCATATCCGTCACACCCAACTGCGCCAAAACAGAACCATCACGGAAACTAACCATCGAGTGTATAATCGCCTGCGGATGAATAACCACTTCAATTTGCTTCACATCGACGTCAAAAAGCCGCTGCGCTTCAATAATTTCAAAACCCTTATTCATCATCGTCGCGGAATCAACGGTGATCTTTTTGCCCATTTTCCAACGTGGATGTTTAAGAATATCGTCGATCGTTAAACTATCAAATTTCTTGGCAGGGACATTGTAAAGCGCGCCGCCGGACGCCGTCAAATAAATTTTTTTAAGCTCCTTCTTATTTTGCCCTTCAAGGCATTGAAAAATTGCGCTTTGTTCACTGTCCACCGGAATAATCCGGCTGCCAGATTTGCGCGCCGCCATCGTGATCATTTCACCGGCAATAACCAAAGCCTCTTTATTCGCTGGAGCAATTTGCTTACCAGCGGAAGCGGCACTTAAAAACGGCTCTAAAGCCGCCCGCCCACTCATAGCAACGATGACAATATCCACATCAGGCAAAGCGGACAAAAACGGCAAATCGCAATTAGCATCAAGAACTTTAATTTTACGACCTGTTAAAGCTAATTTTAAATCAGCAATACGCGAATGACTGATCGCCGCATATTTTGGCGAAAACTCTCTACACTGTTGAGCCAGCAGCTTATGATTGTCATGCGCCGTCAAACCTAGAACTTCAAAACGATCCCGAAAACGATGAATAACTTCAAGGGCATTGATCCCTATCGAACCCGTAGATCCTAAAATTACAACTTTTTTTTTGCGATCACCCATCATTACATCAACTTAAGAATAGAACTCATATAAAGATAAAATAGCGGAACCGAAAACAGCAAACTATCAATCACATCAAGAACACCGCCTAAACCCGGTAAAAATTTACCAGAATCTTTCAAATTGCAATCACGTTTAATAAGCGATTCACAAATATCCCCAAGCTGCCCCATACCACCAAAAAACGCTCCCATTAAAGCAACTTTCCACAACGGCAGTAATCCCGGCGGCAAAAGCGAACTACATAATACCGCGGCCACCACACTAAATGCAAAACTCCCCATTGATCCTTCAATCGATTTGTTCGGGCTTACCCGCGGAAAAAGCGGGTGCTTTCCCCACATACTCCCTACCAATAAAGCACCAATGTCGCCGGCTTTCGTAATGATAATAATGAAAGCCAACATTTTAATACCTGCCATCTCCGACTCAGGCAAAAGGAATCGAATACGAATCAAAAACGATAAGAGCCATGACACATAAAAAACACCAAACATCGTCGTTGAAATTCCGACAATAGCATTGGCATTATCCTTACGGGCAAATTGAAAGAGCAAAATTGTCAAAAACGCTAAAACAATAAAAAGAAATTCCCAATTGCGAGTCAACTCAAAGCGACTATAAATCGTCAAGGGTATCAAAACTCCAATAAAAATCCCGAAATAACTATAAATCGGAATTCCCTTACGCTTTATCATATGAAAGAATTCATAAAGCCCACCGATGGTAAGCCCGAGAACTCCGATCAAAAAAGCCCAATCATTAATGATCGCCAAGGCTGTCAACCCGATCATCAAGGCAGAGCTAAAAAAACGGTTTTTTGTCATGAGACAACTACTTTTTTATCAACTGTTGATTTTCCAAAGCGCCGTTCACGTTTTTGATAATCAGCGATCGCTTTCTTAAATTCTTTTTCACCAAAGTCAGGCCAAAATTTTTCGGTAAAATACATTTCCGAATATGCTAACTGCCACAACAAGAAATTGCTAATGCGTTTTTCACCGGACGTTCTGATAAGAAGATCCGGATCCGGCATTCCCGTCGTATAAAGCGCTTTTTCAAAAACTGCCTCATCGATATCTTCCTCGTTTAACTTACCACCTTTTACTGCGGCAGCAATCTTTCGCGTCGCATCAAGAATTTCTAAACGGCCACCATAATTAAACGCCAAATTAAGAGTCAAGCCCGTATTACCCGCGGTAATCGCAACAGCTTTATCAATACTGTCTTGCACTTCCTTCGGCAAGCCCTCTCGACGCCCAACAAATAAAACACGAATATTGACCTTGAACAATTTGTCGATGCGTGTTTCTAAAACGGTACAAACCGTTTTCATTAACATTGAAACTTCATCCTGTGGGCGACGCCAGTTTTCCGTCGAAAAAGTAAAAAGTGTCAAATACTTAATGCCCATATTATTCGCGGCATGCGCGACATCCTCAACACGATCGACACCTTCCCAATGTCCTTTAAAACGGGGATAACCCCTGGTCTTTGCCCAGCGGCCGTTACCGTCCATAATAATTGCAACATGTTCTGGAAGTGAATTCCCCGGCATAAAACAAAACCCTGTATCAACAAAATGGGGGATTTAAAATCCCCCGTTGGTCAAACAAATTAAAACACCTAAACTCACATCACATACAACTCAATCAATTCACAACAGCAGGCACCTGGCTTTGCGCAACAACATCGGTGACTTCCTGAGCTGCTGTTTGCGCTGCTTTTTGACTAGCAATTAACTCATCTTGCAACTTTTTAATAGTCGCTTTTAAATTCTCGTTTTCTTTTGATGTGGCTTCGACGGTTGATTTCAATTGACTTGTAACATTCTGACCTTCAGAAAGAATATTCTGAATGCCGTCTAGCTTCCGTCTTGCTTCAACAAGTTGCTGATCGAGAAGTATTGAATTTTTTACTGCCGCATCAAGCTTACGCTCCGCTTCAATGCGGTTATATCGCTCCAAACCAATGCTCTTTTTTAAAGCACTCAAGTTTGTACTAACAGCAATTATACACGCCAATACCGCAATACCTACAATTGCAGGAAGAAGAATGCTCTTATTCACAGATCAACCTCTCTTCTTTGCAATGAAATTATTTCAAATTTTCTTGAACCTGATCAGAAGCTACTTTCTTAATAGTCTTGGGAATAATCACAATCTCAACACGACGATTCTTTTGACGTCCCGCTGACGTGCCATTATCAGCAACGGGGCGATATTCACCATAACCGGTTGCCGCAAGCCGATTTGGATCAAGACCTTGATCCTCAGCCATATAATGAAGCACACTTAAAGCTCTCGCCGTGGAAAGTTCCCAATTTGACTTCCAATTGGATTTTGTAATCGGCACATTATCTGTATGACCCTCAATACCTATATTAAGATCACGAACAGTCGTATTTAAAATACCAGCAACTTTAGAAAGTGTCTCCAAAGAAGCATCCTTTAATTTCGCTTTACCAGAATCAAATAAAACCTCAGCGAGGAAAGTGATCACAAGCCCCCGATCACCCATTTCAACTTTGACTTGATCGCTATTGATTTCGCCACGAAGCCTATTCTCAAGTTCTGCTTTTGCACGTTCCAACTCAGATTTTTCATTGGCGAGACGCTCATTTTCATCTTGTAAATTTGCTATTCTTTCAATGTCTTGCCGACGTCCACTCTGAAAAATGACCGAGCAACCCGTGAGACCAAAAGTCACCAAAGTCAGTAAAATTATTGATGAGAATAAAAATTTGAATTTGCGCATCGTGTTTCCTCCTTTAAGTTTGTTTCAAATTAACATAGGTGATTTTTAAAGTCAAGTTCATAAAGCAAAATCTCTTCTCTCGCAACAAGATACAAAAAAAACTGTGTCAATACCGAATAATCGTTTCACTCCGCTTTGAACCAGTTGAAACATAACGGATTGAGACTTTTAAAAGCTTTTCTAAACGTTCGATATATTTTCGCGCATTCACAGGCAATTTTTTAAACTCTGTCACTCCGCGAGTTGGCGCGCTCCAGCCCGCGATTGTTTCATACACAGGCTTGGCATTATTTAAAACTTCAAAATCCATCGGAAAATCCGTAAAACGTTTGCCCTTATACTCATAAGCTGTACAAATTTTGATTTCCTTAATATTATCAAGCACATCAAGCTTCATAATCGCTAATTCAGAAATGCCGTTAACCATAATCGAATAATTGACTAAAACACTATCAAACCAACCACAGCGACGCGGACGACCAGTTGTCGCCCCAAACTCCTTGCCCTTGGCGCGAATCTCATCCTCAAGACTGTCCGAAAATTCCGTCGGAAAAGGCCCTTCACCAACACGCGTCGTATACGCTTTTACCGCGGCAAGAATTTTATCGATTTTCGTCGGAGCAACACCGCTGCCGGGACAAACACCGCCGGAAATTGTACTTGAAGATGTGACAAACGGATATGTTCCAAAATCAATATCCAAAAAAGTCCCTTGCGCCCCTTCAAAAAGAACAGATTTTTTATTGTCGATAGCTCGATTTAAAAAAAGCGCCGTGTCACAAACATAAGGTCCAATCAATTTTCCATAATTCAAATATTCCGCGTACAGCGATTCAAAATGAAAGTCTTTCTGTTTAAAAACCTTACTGAAAATTTCGTTTTTTTCCGTTAGATTGTCCTCAAGCTTTGATCGCAGAAGATCTGGATTCAAAAGATCAATCATCCTAATCCCACAACGCGCGACTTTATCAGAATAACATGGCCCGATCCCGCGACCCGTCGTCCCAATTTTATTTTTTCTCACTGATTCGCGCAATCCGTCGAGGACACGATGATACGGCATAACAATATGACACAAACCGGAAACTTTTAATTGCGCAGGCGTAACATCGACACCTTTCTTCCTTAGATCATCGATTTCGCCAAGCAAAGCTTTTGGATCAACGACCACACCGTTACCAATCACACAAATTTTACTTTTATGCAAAATTGCCGATGGTAAGAGATGAAAAACATATTCTTTTTCACCAACAACAACGGTGTGTCCAGCGTTGTTTCCGCCTTGATAACGCGCAGTAATATCTACTTTCTGCGAAAGAAAATCGATGAGCTTTCCCTTACCCTCATCACCCCATTGCGCTCCGACAACAACAACATTTGATGTTTTTGCTTTTACGTTTTTAATTTTAGGCATAGTCATCTTTCTTAAACTTTGATCAGCTTAACGAATAAAATATTCGGCATAGCTTTGATTTTTTCAATCACAGGCTGTGGTACTTCACTGTCAACATTTACGACACTAATAGCGAGCTTGCCCGCCGCTTCACGACCTAAAGTAATACCGGCAATATTAATTTTATTCTCGGCAAGAACAGTCCCCACCCCACCGACGATACCCGGCTTATCATTATTATTAATAAACAGCATGTGCCCCTTTGGCATCGTTTCGACGTAGACATTATTAACACGCACGATACGCGGTTGAAGATTCGCAGACAGCGTTCCCCAAACTGTAAATGTCTCTTTATCTGTCGTAATTTCAACGTTGACCAAATTAACAAATTCAGCTTTAACGTTCGATTGGACTTCTTGAACATTAATGCCACGTTCACGCGCCACATCGATCGCGTTAATTGAATTGACCGTCTCACCGAGAATCGGGAGCAAAAGGCCTTTAACAAAAGACAATGTTAACGGAGCGGATTTATACTCGGTAACCACGCCACTATATGTAATTTTTACGCCGCTTAAACGGCCATTAATCAACTGACCAGCAAATTTACCGATGCGCTCCGACAAATCAATATACGGAGCAAGAACCGTATAAGCTTCTCCACTTAACGATGGGAAATTAGCCGCGTTCATGATTCCACGACCCAAAAGCGCATTCTTTACAGTTTCAGCAATTTCAATGGCGACATTGATTTGCGCTTCGCTTGTGGAAGCACCCAAATGAGGCGTCATAATACAATTGTCAAATTTCAAAAGTGGCGAATCTGCCGGCAAAGGTTCAACATCAAAAACATCCAGAGCACAACCCGCAATACGCTTCTCTTGTAGAGCTCTAACCAACGCCGCTTCATTGATAATTCCGCCGCGCGCACAATTTAGAACGCGAGCATTTTTCTTCATCATAGCAAATTCCTTGTCGGAGATAATATCTGTCGTCTCTTCCGTCTTTGGAATATGAACCGTAATGTAGTCGGAATCTTTAATGAGTTTTTCAAACTCAACAATTTCGATACCCATCTTAGCGGCCACGTCTTTTGATAAAAACGGGTCGAACGCGAAAACTTTCATACCGAAGGCTTTTGCAAAACTCGCGACTGTCGCGCCAATACGGCCAAGTCCGACAATCCCTAAAGTTTTTCCATAAATTTCAACACCGCTGAATTTTGAACGATCCCAACGCCCACTTTTCATCGACGCAGCCGCTTGCGCAATATTACGTGACAGCGCTAAAATCAAACTCATCGTATGTTCTGCGGTTGACGTGGTATTCCCAGCGGGTGTATTCATGGCAACAACGCCCTTTTTTGTTGCCGCGACCAAATCAACATTATCAAGGCCCACCCCAGCGCGACCAATGACTTTGAGTTTATCTGCAGCGTCGAGAATCTCTGCAGTAACTTTTGTTTCGCTGCGCACGATTAAAGCGTCATAATCTTTAATAATCGCTTTTAATTCGGCAGGCGACATTCCTGTTTTTAAGTCAACTTGAAATTCTTTTACAGACTTGAGAATTTCTATACCTTCGCTGGCAAGTTTATCGCTAATCAAAATCTTCATAAAAATAACCTTTCTTGTCCTTACGGATTCAAAACCTTTTGTGCCGCGGCAACACCCGCACCCATTTCAAATTTATGCCCTAACTGTTTTAAAACTTTTTCCAAACATGCAATGCCGGTCAAAATATCATATTCATCAATCACACCCATATGAGCGATACGAATCACTTTCCCTTTGATCGCATCCTGTCCCGGCGCCACAGAAATACCGTGTGTATCGCGCATCATCTTTAAGACTTTATCGCCATCAATACCTTCAGGGAGTTTGACAGCTGTTAAAACATTTGATATCGCGCTTTCATCAGCAAAAAGTGTCAAACCTAATCCCAATGCCGCCGCGCGCGTCGCTTTTGCGAGACGAGCATAATGGCTAAGCATATTATCAATACCGGTTTCTTTAATCATTTTTAAGCTTTCTACAAGCGCAATCACAATGCCAATGGCAGGAGTAAAAGGTGTATCGACTTGTGTCCAAGCCTTTTTATATTTGCGTAAATCAAAATAATATTTTGGCAATTTCGACTGAGCCATCAGAGCATCCGCTTTCGCACTCACTGAAATAAAAGCTACCCCCGGAGGAAGCATCAAACCTTTATGTGCGGCTGAACACACCACATCGACATGCCAATTATCAGTTTGTAAATCCTGCACGCCCAAACCACTGACCGCATCAACAACTAAAACCGCGGCACAATTCTTTACAACCTTACCAATACCTTCGATATCAGAATTGGTACCCGTCGATGTTTCGCTGTGCGTGACAAAAACCGCCTTGATGCTTTTATCAGCATCGAGCGCTTTCTTAATTTCAGCAGGGTCAACACTTTTGCCCCACTGCACTTTAATGACCGTGGCTTTCACACCATAAGCTTTGCACAGCTCAGTCCAACGTTCACCAAATTTGCCCCCTTCAACGACCAAGGCAGAATCACCGCTAGACAACAACGAAACGACACTGGCTTCCATTGCGCCTGTTCCCGACGAAGCTAAAACATAAACATCATTCTGTGTTTTCAAGACATACTTTAAACCTTCGACAGCTTCTTTTAAAAAAGCCTGAAATTGTGGTGTACGATGATGAATAATCGGGCGCCCAAGAACCTCACATAAACGTGCTGGAACTTGCGTCGGGCCGGGAGTTAAAAGCAAAGTACGTTTCATTTCTATTTCCTTTCGGCGAACTATTTCTTTTTATCTTTAACCGTAAACAAAACCTCATCAACAAGTCCATAATTCTTAGATTCTTCCGCGGACATAAAGAAATCACGATCCGAATCGGCAGCGATTTTCTCTATGCTTTGACCCGTGTGATGAGCCAAAAGCTTGGTCAACTCTTCTTTCATACGTAAAATTTCCTTGGCCTGAATTGAAATGTCACTGGCCGTTCCTTGTGCCCCACCCCACGGTTGATGAATCATAATACGTGAATACGGGAGCGAGTAACGTTTGCCTTTGGTACCAGCTGCCAACAGCACTGCACCCATACTAGCCGCTTGACCAATACAATATGTACACACGTCAGGTTTGATAAATTGAATCGTGTCATAAATCGCGAGACCTGCCGTAACCGATCCACCCGGACTATTAACGTAAATATTAATATCTTTCGTCGCATCTTCACTTTGCAAAAACAAAAGCTGCGCAATAATCAAATTCGCAACATTATCGTCAATGGCAGTACCGATAAAAAGAATACGATCTTTAAGCAAGCGGGAATATATGTCGTAAGCGCGTTCGCCGTGTCCGCTTTTTTCGACGACCATCGGGACTAAATATTGTGAGATCGGTTCCATGATGACTCCTTGTATTGTGTCATTGCGAGGCCGTAAGGCCAAAGCAATCTCTTGTAGATTGCCACGTCACCCCTACCGGGGCTCCTCGCAACAACGATTATATTTTTGCTTCTTCCCAGCTTGCTTCCTTTAATAAAAACGCCATGACTTTCGCCGGCAAACTTTCTTTTTCATTATGAGTATGAATACCTTCTGCTTTCGCGATCGCATCCAAAATCAAATACACTTTGACATCTTTTTCGGATGTCTTCTCGAGTTCCGTGCGCATTTCAGCTTCACGTTTGGTAATGTCGGCTTCGGGCATACCTTGCTCTTTTAAGCGATGCATTGTTTCATGCATACGATGTTCAAGTTGACGCTTGACCAAACTTTGCGGAACAGCCAACTTCGCTTCCTTAATAAGCGCGTCGACAATTTGCTGCTCGACATCAAGACGATTTTGACGATCTTTGTCATGTTCCATTTGACGGGTCAACGATTCCTTAAATTCTACCAAACTGGGATAACCTAATCCTTTGACAAAATCATCATTAATATCTTGTTCCTTTTCCCCACCTTGTGCTTTTTTAAAATACTCTAAAGTTTTGTTAAGTTCTTCGTCCGTGACTTTAGAACTCTTGCGTGTGACTTTGATTCCTTTATATTGGCCCAATTTGATTTCGGGTTTAATATCAACATGCGCGGTAAAACGAATCAGTCCATCCTTAAATTCCACATCATGAATTTCCGGCAAATCGAGAGTATCAATTTTCTCTTGCGTAATACCTTCCTGATAAACTTCAGGGATAAGTTTTTTAATTGTTTCTTCACGAGCTAAAGCACCATGTTCCGCTTCAACGATTTGACGCGGAGCTTTGCCGGGACGAAAACCTTTGACTTTGGCAACACGAGAAATTTCCTGCATGATTTCCGCGTGAGCTTTGGCAACGCGATCTTTTGGGATTTCAAACGATAACTCTCTTTTTAATGCGTCAACTTTCTTAACAGCAACTTTCATCTTTCTGACTCCTTATTAATTTTTAAACCTCTGTCATCCCCGAATACTTCTATCGGGGATCCAAAACTCAAATGGATTCCCACTAAGAAATTGCGGGAATGACAAGTGTAGTTTTACATTCTAAATTTTTCACCGAGATAAATCTGTTTGGCCTTAGGATCATTGATCAAATCCTCTGCCGTTCCTGATATCAAAAGTTTGCCGTCCGCAACCAAATACGCACGATCCGTAATCGACAAAGTTTCGCGTACATTATGATCCGTCAACAAAATACCTAGTCCCTTTTTCTTTAAATCTTTGATGATTTCTTGCGCTTCTGCGACAACAATCGGATCAATACCGGAAAACGGTTCGTCCAAAAGTAAAAATGAAGGATTTGTCACCAGAGCACGTGTGATTTCCAAACGCCGACGTTCACCGCCTGATAGTGTGTACGCCTTATTCTTTGCCAAATGCGCGATGTTTAATTCTTCAAGCAAACTCTCCAAACGCTTTTTGCGTTCGCGTGGACTGATATTTAATGTTTCCAAAACCGCCGTAATATTTTCCTCGACGGTCAACTTGCGAAAGATCGATGACTCCTGCGCTAAGTATCCCATGCCTAACTTGCAACGATCATGAATCGGATTTTTGGTAATGTCCAGTTGGTCAAAATGAATCTGACCAAAATCTGGTGCGATGATCCCAACAATCATATAAAACGACGTGGTCTTTCCCGCGCCATTGGGGCCCAAAATCCCCACAATCTCCGAACGCCCCACAGAAATACTCAAGCCATCAACAACACGCCGACCATTATAACTTTTTGTCAAACTTCGAGTTTCAAGGAGATTTAACGACATAGTTCTTTTCTTTAAACAAATGAGTGGATATTATATACTGCGTTTTAAAAATTTTGTAATATTTATTCAAAAAACCAAGCATTCTTGCTCATTATTTTGCTTTTAAGGCTGGCATCATTCCCTTGTCACCTGTAACCATAATAAGCTTCGGACGGCCGACAAGCGTCAATGTCTGATCGGCGCCATTGTAAACCGCTTTATCCGAATATGTGGTGTTGCCTCCCTGAAGAATTTCCACATTACCCGTGCAGACCGCTTCCTTGATTTTATTTGTCACTGGATCAAAATAAACTTCCATCAAATCAGCTTTCAATGTCCTGTCTGTTTCAATGGCGACAACATTTTTGGTAAACGTGGCTTTGCTTTTTTTTTGATCAATTTCCATTGGTCCGTCACTGGTAATTGTCACAGATTGAATTTCGTTTGGTTTTTGTGATTTTACCGTTACTTTGACATCTTCCCGCATTTGCGCTGTTTGCAAATTTGGATGCGCCTTAAGCCCAATTCCCGTCGCCGTCATGCCTTGCGCCGGATCCGTAATAATCACAGGCGCGTCAGTTTTAACAATATCCTTTTCTTTGTCCCAATCCAAATAATCTGTTTTAAGCTGACCGCCTTCCTTGGCGGTAATGACCACGTTATTTTCCAAATGAACATTGCCGTTCTTTTTATTGAGTTGTCCCGTCTCTGCGGTGAGGTTGACTTGCTGTTGACCATAATGATTGGCGTTGACATTGTTGATGTTGACATGATCACCATCAACCTGAGCGGTATCTCCAATAACATCCCATGATTTAGCGCCTGCATCAGTAAAACCCTGCAATTTAAACTTCTCAAACTGCTGAGCACCCTGCTGAGCAAAAGCCGGCAACGTAATGAAGCCCGCGAGAATTAATAAAATGATTTTCTTCATAATTATAAAGTCTTTAGAATTTCGTCCCACTTGTCATGTGTTTTTAAAATCAATTCAATAACTTCACGTACCGCGCCATGACCGCCAGCTTTGTGTGTCACATAATGGACGACTTTTTTTACGTCTTTGACACCGTTTGGAACAGCAACCGCAAAACCAACTTGTCGCAATACTTGCAAATCAGGGAGATCATCACCGATGAAACAAACTTCATCATCGCTGACCTCAAACTCCTTAATCATTTGTTTATACGATTCCATCTTAGGATATGCGTCCTGATAAACTTTGTCGACGCGCAAATCCTTCGCGCGAAAATCAACCGGCTTAGAATTACGCGCCGTAATAATTACAATCTTAAAACCCGCTTTACGCAATAAAACCATGCCCAATCCATCCTGCACATCAAAATTCTTAAGTTCATCTCCTCGGCTATCGACGATAATTTTCCCGTCGCTTAAAACACCATCCACATCAAGAGCCAGAACTTTGATCTTTTTGATTCTTTCCTTCATAACTAAATCCATTAAATTAACCCCGCTCTTAAAAGATCTTGAACATCTAAAAGTCCAACTGGCTTTCCTTTTTCATCGACAACAGGCAACTCGTCAATTTTGCGCTGTTTTAAAAGCGCAAACGCTTCCGCGGCCAACTTGCTGTACAAAATCATTGCGGGCTTTTTTGTCATAACAGTCTTCACAGTTTTTTGCAAAACGCCCGGTCCTTGCTCCAAATGTCGTCGCAAATCACCATCAGTAAAAATGCCTCTGAGTTTTCCTTTTTCATCCACAATACAAGCTGAACCACAACGCGCCTTTGTAATGGCCAACAAAACATCCTGAACTTTACGATCCTGATGCACTTTCGGAAAATGATCACCCTTGCGCATTAAATCTTCAACTTTGAGCAAAAGCCGACGCCCCAAAGCTCCCCCGGGATGATAAAATGCAAAATCTTCTTTACGAAATCCTCGTTTGACAATCAGACAAGCGGCCAAAGCGTCACCCATAACCAAAGTCGCGGTCGTTGAAGCCATTGGCGCGAGCCCAAGTGGGCAACCTTCCTTATCAACGGAAACATTTAAAACCACATCACTGTATTTGGCTAAACTTGATTTAATATTTCCAGTAATTGCAATCGTTTTAACACCGATTCGCTTGATCAAGGGCAAAAGACGAACGGTCTCTTCAGTTTCACCACTATTGGAAATAACAATAAGCACATCGTACCGTGTGACTTGACCCAAATCCCCGTGCAATCCTTCCGCACTATGCATAAAAATACTGGGTGTTCCCGTAGATGAAAGCGTTGCGGCAATCTTGCGACCAACGATCCCAGTCTTACCCATGCCGGTTACGACAACGCGACCTTGGCATTTGGCAATAAGGTCAACAGCTTTTGGGAAATTAGCGTCGAGTTTTTTTGCTAAATTCTTAATCGCCTGTGCTTCGATATTGATGACTTCTTTGGCTTTATTAAGCATAAAAATATTCTCTTTAAAGACTATTGATAAATTTTACGGCTCAATGAACGGTCTCCTGCTTCGCAGGAGCGTGCGTTCAATTCACCTTAAAAATTTATCAATAGTCTTTAAGCATTATTTGGTTTTCTTCAAAACTTTATCGATAGCTTGTAAATCTTTTAATAGCGGCCCTAATTTACTTAATGGAATCATGTTCGGTCCATCGGAAAGCGCTTTAGACGGATCAAAATGAGTTTCGGTAAAAATCGCGTCGCATCCCGCCGCAATCGCACAACGTGCAAGCAGAGGGATAAATTCACTTTTCCCACCCGATGTTTCCCCTAAACCACCCGGCTGCTGAACACTGTGCGAAGCATCAAAAACAACGGGATACCCTAAATCGCGCATCATCGCAAGCGACCTAAAATCAGTGACTAAATTATTGTACCCAAAACTGACACCGCGCTCTGCCAAAAGAATTTTACGATTACCTGCTTTTTCCAACTTCTTAACCACAGATTTCATATCCCACGGCGCGAGAAATTGCCCTTTTTTCACATTGATGATCTTGCCAGTTTTCGCGGCCGCAACAATCAAGTCAGTCTGACGGCAGAGAAAAGCTGGAATCTGAATAATATCTACGACTTTTGCGACCGCTTTCATGTCACAGTGACAATGCACATCCGTGAGAATCGGAACACCAAATTTCTTTTTTACATCACTGAGTATGGCTAATCCTTCGTCTATTCCCGGCCCACGAAATGAATCTGCCGACGTGCGATTGGCCTTATCATAGCTAGCTTTAAAAACAAATGGAACTTTGAGCTTTTGCGTCAAATCAACCAAAGCTTCGGCAATTTTAAAAGCAATCGCCTTACTTTCAATAACACATGGTCCAGCAATAAGAACAAAAGGTTTATTTGCCCCGAACGAAATATTTTCTAATTTGATTTCCTTAACCATATTGATCCTAAGATTGCCCTGTCGTTTTTTTGAGACTCACTTCGTTGGCAATAGGGTTGTTTTTCATTATCGTCGCAACCTTTTGCAAATCCTCTGGAGTGTCAACACCAATCGTTTCATGATCCGTTTCAATTGTTTTTATTTTATAACCTGCGTCGAGCGCGCGCAATTGTTCAAGCTTCTCGGCAGATTCCAACTTCGAAAACGGCAATGTTTTAAATCCTAACAAAAAATCCTTGCGATACGCATACAACCCCAAATGCTTGTAATAAATGTTTTCCTGAAACGGCTTTTTAAGTCGATCAAAAGGAATCGGTGACCGTGAAAAGTACAATGCGTTTTTATTCCGATCGATAACGACTTTTACGACATTGGGATTATTGAAGTCATCCTCTTTGGTGATGCGCTTAATGACCGTTGCCATGGAAAGTGCGGTATCTTCCAGCAAAACTTGTGCTAAATGATCAATGACATGAGGATCAATTAAGGGTTCATCGCCCTGAATATTTACAACAATATCCGTGGTAATCTTCGCAACAGCTTCTGCAATACGATCGGTGCCTGATTCATGATTCAATGCGGTCATAACCGCATTGGCACCAAAACCCTTTGCCACCTGTAAAATCCGGTCATCATCGCAGGCGATGAGCACATCCTCTAAAATTCGACTTTTTTTAACCTGCCGCCACACATGTTCGATCATGGGCCGACCATTTAGAAGTGCCAACATCTTACCTTCAAACCGAGTGGAAGCCCACCGGGCTGGAATAACGCCAACAACTTTCATTTCTTAAGCCGCCCCGTGATGCTTGACTGCGTTAAAAAGCTCATCCCGTGTGACCGCAACCGCACCCATTTTTCCAACCACGATACCGGCGGCATAATTAGCAAGATCTGCGGCCTGAAATTTCGTCGCGCCAACGCTTAATGCTAAAGTAAAAACCGCAATAACGGTATCACCAGCACCCGTCACGTCAAAAACTTCTCTCGCCCGCGTAAAAATTTGTTTCGATTTTTGACCCTTTTCAAAAACACACATCCCCTGTTCACCCAAAGTGATTAGGAGTGATTCCAATTTTAGAAATTTCAAAAGTTGTTGACCGGCACGTTCCACATCAAGTAAAGTTTTTAAACAATCGCTATTTAAACCTAGCCGATGACTGGCTGAATGCGTGATCTTGATGTTGCGAATTGCGTTTTCAGCTTCTTTGCGATTTGGAGTAATTGATGTCACACCCTCATAATATGAAAAATGCTCAACTTTGGGATCTACGGTAATAATTTTCTTTTCTCGTCGAGATAAATCACATGTAAATTCAATTAAAGCCTTTGAGAGCAGTCCTTTTCCATAATCTGACAAAATAATAGCGTCGTAATGACCAATATTCTTTGTTAAAAAATTCTGCAGTTTATTCAATGTTTTAGAACTCAAATCATTATTTTGCTCACGATCCAAACGCAAGACCTGCTGATGATGCGCGACGATGCGCGTCTTAATAATGGTAGGGATGCTTTGATCTTTAAAAATCCCCTTAGTCGAAATTTTATTCTTTTTAAGACTGCTAAGAAAGATTTTACCTTCATTGTCGCTGCCGATCCTGCCGACCAAAGTGACATTCGCGCCTAAACTTTTCAAATTACTGGCGACATTCGCTGCACCACCGGGGCTATATGTCGGTTCACCATCCTGAAGAACAATCGGCACCGGAGCTTCCGGAGAAACACGACTCACTGTCCCACGGATATGCTGGTCAAGAATAACATCTCCAAGCACAAGTATTTTCTTGCTTTTAAAACTCGCAATCAGATGTTTATAAGAAGTCATATTGACCAGAATTCGTTGTTTTATAGCGCGGGAACGCTACCGAATGAGCCCTTAAAGAAACGCAATTCTAACACAGTTTCAAAAGGGCGTCAACAGCTTCAGCCACTGATTCTACTGAGATCGCATTAAGGTAACTGGCGTCAACAACCTTTGCTTTTCGAAAGGAAATATCTCCCTTATAAGGAGTTACAACAATTCTGGTCTTTTCACCCAGAGGTCGCCAGCGTTCTGGATTGATACCCGGCTCATTACGAGTAAAAATAGAAACGACGGGTACGTCTAAGGCAGCCGCAACATGAACTGGACCGGTATCATTTGAAATCAACATGCGGCTGCGTCGTAAAAGTGATATCAACTGCGACATCGAAGTTTGCCCAGTGACATCAATAACTTTACGATCAACCAGTTTTAAAAGTCGCTGTGCCGCATCACTATTTTTCGCACCAATCACAGCAATGGAATAAGGATATTTCTTTTGTAAATCTTTAATCAAAGCCGCAAATCTTTCTGCCGGCCATTGTCGTCCAGGATCACTCGCGGAAGGATTAATAAGCAATACCGTATTTTTTTCGATTTTGTGTCCAAGCAACCACTTATCCGCCCACTCTTCACACTCCACACGCACCGGAAGAACACACTTGGCTTCCGCAAGCGGCGCCGGAATACCAATCGCGTTTAAAACATCTAAACAGTATTGCGCTTCATGCTTGATACCGGCTTCTCGATCATCCATAATCTTCTCAGTCAGCAAAAAACCATATTTTTCATTCTTATAACCTGTCCGTCGAGGAATACCTGCCAAGAAACAAGCAAGATTGGTACGACGCTTCGTATGAAAAACAAAAACCCAGTCAAATTTTTTCGCGCGCAAAATCGCGACTTGCTTCCAAAATCCGATAAATCCCTTATTTTTCCCTTCACGATCATCAAATATAACTTCATCAAGATCAGGATTTCCCTCCACAAGTTCACGTGTCGACGAAGCTACAAGCATTGTTAATCTAGCGTTGGGATAATTTTCCCGAATCGCATGAACGGCCGCGGTTGTTAAAACGACATCGCCAATACGATCGGTGCGGATAATTAAAATATTTAATTTATCTGACATGAAAAATTTCCGCTAAAGCAGGTTCAAGAACACGTAAAACATCTTCGAATTGTACAGTCTCTAAACAATTATGCAGTTGATTTTTATCTCCTTGGCACGCACGGCAACTCTCATTCTTTTGAATCACAATACTCTTTTTGCTCCATGGACCATATTTTTGTGGATCGGTCGGGCCAAAAAATGCCGCGACAGGGATTTTTAAATAACTCGCCAAATGCAAAGGCGCACTGTCATTAGCAACACACAACTGGGACAAAGACATCACATATCCCAGCTGTGGCAGTGACAACTTACCTGTTAAATCATGAGCCGACTGCTTCATCATTCTTAAAATTCTCCCAACTCCCCTAACGTCATTCTCATCACCAACAAAAACAACATCTGCGTCATAATGCTCACAAAGATAATCAGCAAGTTTGGCAAAACCATCTTCACGCCACTTTTTATTCTCAGCGCGCGAACCCGGAGCAATGACAATGATCTTTTTCTTTACCGACAATTGCGCATCAACAAACTTTCGGTCATCATCAGAAATATAAAGCGCAAAATGTTGCTGAGATTCCTCTGTAAAACAATGAACAGACTTTAGCCTTGCCAAATGCTGTTGCTTCATGTGCAAACCCTTAGGACGAATCAACATCGGCCATGTACTCTGCTTGACCAAAGCTAAATAAGGGATTGCGGTGTTACGTAAATCAACGGCTAAGTCATATCGTTGACGACCCAATTCCATCATCCACTTAATCATATGCAATGGCGGCTGATTTTTGTGATACAAAAATATACGTCCCAGATTAGGATTATTTTTCACAAACGACTCGCCCCGTGGCCCAACAATCACATCGATGCGCGCGTCAGGAAAATCGCGTCTTAAAATATCAATAACCGGAAACGTCAAAACAATATCACCAACATTGCTTAATGAAATTACAAGAATTTTCTTAATTTTACTTTTATCAAGCATTTTATTTAGATAAGCTCCTTAATACAATCGACCACGTCGGCAATCTTCACCGCTTTCATACAAACATTATCGGGACACGCCAAGTAATAACATGACGCACGGTTACAGCCAACATCCTTATGAAAAATATTAACTTTGGCTTTACCACGCGGCCCTGTTGTCGATGGCATTGTCGGTCCATAAATACCAATAATATTTTGACTCACGCAACTGGCAATATGCAAAGGACCGGAATCCGCGCTAATAACTAAAGTCGCGCGCTCCAACAATGCCATCAATTGCTGCAAATTTGTCTGCCCGGCAAGAACAATTGGATTCACTTGTGATTGCATCGCGATGGCATTCGCCCAATCTAATTCACTGGGCCCTTCCGAAATCACAACTTTAATTTTAAAATCCCGCACTAAAATGCGAATTAACTGCGACCAATTTTCCTGCGGCCAACGTTTTAAATCCCAATTACCACTGGTATGCACAACAACAAATCGTTCGCCCACTTGAATTCCCACACCAAAGAGAATTTTTGCAATGTCGTCTTTTGCAGATTGCGGCACAGACAACTCTGATGTGCGATCACTCCCAAGAACTCCAAAAGATTCCACAACATTTAAATAACAATCAGCTTTATGGGTATCTTCACAGAGAGATTTAACAGTGTGTGTTAAAAACCTTTTCCCTTTTTTAGTCTCATATCCTACACGCACAGGAATGCCTGCTAAAAACATAATCAATGCTCGTGACCACGATCCATGCAATAAAAAAACCGCGTCAAACTTTTTACGACGCAAACTTTGGATCAGAGCAAGCTTGCGAAAAATACCGCGATCTCTTTTTTTTTCGTCATAGACAATAATGTCATCAATTTGTGGAATACACTGCAAAATGTCCTTGACACGCCCAACAGCTAAACAGCTGATCCGTGCCTGCGGATACTGTTTTCGTAAAGCTTTAAAAACAGGAATTGCAAAAATCACATCCCCCAGCCAATTGACATTTACGACGAGAATACTCTCAAACTTTTGCACAGAACTCATTTAGCCTCAAGGACCTTTTCATACATTTGCAAAGTTTTAGTGGCCGTGATTTCAGAAGAAAAATTCTCCTGAATAAATTTTAGAGCTTGCTGACCTATCTGATTAGCAAATTCAGGATCTTGCAAAAACCGGATAATCGCGTCCGCCAAAGCTTCAGAATCTTTGGGTGGGACAAGCAAACCAGTTTTTTCATGAAAAACAAAAGACGGAATGCCGCCAACATTCGTGGCAACAATCGGCAATCCCGAAGCTTGCGCTTCCATTCCCGAAAGCCCAAATCCTTCATCCAAAGAGGGCATAGCAAAAACGTTGAAAAGTGAAAGGATATCGCCACTAGGATTAAAAACTGACGCAAACATCACATGATTATCAAGCCCTAATTGTTTAACCTGATCCTTTAACTGCTCTTTCATTTTTCCCTCACCGGCAAGAAACAACAATACCTCAGGAAAATTCTTAACGATTTTTGGCATTGCATCAATCAACACGCTATGCCCTTTTACGTCGGCTAATCGTGAAACCATGCCAATCACAGGATTTTGTGTAATTTTAAATTTTTGACGGGCATCTAAGCGCGCTTGCGCATCCACAGGCTTAAACGAAGCCAAATCAATTCCATTTGCGATCAAAAAAACTCGCTTTGGTGACACTTTAAAATCTTGGAGCAAATGATCTTTAACGGGAGGACTAATAGCTACCACAGCTTTGCCCCAACATGGAAATGTCCGACGAAACCAATGCGTCTTATAAAACCCATGACACGTTGCAACATATGGCACACCAGAAAAAAAACTCAGTGTACGTCCTAAAAACTGAGTAACACGTGTATGAGAATGAATAATATCGATTTTGTTTTTACGTATCACTTGTAAAAGGCGCGGGACATCACAATACATTCGTGGGTTGATTTCGGACTTGGTCATGACGGCGGCATTAATCAATGTGACTCCCTCGCGCAAGAATTCAGCCGCTCGCGCCCCACCGGCAGAAACAAGAAAAACGTGGTGACCCTTTTTTATATACTGTCGACAAAGCGCGAAAAGGTAACTCGTAATTCCACCGACATTCAAATGTGTTGAAACTAATAAAATATTCATGATTAATTAATCAGTTGATAAATGTGCTGCGCAATTTCTTCCGGTGAAATGTCACGCATACAAACATGCGTTTTAACCTTACATGTTGAACTATAACACGGCGCACACGTAGGTTTCTTTTCAACGACGATCGTGGTTTTAGCCGGCGGCATATGGCGCCGTGACGACGTTGGTCCAAACAAAGCAATTACCGGCACTTTCATGGCCGCCGCGATATGCAAAGGCGCCGAATCCGGCGAAATAAAAACTTTACATTGTTTTATCACTACTGCTAATTCCATCAAATCTGTTTTACCAATAAGAATAGCTGGTTTTGTTTTTGTTAAACTCGTAAGTTGCTTAGCCAATGCCCGATCTTTATCCATGCCCGTCACAATCACACGAATATTCTTTGCGGCCAAAATATCACAAAGCCGCGCAATATATTCAACTGGCCAATTCTTCGTACCCCACCGACCAGAAGCCGCAATGTTAACACCAACTGCTATTGTATTTGAACTTACCCATTCCGACTCAAGAAGCCGAACAGCGTCTTTCTTTTCCTTTTCTGAAGGCCACAGTTCTAATAAATTATCTTTGGAATAAACCATCCCCATCTGTCCTAAAATCTGATACTGATGCTCAACAGGCGGCAAATTATTATTAATCGCTTTAATCGGATTAGTCAGCAAAAAACCAAAACGACCACGTTTAAAACCATAACTTTCCTTCGGAAAGCTCAAGAATGCCAGAAGATGACTACGATTGTTATTTTGCAGATCAATAACTTTATCAAATTTGTATTGCAAAAGCTTACGCCCAATTTGCCAAAGACGTTTAAAACCACGATCACGATTTTTAAAATCAACAACAATCAACTCATCAACGTAAGGACACCGCTGCAAAATCCGCCGAGAAGCTTCACCAACCAAAACACAAATCCGCGCGGATGGAAATTGCTGCCGAATAGCTTTTAAGGAAGCCGTAATAAGGATCACATCCCCGACAGAACTGATTTTAATCACCAGAATACGCATCGCCTTTAAAAGCTCTTCGTAAACTTTAATTGTGCTCTCTGCCATATGCCGCAACGTGAATTTGGTTTCAAGTTTTTGACGCGCGCTAACAACCAGCTGTTTCGCAAATTTTTTATCCGACAAAATCCGCAAACAGGCTTCCGCCATGGCATCACTATCTTTAGGAAGAACCAAAAGACCGGTTTTTTCATGATCAATAATCTCAACAACACCTCCCACCGATGTGGCGACAACCGGAACACCGACGGCTTGCGCCTCGAGAATAACTCGTCCGAAAGCCTCAGGAACAATGGATGACATCACAAGCAAATCTGTTTTAGCCAAAAGCTGCGGCACGTCTTGGCGCGTTCCTAAGAATTCAACAGAGTCCGAAAGACCCAATCTACGAACTAAAACCTGCAATTCTTCACGATTGCTTTCCTTTCCTAATGGCGCATCACCAATAATCCAGATTTTGACATACGGCATTTTCCGGACAACATGAGCCATAGCGCGAAGAAAATACGTGTGCCCCTTTAATGGCGTAATACGGCCAACAATAGCAATAACCGGCGGAGCTTTGGTTTCCTTGTCCTGACGTGTAACATTAAAACGTTGCAAATCGACACTGCGCGGAATACAACGAACATTTTCCGCGGATACTTTAAAATCATCAACCATATGCCGTCCAATAACCTGACTTGGAACGATAATTAATTTACTCCAGCCCATAATGACACTAAAAAAGTGCTTTGAATAATATCCGTGGCAAGTTGTCAAAAACTCAGCTGATGTTTTACGGCACGCAAAGAAAGCTATCCATGCCGGAACGCGGGACCGAGCATGAACAATATCGATCTTTTCCGTCACAATAATATCGCGCAATAATTTGACACATTTTAACATTGTGAATATCGATTTTTTATGAACGGGTAAAACATAATGCGCGATGCCGGCAGTCGTCAATTCTTGAACCAAAGGACCGCCGTTTGAAACAACAACTGCATGATGTCCTTTCTCTCGCAAATATTTGGCAAAATCCACTGTACCGGTTTCAACTCCGCCAACATTTAACTCAGGTAAAATCTGTAGAATACGCATACAATTCCTTAAATAAATTTTCGCAAATGTTCCAAAATCAAAGCCGCATCATCCAAAGTTCGTGTTTGCACTTTGTTCTTGATTAATTTGTAAAGAGAGTCCTTCATATAACGCACATCCGATGATAAAACATACCCCTCAGCGCTTAAACGCTCAAGAAAACGACCATGTTTCGTCTTTTCAAAAGGTGCTCCGTTACGCGATTCGACAAAAAAGGCAGCCACCTTCTTGCCAGAACTCGCAGCTTCTGAAACCATGGAAATACTGTCCCCCGACACAACAATGACATCCGACAATCCTAAAATACCACCTACCGCCTCGGGAATATTTTCACGGTTGGCAATAATCAAAAACTTGCAACGATGATACTTTCGCAATTCACGCATAATAAGATTCTCTACTTTTGGCGAAGTCCGGCGTGACGTAGTCAAAAGAATGTCCGCCTGCGTCTCCTCGGCCGCTTCCATCAGCTGATGCAAAAGCACACGAACACGTTGTTCACTCAATATAAACTCCGGAGTGTCTCCACCAAGCAATACACCAATCTTAAAATTGTCACCTGATTTAAGATGAGAATATCGTTTCACCAAAGCATTTTTATACTCATCCAAATAAGCCGACGTTACCAAATTCGGAGAACCTTGTGTGACAACAACATGATCCGGCCATTTTCTCTTACTTTTATCATGACGCGGTAAAATCACTAAATCAAAATCGCGAAAACCTAAAATCCCCGGCTTTTGAATCGCAACTGTTTTCACATCGTGTTCCTGCGATAAAAGATAATTAACCGGCGCCACCGAAGATCCACACGAAATAATAAAATCAGGCTTAACGGAAAATATTTGATCAAATGAATCCGGAGTTAGGCATAACCGCAAGAGAAAAATACGACCCCGATGTTTTAATAAATTACCCAAACTCGCCGTCACCGAAAAAAATCTTGCCAAGAACTTATTCTTAAAACTTGCGTGAAGAATTGGCAACGATGCCAAAATGCCACGTTCTGCTAAAGCCATTTTTAACAATCCGGCTACTGCTTCCGCCTGACGTAAATGACCAGCTTTGCCATCAGTAATAATACCAATCACCGCTTCTTTCGAATATTTCCAAATCCGATAAAACCACATATATTCTGATGGGTTTCGACAAATATTCTCTTCCATGATTGCCGCAATTGACTTTAAATTATCACTGACGTCCTTATCGGCATCTCCCGTCCGTGTTAGTGCCAAAGGCTTATTAATTACCAAACGGTGATAAGGCCCCTTCTTGCGAACGATCGAGACAAAACAAATAGGAACATCCATTTTAAGTCCCAGCCGAACCGCGCCCACCGACAAACTCGCGTCCTTACCAAAAAATGGAATCCGCATTCCATCTCTCCCCCCTTGATCCACAACGAGCGCGACAACTTCATTATTTTTTAAACCTTTTAAAAGTTCGCGGGTACCCATACCACGCTCAACAACTGTTGAACCACCACTACGACGAAATGAATTCAGTAATTCTCCCAACCGAGAGAACTTTTCCTGCGGCTTCACAAGAACCTTATACGGATGCCCCAACATAGCACCGATTAAATTCGCCATTTCCCAAGAACCGGAATGCATCGCCAACAGAATCACACCTTTGCCGTCTTTAATCGCATTGTCAATGTGTTCCGCGCCCTCGAGCTGAACAAATTCACGAAATTTATCCGTATTCATCAATGGAAAACGAAAAAGTTCAATAAGATTTTGTCCAAAATTTGCGAACGTTTCTTTGGCAATTCGACGAATTTCTTCCGGTGACTTGGTCTTCGAAAAAGCAACATTTAGATTTGAATATGCAATTTTGCGATGCTTTGCGTTGAGATAATACGCCACCATGCCTAACATTTTCCCAATGGATAAAGACACCCGAATGGGCAATATCCGCACCACGGCTCCAAAAAATTTAACGACCCAATAAATGATCAATTCGCTTAAAAACTTCATTTTTCCCTGTTCGCAATTCTATTTTAATTTTTAAAATCAAACAGCGGCACGATGTAAAATGCCGCTGAAACTGCAAAATCTTAACACTGTCTTTCGCCGTCGTAACAAGAATCTCAATCCCCGTCTGTTGCGCGTGGGCAATGATTTTCTGAATGTCTCTTTCCAGATAAACATGATGATCAGGAAAAATAAAACTTCGGTCAATCAAAGCTCCAGTAGTATTTAAACTTTCTTCAAAACTTTTAGGGTCACCAATACTACAAAAGCTCACAACCCGCTTTCCGCGCAAATCGATCAACTGTTCTTCATCATTACCAAAAAGATCGACCAAACCGCTCGGGGAATGAACAGCCCAAGCAATTGGGCACACATTATTAATTTTGCGCAATCGTTCTTCAAGAACTTGCGCGGCAGACAGATTGAGATCCGTTTTGGTCAAAACAATAATCTGTGCCCGCTTTAAAGCGCTTAATGGTTCACGTAAAATACCAGCTGGAATTAATTCATTATTACCAAATGGATTAGTTGTATCAATCAAAACAATATCGATATCACGCTTGACTTTACGATGTTGAAAACCATCATCGAGAATAAATACATCCACGGGTTGATCTCTTAATATTTTCCGGCTTTCACTTACACGGTCAGCCCCGACACCTACAGGAATATCCGGAATTTGCTGTTTTAACATCAGCGCTTCATCACTAAGAGTATTAACACGACCGACATTTTTCATGTAACCACGCGTTAAAATTGCCGACTTCAAACCGTGTGCGCTGAAATACTCAACAAGAAAAATCACAAAAGGTGTCTTACCAACCCCGCCCCACGTGATATTACCGACACTAATAACAGGCTTACCAAGATCAATAACCTGCAAATTCCCACGTTCGATGAGTAAATTTCTTACATTGATAATCACACCAAAAATCAGCGACAAAATATATAGAAAAAATTTAACGATGGCCGCGACAAAACCACTCACCTGCCCGGTTATGACCCGATACAAATATTCACGCATAAACAAAAAACTCCTGCATTATTACGACAATACTCTCTCGCAAATGCTTTATATTTTACATGAAAATGCTAATCCCGCTATTAGGATTATTAATAATACTATTTAGGTGGGTTTGACAAAGTGGGTTGTCGCGAGTATTCGGGAAAGGATTTTTTCTGTCCGATCGGTAGCCCCCTGATTCTTTTTGATAATCGCCTGCGCCCTTTCACCCAAGGTTTCGCGCAACTGCGTTGAAGATAAAAGTTTCTTAAGGATATCTTCCATCTCCGCAGATTCTTGAATCTGTATCACCCCGCGAGCGGTAAGAAAGGTTTCGGTAATCTCAATAAAATTCTGCATATTAGGCCCAATAATAATTGGTTTTCCAAAAAACGCGGGCTCAATAATATTTTGCCCGCCATGGCCGACAAGACTTTTTCCCACAAAAACCACTGTCGCTACTTGATAAAGGGCCTTTAAATGCCCAATGGTATCGACGACAATCACAACGTCTGAATTTAACGACTGCGCGCGAACATCCGAAAAATTTACAGGCACAAAACCAATAGCTTTAACAAGACTATGAACTTCCTCGGTACGTTCAATATGCCGCGGAGCTATAATTAACGATAGTGACGGGAATGTTGACTTTAACTTCTTAAAAACATCAAGAACGATTTTCTCCTCGCCCACGTGCGTACTCCCAGCAACCCAAATCAGGCTATCCTCATTAAAACCTAGTTGCTCTGCGGTCATTTTTTCAGCGATAACAATATCATCAAATTTCATGCTGCCCGGAACACTGACATGATCAGATACCGCGCCCAAACTAATGATTCGATCGGCATCAAGCGCGCTTTGCATACAAAAAGCTCGGAATGGGCGCAAAATTTGGCGCAAAAAACCTGAAAATCGGCGATAACGATAAAACGATTTATCTGAAATGCGACCATTGACCATCGCCATAGGAATGTCTACTTTTGACAAAGCAAGCAAAAGATTAGGCCAAATTTCTGTTTCTGCGGTAACAAATATTTCTGGTTTAATCTTCTTGATAAAACGATTAACAACCCAGCTCAAATCCACTGGAGCATAAACAATCACATCTTCTTTTTTAAAACACTTTTGCGCTAAGGAATATCCTGTTTTTGTAACTGTGGATATGACAATTTGATATTGCGGATGACGCAGACGCATTTTTTCAACAAGTCCGACAATGGCTAAAATTTCACCGACACTAACGGCATGAAACCAGATATTAGGTTTTTTAAATAAGCGATAGCATAGCTCTTGCCCCAAAATGCCAAAGCGTTGTTTAAAACCACTATGCAATTTGCCCTTTACCAGCAAAACCGGTAAATAGAAAACAAAAGCGATCAAATATAAGATGTTATAAAGAATAAGCATATTGATTTCTAAAGGGATCGTAAGAGATCCCCTGCTCAAACAATGTCTCGCGCTCTATCGGCTCGTCCTAAAAGGACTCGCCTCTCGAGGCTCGCCAAACTCGCATGGGATCTCTTACAATCCCTGCAATTACTATGCATGAGGATGCGCCTTATCATAAACTGTTTTTAATCGATCCGTCGTCAAATGCGTATAAATTTGTGTTGTTGATAAATTAACATGCCCCAAAAGTTCCTGAACCGAACGCAAATCTGCGCCGCGATCCAAAAGATGTGTCGCAAAAGAATGCCGCAAAACATGCGGCGAAACCTTCATCGTCACACTCGTCATCAGCAAATGCTTATTAATGATATTGCGAATACTGCGATCCGTCAGACGCTTACCGTTTTTATTCAAAAACACAGCGCGTTCTTTTAGGCCTTCCTTCACAACGCGCGTCGCCAAATAACCACGAATCTCCTTTAAAGCTTGATCACCGATAGGTACAATCCGTTCTTTCTTGCCCTTCCCCATCACTTTAACAACATTCCCAATAAAATCAATGTGCTCCACGTTAAGCCCAACAAGTTCACTCACACGCAAACCGGAACTATACAATGTCTCAAAAATTGCACGGTCACGCTGACCACCCATTTTTATAATTTTGGGAGCTTCAATAAGCTGAGATACTTCTGCCTCCGACAAAAATTTCGGAAGCGTTTTATCCAACTTTGGTGTCATAAGCAAAACAGCGGGATTTTCTTTAATGTGTCCTTCACGCTGAAGAAATCTAAAAAGACTGCGTATCGAAGAAAGTTTGCGCGCAAGTGTTCGGGGCTTAAATTGCTGTGTTCTTAATTGAGCCAAATATCGGCGAAAATCATTATATTCAACACTTTCAAGAGATTTGTCCTCAACAAATTCAATAAAATGAACCAAATCAAGTTTGTAATTGAGAATGGTGTGGGGAGAATAATTCTTTTCGATTTCGAGGAAGGTTAGAAATTTTTCAATGTATCGATTCATATAAAATCAAAACTTATCATGAAGTTTCCGGTTTTATAGTTTCTGTGTTTTCCGGCAAACTATTTGCTGTATAAGTACAATTCGGATAACGGCTGCAGCCAAAAAATGCCCGCCCGCTTTTGCCGCGACGTTTAACAATTTCGCCATCACAATTTTCCTGTGGGCATTTGACGCCCGTTGTAATCGGCTTGGCAAATTTACAATTGGGAAAACCAGAACAACTTAAAAACTTTCCGCGGCGACCCCACTTGACAACCATTTGCAAACCACACTCCGGACATTTTTCATCAATAAATTCCTGAGTCTTTTCAATCGTCGCCATAGCATGATCCAATTCTTTCTTAAATGGACCATAAAATTCCTTTAAAAGAATAGCGTACTCCAACTCCCCTTCCTCGACCAAATCAAGTCGCTCCTCCATTCCCGCTGTAAAACCAATATCCATAATCGTCGGGAAATACTCAACCAAAAGGTCACAAATTTTCATCCCTAATTCCGTGGCATTAAAATATCCACGCTCCCGTACAACATAATTACGGGCAACAAGAGTCGAAATGATTGACGCATACGTACTCGGACGTCCAATGCCTTCTTCTTCCAATGTTTTTACTAACGTAGCCTCGGAAAATCGTGGCGGTGGTTTGGTAAAATGCTGACTGGGTTTCACGTCTATCAATTTCAAATCATTTTTTTTCTGATATGGAGACAAATCCACCTTCCCATCTTCCTCACGCGAAGCTGGATCCAAAGTAAGAAAACCATCAAAAACTAGCGTTGAACCGGACGCTGAAAAAAGAAAGCGTCCCGCCGTAATTTCAATTCGTTTGTTGCGATAAATTGCCGGCATCATTTGCGAACTCACAAAACGTCGCCAAATAATCGAATAAAGCTTTAACTGATCTTCACTCAAATACTTACTGATGTCCTCAGGATTTCGTAAAACATCCGCAGGGCGAATAGCCTCATGTGCTTCTTGCGCTGATTTCTTTGACTTATACTTATTTGCAGTTTCAGGAAGATATTTCGTCCCATACTGATCTTTAATATATGATCGCACCATATCCAAAGCATCATTAGAAATATTGACTGAATCCGTACGCATATAGGTAATCAAACCGATGGGATCCCCTTCGCCCAGTTCAAGACCTTCATATAGTTCTTGCGCGATTTTCATTGTGCGATTAGCGTTAAAACCGAGCTTATTAAACGCTTCCTGCTGCAATGTTGACGTGATAAACGGCGGCGCGGGATTACGCTTGATATCTTTTTCAATTACATCGGAAACAATAAATTTTTCTTTTTGAATCTCGGCAACAATATTATCCGACATATCCTGACTGCTGAGTTCGAATTTCTCACCATCAATTTTCTCAAGATTCGCGGTCAATACTTCCGCAAGTCCGGGCTTTTGTAATTCAACCGCGATAAGCCAATATTCTTGCGGCACAAAATTTTTAATCGCCCGCTCACGGTCAACAATCAAGCGAAGCGCCACAGACTGAACGCGTCCGGCACTTAAACGTGAACCAACTTTTTTCCATAACAATGGACTGATCATATATCCGACGATACGATCCAATACCCGACGGGCCATTTGGGATTCAATTTTCTTGCTATCGAATTTACGAGGATGTTCAAAAGCCTTTAAAACCGCTGTTTTGGTGATTTCCTGAAAAGTAACACGAAAAACTTTTTTATCTTCACCGAGATAGGGACGAATATTCCACCCAATCGCTTCACCTTCACGATCAGGATCAGTCGCGAAGTAAATCTCGTCTTTGGCCTTTGCTTCCTTTTTTAAACTTGTCAAAGTCTTTTGTTTGGCGCGCATGACGATCAATTTGGCGACAAAATCATTATCAACATCCACACCCAATTGCGATTTTGGTAAATCAATCAAATGCCCCATGGACGAAAGGACTTTAAATTTCGCACCTAAAATTTTATTGATTGTTTTAACTTTTGTGGGTGATTCAACAATAACTAAAGCTTTGGCCATGACATTCCTTATGATTACGCCAAGACAAAATATTGTCCGGGCAATTTTTTTACAATTCCTTTAAGTTCCATCTTTAACAATGTGCTTACCACGTCGCCGTGAGGTTGACCAGACTTACTAATCAAATCATCAATATACAACGGCTCCTGACTCAACCATTGCGCGACACTCAATTCATCTTCACTATAAATCGCCTTTAAAACCTTTTCATTAGACGTCGGTAGCAATTTTCGCGGCGCCGCAGAAATTCTTCGCAGTTGCGGATCCAGCTCTTCAAGAATATCTTCAAAACACGTGACTAATTTTGCGCCATCCTTAATAAGTCGATTCACACCCTGACTATTGGGATGATCAATCTTTCCCGGCACCGCAAAAACATCACGACCCTGTTCAAGCGCAAAATGACTTGTTATCAAAGCCCCGCTTTTTAACGATGCTTCGACAACAAGGACAGCAAGCGACATTCCACTGATGATTCGATTACGCGCGGGAAAATTAAAAGCGATCGGTGGAGTTGCCATCGGCAATGAAGAAATTACCGCGCCTTTAATGCTGATTTCAGCGAAAAGCTCCTTATGCTCCGGCGGATAAATATGACTCAATCCACACCCGACAACAGCAATCGTATGCCCACCGGTTCGAAGACACCCCCGATGCGCGGCGGCGTCAATGCCCTTAGCCAAACCAGAAACAACAGTTAATCCCAATTCGGCAAGCTGACTCGAAAGTTTTTCCGCAACGGTTAATCCATACACCGACGCATTCCGTGACCCAACAACAGCAACCGATAGTCCCTCATCTTTAGGGATCTTCCCGCGAACATATAACACAATCGGTGGATCATAAATACTGCGCAATGCAATCGGATATTCTTCATCAAAGATCGTCACAACTGCAACATCATTTTGTCGAATTAGATTATATTCACTTTGCAAAAAATTGTCTCGGTCGAATTCAAAAATCTTTTGCAAACTATTACGCGAAAATAATCCCAGCGCAGCAAAATCTTTTTCTTTAGCTTTTAACGCGTTGGCAACTGAACCAAAATGCTCAACAAGTTTACGAACTTTGACACTCCCCAAACCCGGCAACGCGCTTAAAAGCACAATCGCTTCCTGATCAGTCATTGCTCTCCCTCCATATTTTAAAATACAACCCCAAAACGCCTGAAACTACTTTTTACTGGCGCTTTTAAACAGTGTCAAAATATCAACGCACAACTGTTCGCCACTTTTACCGTTGGCATCAATCACGTAATCAGCCATTTTGTAAAACGGCTGACGCGCTTCCAACAGCTGTTTGATTTGATTCTTGGGGTCGGGGGTGTTAAGGAGGGGACGATGCTTTTGATCTTTAACATTTTTATAAATCTCATCAACAGAAGCCGAGAGATAGAAAATTATTCCATTCTTTTTTAAAAGATCCATGTTGGCCGGGTTTAATGCGATACCGCCGCCGCAATCGACAATAACATTGGTTTTATTCGAAATTGCTTCGACAACTTTTGCTTCAACTGCACGAAAATACGCTTCACTTTTCTCTTGAAATATTTGCGCGATCGACTTCCCTTCTTGACGGACAATCAATTCATCGGTTGAAATAATGGGGCGATTTAATTTCGCGGCCAAATGCTTCGCGGCCAACGATTTTCCAACGCCCATAAAACCGATGAGGACAATATTCTTTAACATTAACACATGCCCCGATTAAAACCGGTATCCATTGATAATCCATTGAATAATTTGATTTCCGTAAAATAAACTTAAAAGTGATCCTAAAACTAAAAATGGACCGTAAGCGATGGCACTGTCCTTGGTGCGAATCTTTTCAATGACACCGTAAACCGCTCCAAAAAATGGTGCGATAAAAAATGCGAGTAAGGCAAGCTTCCAGCCGAGAAAAGCACCAACCATAGCCATAAGCTTAACATCTCCTCCGCCCATTGATTCCTTTTTAAAAATAACATCCCCAACAAGACCCATCAAATAAATCGCGCCACCCCCAACAATATAACCGGACAAAGCCGCGCTTAAACTCAAAGCGTATGGCAATAACGCCGGTGGAATATACGCAGCAAAGAAATTCACGCCGCTAATAAAAAGCAAAGAAACCGCCACCAAAATCTTAATACCACGATCATCGGACTGATCCTGAACTTCGGATGTTGGCGTAAACAAAGACGGGAATAAAGTTAAAGCTAAGCATATCACAACCATCAAACCTGCCAAAAATCCGCCAAAACCAACATGAGCAAATTCAGACTGATGCAAGGCCGGAATGAAAGCGCTCAAGGCAATACCAACAAACATTCCACCGATGCTCACTTCATCAGGAATAATGCGGTGTTCAAAATCAACGAACGTCGCCACAATAAATCCCGAAATCATGATCCAATACGCAACTGTCACAAGCGTTAACCCAAAAAACTTATAAAGCCCAAAAAATGATATTGCCGTAATCAGTTCAATCACAAAATAACGAATTGAATACCTAGCTTTACAATGGCGGCATTTCCCACCCAAAATCAAATAACTAAAAAGCGGAATATTATCGATCCACGCAATCGGCTTCTTACACGACACACAATGTGAAGGCGGCCTGAGAACAGACTGCTCTTTGGGAAGGCGAACAATACAAACATTAAGAAAACTACCGACGCAAGCGCCGAGAAAAAGGATATACGCCTCAACAACCATGATTTCTATCACTCTTGCACTCCATTTTCTAAAACATCACGAATGATATTCTTAATTTCCGAAGGCAACTCTTGTCCCGCCCAATGCTGCAACGATAATATTCCTTGATAAAATAAAAGTCCTAATCCGTTCGCTGTCTTTGCCCCTTTTTCACGAGCAAGTTTCAAGAGCATTGTTTCCCGCGGCTCATAAACCACATCATAAACGAGCATATCCTGATGCAAAAGATCCCCATCGATCATCGTCTCATTTGGCGCATTTAATCCAACCGATGTTGTGTTAATTAACAAATCACACAATTCGATATTAAGATCATCAATCGTCGGAACAATTTTGATATGACCAACATCCATATGCGCAGATAAATCATTCACGAGCTTCTGCGCCTTTTCCTCAGTCCGATTATAAATACGAATCGATTCCGGCTTTTCTGGAATTAAACACAGTGAAGCTAATATCGCGCGTGTCGTGCCTCCCGCCCCCAGAATCGCAATACGTTTTCCGCGTGTATTGAATTCCAGCTCAACCAAATGCGCCAAAAACCCCGGTCCATCGGTATTATAACCTCTTAACTTACGATCTTCATCAATAACAATCGTGTTAACCGACATCGCCTTTTTTGCGAAAGGACTGATACTGTCCAAATGCGCAATCACGGATTCTTTATACGGCACCGTCACATTCAAACCAAAAATATTCGAATCTTTTTTACGAAGTTCTTTAAAGAAAGGCTCAAGTTCTTCAGCCTGAACAGGGAAAAGTTTATAAACGGCCTTGACTCGTAACTCTTTAAACGCGGCATTATGCATGAGTGGGGAAAGACTATGCGCGACGGGATAACCGATAATGCCGTATGTTGTTTTTGCTTTCGTCATAATAAAGAACGTCGGCCTCGTGAGGAAGCAACCGGAGCTCCCTTGGACTTCGCTTCGCGGTCCTCAGTCGAAATGACTTTATTAATGGCGTTCAAATAGGCCTTCGCCGACGCGACAATAATATCTGTGCTCGCGGCACGAGAAATCACACTTTTATCATTGATCTTGACTTTAACTGACACTTCGCCCAAAGCATCCTGCCCATGCGTGACTGACTGAATAGAATAATCCAACAATTCTCCCTGAATGCCGATAATTTTATCAATAGCTTTATAACACGCATCAACGGGACCATCACCGGACGAAACTTTTACAAATTTTTTACCCTTAGATTTTAACGTCACTTCAACCTTAGGCGTAATTTTCATTCCGCTTGTATTAATCAAATCGACAAGTTCCCACACAGGCTCAAAAACCTTGTTATTGTCCTCAACGATCGCTAATAAATCCTCATCAAAAACCTGCTTTTTTTGATCAGCCAATTTCTTAAATTCTTCAAAAGCTTTATCCAAATCTGCGTCTTTCAACTCGACATTTAAAGCTTTCAAACGAACCTTGAAAGCATGCCGACCGGAATGCTTTCCTAAAAACAAATTACCGACGGGGACACCAACCGATTCCGGGCTCATAATTTCATACGTGGACTTTTCCTTTAAAACGCCGTCCTGATGAATTCCGGATTCATGACGAAAAGCGTTTGCTCCAACAATCGCTTTATTTGGCGGAACCAAAAATCCAGTCATCTTACTCACCAAGCGCGAGGCTTTATAAATTTCTTGTGTTTTAATATTGGTATCACATCGATAAAAATCCGAGCGAGTTTTTAAAGCCATGACAATTTCTTCCATGGCTGCGTTGCCCGCACGTTCGCCAATCCCATTGACGGTGCATTCGACTTGTCGCGCGCCATTCTTAATGGCCGCCAAAGAATTTGCTACCCCCATCCCTAAATCATCATGGCAATGCGTCGAAATGACGGCTTTATAAATATTGGGAACATTATTACGAATGTCAGAAAAAAGTTTTCCGTATTCATCAGGTGTCTTATATCCAACGGTGTCTGGAATATTAACTGTTGTCGCACCCGCCTTGATGACTGCTTCTAATATGCGATACAAAAACTTTTTTTCACTACGGCTTGCGTCCTCTGGCGAAAATTCGACATTGCTGATTCTGGATTTTGCGAATTTGACGGCATCAATCGCCATGGCCAAAATTTCATCCTGTGATTTTTTAAATTTGTGTTCCAAATGAATTTTTGATGTCGCTAAAAAGACGTGAATGCGGCCGTTTTTCGCGACCTTCACCGCGTCATATGCCGCTTCAATATCTTTGCGAATAGCACGAGCCAAACCGCACACAGTCGAAGTCTTAATCGCTTTTGCGACTTGACGCACTGACTCAAAGTCTCCCGGCGAACTAATCGGAAAACCAGCTTCAATGATGTCTACACCCATGCGTTCAAGCAAAAATGCGATCTCGAGCTTCTCATCTTTGTTCATGGAAGCACCGGGCGCTTGCTCGCCATCGCGCAATGTGGTATCAAATATTAAAACTTTGTCGTTTTTCATAATCTTTTCGTCCGATCTGAATAAACCCTCCGGCTCAATGGACGATCTCTGCTTCGCAGGTCTACGTCCAATTCGCCGTCAGGTTTATTCAGATCGAACTTATAATAATATTACTTTTTCATCCAAGACATCAGGCCGCGAAGTTTTTCGCCAACTTTTTCTATCGGATGGTTCTCTCCTTCGGCGCGCATTTTCGTAAAATTCGGACGGCCATTTTTATTTTCAGCCATCCATTCGCGGGCAAATTTACCGCTCTGGATTTCCTTTAAGATTTTCTGCATTTCCTTGCGGGTGCGTTCATTGACCACGCGTTTGCCGCGAGTCACATCGCCGTATTCGGCTGTATCAGAAACTCGTTTGCGCATACCCGTAATTCCACCTTCATACATCAAATCAACAATCAACTTAAGTTCATGCAAACATTCGAAGTAAGCAATTTCGGGCTGATATCCGGCATTGGTCAATGTTTCAAATCCTGCTTTAACCAATTCACTTGCGCCACCACAAAGAACCGACTGCTCACCAAAAAGATCGGTTTCTGTTTCTTCTTTAAATGTAGTTTCCAAAACACCGGCGCGTGTTCCACCCAACCCTTTGGCATACGCTAAAGCATCTTTTAAAGCATGTCCAGATGCGTCCTGATAAATTGCGACTAAACATGGCACACCTTTACCTTCTTCATATTGTCGACGGACGAGTGAACCCGGACCTTTCGGCGCGATCATCCAAACATCAATATTTTTAGACGGTTTGATCTGTTTAAAATGAATATTGAATCCATGTGAAAAAGCAATCGTTTTGCCTTTTTTCATATACTTCTTAATCGAATTCTTATAAATCTCAGCCTGCAAATGGTCTTGTGTCAGAATTTGAATAATATCGGCTTGCTTGGCGGCAGTTTCAACATCCACTGGTTTAAACCCATCCTTAACCGCCTGATCATAATTGGGTCCACCCGGACGCTGAGCAATAATGACATTTAATCCACTGTCGCGTAAATTAAGCGCCTGCCCACGACCTTGAATTCCATAGCCGACAATGGCAATTGTGCGATTTTTCAAATCATCAAGATTTGCATCTTTGTCATAATAAATCTTTGTCATTTCAATACCCCTTCGTTTTATGTCCCATTAAACGGGATTCAATAGAAAATTCCCAACATTTTAACATAAAGTTTTAAAATTAAACAAAATTAATTCATTGAGAATTCGAGGAAAAATACGGGGAAACGGATTACATCAACTTTTTCATCAAATTAATGTACTCTTCCGTACGGGAATCTGGACGCTTTACCGCATCGCGCAAATCGGTAACCGTAATTTCTTCATGAATAACACCCACAGCTTTACCAGACTCACCCTTGTGAAGAAGATCAACCGCTGCCGCACCCAAACGCGTGGCCAAAATTCGATCTGCTGCAACAGGGCAACCACCGCGCTGAATATGTCCTAAAACAGCAAATCGTGTCTCTAATCCCGTTGTCATCGAAACAGTTTTAGCGACTTCCGGGGCTTTCGCTGCACCTTCGGCTGTTACAATAATCCAACTGATCTTTCCCTTCTTTGTTCCTTCTTCAATTTCTTTATTCAAAGCGCGATAATCAAATGTCTTTTCCGGAATGATCGCATCTTCCGCGCCCGAAGCCAAAGCAACACGTAAAGCAATATACCCTGATCTATTCCCCATCACTTCAACAATAAAAATTCGTTCCATACTTTGGGCTGTATCGCGAATATTATCAATTGCGCCCAAAGCCGTATTTATGGCTGTCTCACATCCAATCGTTTCATCAGTTCCAACAATATCATTATCAATCGAACCGGGAATACCAACAATCGGGAAAGGAAACTGATTGTTAAAATCCACAGCGCCGCGATATGTCCCATCTCCACCAATGACAACGAGCGCATCAATATTGTGCTTCTGTAAAGTATTAAGTGCAATCGCTTTCCCTTCGGGAGTGCGAAACTTTTCCGAACGCGCTGTTTTGAGTATCGTGCCGCCACGATTAATGATATTTGAAACTGCGCGATGATTCATTTCAACGACATTATTGTCAATTAATCCTTGATAACCACGAATAATACCAGCAACCTTTAACCCTGATGAAAGTGCAGACCGCGCAACACTACGAACCGCGGCATTCATCCCCGGGCCATCGCCACCCGACGTTAAAACACCAATTTTTTTAATACTCATAGTCCCTCCACTTGCATATCGCGCGGATGCTCAACGCTAAAGGTATAAAAAACTTCCTTTTTAGCCTTTGGTTCAAGATCAAGAACCCATTGCCAAACGCCTTTGCGATCTTCCCAATCTTTCTTTGTTGGTTGTGGATTCACGTCAGAAACTTTGACGTTAATTTGCTTTTCATTTTGGGCAACAGGTAGAGATTCAAAAAGGTTGTACTTAATAGGACGGTTTTCATAATTCTCAATCGTGACCTTCATTTTGATCGTAGTCGTACGATTCGCGGACGGAATACCCGCAATGAGAATATCATTTACTTTTTTCTCAATCTGCTCACGCTTAACTTTAACATTTTCATTGACGCCAAGATATAAACTAAACTTCTCACCCGGACCAACATTCTCAATATTGGATTTACCAACGAAGTCACCTTCTAAGAACAAATTGACTTGTCCAGCCAACAGCTGAAGATCAGAAGAATTGATAACATCGCTGTTAAGATAGGACTGTGCGGCCTCTTTGGGATTAGCGGAATATTGAAACTCAGCCTTTAAGGTTTGTGTCGCGATCGGAAATTTATTTTCGGTACCATCTGACTTTAACGAAATCGGCCGGGCAATTTTATATGTCACGGATAAACCATTCTTCGCGACAGCCGAATATGCCATTTGCGCCGGCATATCTTTGCGAGCTTCATGAAGCTCACTTTTATCGGCACTCATTGGCGCATACTGTTCACCGATTCCATCCGCCTCTGACCTTAATCGTCCCCCAAATCCTGCCACGGCATTGCCTTTATTCTTCATCATCGGTTGATAGGCTTGGACAACCCAAGGGCTCACATAGGGCATGCGTCCACCCACATTTGGTTTTGCCGTTGAAAGCGTAAGATTGACATCATGCCAATCTTCACCGGTCATTTGTTTGACAACACCAAAAGAAGTTAATTCAACATCCGACTTAGCCATATTGGTTCGAGCATCATAAAGCGGACGCCAATAGGCGCCATTGATTAAATATGACGCATTTAAAGTAAATTTTCCTGCCTTAGTACATTCGACATCAACTGCTAAACGACGTTCAATATTCTGAGTATTCGCATTCGTATTATTAAGTTCTTGAACTAAAGCCAAACGCTCTTTCGCAATCTCACGCAACTTGATACGAATATCATTTTTTTGTTTTTCAAGCGCGGCCAATTCATCAGCCAATAAATTACCGACTCCTTTTAAATTCTCAACACTTGGCATCGTCGTTATCAAATCCTTAGGCAATTGACCTCCGGCAAAAAGTTTAATCGAATTCAAATACTCCCGCTTTTGCTCCAAAACCTGAGAATACCCATTTCGCTCAATTGTTTGATCATCAAGTTCTTGGATTTTACTTTCGATTTCAGAAACACGCTGATTTGGAGACTTTTTCAAAAACTCCTGCTTAATGTATCCACCATAAATTTTGACATTGGCACTACCTTGACCGGAAACTGAAAGCGTGTTTTCATCCAGTGGAGGCGAAATTTTGTCAAACACTAAAGTATGATTACCAACAGGAAGATCCATAATAATCGTACGGGTCAAATGAGCGGCGCCAGGATAAACTGTAACTGCGGTAATTGTTGAGGGAGATTCGAATGTTTCCGCAAAAGCGGAAGAAACAACACTCACGAAGAATAAACCAAAAACAAAACTGCGACACAATGTTTTCATAACTTTCTCCTCAAATTATTTACGTTTGTAGATTGATCGCTCCTCTATTAAACGTCGTTAGAGGAAAAAGTTACATATTACTATGTTCCCATTTCCCAACTGGAAAGATACTTCTTCTGTTCTGGAGTCAAAACATCAATTTTAATACCTAAAGCTTTGAGCTTAAGGCGGGCGATATTCTGATCAATATCTTCCGGCACACTATAAACTTTTTTCTGAAGCTTCTTATAGTTTTTCGCAACAAATTCCGACGCCAAAGCTTGATTGGCAAAACTCATATCCATAACCGAAGCAGGATGACCTTCAGCCGCGGCAAGATTGATTAAACGACCATCCCCAAGAAGATAAATATTCTTTCCATTTTTAAGACTATATTCTTCAACATAATCACGAATCAAACGACGAGACTTGGTAATTGCTTTAAGACCATCAATATCCAATTCAGCGTTAAAGTGGCCGGAATTACATAAAATAGCCCCTTCCTTCATCGTCGCCATATGCTCTGCGCGAATCACATTGATGTCACCGGTTACGGTAACAAAAAAATCGCCGATTTTTGCCGCGTCTTTAATCGGCATAACATCATATCCATCCATGACGGCCTCTAGAGCTTTCAAAGGATCAACTTCAGTGACAATAACACGCCCACCGAGTCCGGCCGCACGCATGGCAACACCGCGTCCACACCAACCATAACCGCAAACAACAAAACTGGAACCAGCAATCAAACGATTTGTCGCACGAATCATGCCATCAATCGTTGATTGACCTGTCCCATAACGGTTATCAAAAAAATGCTTTGTTAAAGCATCATTAACAGCGATGATTGGATACATCAAAAGATTGCTTTTTTCGAGACTCTTTAAACGAATGACACCTGTCGTTGTTTCTTCAGTTCCAGCATAAATATACTTCAGAAGATCTTTACGCTTTTGATGGATTTCTGAAACAAGATCCGCACCATCGTCCATAGTCAAATTCGGCTGAAAATCTAAAACCGCATTCAAATGCTTATAATATGTTTTGGTATCTTCTCCTTTAATCGCGTATGTTGGAATACCGTAATCTTGCACAAGTGACGCAGCCACGTCATCTTGCGTCGACAATGGATTAGACGCACACACAGCAACTTCCGCGCCACCGGCCTTAAGAACACGCGCCAAGTTCCCTGTTTCCGTCGTGACATGCAAACAGCATGCGATACGCAAACCTTTTAATGGCTTTTCTTTTGTAAAAAGCTGCTCAATCAAAGATAAAACGGGCATATCTTTAAATGCCCATTCGATGCGCAATTTTCCCTTTTTAGCCAAATTCATATCTTTCACATCACACTTCATGCGACTTTCCTTTTTTGTATAATTAGCGGTCCGATTGGCCGCACTGGTAATTTGTGTGTCTTGCATGTTTTCTCCCCTATTATTAAACTAAAACCTTATCTTTTTTTTTAGATGCAGCACCCGCGGAAGATGGATTTCCAGATTTTCTAAGAGCTTCTGCCTTATTGGTTTTTTCCCAAGCAAATTCTTCACGGCCAAAGTGACCGTAAGCCGCAGTTTTTTGATAAACTGGTTTTTGTAAATCCAATTCCTTAATAATGCCACGCGGCGTCATATCAAAATGTTTCCGCGCTAGCTTAGTCAACTCTTCATCAGGAACATTCCCAGTCCCAAACGTATCGACCATCACGCTAACTGGCTCAGCAACACCAATCGCGTAACCAATTTGAATCCAGCAACGTTTAGCTAAACCGGCAGCAACAATATTTTTAGCAACATACCGAGCCATATATGTCGCAGAACGATCAACCTTGGTTGGATCTTTGCCTGAAAACGCCCCGCCACCATGAGACACGACCCCGCCGTACGTATCAACAATAATCTTGCGACCGGTAACACCGGTATCAGACTGCGGACCACCAACGACAAACTTGCCGGTTTCATTAACAAAATACTTGGTTTTGGCATCCACCAACTTGCCAACAATCGGCATGGCAACAACTTTAATAATTTCCTTCTTCGCATCTTCCGTAATTTTCTTGCCCGTTTGATCAAGAATTTTTTCTAAATGCTGGCAGGCCAAAACAACCGTGTCAATCCGCTGTGGAATGCCGTCCTTGTATTCAACCGTGACTTGGCTTTTACAATCCGGCCCTAAATAATCCAAAATCCCTTTGGTTCGAACTTCTTCAACACGACGAACCAATTTATGAGCAAGCATAATTGGCAGTGGCATAAGTTCTGGCGTTTCATCGCAAGCATAACCAATCATAATTCCCTGATCCCCAGCCCCACCGGTATCAACCCCTTGAGAAATATCCGGAGACTGAGCGTTAATCGCGTTTAGAATCGCGCACGTATCCGCGCTAAACCCGTATTTGATATCAGTATATCCAATGCCCCTTAATACTTTACGAACCAAATTTTGCACATCAATATACGTTGTCGTGGTAATTTCGCCTCCAACAATGACTAAGCCAGCGGTAATAAAAGTTTCACAAGCCACACGTCCCTTTGGATCTTCACGTAAAACAGCATCAAGAACCGCATCTGAAATCTGATCACAAACCTTATCAGGATGTCCATTACCGACGGATTCTGATGTAATAAAATACTGTCCTTTCATTTGTAGCCCATCCTTTCACAGTTCTTTGCTTTAATAAAATTATTGAACACGAGTCAAAAATGAAGTCCGTGCTCACTTAAACTTTTCTTGCGCGTCTTTGTAGGATTCAATACTCCCGATATCATACCATTTTCCAAAAAATTTAAAACCGCAAACCTCTTTTTCTTCGCTAAGCCACTGAATATATTGACCGGCTTTATCCATTTTTCCAGAATTTTTCTTATAATCAGACAAGTAAGTCAAAGTTTCCTTCGGAAAATAGTAACAACACATCGAAATTAACGTTGACTTTGGTTGAGCGGGCTTCTCATGAAATGACAACATCTTGCCTTGCGCATCAATCTCAACAACCCCATACATTGTAGCCTCACTGAGATTATGAATGTCATAAAGTCCGATTGTGACAGCCGATCGCTTTTTTGACGCGAAAGCCACAAAATCATTGAGTTGATAGTCAAAAAGATTATCCCCACCTAAAACAAAAAGATCATCACTGATGTTTAGCTCTTTAATTGTAAAATCGATATCTCCAACAGATCCTAAGCGATTTTCCGGATCTGTGGTTCCGTCATTAACCACACGAATGGGAACTGGAAATTTATCCTGCATGCCTTTTGCCCACTCCACAAAATTCGTGTAAAATTTTGCATTGCTTACAATCAACAACTCGTTAAATCCGGGTAATCCCGGCAATTTGTCGACAATATAATTCATTAACGGCCGATTGTTGACTGGTAAAAGCGGTTTAGGTGTGTTAGCTGCGATCGAGGCAAGCCGCGTGCCATAACCGGCGGCTAAAATAAGTACTTTCATATGTCCTTTCCTTACGAAGTCCCGTCATCAGTAAAAATTTTGGGAGCCAATTCTTGCAATCGTCGACTGCAAAGCTCCTCAACTTCTTGACCGGTCGTCAAAGTTAAAGCCTTTTGCGCTAACGCTTGCGCATCTTTATAACTGACGCTACGAATGACTTTTTTAATTTGTAAAATATTACCAGGCGACATACTAAACTCATCAAGTCCTAATCCTAACAACAGTAATGCATAAACAGGTTCGCTGCACATTTCTCCGCATAATCCGACTTTAATGTTTTCCTTATGCCCAGCCTCAATAGTCCTTTGAATAAGTCGTAAAACAGCTGGATGACAAGGCTCATAAAACGCCGCGGTTTGTTCATTCACACGATCAATAGCTAATGTATATTGGATGAGATCATTGGTACCGATGCTAAAGAACTTAGCTTCTTTAGCGAGAATATCTGTAGTCATAGCAGCCGACGGCACTTCAATCATAACGCCGACTTCCATATTGTGATCAAAGGCAATTTTCTCATCACGCAAATTATTTTTAACTTGCCCTAAAAAACTATTTACAGTACGAAATTCCGCTGGCCCAGAAACCATCGGAAACATCAGGCGAATTTTACCAAAATGCGATGCCCGCAGAATCGCCCGCAATTGCGTTTTAAAAATATCAGGCCGCTCTAAACAAAACTTCAACGCGCGCCATCCCAGAAATGGATACATATCACGCGGAATCTGCAAACTCGAAATAAATTTATCGCCGCCAAGATCAAGTGTACGGATCGTGACAGGATGCGGCGCCATGTCTTGCACAACTTTCTTATACGCGACAAACTGTTCCTCTTCATCGGGAAGATCCACACGATTCATATAAAAATATTCAGTACGGTATAGACCTATACCGGTTGCACCACGTGTCAAAATTGCCGGGATTTCCTCGGGAAGCTCCAAATTCGCCAAAACCTGCAGTTTGCGACCATCGCTAGTCTCCGCCGGAAGATCTTTAATGTCATCAAAACGATTGCGCAGTAAAACAATTCGATCTTTCTCAGCGCGATAAAGACTCAAGGTCTTTTCGCTGGGATGAATAATGACCAACCCCATACGGCCATCGACAATCACCGTGTCTTGATTGCTAATCCGCAAAGTCGCGTCCTTCAAACCAACAACGGCAGGAAGACCTAAAGACTTGGCCATAATCGCAGTGTGCGACGTGCGCCCGCCAATGTCAGTCGCAAATGCCAAAACATTACGATTAAACATGCTCGCCGTGTCTGATGGGGATAAATCATGCGCGATAATAATGAGTTCTTCCTTTAAATTTTCAAGCTCATGCGCATGCTTCGACTCATCAACAAGATTCTTTAAAACACGCCGGGCAATATCATTGACGTCACTGGAACGCTCACGCAAATATTCATCTTGTATGTCCGCAAAAACTTTGACATATTTTTTAAAAACACTGGAAAAAACATATTCCGCGGATTGTTTGTCTTGGCGAATTTTCTTAATGACGTCTTCAATGAGCATACGATCTTCCAGAACCAGAAGATGCGCGTCAAAAATCTGAGCGTGTTGACTACCGATTTCGTCTGTAATTTTTCTCTTTAAAGCAGAAATTTGTTCACGAGTTTTAAGCAGGGCTTCTTCAAAGCGGGCAATTTCAATCGGAATTTCTTTTTCAAGAATAGCGCGCGGCGGGACAATCACATCTTGCTTGTCAACAATATACGCTGACCCGATAGCAATTCCTGGCGCGGCCGGAACTCCTTTTAAAACGAGTTCATTCATCTTTGCTTAAGAATGCCTCCAGCTCACCTACAAGAGCTTCGGCGTCTTCTCCCTCGGCAATTAGAGTTATATTCGTATTCTGTTGAATTCCTAACATCAATAGCCCCATAATCGATTTGCCGTTAACAGACTCTTCATCCTTCTTGACCGTCAATGTTGAGTCAAATTTAACCGCAGTCTGAACAAACAAAGCTGCCGGTCGCGCATGCAAACCTTGCGCATTTTTAACAAGGATCTCTTTTTCGATACGGGCCATATTTTATTTCTATCGTTTAATAACTCGATTTTTCTCAATCAACAAAATGAGTTCACGTGTTAATTTTTCTGAATCATGACGAACATAATCATTAACGCTCAATAAGTCAGCGCCTACGGCTTGAATGCCCCTTGCAGTAATTTTTTCAATGTCCGGAGCAACTGGAAAAGATCCCTGCTCCTCATAACGACCTCGTGCTTCAAGAGGAACTTCAGCATCATTGACTAAACAGGCATTAAGAATATCCGGACGCGAATGCTTAATGATCGCATCCAAATGTTCGCTGGCCGAATAACCATCTGTTTCCCCCGGTTGACTCATGACATTACACACATAAACTTTATATGCGCGGGATGTCGCAATGCTGTCGCTAATTTTCTTAATAACCAAATTGGCGATGACACTGGTATACAAACTGCCCGGCCCAAGAATAATCACATCCGCCTGCTCAATAGCGTCTAAAGCATCTTGCGTCGGCTGTGGATTTTCCGGCCTTAAAAAAACACGATTAATACGCAAACCGGGACGTGGGATCTTAGCTTCACCTTCCGCGACACTTCCATCTTCATATTCCGCGACAAGCTGAACATTACTAATCGTGGCAGGAACAACCTGTCCACGAATTGCTAAAACCTTACTGGATTCCTTGACTGCCTTCTCAAAATCACCTGTGACCTGTACCATGGCCGTCAAAAAAAGATTACCAAAATTGTGACCCTGCAGCTGTGAATCCTTTGAAAACCGAAACTGAAAAAGATCACCCATCAATTTGGGTGCGTCAGCGAGGGCGACTAAACAATTACGAATATCCCCCGGCGCAACAATATTAAATTCTTCCCGTAAACGTCCTGAAGACCCACCGCTATCCGCCACGGTGACAATCGCGGTCAAATTTGCCGAATAATCCTTTAAACCAAGAAGAAGATTAGATAATCCATGTCCACCGCCTACTGTTACAATCTTCGGACCGCGCTCCAAAAAACGCTTTTCATAAAGAATATTTACAAGTTCCCTCTCGCCTTCAGGAAGAAAAAGGGTGATAAATGAAACAATCAGTTTTCCAATCCCTAAGACAATAAGGCTAATTCCACATATGAGAATAATCACGCCAAGCAAGCGGACGACTCCATACGAAGATCCCGCGGCGAGCGCTCCGAAACCTACGATCAATACTCCAATCGCGGCAACTGAGAGCCACCTTTTGATCCTCATGCCGGGATAAAGCCACTTTAACAAATTGCTCGGCATAAAAATATTTAAACGGCCTGTCCGTCATCCTGAGTCAACAGTGCCAAAATAATTTTCTCATCCTTCGCGGACTTGAAATTCTCACGAAAATACTTATCTTTAAGAAGGCGGGTAATGCGCTGTAGCGCTTTGAGGTGAGGTCCGGCTGAATCAATCGGCGCAGCCAAGAGAAAGAAAATATACGCCGGTTCCCCGTCGAGGGAATCAAAATCAATACCTTTTTTACTAATACCTAATGCGGCAGTTAATTTAGAAACTTGCTCACATTTACCATGCGGAATAGCAACGCCTTGGCCGATTGCCGTAGAACCCAAAGCCTCACGAGCCATGAGAGTTTCAACTAATTTATTACGAATCTTTTTTTCAATTGCACCAGCTTTAACAAGAAGATCAACGAGTTCTTCGATGACTTCCTTTTTTGTTGTTGCTTTCAAATCGGATGTCACGGCCTTTGTACAAAGAAATTCGCTAATCTTCATTTATTCCTCCACGTAGACTACATCAATTAGAACACATTCGGTAAAACTTAAACTTTAAAAGCGGCGGATGGGATTTGAACCCATGACATCCACCTTGGCAAGGTGGCATTCTAGCCAACTGAATTACCGCCGCAAAAAACGACTTATGGTATTTGGATTTATGGGCGGAAGAGGACTTGAACCTCCACGAGTTTCCTCACATGTTCCTAAGACATGCGCGTCTACCATTCCGCCATCCGCCCAAGAAAGTTAATTTTAAATTAAACTTTCTTAGAACATCCAAACAAGTCTGGAACTGACTCGTGCCGCAAAGCGGCATTCCGCCATCCGCGCGAGCACGCAATGTGCGCAGAAGTGCCGAGCGCTCCGTCGTAAGGCCGCCCGAACACAGATTGCGCAAGGTCGTTCGCCGCCCTGACTTCCCAAAATAACCAATAAATATATGGTGACCCACCCGCGACTCGAACGCGGCACACCAGCCTTAAAAGGGCTGTGCTCTACCTGATGAGCTAGTGGGTCAAAATTTAAAAGAACAATATTTCAATACGTCGCGCGCTAACCAAACTACAACTTGAATTCAGCTAACTCTTTATTTTTTTCCTCAAGAACACGATCAACATCTTTAATATATTTGTCGGTCAACTTCTGAATTTCTTCTTGACCACGAAATGAATCATCTTCAGAAACTTTTCCTTCTGTCTGCACTTTCTTAATCCGATCATTAGCATCACGACGAATGGTACGCAAAGAAATCCGTCCATGTTCAGCCATATCTCTAACAACTTTAACCAATTCATCACGACGTTCTTTAGAAAGTGAAGGGATCATCAAGCGAACTAATTTGCCATCAATGACCGGAGAAATTCCAAGCTTCGACATATTAATGGCTCTTTCAATTTCTGGAAGCGCGTTGGCATCCCACGGCTGAATAATGATTGTTTTAGGATCCGGAATTGAAATCGAAGCAACGGTTTTAATCATCGTCGGTGTTCCATAGTAATCAATATGCATTCCTTCAATTAAACCCGGATGAGCGCGACCCGTACGAACTTCCATAAATTCACGCTGCACAGATTCCACAGCTTTGTGCATCTTTCCATCAACTTCCTTAATAATATCCTTGATCATCGCAATGTCCCTCTGTTAATGAACAATTGTTCCAATTTTCTCACCCATCACAGCCCTTTTAATATTGCCGGATTTATTAATATCAAAAACCACAATCGGCACATTATTGTCCATACACATACTAATAGCTGTCAAATCCATGACTTTTAATTTTTTCTTAAGAACATCGATAAATTTTAATTCTGGAAACTTCGTCGCTTTTTTATCAACCATCGGATCCGCAGAATAAATACCGTCAACCTTTGTCGCTTTCATGATGACGTCCGCTTCCATTTCAGCGGCGCGTAACGCAGCGGTCGTGTCCGTGGTAAAAAATGGATTACCCGTTCCGGCAACAAAAATAACCACACGTTTCTTTTCCAAATGTCGAATTGCCCGACGACGGATATAAGGTTCAGCGACCTGATGCATTTGAATCGCTGACATGACACGGGTCGGGACACCAATCTTTTCTAACGCATTTTGCAATGCCAATCCATTCAAAACGGTCGCCAGCATCCCCATATAGTCGGCAACGGAACGATCTAAACCAAAACTCTTTGACGCAACCTGTCCACGAAAAATATTCCCACCACCGACGACAAGCGCAACGGTAACACCCATGCTAACAACTTCTTTGATCTGACCGGCTAATGACGCGCACATTTCCGCGTCAATCCCATGGTCAAACTTGCCCATCATGGCTTCGCCACTTAACTTGAGCAAAATACTTTTATAAATTGGCTTGCTGGGACTCAACTTTGCTTACTCCCCAACCTTATACCGAGTGAAACGTCCGATAACAATATTTTCACCAATTTTCGCAACAATCGTATTCAAATACTCACCGATCGTTTTGCTCGGTTCACGAACAAATGGCTGATTTAAAAGACATGTCTCAACTAAAAATGCTTTTTTATCAACTGCGGCATTCAACTCATCCGCAGGGACATCTTTTTCAGCGACAAACTTTGGATTCATTGCTGCAATATGCATCGCAACGTCTTTGCTAAAACGAATAAAATCTTCGTTACGCGCGACAAAATCTGTCTCACAATTGATTTCAACAAGAACAGCAATTTTGTTGCCCATATGAATGTAAGCTTCAACGCGGCCTTCTTTAGCAATACGATCGCCCTTTTTCGCGGCAAGCTCCATCCCACGCTGCTGTAAAATTTCCTTCGCCTTGTCCATGTTCCCACCAGCCTGTTCAAGAGCATTCTTGCACTCAATAACTCCGCACGATGTCAAGTCGCGCAATGTTTTAATCGCATCTACCGAAAGTGTCATATTCATTTTACCTTCCCTATATATATAGTAATGTTTAGCTTTTTTCAGTCATTGATTCTTGGTCGTTGGCAACATCCGCCTTTACCGTGGCTTCAACTTCCGTCGGATTTTCTTTCTTACGACGGACATTTTCAGCCTGCATAAATTCCTGACGACCCTCGATAATCGCATCCGTAATCACCGTCATAATATAACGAATCGACTTTAAAGCGTCATCGTTGCCGGGAATCGGATAATCAATCACATCCGGGTCGCAATTGGTATCAATTAAACCAATTAAAGGAATATGCAAACGATTCGCTTCCTTAATAACAATCTCTTCACGCTTGGAATCAACGACAAAAATGGCTTTCGGTTGATCAACGACATTACGTATACCGCCAACGTCTCTAACCAAACGATCCTTCTCTTTGGTCATAAGCGCGACTTCTTTTTTGGTCAGATTATTAATCGAACCATCTTCGATCATTTTCTCGATCTTAATCATTTTCTGAATTGATTTACGAACAGTCTGGAAGTTTGTTAAAAGCCCTCCCATCCAGCGATTGTTAATATATGGCATGCCTGCGCGTTCGGCTTCGGATTTAATAACATCCTGCGCCTGCTTTTTGGTACCGACAAAAAGAATAGATCCGCCCTTCATCGCAACGTCGCGGGCGAAATCTCTGGCTTCATTTAAATGATGAACAGTTTTTTCGAGATCAATGATGTAAATCCCATCACGATCGCCAAAAATAAATCTCTTCATCTTAGGATTCCAACGGCGGGTTTGATGACCAAAATGCGTACCACATTCCAACAACTTCTTTAGAACTTCGTCTTGCATACTTTCTCCTGTTTTTATCACTTACGGAATTCCCAAAGGGACAAGTGAGTTTAAGTGATTTTTTATTTATTGTGGGCCTTCTGCCCTAAACCTTTTAAACTCCTCCACTTTTTTCCGGAGCAAAAAGAGGTTTTTCCAAATACAGCACAGTAGTATAACAAATAAATCTACTTTGGCAACTATTTCTTTACGTCTGGGGTGGTGCGGATTACAACGAAGCAGGCTTCACGGGGAGCGCCAGCACTTCCACACATTTCAGATGCACGATTATCAAAACTTATATGTCAATTCCGTGTACCAACGACTCTGATTACGAAAATAGCCAAATAGTCCTGAAGAATTTCCAGAAAAAACATCCGCTCCTACCGCCATTTTCAAATTATCCGTCAACGCGTAACTCACCTTCGGACGATACAAAAATCCCGGGGCACGCAATTCCGCAATAGCTAAAAATTCCGTTGTCAATTTTCGACTAAACCAATTTCGACTTAAGCGAAACGAGAATCCATTACTAAACTCTTCTTCGTTCATAAATGTATTTTCAAAATCCATGATCCATCGTTGCGTATATTGAACATTAACATCCCATTTATTAAAGAAAATATGGTCAACCCCAAGTAAATAGTCCACATATCCACTTTCTTTGATCCCATCAAAATCCGTCGGATCATTGACCGAAAAACGCGCGTCGGGATAATACACCGCTTCCCCTTTGCACACATAATCATTGATCTCTTTTGAAAACGTCACCCCAAAAATATTTTGTCGTTCATAATCCGGGTTAAAATTATAAACACCCGCGTTAATCGTGCGATACATAACCGGAGACGAAGTCCAACTATTAAGAAAAAACGCCCCCACGTCTAAACCATTAATTAAATACGAAACACGAGTACCAATCTTACTGTTATCAAAACCATATTTGGGTTCTTTAGGATCCGTGACCGTAAATGGCGTGACATTATTCGGGAGAGGTAAAGGATATGTGAATTCTGTCCCGGGGACACCGGTCTTGTCAAACTCAACACCTGGCAAAACGATCAACTGAGAATTAAAATCCCCTTGCGTAAATTCGACACTCGCCCCCCATTCCGGAATGCGAATAAATTCAAAATCAGGCAAAATAAATTCCCGTAAATCTTTCGCGTTGACAACGTCAGCATAAAAAAGTCCAACTGCCTCCCCCCAGACAACTTGCTGCTTACCCAAACGAATATCCCACGGTCCTGTCGAATAATCAATGTAAGTATCACGCAATTCCAGCTCCGCTTTTTGATCAGACTCAACACCTGCGTTATAATGATCTGATACTGCAAAAACGGAATCATAGTTAAATCGCCCAGAAACAAAATATTTAAACGTCGGAGAAAATTCTCCGCTACCGGTCAAATAAATTTGATTTCGTAATTTTGTGACGCTGTTGGGTTGGTACATTTTGATGGCACTTTGATTTTCCAAACTTCCATGAATTTTGATATGCGCCCAATCTTGAAAATCCTCATATTTCTTTTTTAAATCAGCGAGCTGATCTTCAACAATTAAATATTTTTGATTCTGACGAAGATTTTTTTCAAATTCATCAAGTCTTATTAGCATCTTTTGTATATATGACGTCGGCGCTTTCTTATCAACAATGACAGGCATCACAAAATCATCGTTCGGTGGCGCGGCATCTTCAGCCCAAACCGCGCGCGACATCAATACAAATGCCACTACAAAAATTAAACAAAATAATTTCTGATTCTTCATCCCAACCTCAATCTGATAATTTATTCAAATATTCCTTGGTAAAATTCTTTTCTGGAATTTCAGCTTGCACCATATCATTGTAAGTAATGACGGAATATTGGCCTTTAACAACCGCGTCTTTGAGAACTAGTTTTGACGGACGAAGTCTTCCGGCAATAGTTTTATAATCCTCATACGAACAGGATTTCAAATACCTACCGCTGATCGCATAAAACTCTGCTTTGACAGGCCAAAAATTCTCGGTCATGACCCACAGGATTACTTTGCCGTACGTCGTTGAATCTTTGTTGGAAAGCAATTCCAGAACATAAAAGTCCTTACCCGAAATCTTTTCGGTACGCAATAGTTTGGCAGAATAATCACCAGAAAAATTTGTGCGGGCAATATCACCGTTAGCAACGTCCCCGTTTAAACGCTGCTGCAGAGAAATACGAATCGGCTTGGAAACTTCTGGGAAAAATCCCCAAAAATCATTTTCCCTCATTAACAGCGCCTGACCACGTTCATTCTCGGGCTCAGTGGTTTTAACAATAGTTTTGTCTTTACCCTTAATCCACACAGCATAACGAGTCGCGTGATCCGGACGATTTGGCTTATACGATACCACCGAGACATCTGATTTGTTATCGTAGGAAGGGTTACGAATCTCATCTACTTTTTCAACAATTTCATCCGGCGTCAATTGCGCCAAAACTGGGCTCACAAAAACACAAGCCAAACCAAACATTACTATAAACATCATCGAGTTTTTTTTCATATCATCACCTTTTCACTGATAAATTTATTTAATCTTAACGGATAGATGCAGCTTTGTCATAAGAAAAATTATTTTTCTTATACCGCAAATTGAGTTTCATAAAGACGTTTATATAGAGAACAACTACTTAACAATTCGTCATGTGAACCTAATCCGACAATATTCCCTTTTTCTAAGACCACAATCTTGTTTGCTTTTTTAATCGTGGATAAACGGTGGGCAATTGCAATAACCGTGCGCCCCATCATGAGTTTGTCCAAAGCATCTTGAACAAACTTTTCGGATTCCGAGTCAAGCTGTGACGTCGCTTCGTCAAGAATCAAAATCGGCGGGTTACGCAAAATCGCGCGCGCAATGGCAATGCGTTGCTTTTCACCACCGGACAAGCGAAAGCCTCGATCCCCAATGATTGTGCCATACCCTTCCGGCATTTTAACAATAAATTGATGCGCGAAAGCGCGCTGCGCGGCTTGCTCAATATCAACTTGTGTTGCCTTCGGCGTTCCATAAGCAATATTCGCGCCAACCGTATCATTAAACAAAAATGTTTCCTGCGCCACAATGCCGATCTGGCTGCGCAAAGACATAAACGTCACATCTCGAACATCCTTGCCATCAACACTGACACGTCCGCTATTAACATCATAAAAACGTGGTATCAAGTTCGCTAAAGTCGACTTGCCCGTTCCCGTAGGACCTACGATCGCAACCAATTCTCCAACTTTAATTTCGAGATTAATATTTTTAAGGATCGCGTCCCCTTCCTTTTCATAACGAAAAGAAACATTCTCGAGTTTAATATTTTCTTGAATCGTCGAGAGTGCCAATGCGGCTGGCTTTTCTTGTACGGTTGGCAACTGATCAAGGACATCATAAATGCGTTCATTTGCCGCCAGCGCCTGCTGTGTCATGGCGTGGACATTACCCAATTTTTTCAAAGGACTAATTATTAAAAGAATTGAACTTAAGAAAAAGGCAAAAACACCAAAGGACAAATGATCATTCATAACCTGCTTGCCCATCCACAAAATAATGGCAATTCCACATAAAAGTCCAAACAACTCGGTAATGGGATTCATTAGCAAAATGCGTTTAACAGCTTTTAAACGCAACTTATAAGCTTCCTGATTTTTGGCACGAAAACGACTGATTTCATATGACTCGGTGCTAAAAGCCTTTACCACGCGAACGCCGGAAATCGTCTCTAACAAAATAGAGTTGACGTCTGCCATATTCTCCTGAGTGCGCTTGGACAATTTGCGTAACTTCGCGCCAATACGGCTTAAAGGCCAACCAATCATTGGCAGAATAATGAAAATCACACACGCCGCTTTAAAATGAATCGAGAAAGCAATACTCACATACATCAAAATCAAAAAAGATTGGCGAAAAAGATCCGTAACTCCATACGAAACCGCATTCTCAACAACAGCGACATCATTGGTGATGCGGGACAAAAGCTCTCCTGTCCGTCTCTCACTAAAATAGTCCAAAGAAAAACTTTGAATTTTGGCATAAAGTTTATCGCGTATGTCACGAATAACTCTTTGTGACAAATCATTCATCAAATACGAACTCAAATAGACAAAAACATGTTTAACAATCATCAAAATCACAATCAGCCATGGCAAAATACTAAGCAGCGTAGCCGGATCAGTCGAATTGAGTTTATCGATGATATTACGAGCAAATTCAGGGATTTCGTTGGGAAAAACAATCTGTTTTTTATTAAAAATTCGGTCAGTTAAAGGGATCAAAAGCGTGTACTGCACCCCTTCAAAGAGGCTGGAAATAAACAATGTGACAATCGCGATAGAAAAAAGTTTCTTATGGTCTTTTAAAAAACCCAATAATTTAAGATAATTTTTCATGAATTAGAAACAACCTATACTTAAGTCTTCGCTTTTGAGGATGTTATGAATGATATGAGCGCATCAATAATTTTGTGATGTTAGCATGCAGGTTGACTTTTGTCGAGGGATTTGTTATAACTTAAAACATCTTTAGGGGGCAATATGACAAAAAATATCAGAAAAATCAATGTCGCGATTATTGGAATCGGCCACCTCGGTTCACGCCATCTGAAAGTCTATTCAGAACTCAAAAATCTCGTCAATTTGGTTGGTGTCTGCGATATTAAGGAAGAACGTACCGAACGTCTCGCCCGTCATTACCGCGTCCCCTTCTTTGAAGATTACCGTGAACTTGTAGGAAAAGTCGACGCTGTTAATATTTGTGTTCCGACCACGCTTCATTATGAAATCGGCAAATTCTTTCTCGAGCATGGCATCCATACGTTTATTGAAAAACCAATCACGATGGATGTTGCGCAAGCGGATGAATTGATTAAACTTGCTGAGCAACATGATCTCAAACTGCAAGTCGGACATGTTGAGCGATTTAACTCAGCCTTTATGGCGATCAAGCATTTTACCAAACATCCTCTTTTTATCGAATGTCATCGCCTCAATAAATTTCCTAATCGCTCACTCGACATCGGCGTGGTCATGGATCTTATGATTCACGACATTGATATTATTCTTGGCATCAACAATAGTCCGGTCAAGGATTTTCATGGCGTCGGCATCAATGTCTTAACATCAATGGAAGACATTGCCAGCGTGCGAGTCATTTTTGAAAATGGTTGTGTTTGCAATTTAACCGCCAGCCGCGTCTCAGATGAAGTGATGCGTAAAATTCGTATTTTTACCGTCGATTCGTATATTTCCCTTGATTATGTCAAACAACAGGCTTTTATTTTCCGCAAGCATGGCGCACTCATTTCAAAGCACGCCCTCCCTATTCAAAAAGAAGAGCCTCTCAAAGAAGAACTCAAATCTTTTGTAGAATGTGTCCGCGATGATAAAATTCCGGTAGTCTCCGGAGTCGAAGGGCGCGACGCGCTTAAACTAGCACTTAAAATTTGCGAAGCCATCAAAGGCGCTCAAGATCAAATTGCAGAGCGTATTAAACTCGCAACACTTGCGAGTCAAACCTAACACCATGACATCTTCTTTACACATTATGATTGTCGCAGGTGAAATCTCTGGCGACAGCCACGGCGCCGCACTCGTTAGCGCGATCAAACACCTCAATCCAAGCATCACCTTTTCCGGACTCGGCGGAGCCAAAATGAAGAATGCGAGTGTTGCCATCGATGAGGATTTAACTCGTTTTGCGGTTGTTGGCTTTCTTGAAGTCCTTAAGCATTACGGTGAATTTCGTCGCTGTTTTCACACCTTCTTAAAAAACGTCAAAACCCGCAAACCAGCGGCGGTCATACTTATCGATTATCCGGGTTTTAATTTACGACTCGCCAGCAAATTAAGAAAAATGAAAGTTCCAGTCATTTATTACATAAGCCCCCAAGTTTGGGCTTGGAAAGAAAACCGTGTTGATTTTATTAAAAAGAATGTCGATCGTATGCTGGTTCTTTTTGATTTTGAAAAAGATTTTTATGCTAAGCGCGGCATGAAAGTTGATTTCGTAGGCCATCCTTTGGCGGATGAAGTCCAAATCACGAAAGACCGTGACGAAACCTTAACAAGCATCGGACTGTCAACGGACAAATTTACGATTGGCATCCTTCCCGGGTCGCGACAAAAAGAAATTGAATCACTCTTGCCACCCATGTTGGACGCTGCGCAAATCCTGCACAACGAGGATCCTCGTTTTCAGTTTATTATTCTCAAAGCGACTAATCTTTCCCCAGATTTATTTGAAAATTTTTTGACAAAAAAGTCTTTACCTATTAGAATCCTAAATGGTTCTTTTCACAATGGACTTAATGCTTGCGATATTTGTATGGTGGCCTCAGGAACAGCAACACTCGAAACGGCTCTGCTTTTAAAACCAATGGTCGTGGTATACAAAACATCGTGGCTGACTTATGTCCTCGCCAAAGCCTTGATCAAAATCCCTTATATCGGACTCGTCAATGTTGTGGCCGGCAAAAAGATTGTCCCGGAATGCATTCAAGAAGACGCTACCGGCATTGCAATTGCCGCGGCCTTAAAAAATATTTATCATCATCCGTCAGAATTTGACCGCGTTCGCGCAGATTTAGAAAAAGTCCAAGATTCATTGGGTAAAAGTGGCGCGAGTCAACGCGCGGCCGAAAGCATTCTACAGTTTCTTAAACAACCACGTAAGATTTAGGAGTAATCATGATCGCAGCAACTGATTGGAAAAAATTTCTTGTAAATGATGAGTTAGCGGAATTGCTTGAAACCGCCAAAAGCGTGACAATTGCTAAAGACTTTAGCGAATTGGTCACCCTTTCATTAGGGCCAACGCCAGCAAACAGCTACGAAGTCAGTTATGATATCCCCGGTAAGGGTAAAGTTGTCGAAGCTACTGTCGATCTCTGTCGCAACGGGGTCGCGGTCAATTATCCGGAACCATACATGCGCCGCCGCGATCCAGAAACAATGGTGATTGCCGACGCAAAAGCGACAGACAAAACTCACTATTCTGATCGCTTCTCAACACCATTCCCACAATTTCGCAAAGAAGTCCTAGATTGGCTGCGCGAACAAGACCTCCTTATTGTTCCGTTTTATTCCGGCAGTAAAGCTCTCAACTACACTTCTCTGTTAATCGGTCCCAAGAATGCCGCGTTTTTTGCCGCGTCATTAGCAAGCTTACAAGGTATGGTTAACTGTAACGATCTTCCCGAAGTTTGGGCACCCAAAGCAGTTATTTTTCTGACTCCAACTTTTCGCCATACGCATTGCCAAGGCAAACAAGTTGTTATTCATCACCGCCAAGATAATATCCATGAAATTTTTGCTCTCAACCTTTATCCCGGCCCCAGCGCAAAAAAAGGAATTTATGGTGTTCTTTTGAACTTAGGCGAAAAAGAAGGTTGGCTAACCGCGCACGGTTCAACTGTTGTTGTCACAACACCATACGACAATGAACTCGTCATCATGCATGAGGGTGCCAGTGGTGGCGGCAAAAGCGAAATGTTGCAATATCCACATCGCGAACCAGACGGACGTTTGCTCACAGGAACCAATATCATAACCGACAAAAGCCGCTATATACCTCTCTTTCAAGGCTGTCGCTTAAATCCCGTCACGGATGACATGGCACTATGTCATCCAGCAATTCAAGGCGAAAACGGCAGATTAATTGTACAAGACGCGGAACAAGGATGGTTTGTACGTGTTAATCATATTAATAAATATGGCACTGATCGCTTTATGGAAGAAATGACGATGGCACCCAAGGATCCACTTGTATTTTTAAATCTTTACTCTGTGCCGAAGGCAACGTGTTTGATTTGGGAGCACACTGAAGATTCACCGGGAGTGCCATGTCCCAATCCACGCGTGGTTATTCCCCGCGATATTGTCCCGGGCATTGTCAGTTCACCTGTGGAAGTCAATATTCGCAGTTTTGGAATCCGCACACCACCATGCACAACCCAAAATCCAACTTATGGAATTATCGGTATGCTGCATATTTTGCCACGTTCTTTGGCATGGCTATGGCGATTAGTTTCCCCACGGGGCTATGCTAATCCCAGCATCACTGACACAGAAGGCATGTCCAGTGAAGGCGTTGGTTCCTATTGGCCATTTGCGACCGGAAAACGCGTCGATCAAGCCAATCTTCTGCTCAAACAAATTATTCAAACACCACGAACCAAATATTCTTTGACGCCAAATCAATACATTGGCGCATGGAAAGTCGGTTTTATGCCACAATGGATCACACGCGAATATCTCGCCCGTCGTGGAAATGCATTCTTTAAGCCGAATCAACTTGAACCTGCCCGCTGTCCGCTTCTTGGATACACGGTGCAATCTTTACAAATTGAAGGGTTCTTTCTTAACCGTGATTTTCTTCGCGTCGATGTACAACCTGAAGTCGGCGAGGAAACATATGACAAAGGCGCAAAAATTTTAATGAATTTCTTTAAGAAAGAATTGGCGCTTTACCTTCAAGATCCGGGACTTGATCCTCTCGGCAAACAGATTATTGAATGCTGTATGCGGGATGGAAAAATTGAAGATTATTTAAGGTTCATTAACAATTCATGACACAAAAGCACAAACCTCATATTCGTGACGATCACCGCGCCACATGCTTGACCTGCATGGACGGGCGCATTCAAATTCCTGTGATCACGTGGATACGCCGCAGCTCCAAAGTCAAATATGTTGACATCATTTCGGAACCCGGGATGGATGGCATTCTCAATCGTCCGCACGCGCAAATGGATGCCATTTTAACCGGTATCAAGATTTCAACAACAGTTAATCACTCATCACATATTTTTGTCGTTGGGCATTTTGACTGCCGTGGTAATCCGGCCACTTATCAAAAACATAAAGCGCAGATTATTTTTGGGACCAAGAAAATCAAGAAACTTTTTCCTTCCTATCCCCTCACGGGACTCTGGGTCAATTCCAAATGGCAAGTTAAGAAGATTATTGAGTTGCTTTAAGTTGTGTTGCTGGGAATATTCTAAAAGAGATTGCCGCGTCGGCTTACGCCTCCTCGCAATGGATAGTACTCGCTTAGACCGTCTCGCAATAGGCAATGTTATGCCAGTTCGCTTAAGCCTACTCGCAATGGATACTCACTCTACAGCTTAAATATTGTTTTCTTGCAGTCTTCGGGGCAATTGCAATGATTTTCGAAATTGGTACAAAAACCATCACCGCAGGCAATACAAATCGGAAAACGATACGCCGTGTTCTTTCCTTCCATATTGCAACTTCCGTCAAGATAATCAAATCCGCAACGCTTAACCAAGCCTTGACAACATTCCACATCTTGCCCACTATACGCCAAAGCACCACACGTCGGAATAGATACATCGGGAGTCTTAGGCTGACATGTCTCCTTATTCGAACAATCGGTCATAACAGAACAAAATTCCTTCGGACAATCCTGCAACTTTAATGAATTGCAAGCCTTAGGCTGACATGACACAAAAAATTCACCGTTTTTGGCTCCAACTTCCGGTGTAGGTGGACAAATCATATCACCGCTCTCACCAAAACATCGCAAATCACAAATCACATTCGGACATTTTGCCGTCTTTTCATAAGAACTTGCACAAAATTCGACAAACGTTTCAACATTTGGCTGCGCGCAAACCGATTGCTGAAAAAACAAAAAGCAAGCTAAAAAAGTGATCGCAACAATCTTAAATACACGCATCTTAACCTCTCATTCTCAGTTAAATTCGTTCAATGGACACAGCTGGTACCCAACCGATTTTTCCATCGGGGCGTTCGACTTTAAGCCAATCGCCTTCTTTTCCCAATTCTTTAACCGCCTGCCCTTGAGGGAGTTCAAAATAAACCGTCGCTTTATCAGTGGGTTCAAAACGCGCGGGTACCGCAGTCATCACAATTCCGGCATCTCTTTCTAAATCAATTTTTATTTGTAACCCGATTACAAAAATCACAAATAAAAGCGCAAACAATATTGTCCCAATCCGTAAATATTGCCTTTGCCAATACAAACCCGCCAAATGACAAAACGCCGCCATTATCAATAACAAAACAGTGATCAAAATCATTTCATTCGTACTATAAAAACGATTGTGACTCGTCCAAGTCCTTTCAAAAAGATTTTTAGAATATTCCGTGCGCCCGACAACATCCGACAAAGCAAATTTATAATTCGCGATCAAATCACGATCTCGCGGCATAATCCTGTTTGCACGCTCATAATTGACAATCGCTTTCCCAAGTTCTTTATTTTTAAAATGCGCGTTGGCCAAATTATAGTAAACTGGGCCGCTTTCAAATCCCGCGGCGAGAATATTATGATAGCCCTGTATCGCCTGCAAATATTTTCCTTCACGATATGCTGAATTTGCATTAATAAAATCCGTTAAAGCGCCATTGTCCGCTGCGTGAGTGTTTAACGGTAAAAGAAAAAATAAAATTCCCATTGCGAGCGAAGCGAGTCCTTTCTGGACGAAGAAGAAGCGAAGCAACTGACAAAGCAATCTTGCAATAAATATTTTTATACCTGAGATTGCCACGCCCCTACGGGGCTCGTCCCACAGGGACTGACTTCGCTCGCAATGATTATGATGTGTTCTTTTCATTTGGTATTCCGTTCAGAAAAATCAATTATTTCCTCGGCAAGACGCAAAGTTGTCTTCATCTTTTCTTCCGAGATATCAATTGAAGCAAAACGCACCAGTTCGCATTCCGCAAAAATAACCTTAAGGTGATCTATAAATTCCTCTTTGCGACTATGATTCTTAAAGTGCTCAGCAACAATGTCGGCCGTAATCGACGCGCTCGGAAGATGGCATTTATTGGCAAAATAATCCTGCAAAGTTTTATAAAGAGTGTCATAAAAATTGCGGACATCATTTTGCGCTAAGAATGCCGCGGCCTGATTCAAACCGTTCTTTGCTTGTCGCGGTGCCTGCCAGCGACGAACTAAACGAGTATCCGCAGTAAATTTTTTTCTAAACTCATAATTAAGAAATAACCCAATCCATACCAAAAAAGCCAGAACACTCATCCCTACAAACCATCCCGATTGATAAATCACGAATCCGCGCTTTTGTAAACGACCCATAGCTTCTTTAATAAAATGGATATCCCGCCCCAATTCTTCGGGTGTCGTCACAACCGGCTCAGCTGACATCGATGGACTTGTCATGCCCACAATTTTTGCTTCTTCCCCTTTAGCTAATGGCAAAACAGTAAGTGGAAACGGCCCCTTGGTCACAGTGCGATAAATTTTTTCCACTGGGTCAAAAAAACTAAAATTGGTCGTGGGCAACTGCGTGATTTTATCATGATTGGGGATAATAACCTGTTCTAAAACTTTTTCACCATTTTGCTCAACAATTTTAGGATCATAAACTTTAAAATCTTTTGAATCCTTAATGATCGGCATATTGACCGCTTTCAAATTGCCATCACCAGCGATCCGCATCCGCACAGTCAAAGGATCCCCAACTTTAATTTCCGATGGACTCACGGTCATATCAAAATTATATTTACCAACCCCACCTGAAAAATCCGCAGGCTTCCCTTCTTGCGGCAATGGCAATATCTTTAAACCAAGATTCGCGGACTCTAACATGATGGTCTTAGTTTCATAACGACCAATAAAATTATCAAAAAGATCATCACTAAAAATATTATTAAATTCACCAGGGATCCCCTGACGGCGAGAATTCTTAATCAATATGTTAGCACCTAACTTTGCCGGACCAAGCGACAGGTCACCCGTGCGAGTCGGATAAAGAAGCGTTCGAAATTCCATCACTTGATAAGTGATATCCCCCAAAGTCTGTTGTCCACGACGTGGTTCAGTAAAATCCTCAACCGTAAATCCGTCGTGACTAAATGTAGGATACTGTACGCTTTGGACATTTAAGTCATTGATAAAAAGCTTAATCACCATGGGAATAGGTTCGCCAATGTACGATTCCTTTTTCGATGTCCCAAGAACAATAAAAATCTTGTCCTGTAACGATGAAGAAGTCCCTCGACTTTCCAATTGCGTGGAATTTGTATTCCCAGAGTTTACAACCGTAATTGTGATAGGTTTCGTAGTGTAATCCTTACCCTTAATAGGGATTGTAAGTGCGGAAATCTCAAATTGACCCGTCTTCAGTGGAATGATGGTAAACACAAGTCCCGATGAGCGCAACATTTTATTACCACTTAAAAATATTTTTGTCTTGGTTTCCGCAAAGCGGGTTTCTAGACCATCAACTTTGGGAAGCTGTACCGCGGGCACATCATCTGCGCCGGTAATATTTAATGTCAATTGTATGGATTCACCTAACTCAACAGTAGTCGCATTGACCGTCGCTTCAACACTAATATCTTCGGCTCGTAAAGGGAATATCCCCAAAATCAAAACAGCTATCATTATAAGAAAAAAACAAAGCGACCGCCGAAGCAATCTTATTCGAGATTGCCGCGTCACCCAAGAAACTTGGGCTCCCCGTCCCATAAGCAATCCCTGTGTCCGCAATGATATTAAGAAATTCCTCATTCTACCAATCCTTCAATGTCGGGCGATCTTGCGACTTTTGATTACCAAAATTTAATAATCGCGTCGGTCCTTCACTTTGTTCAAAATGTTTAAGCAATTGCTTAGCTTCATCTTTCGTCATTTCACCAGCTGCGGGGTCAGGTTCGTTTTCGTCATTCTTATAATTTTCATCATTCGAATTGTCCATCGACCCTTGATCTTTTGGAATCCTGGCCTGCTTACTCTGATCATCCTTTTGCTGCCCAGAATCTTTATCCGACGCATTGGATGATTCGTTATTTTGTTCTTTATTCTTTTGCTGATCCTGTTTATCTTGCTTTTCTTGATTCTCTTGATTCTTATTGCTTGGATTATTCTTCTTTTCTTCTTTAAGTTTTCTTAAACGATCAAGTTCTTTCTCAACAATCGCATGATTATACTGAGCATCCTTATCCTTGTCATCAACATTCATAATTGAAGCAAACTGCCGCAACGATTCTTCTAAACTGGAAATTGCCTGATCGACATTTTTCTCGCCTAATTCTTTCCCTCGCTGATACAAGGCATTGCCAAGATTAAATTGCGCTTTTGATTTAACAACAGGATCATCGCTAAGAAGCCCCTTTTGTAAATATGGAATCGCGTCGTCATATTTTTGATTCTTATAAAGCGCCGTCCCTAAATCAAAATTGATAATTGGGGATTCAGGGTCTTTCGCAAGAGCTTTCTCATAACTTGGTAAGGACTTATCATATTGACCCTTTTCGTACAGCGCGTTTCCTTTTTTCACATGACTCTCTTTTGATGCCGCCACAGCTAAAGTCGTAAAACTCAAAATGAAAATAAAAACTAAAATTGCTCTTTTCATGACTCATCACTCTTTTTTCGAGTTGGGATTAGAATTTCAAAAACAAAAAACAGCAATGCCAATGTTAGCGGAATCTGAAATCGCTCAAAATATCTTCGCTCCGGCTTGCTCTGAAATTCCATTTTGTCAAATTTAGAAAGCTCTTGATCGTAGATCAAATTAAGGCCAAACTGAATACCACTCGCGCGCACATAAACACCGCCTGTCGCCAAAGCAATTTCTTGCAACAGTGATTCGTTTAATCGCGATTTTACAATATTACCCTTACTATCCTTTAGAAAATCTGTGACACCATTATCGTCGGTAACCTGTATCAGCTCCCCGTCCTTAGTCCCAACGCCTATTGTAAAAATCTTAATGCCTTTTTCCTTTGCTATACCGACAATCGGCATCGGGTCATCTTCCAAATTTTCCCCATCAGTGATAATTACGACGGCCTTATACTTTGCGGCCGTAATGTCGTACTGCCTAAGCACTTCACGTAAAGCCGCGCTGATATTCGTACCTCCTCGCGGCACAGTGCTGGAACTCAAATCCTCCAAACTCAATAAAAAACCACCATAATCCACCGTCAAAGGACATGACAAAAAGGCATCACCAGCAAAGGCAATTAAACCGACACGGTCTCCTTTAAGTTTTTTAATAAAATCCCTAATCGCTAACTTGGTCCGCTCCAAACGACTGGGCTTAACATCTTTGGTTAACATGCTCCGTGACACGTCAACCACGAGTAAAATGTCGGTACCGCGGCGCTTGATTTCGCGCATTTCATAACCCCATTGTGGACGCGCCAACGCTAAACAACTAAACAGGACAATGAGAACCAATAAAATATTTTTGAGAGTATGACGCTTTGGATCATAACTCTTTGTGATATGTTTAAATAACTCTTCCCGCGAAAAGCGCGCAAGCAGTTTTTCTTTATTCTTAATCGCCCACCACAAAAAGATACACAAAGGGATTAAGAACCAGAGCAACATCAAATTTTGGATCGCGCCAAATTTCATTTTATAACCCATCTTATCCCCGCAAACGCAGGGATCCCGTTCATATTTAAGGCAACCGTAAAAATATGGTATTCTCTAAAACCAAAGCCAAAAGCAATAAAAGCAAAGCCACCGTGAGGAAATATCCAAAGAGCTCCTTATATTCTCGATACCCAGTTTCTTCAATTTTTGTTTTTTCTAAACGATCTATTTCCTGATAAATCTGCCGCAATGAATTTGTATCCGTCGCCCGATAATATTGTCCATTGGTAATGTTCGCAATCCGCTTTAAAGTGATTTCATCAATTTTCACAGGTTCATTCTGATACCCTCGCCTGCCCCAAATATCTTGAACGGGATATGGCGCCAAACCGTTTGTTCCCGCGCCAATCGTATATATCTTTACGCCCAAAGCCCGCGCTGCTTGCCCAGCAGAAATAGGATCAACCTTGCCACGATTATTAATTCCATCAGTTAAGAGAATAACAATTTTGCTTTTTGCCGTACTTTTTTGTAATCGAGACAAAGACGCGCTAATCGCGGATCCAATTGCGGTGCCATCCTCCATCATATTCAAAGTCACGCGATCCAAATTTGTTTTCAACCATGTATAATCTGTTGTCAGGGGACTAACCGTATATGCCAAACCAGCGAACGCAATCAAAGCAATGCGATCCGAATGACGACCATCGATAAAATCTTTCACAACATTTTTGACAACTTCTAGACGATTGTATCTGCGGCCATTTAATGTAAAATCTTCCGCAGCCATACTCCCCGACCCGTCAATCGCTAAAACAATGTCAATCCCTTCGCTTTCATGTTTTGATTCATCAAGAATCGCGCGTGGGCCCGCCAACGCAAAAATAAGAAGCACCAAAGCGAGCAGACGCAAATAAAACGGCACGCCGGCAAAACGGATTTTCCATGTTTTCTGTAAAGTCGCAACTAAATCACTGGATGGGAAACGCAAACTTGCGGTACGCTGGCGACGTCTTGACCAAATAATAATGGCCAGCAATAAAGGAATCAAAAGAAAAACTAAAGGGTCTTTAAAAATCATATCTTAATTTCCATTGCGAGGAAGCCAAAGGACGACGAAACAATCTCGTTTAGATTGCCACGCCCCTATGGGACTCGTAATGGGGTGAGTGTTGTTTCTTCGACCAAGCGTTTGGCTACATTAAAAGCATTTGTCATTTCTGTCTGCGATGAACCATAACGAGCAAATTTAACCATATCGCTCGCCGTTAAAAATTCTCTTAACGATTCCTTTTGCTGTTGATCCAAAACCGAAATCGTTTTGATATAAAACAAAAATTCATCAGTCGTCATTTCAGGCGCGCTCAAAGAAAATCGACGTTCCAAATAATGCCGAACAATCCCTGACAAACGAATAAAATATTCTTTAATTTCACCACGGCTGGGCAAATCATCACTCTGCAATTTCGCCAATTCTTCCTGCGCGATTTCCCAGGGCGCTTTAACAATAACTTTTGTAATTTTTTTTGCATTAATCTTTTTAAACCACCAGCGCAATAATAAAGCAACAGCAATAACGGCTAGAATTCCCAAAGCAAGATATAACAAAAAATAACTAACGGGCAAATCCACTGGCGGACGGACATCTTTAATATCTTCGATGGACATATCAACTCTTCCTCTTGCGACGCTTTAAAAAGAATTTTATGATCTCATCGCTGTATGACGCGTCGGTTGAAATGTTGATATGATCCATTCCCACAGAATTAAATAAACGCTGACGATTCTTAAATCGACCTTCCGCTTTAGCAGCATAATCGTCTCTGACTGTAGCCGCGCTCGTATCAACCAATGTCATATGACCGGTTTCAGCGTCTTCCAGCATCACCAAACCACAGCTTGGCAATTCTTTTTCCCGACGATCATTGAGTGTAATCGCAATCAAATCATGACGGCGATTCGCAATTGCTAACGCCTTTTTTAAACGCCCCATACTATCAGCATTGTCAAAAAAATCAGAAATTAAAAACGCGACACTTTTACGAGTCATGACCTTATTAAGATAATCCAAAGCCATGCAAAGATTGGTAGCTGTATTCTCCGGCTTAAAATAAAGAATTTCACGAATGAGACGCAAAACATTCTTTGTCCCTTTGACAGGAGGAATGAATTTTTCAATTTTATCCGTAAAGATAACAAGACCAATTTTATCATTGTTGCGGATCGCTGAGAAAGCCAATAAGGCCGCGATTTCTGCGGCAAGTTGACTTTTGATTTCATTAATCGTGGCAAATTGGCATGAACGAGACACATCGACAAGAAGCATCACGGTCATCTCGCGTTCTTCAATATATTTCTTAACATGCGGCTTACCGGTGCGGGCGGTAACATTCCAGTCGATGGTACGGACATCATCGCCGGGAAAGTATTCACGCACTTCGTCAAACTCCAAACCACGACCCTTAAAAACGCTATGATATTGTCCGGCAAAAACATCCGTGACAAGCCGCGACGTCGTAATTTCAATGCGTTTAACTTTTTTAAAAAGGTCTTTAGGAATCATATGCTCTAAATCGGGACTGCTTGAAGTGACTTTTTACGCGAGTTCCGCAGCCAAGTCGCATACTCAAAAGCTTCTCATATGCCTATGCGACTTGCGCGAGGACTGTCTGAGCGTGAAAGTCACTTCAAACAGTCCCGATCATTTGCGCTATTAAGGAACTTCGACTTCACTAAAAATACGTTGAATCATGTCTTCCGAAGTTTTTTCTTCCGCTTCCGCCTCATAACTCACAATCACACGATGACGCAAAACATCCAGACCAATTGTCTTAACATCCTGCGGCGTCACATAACCACGTCCCTGCAAAAACGCATACGCCTTAGATGCCACAGCCAAATAAATTGTCGCGCGCGGTGACGCGCCATACTGAATAAGACCCTTAAGATCAGCAAGTTTATACTGCTCTGGATGCCGTGTCGCCTCAACAATATCAACAATGTACTTTTCAATCTTCTCATCCATATAAATTTCATCGACAACACCACGGGCGCGAATAATGTCCTGTGTGCTCGTAATATTTTGAATTTTAAAATCCGTTTTCGTCAGTGACATGCGCCTTAAAATCTGCAATTCTTCATCCTTGGTAGGATACGTAATTTTGACCTTGAGCATAAAACGGTCAACCTGCGCTTCCGGCAAAGGATAAGTCCCTTCCTGTTCAATTGGATTCTGTGTCGCAAGAACAAGAAATGGATCATCAAGTTTCAAAGTTTCGGCGCCAATTGTAATTTGTCGCTCCTGCATTGCTTCCAGCAAAGCACTTTGAACTTTTGCAGGCGCACGATTGATTTCATCAGCAAGAATAAAATTGGCAAAAAGCGGCCCCTTTTTGACATTAAATTTACCCGTATGCTGATCATAAATAAGCGTCCCCGTCAAATCCGCGGGCAACATGTCCGGCGTAAATTGCAAACGCTGAAATTTGGCGTGAATCGTCGCGGCAAGTGTTTTAACGGCAGTTGTTTTGGCTAATCCCGGAACACCTTCGACTAAAACATGGCCGTTGGCCAAAAGCCCGACGAGAAGACGATCCAATAAATATCGCTGGCCAATAAGAACCTTGTCCATTTCCATGACAATGGCTTGCAGAAAGCTACTTTCCTTTTTGACCTTTTCATTAATAGCACTGATATTATTTTCGACCATCGATAACTCCTTCTTTAAAGGTAATTGTATTTTTTAAAAAAACATGGAGAATAAGTTAACAGGCAGGATAAAAAATATTTTATGATTTTTAACAATTTTGTCAAGATGCCACAATCTTAGACAAAGTCGCTTGCAGACCTTTGGGTATTGTGAAATGAAATGTTGCGCCCTCACCCAATCTTGATTCAACCCAAATCTTGCCGCCGTGATCTTCAACACCAGCCTTGGCAATACTCAAACCAGCGCCGGTACCGTCATATTCAGCCGCATTATCCAAGCGTTGAAAAATTCCGTAAATCTTTTCTTTATCTTCAAAAGCGATGCCAATACCATTATCAGCTACTGTAAATTCATAAAAGTGAGCTTGTTCAACACAGCGAATTTCAACACGTGGACGCGAACTCTTCTTTGATGAAAATTTAATCGCATTATTAATAACATTATGCAAAACCTCGGTCAATTTAACACGATCACAAACAATGCTGGGCATAGGAGCCGCAATAACAATTTCCGCGTGACTTTCACGAATCAGATATTCCAACCGATCAAGAACCGCGTCCAAAACCACCCGAATCTCAACCTTTTCATACGGATTTTTAATACGTGAAATTCGTGTCAAAGCCAACAAATCCTTGATCATTGCTGTCAAATGCTTTGTCGCGCGACGCAAACCTTTCAGACTGCGCTGACCTTTCTCGTCAAATTGATCAAAATAATGCTGTTCCAAAAATGCTCCGTATCCCTCGATACCGGTCAAAGGCGCGGCAATATCATGACTTACCGTGTAAACAAAACGATCTAATTCGGTATTTACTTTTTCAATATCCTGCTTCTGACTCTTGGTTAATTCCAAATTGGTTGACAAAACATCGTTTTGTTTTTCCAGCTGAGCCTTAAATTCATCAAGCTGTTTGGTCATGGCATTAAACGCCGTACTGACTTCACCAATCTCATCATGACTTTGCGCATCCAAACGCACTTTAAAATTGCCCAAGCCAATCTGCTGCGTCCCAAAAACTAAAGCTTTTAATGGTTTTGAGAAACTGCGAATCAGAAAGAAAAACGTGAGCAAACTGACAACGACAATACTTAACAATCCCAGAAGCAAGGATTTTCGCGCGAGACCTTCTTCTTGACTAGCCTTGGCTAAAGTTTTTTGTGTCGATTGCCGAATCTCCTCTAACAATGAAGTAATCTTTTCAGCCAGAATTTTTTCTTTGCGATGAACTTGATCCAAATCTTCTAATGATAATTCATAACTTCCGGCACTGATCATTTTAAAAATGTCATTAAAAAGTTTATCGTACTCGACATAAGATGACTCAATCTTTTCCAAAAAAACACCCGCTTGACGCAAGTCCTGTTCTTGAGAAAGATTCGCCGCATTTTTTAATTTTACGCGAATCAACTCCTTGCCTTTAATCACAGACTCGCCCGTCTTTTGAGTCAAACGGTCAAAACTTTCCTTAATTTTATTAATGTGACTTAAAAGATATTGGCGACGAGACTCCGGCATCTGCGCAAAAGCCAATTCATCACCGACATTAAGAAGCGCTTGAAAACGGATGGCATTTTCAAGATAACGGCGAGTCACCGTGTTGGCGACATCCGTCAGAACAATATCCTTGTCTGTGACTTCACGCAACTGCTCACCAAGGCGGCTGACTTGTCGAAGGGCAATAAATGTGTTGATACTAAGCGCGGCAATGAGGAATAGAACAAGAAGTGAAATTTTATTAGCAATTTTCATAGCTTAAGAAGAACGAACATTAGCCTATCACTTCATTAGATCAGTTTAATATCGATACGTTCAACCTTATTCTCACGAATGTCCTGCGCATACTCCGACGGAATAACGCCATCCGTCAGCTGCACAGACTTGTGCAAACCGGTATACTTAATATCAATTCCACTTATCTGAGCGGCCTTAGGCCCAAATGTATCCTTACGACTTGGATTATGGTAAACAACAAGTGTCGAAGACAAATAATTAAAAGCGTACGTGTTTTTGGGTAAATGAACCGTTTTCTGTTCCTGCTCCTTATCAACAACGATAATTTCGCGCGCTTCTTTAGTAAACAACCAGCCCGCCAAAGCCGGCTTGAATGTTAATGTTAACCCACGTTTTTTGTCCCAACAAAACGGCTTAGCCCCGACATTCATAAGTAACCAAACATGTAAAAACTCCGCAGTACTTCCTGAAAGACGCGCAACAAAACCTTGCCCATGCATATTCTTGTCTTCATGACTACTGCTAACAATAAACGATGAGTTTTCTAATGTGCTGCGGCCATACACATCCGGTTTTAAAAACGGGATCAAAATGTCCTTAAATGTTTCATAAAACTCCTCATGTAATCCACTGCGCAAAATCTCAAGGAGATATTTATATTGCATGTGCAGCCACACGGATTCATTCTCGAGCCACCCACGCGGAAAAATCCGAGTACGGCCGATCTCCTCACTCTGACTGGAAATGTCCGCGTTGACTTTATACATTTTTAATTTCTCGTCAAATAATGGACTCTTGCGCAAACGCTTATAAATTTCAACCGCATGCTTCTGGTCATGATTGACTTTTAAGGCATGCACAAAACCTTCAAGAAAAAGCGGCAAATCACGACGCTTAAACGATACAGGCAAAACATGAGGCATATCCTTATACTTTTTATCTAATAACGCATAATCGATAACTTCGTGGTAAAAATATGTCGACAATAATCCCTTAGATGTTTTTGCGTTTTCAATGGCTTGACGGCAACGATCCACGATCGCTTTTAAAAATACTTTAATATCTGCAATTTTTAAAACCGTTTCGCGACCTTCAATGCCTTTGCGAATCCGTAAACGATAATGCTCTTTCGCGTCATTGGTCAAATGCCAAATCGCGGCCGGATCTTTTTCCCTTTCCATGACAGACTTAAGCTCTTTAATAAAATCTGCTAATTCAATAAAAACTGATACTTCGTCGCCCTCAATATGCAAACCTTCTAAATGTTCAAGCAAAAAGTGACAAATGCGCTTTAATTCCAACATCTCTGATAACGACGAGCCTAAAAGTCCCGGCAAACCATTTAATGAGTCATACCAATTCGGTTTATCCCCTTCCATTTCTAAACCAACACCACTGGGATCAAAACTTGCGGCCTTATTTGTAATTTGACAAATGATTTTGACCAGTAAATTCGTGTGATAAACTTCACCAGAACCGCCATCAACACGCAACTTATTCCCGCGTTCATAAACAGGAAATTCACGTGTTCCATCAATAACCGCGTGATATTGCCGTACGCCTTTATCCGTTAACACATAACGCTCGCTGCGTGTGGCAAGATAATGCAAGTTGTGATAAAAATTAAAAACTTTTTTGTCCACTAAAAGTGCCCGCGCTTGATCAGGATAAATACTTAAATAACTTTCGATCAAATCCAAATTATATGTCCAATGATCCGACCAAAACCCTTCCCCGTGATCCGCAGTAATCTGCGGTAAACAATGCGCCAAAAGTTTTTCTAACGTTTCTTGGGCTGCAAAACGTAAAGACAAATTGTTTTCGCTAATACACTTAAAGACTTGTCCGGGCTGAAAACTTTCTTGTAAAAGTTCACGTAAAGGTTCACATTCGCCTTTAATCAAATCCTGAAGAATAGTTTCCAAATGTTCGGGATCAGCCAATGAAAATGCCATTCCTTTGACAACAAGAGGATTAAAACCATCTGCCTGAAGAAGATTCCAAAAATCAATGACGGACGCATCCTTCACGTCAGGATTAAAGCAAACATCATTACGACGGTTTTGATTAACATCGCGAAAGTTTCCATTCCCTTGCGAAAAATATGTCGGCGACAGAACAAAATAGTTATAATCGCGCTCTGGATCACCATGCTTGCGGCTATAAACATTAAAAGCGACTTTCCCATCACTGGTGTTTACTGTCACTGGCAAACCACCACGAAGAATATTATCCAAAAATGTCTGCCCGCAATACATGTCAAACGCGACAGAAGAACTACTCGTCAAAGCATAATTCTTTATACTGTTGACCAATGTCTTGTTCTCAGCACGTTTTTTTGTCACATATCCCGGCGATGTCAAAATTTTGACAATATCACTCAAATGCTCCTGTGAAAATGTCTGACCAATTACGGATGTCATAATTCTTTGTGCTTTAGGCGCAAGTTTCATTGTGGTCCAACACATCGCGCTCGGTGTACGACTTGCTGTTTCCTGACGGGAAGGCAATGAAAACTTCTTGCTCTCAATAAATCTTTCCGGCTGTACAAAGTCCGTCGCGCGGCCAAAAACCACAGCCGCCTCAACGATCGGATCTAAAAGTTTTGTCTTTTTACCATCCCCGATAAACGCAAAATAAAAATTGCCTTCCTTTATATGCTTTACATCTGGTGTGTCTGCCACTTCAACATTCAGATGATAAAAAGGCGCTTTGGCATGCACATTCTTGACCTTGACCCACGCCTCAACAGTCCGTGACATATTCTTGACCGTCCAATCACGCATACCGTAAGGCAATATCAGCGGCAACCCGTCAATGACATCGATGTCTAAATTCTTATTGGATATATTTGTAAGGGTAACGCAACGAATCAATGCCGCAAAAGGTTCACCCGGCAAAGTAAAATAATTAACGCTAATTTTTAAACCCAAGGTCTTGTTTTCATCCTCAAGAGTCAAATCATGACTACTGATAACCATCGAGCTTTGAGTTTTGCCTGACGATTGAAATGGTTCCCAAAATAAATTCTTAGATCCACTTTTAACTTTGATAAATGTGCGAAAACCCTGCAGTGACGTTTGCCGATAGGCTTTATTGGCGGGAAGAAACTCTAAAATCGCTTTGTCCTTACTCTCAATACCAAAACTACTAATAGCCTGACCACGATTCACATAAAACGCCCACATCGGAATGCCCCACACTCCAGCAACTCCCGGGAAAAAATTGCTAAATGGCTTACTATGATTGTAATCATTGATAACAAAACTACCCTCAGCGCTGAGATGATATTGAGAACTTTTGGCGTTCGTTGAGCGTGTCATGAATTCCCCTTCATGTCTTTCACCATTGCGAGGAGACCAGAGGTTGACGCGGCAATCTATACGCAATTACCACGTCACTACGCTCCATGCAATGGATTAATGTGACTTTTTTAATTTACGAAATAAATTATAGTAACCCGAAAGCTTGGCTGTCAAAACCAATGATGATTGATCTTTATCACCAAAACGAATTCGGTTAATTTCAAAAATATCTTTATTAAGCCGATCGGTCCCGCGATTTGTTGTAAAAGCAGCGGAATAACCAGCTTGCTTTAACATCGCGATCGCTTCATCATTAAAACCTCCAACAGGGTAGGCATAAAAATAAATTTGCTCTTTAAGTTTTTCTTCTAAAATGCGTTTACTTTCATAAATTTCATATGTCTTTTCTTGAGTCGAGACCGAAGGCAAATATGCCTGAATCATCCCGTGACTGCCAAACGTCATGCCATTTGCCCTCATCGTCTGCACATCATCCCATGTCATCGAATTCTGATCACCTACCGTACCCGGAGAAATAAAAAAATTGGCCGTAAAATTATACTTTTTTAAGAGCGGATATGCGGCGGTAAAGTTATTTTTCATGCCGTCATCAAATGTGATGGCAACACAATTATGCTTAAACTTGCGGCCGGATTTAATACCATCGACGAGTTCCTGCAAAGTGATAACATTATAGCCACGACTGACCAAAAACTTAAGCTGTCTTTCAAAGTTAGCAAGACTAACCGTGTCCTCACGAAATACAGCGGAATCAGCGACATTATGGTACATCATAACCGGCACAGTGTATTTGTCTGCGATAAGACAGGCAAAAATCAAAAAACCGATGAGAACACACCAAACACCAAGAAATATTTTCTTATAGGCTCGCATTAAAAATATTATTGTCCGCTTAAAATCTTCTTAACAGCTTCACTGACCATTTTATTATCCGCTCGGCCAGCCAAACGGGGCGCAACATCCTTCATCACTTTCCCCATATCTTTCATGCCTTGCGCACCAGTTTCCTTAACAATTTCACTAACAATTTTCTCAATGTCGCCAAAAGACATTTCCGCAGGGAGATATGCTTTTAAAATAGCGTATTCTTCCTTTTCTTTATCGGCCAAATCCTGTCGCCCGCCTTTTTCATACTGCTCAATCGAATCCTGACGCTGCTTAATCTGCTTTTTGATTACGGCAATCACATCGATGTCTTCGATCTTTTCGGCTTTCTTTTCAATCATGACATATTTAAATTGCGACCGTAATAAACTCAGCGTTGACACTTTGACTGGATTCTTGTCCTTCATCGCTTGTTTAAAATCATTATCAATTTTTTCCGATAACATAAAACCCCCTATAATTTTAAAGAAAACAGAACTGATGGCAGGATGATTTACGACTGCGGACTAAAAACTCTTTCGACTTCCGAATATAAATCCTGAAAAAAGAACGGCTTAGCCAAAGCACGGTAACGAACACCATCAACCTGTACACCCATTTTGGTATCTTCCTCTTCCTTAGAAACAATACCGGAAAGAAAAATAACCGGAATATGCCGCGTCGCAGGATCTTCTTTGATGAGCTTAACCGCCTCGGGCCCGCCGATATCCGGCAGAACAATATCCATTAAAATCAAACCCGGTAAAAAGGATTTAGCCTTTTGAATCGCGTCACGACCACGCGTTGCCACGATAACACGAAAACCATGTTCGGCCAATTTCTTTTCCAAAAGTGCCAAAATATCTTCTTCGTCGTCAACAACCATGATTATTTTGTCGGACATAAATCTCCTTAAAGAACAAAATATTGCTATAAACATATCCTAACAAAACGCATTATATAAGAGAAAAACTGTGCTTGCTACTGCATTCTCATTTAGTTTTCCTAAGGTAATCGCATTTCTGCCGCGTGTGTTTTTAACCACTTCTCGCTCTCTTGATAATCAGGCATAAACATAATGACTTTTTTCCAAAAACGCCGCGAATGATTTGGCACTTCCAAATGACATAACTCATGCACAACAACATAATCAATAACCGCTAAAGGTGCCATGACAAGAATCCAGTTCAGATTAATTGACTTGCCGAGATGATTGCAACTCCCCCAGAGACGCTTCTGTGTTTTGACAGTAATTTTTTGTGGAGCCAACCCCATCACGCGGCTGTAATGAAAAATTCGACCGCCTAAAATCTCGCCCGCCTCCCTTCGATACCACGCAATCAATTTGCGCTTGATCATCGCTGGGGTTGTACCAGTATTTGCGCGCACGTCCCATTGTGTTCCCGAAAAACTTACTTTCGTCGCATAATTATGCTGTCGATCAATAACAATAGGATACGCTTGTCCCATAAAAAGATACGTGTGCCCAGTTTCGTATTTCTTCGATTGAAGCTTATCCTCTTGGAAACGCTTTTGAGCGATTTTTTGAATAATCCAATCCGACCGAGAATAAATGAATTTTTCAATGCTTGGAAGCGGAACAAAACGCGGAGCTGTAACGCGGGTCCGACTATCAGACAAAATAGAAATCTCCATCGTCCTACGACGCAATGAACGCCGAAGAACATAGGAGATTTGTCCTGCAGGGGTACTTAAGGTATGAGAGATTTCTTCAGGCAACGTTCATTTGACTACTTAACAAAAGTAACGTCAATGTGTACATTTTTATTTGTTTTAGGCGGCCAAACAACATTGACCGGGACTTCTTGTCCATGACGAACTAAAAAACCATTATTGCCCATCATCATACGCGCATCGTCAATATCATTGCTCTCTTTGATTTGAAATCCTTTGATACGCGCCTTAATCTCACTGATTTTCTTTTTATACTTAGCAAGAAGAGCGCGGCCTTCATCAACATTTTTAAAATCCTGTTCCGCAAGCAATTTCTGTAATTTCGCGTGCATTTCTTCCTCACGGGCTTTGGAAGCCAACTGCGCGTCCTCCATGCTTTGTCGCATTTGAGCATTGACCTCTTCTAACATGGCAATTTTTTGCTCAAGCGCCGACACATTGTCAAGCATAGCCATCTTACCCTTGAGTTCGGTGTTTTCAAATTCGACTTTCGCTAATTTTTCCTCAGCCTGAGAGAGATTATTCTTAACATCATTGATTTGCGCCGCGTAAGAACGAACAAATTTTGTCTGATTTTCCAAAAGCGACTGCATCATGCGATTGGAACTTTCTACGGTCATGTAATCATTAGCGACTTCGCGATATGTCCAATAAGATAAACCGCTTAAAATCGCCGCGATAACAATCAATCCCCATAAACTCTGACTTTTTTTCTCTGTCGACATCTTAAACTCCACTCGTAATGTACTGGTTATTTCTAAAATCTGCGCTTATTATAGAAAAATTCTCCGGAAGGGCAAGAAAAATTTCTTGGAATCGGTTTTTTACAAAAATCAATTATGAAATAAGCTCCAAAACAAAGGCCTGATGAATATAAAGGCCGGGAAATGTGCGATATGAAAACGTACTGCGGTATCGCAAACCGGGAACCGCGTCAAACACGGCTTTTGACTGCTGCTCAGTACGAAAACACGCGCCACGGTCTAATTTATAAAAAAACTGACTTAAAAAATTCTGTCCCGGATAAATAACCGGATCACTAACCACAATATACCGACGACTGATCCTTTGTAACCCTAAAAGCACCGTTTTGAATTGATCATCCGTTAAATGATGTGAAGTATCAATCAACAAAGCCAAATCAAATGTTTTGTCAAGAACGGGAATCGATATCGCGTCTCCAACAAAAAAAGTATGATTGGAATAGTGCTTGGCCGCATACGCAATACGAGGAAAACTGTTATCAATGCCGATGTACTTGCCTTTATTAACCGCCGAACATTCACCCAAACCACAACCAATATCCAAAACTTTGTCATACTCAAGTGGCTTTAGTCCATTTTTTAATCCTCGGACACGTCCACCATCGAGAATCGCGCGCTGAATCTTTGAAACAAGCGGATTTTCCAAAATACCGCCAAATCGCATTTTATGATCTGCTGTTGTCATTTTTACTCCAAAACTTCCGTAATTACATACAATGGTCGTCCCTTAACGTCATCCCCAATACGGGCCAGATATTCGCCGATAATGCCAATGGCAATAAGTTGTATCCCACCAATAAAAAGCACAGCCACCATTAATGATGACCAACCAGTAACCGCGTAATTCGTAAAAAGTTTCACAAAAAGGATTGCCCCGATACCAAGAAACGCGATTAAAGAAATAACAAGCCCGATTAAAGAAATCACGCGCAAAGGCATAAAGGAAAAAGATGTCGCCGCATCAAGAGAAAATTTGAGCATTTTCCAAAAACTGAATTTGGTCACACCCGTAAAACGAGGCTCCCGAACGTATTCGACTGTGGTGCGCTTAAATCCCACCCACCCTAAAAGTCCGCGCATAAAACGATGGCGCTCGTCCATTGTGTTTAAAACATCAATGACTTTACGGTCTAAAAGATAGAAATCACCAGCATCCTTTTGAATACTGATATTGGTAGTCGCGGCAAGAACACGATAAAACGCAAACGCGCTGGCTTTTTTAAACCATGTCTCGCCCTTGCGCTCTTTACGCACACCATGAATGATTTCAAATCCTTCCCGCCACTTGGCCAAAAACTGCAAAATCACGGCAGGAGAATCCTGCAAATCACAATCCATGACCACAACGCAACGACCACACGCCTGACGCATACCGGCAGTAATGGCTAATTGATGGCCGAAGTTGCGGGCAAGTCGGACAATACGAATGCGCGCGTTCTTATCACGCAGCAATTTCATTTCAACAAAAGAATTATCACGGCTCCCGTCATCAACAAGAACAATTTCATAATCAAGATTCGCCGAGGCCATTACCGCGACAACGGTATCACAAAAATTTGTTATCCCACCCTCTTCATTAAAGACCGGAGCGACAATCGAAATCTCACAAAATGTTTTTTCCATCACATCCTCTTAGTTTAAACTCAACCCATGCGTGACACGCCACAATGCTTCAATCGCAAAACCGCCGACAAAAAACGATCCCTTTTTATTCCCCACCGCAATTTCCTCTAATATCACATCTTTAGGACCAACCGGAAAAGGAAAATCTGGCGCAATGGGCGCAATTTTGACACCAACAAAAACCGTTTTCTTTAAACTCAAATTCTTCAAACCCGGATAATTGGCAATCCCGCCATATTGCAAGCTAAATCCATAAATCATAATTCTTAATTTCTTATCAACATATCCCAATTGGGGAATCGCCATCGCCTGCGCGACGGTAAACGGCGCTACAATCAATTTGTCGCTATATCTTTCTTCCGCGGTACGAACCAAGCGACGATTTAATTCCAAATCATTGCGGTATTCAAGACTGCGCTCAAGCATCACATGATCATTATCCGGCACACTTCCATAAAAAATGCCATACGAAGAATACAAAGACAGGGCAAGAGCTGCCCACAACATAAAAAGCCGCACGTGGTAAATACGGACAAAAATCATCACCACGTAGACGACAGCAAAAATCAAAAATGGATACAGCGCTACGCGATAACGTGGTGAAACCGCATAAAAATTAATAAAGAGCAAAAACCACATCGCCCCGTAACTTACCATCACAATCGGCGTCAGAAAATCTTTCGACTGTTTCTTGACTACTTTTGTCAAACCATAGTAAATCAAGAAAACCGTACTGCAAAATAAAAAAAGATAAAATACAAATTCATTACGCATGGATGGCCAACCTGCGGCTAATCGTACCATACCCTCATTAATATGCGCGTCCTTAAAAATAAACTTGAGGCTAACAAGCAAAGCGCCAAACGCCGCTAAAGTAAAAACCCACACAAATAATTTCACTCTCTCCCCAATCGCTTTTGCCTTAAAAATCTTAAAACACAAAACAAGCGCCGCACCACCACACGTCAGAACACCTGTTCCCTTGATCAGCGCCGACATAATGGCTAACAAAACCGCAAGCCCATTTTTATTCTGCAATAACGCATACGCGGACCACACAATAAATAACGCGGATGACATTTCCATATTAATTGCTTCCGTCTGACTCTGGAATAATGGCAAATATAGCAACACCAACGAAGATAATATGGCAACGCTGGGGTGAAAAACCTTTAAGCAAATTGCGCGCGTCATAGCAACAATGGCACTGGCCATCAGAAAAACCAAGAGATGCTGTAAAATCAAGAAAACTGCGGATGATGGAATTATTTTTAAAAATACCGCAAGAAATGTCGGATAAATACTAAAAAGATAGACGCGAGGCCCGCCGACATCATAACTGGGCTGATGAAACAATCCGACATAATCAAAGCCATGCTGGCTTAGCCACAACGCTTCGGCAAATGGCCCGCCGATCGCGTCCCCATATGGAGGAAACAAAAGAACTTCAAATTTTGTAAAAAGTAAGAAGATAAAAATCGCGGACGCAAACTTCCAACTGTTAATATTTACAAAATTCCGTAAACAGATCCAAGCAAAAAGAAGGCCGCTGATCAATTGTGTCAGCGGACCAAAAAGAATTTCTTCAAAGCGCCCGGAATAAAAATCCAAACTTTCATTAACGGAAGAATTAACAATCGCGTTAAGCAGGGTAAAATTTTCATCACGATAAAGGTAGGCAACCCACTGCGGTGAAACAAATTTGATAGCATAAAACAATACCACCCCGAAGGCACAAAAGACCCAAAACCAAATATCCTTCAAACGACTGTCAGCAGATTGCAACTTTTCCATAAATGAATTTAAATCGTTTTGCGTGCCACGACGAGATAATTATTTGGCTCTTCCGTCAAATCCCCAAAACTCAAAAGCAGACAAATCGGAATACTGACCAGCGCATATACCAGCATGAGTGGAAAGAACACATAAAACAGGACATTTCTTTTGTGTACAGGAAGACTATATCCGGAGAAACGAAATGCTTTAAAAAAGAAGTATACGAAATGGGAAGCCATCGATGACCAAACCCCGCCCAAAGGTTTAAGCTCTATGGTAACCAGCCCGCTGCGGCTTAGAGCCTCCTCAATCCACGAACGGGTAAAATTATAATAATGCGCCGGTAACTCATGCTGCACGGATGTTTGCGGAATCAATAAAATGGCATATCCCGACGGACGAAGGACACGGGCAATTTCTTTGACCATCAAAAACGGCTCAACAACATGTTCCAAAACCTGAATATTTAAAATCGTGTCAAAGCTATTATCCTTAAAATCCATTCGGCAGCCATCACCACGGACACTGCGAAATTTATCATCAGCGATTTTCAATAAAGTGTCTTCGCACGGCTCAAGTGTCGTCCATGACTTAAAATTGACCCCTTGATCTTTCGCTGTCAAATAAAAATCACGGCCACCAACATCCAAAACATCACCAGAGCAGTATTCCCGCAGGGCACGAAACATTTCACCAGAACGCAGATTTCGCGCCCAATATGCGAACGCGGCTACCGGAGTTTTTTTTGGATGTGTGGTCATGAAAGGAGTCCACAAAAAGCTAAACCGGCAATTGTTTTGCCATCGATGATCTTGCCGTCTTTAAAAAGCTTTTTTAACTGTGCTCTTGAAACAATTACCGGTTCGATGACTTCATCCGCGTCACCGACTTCTTTCCGCGCGATCAATTTTTCGGCTTTATAAATGACGATAATCTCATCAGAATATCCCGGCACAGGATAAATATGACCAACGCGCGTCAGCTTACCCGCGGCATATCCCGCTTCTTCCATAATTTCCCGACGAGCACAAGCGGCAAATTTTTCACCCGGCTCAAGAGTCCCAGCTGGAAATTCGTAAAGATACTGGTTAAACACCGATCGATACTGGCGCAAAATGACTACTTTATCCGCACTCAAAAAGGGGACAATCAGTGCAGCACCCGGATGAAGAATAATATCTTTTTCGATTTTCATACCATTGGGAATGGTCATAAAACGTGTCACCAAAGACACACTCTTCTTTTTAAATTTGTATCGTATAATGTCTTTCTTCATAAATTTATTTAAAAATTTTATCCAACACGCCGTTGATGATTTGGTCAGGCTGCGCGCCGTCCGCTGTATCCGCCGAAGTTGAACCATCCGTTTTAAGAACTTTGTTAAGCAGTTTATTAACTTGATTACGACCCTCACCCTCAAGCGCGGCCTTACCCAATGATTTAACATCGGGTAAAATCTTCAAACTCGTTAAAGGCCCTTCGTATGACGTCAATGGTATCACAATTCGTCCTTCACTATTTCGCAAGTACCCTAAAGGCTGTGTTTTTGAAGCCAAATATTCGGAGAGATCCGAAGGTAATTTTACCTGCCCGGCCACCGCACCGACAAGCTTGGAATTGGCCGAAATTTTCATATCCGCTTCAAAAAGATCCGACACAACTTGCATGTCCGGCATATTAAAAACACCATCGGTAATTTGTAAACTCGAATTGATTTTCTGAAAAATGGTGTCGTTACGAACAAAACTTTCCTTATACTGCTGCGGCATATTCGTCTCAACAATTGTGGCCAAGCCAGGAATAAATTCGATACGGCTTAATAGAACTTTAAGGACATTAAAATTTTCGAGCTTACCGTCTTTGACATCAAACTTACCGGAACCATTAAGCGAATTTAAAAATTGACTGGGGTCAGCAAGACCCTCACCCGTGACGTGCGCGTCGGCTTCCATCGACCCACCGAACGTCATGCCTGCCGGTAAACTAGAAACAAGACTTGCAAGCGGCATATCTTTGACTTTTACATCCAAAATCAAACCCTGACTTAATAAATAATCCGTAATCATGGCTTTGCCGCTCACTATTCCCGTACGCAACTGAAGCGAAAATTGATTGGCGCTAAAATCCTTAGCATTCGCGCTAAAATCCACATTAACTTTTTCAATCGGTACCGGTAATAATGAAGTAACGATTTTCCCGCCTTGCAATTTGCCGTTTAAAACCAGAGAACCTAACCCGCTTGCGCCCGCGCTCAATGACGGAATTTCAACGGTCACTTTTCCCTCAAGATTCTCTTTTAACCCCATCGGAGCTAAAGCCGGGATCGCGTTAACAAGATCGGCAATTTTTAATTTCGCCAAATAAACTTCCGTTACAAAAGACGTGATCTTGGCCGACTGATCTGCGACACTGATCGAAGCCTGACCGCTGACATCGACATTCTTTTCACTGCCAAAAAGGGCAATCTTTCCGTCAAATGTGAACGGCTTGCTCAAAGAAAAATCTTTAATCGCAATATCAACATGTGAAATCGGAATCTGCATCGGTGGATTCTGTCCTTTGTCCTTATACAAAATCGTTCCGTTTGAAATCACAATCGTTCTGACGGAAAAATCAGGAATAACTGGCGCGGGTCCCGACGACGATGGTGTCGCAGAGGACGTCGCGGCGGCTGTATTAACCTTGTCACTGGGAACCGGTCCTATTTTTTGCACATTGATTGATCCGATTTGATCACGAATAATATTGACATTTAACGCATCGATAATAATTTTCGAAATAACAATTTCGCGTTTTGACAAATATGCCATGACGTCGACATTTAACTGAGCCGCGCCCAAAGTCGCAAAATGACCTTTGCCAAAAACCGCGTCTTCACTGATTGTAAGTCCGCGCACTTCCGCGTAAATTCCGTTGGTAATAGACACATTAAGATCCATACTGGCAATTTCGACATTTCGGCCGAGTTGTTTACCAATTTCAAGCGCGAGCATGTCCTTATGCTTGTTAATATCAAAATTCTTTACGAAAATATATGTGCCAACAAAAGCCAAAACAATCAGCACAAATGTGCTAATAAAAAGAATCTTTAAAAATTTCATTTGCTTCTCCTTTGATGATCTTTCAATACGTTTTTACCACCCACGTGCCTTTGCCTCTTGCTTAAACGTGTCAAATGCGGGCTTATCCGTACCTGCGCCCTCCCCTTGCCTTAAACCCAACGTTGCAAGATACGCGACAAAATTTTTATCACTTATCCCATAGTACTTTTTAAAATATTGCACTTGCGTGACCGTTGGATCATGCAGCCACAAAAAAGACATATACGAAATATTCGCAGCATAGCGATCCCATGCTAAAAAAGACTGACGAATAAATTCTTGTTGCTTTAATAATGAGCTCTTTAAAACAGGACTGGAAGGATATCCAATCTCCCCAATATAAATCAGTTTTTTCGGATACAATGCCACCAGCGCTCCTATTTCCTTTGTCATAATCTTTGGGTCTTTCACAAAAAAATCCTCACTCATAGGATAATATGTCACATAAATCACATCAGCCACCGAATTCACCGCTTTTATTTCCTCAACATACTGCTTGGTAATGCCATACATCGTTGTCGTAGTCCCTACTTTTAAATGCGGATATTTCTGCTTGATATGAACTACAGCCATATAAAAGAACTTTCCGTATTCGATCCATTCCCCAATATTCTTTGCCAAAGGCACATCAATTTCATTACCGATCGAAACTCCAATAATATCCACATCCTTAACCTGAGAAAAAACATAATCCAAAAATGCGGCAAAGCGACTAGTAACTTGAGGATCACTAAAAGATTTTCCAACCAAATCTTTAGGAAAATGCCGACCATTAGTATCTAGGGGACGGATAACCAAACTGATCTTTGTTTTTTTAGACGGATAGTACTGATTAGCAATCTGCAAAAAATTTGGCTCCATCCCGAACTTGCCGGGAGCCTTTTCAAAATCATCCCAATTGATCGACAAGGACACAACTTCACACCCAGCTTCCCTAGCCTTAGCAAAAGCCTGATCGTAATTACCGTCATTTGCAGGATTAATCTCCACACCCAAAAGTCTCTGTCCTTTACCTACAGGAACGGCAATAGAATCCGGAGATACTCCGACTTCTGCTTCCGCGCAAGATATACTTAACGGAAGACAAAACATCACAATTAAAAATATTAATTTTTTCATTATTTTAAAATTTGCTGCAATGCTTTGATATTGTTCACCGGCTGATGACACACCTGATTCTCACAGACACGCACAACAGCTTGCGTATTTTCACTTTCCTTAACAGTCAATGTTTTTTGCGGGAGCCATACCGCTTGAATCAGATCAAGCATCTCCCGCCCTGCACCATGCTTAATATCACCTTCCAAAACAATGTCCTTAACCGGACCAAAATAAAACTGCAAAGCCATCATCATTTGCGTAAAAGCGCTAGGATGTGCCATAACTTCATCATGAAACACTTTAAAGATCGCTTCACTGTTTTTCAAATCATTTTCAGTAAAATTAAAGTGATAGATTCGTAAAGAATTCAGAGCCGCCAGTGAATTGCCGGAGGGCACAGCTCCGTCATAAACTTCCTTGGGTCGCAGAATCAATTGTTCTCCATCTTTGGGTGTCAAAAAAAGGCCGCCATGTTCTTTATCCCAAAATAAATCCACCATCTCCCTATTAAGCCGCAATGCTTCATCAAAATAATTTTGATTAAAAGAATTTTCATAAAGATCCAACAATCCAGCGATCAAAAAAACATAATCTTCCAGTCCCGCCAAGATTCCCGCTTCATGATCACGGTAACGATGTAAAAGTCGTCCTTGATCATTCTTTAATTGCCGCAAAATAAACTGCGCGGCCGCTTCCGCTGCCTGCAAATACCGTTCGTCTTTGAGAATACATCCCGCCATCGCTAAACTGGAAATCATTAACCCATTCCAATCAACTAAAATTTTGTCATCCAAATGCGGACGCGGCCTTTTTGCGCGATGTTCAAATAACTTCACTTTTGCGGACGCGATAAGACTGCTAACATCTTCGATTGATTTCTTGCAATACGCCGCAGTCTCATCCAGAGAATGCTTCATGTGCAAAATATTTTTTCCGACAAATTCACCATGCGGATCAAACTCGGCATTACCATTTTTCGCGATACCAAAATACACATTTATCACCACAAACTCATCCGCTGTGAGAATATTTCTTAATTCGTCTTCACCCCAAAGATAAAACGCGCCCTCTTTCTTTTCGGCCTCAATGTCCGCGTCAGGCTCAAGACTATCCGCGTCTTCAGCAGAATAAAATCCGCCATTGCTGTCACGCATGTCTCTTAAAACATAATCCAAAGTTTCCCTAGCGGTGTCAGCATAAATTTTCTTCCCCGTCGCGGCATAAGCCTCAAGATAAATCTTTGTCAAAAGCGCCTGATCATAAAGCATTTTTTCAAAATGCGGAACCTGCCAATGCGCATCAGTCGCATAACGATGAAAACCACCGCCAAGCTGATCATTGATGCCGCCTTGCGCCATGGCGATCAAAGTTTTCTCAACAATTCCCAAAGCATTTTTATCATCATTGTTTTTCCAATACCGCAAAAGAAAACTGAGTGTGTGTCCCATTGGAAATTTGGGAGAATGACCAAAGCCACCATTCTTGACATCAAAGTTTTGATCTAATTGACCAAAAGCCTTGGTTAATATTTCCTTTGTAGAAATTTGACCTGACGGAGATTTTGCCTTGACGCGCTGCGACAAAGATTCAACCATCTGATCACCAGATTCACGAACTTTATCTTCTTGTTTGAGCCAACTCGAATGCACCGACCACAACAAATCTTTAAATCCGGGCGACCCAAAGCGGGCTTCCGGTGGAAAATAGGTTCCCCCATAAAATGGCTTGGTTTGCGGCGTTAAAAAAACAGACAAAGGCCAACCTCCACTACCCGTCGTCGCAGTAACAAAACTCATATAAATGCTATCAATATCAGGACGCTCTTCACGGTCAACCTTAATGGCGACAAAGTGATCATTGAGCAATTGCGCGGTTTCTTCATCTTCAAAGCTTTCATGCTCCATCACATGACACCAGTGACAGGTTGAATAACCGATGGATAAAAAAATAGGTTTGTTTTCTTTTTGGGCTTTGGCAAAGGCTTCTGGACCCCAAGGATACCATTCGACGGGATTATAAGCATGCTGCAGAAGATACGGACTTTTTTCAAGACCCAAACGATTTGGATGTTGCGAGTTCATCCGAGATTATTTCATTTCTTCAGATTGTTGTACATCACTAGGCGACATCACAAGTTCAGCTTCAGCACTTCCTCCAAGTTTGCACATCGCTTTCACATGAACTTTATCACCAAACTGCAATACTCCAATCGGGACAATCGCTTCAACTTCCGAAGCTGACTTTTGAAATGTAAATCGGTATGTTTTTGGCTCATCATCATTGTGAGTAACAATAATAGTCCGTATATAATGCTCGCGAACTTCAATCGTTGGATGCTTCATACTAATCATTAAATTCTGACTCATCGGGTCATATTGCAGCTTTAAATCGCGGGGAGGCGTGGCATTGGCACTGAATGCAAATGACACAAAGAACACAAAAACCAATGCTATTCTTTTCATTTTCGATCTCCTTGCAAATCGCCATATTGCACATTCTTGAGGGCATTGTCAATACGCGCGTCGCGGTTTTCTTCGCTCTTTTTTATCTGTTGATCCGAAGCCGCTTTGACTTTTGTTTTCAATTGCATCTTTGTTAACTTTTGCAAATATTTACGTGTGTCTTTAAAATCTGGAGAAAGACTCTCAACCTCTTCAAATGTCGACAAACTGACCATAAACTGTTTTTGTTGATATTCCCCAACAGCCTTCTGATAAAGATCCGCTACACCGGCATCAAACTCACCACTTAAAAATTCTCTTTCACGAGCAATTTTGACTTTATGATCAATCACGGCCTTAGCCAGATCAGAATCATCACGCTGCAAAGATTCATGTGACTTTAAAATCGCTTCGCGCAAACGCTGGATATCAAGCTTCCACTTTGTTTTAACATCATTCAGACTGCCTTCTCCTGTCAAATCATCATAATAATGCGCCGCCTCATCCATACGCGCCTTGCTCTGCGCAAATACGGAAGAAAATGTACCCAGAAATCCGATGACGAAGACAAATGAGATTTTTATAATCTGGCTCAACATATTTAGTAATTCCTTTTGCTTTTGCTCCAAACTGGAAACTATTCTACCGTAAACAGGCATTATTCGCACACTTTTTATTTGAATGGAATAAATAACGGTTTTGGGCCACCCAGCGGTATAGAAGCGACCCCAAAATGCTCGCGCCCGGGAAATAAACAAGTAAAAGTGTTGGATAAAGCATTGGCAAAAGTAGTGTCATCCGGCGAAAAGCAAAAAAACCACCGTATAAATCACCGTGACTATCAATCAAATACAATTGGCTGTGTCCCTTTTTTTTCGTCAAATCACGATGCAACGTTGAAAAGTCCAAAACAGTCTGATAATCGACAAAAGTCAATCGACCAAAAAGATCCATGACCTTGATCATTTCGACACTCGCACAACAAAATTGACAATGACCGTCAAAGACAACCTTGGTTGGCGGAGCCAAATGAAAAATCGCTCGCCTCTCTTTAATCCAATCGATCACTTTATCAGGAACGATAAAAAGCAATAGTTGTGCCGGAAACAGAAAAAAGAAAATCGCTGGAACATCCAATGTCAAAATAAGCGTTAAATGAAAAATAAATCCCAAATAAATTGCCGTCACCCGTGTCGATGGATTAAACAAAAGAAAAGGCATCAAAAGTTCAATCACAACAATTATCACACCCAATACATAACAAAGCTGTGGGTGACTGCTAAAAAAATCGCGCAAAAGAAAATACTTTGTCACCCCCGCACTCGGGGTAAGAAGCAAATAATAAATCGGATTGCCGCTTAGCCAATTACCGTCGGCTGTGATCTTATACAAACCCGTATAAAAGTATGTAAAGGCTACCTGCATTTGCAAAAGCCGCTGAATAAAAAACGGTCGCCGACGCTCAAATGCCAAAGCGTCACGCCTCAAAACACTATCCAAAGAAAAGTAATCGCCACAATACGGTGTAAGGCACATAAGAAATAAAGTCACAAGGAGAATATCCCACGACAGTGTTCCAACAGCAAAAGCGTTTAAAGCGTAAAAATAATAACAACTTAATGTCATCACAATGCAGCTTAACTGCGTACGATATCCGATGAGAAAGAAAAACCACGACAAACAAAAAACCGCAACAAAACTCACAACCAAGGCATCAGGACTTTGCTGCACCAGTTCTAAAACACCAACCGTAAAAAAATTGGAATTTAGAACTTTAAAAGCGCCGGAAAGGTAATTTTCCCTTAGAGGAAAAAACGTCGGAAGAACATGGCTTCCCACCGTGAGCGCTACCGCCACGCGAAAGAAAGCCAAAGAAATCGACGGGCGCTCTTCTAAAAACAATTTTGACCAAAGATTTTTCATGACTTTAAGGACATTGATAAACCAGAACCTGTCGACGATTATAACGCGACTCTGTTAAAGACGGGTATTCAACCGCCGTGACAATAAATTTGTCAAATTCTGGAAATTGCTTCTGCAAAACATTACAAAAACTCTGTCGCGCGCCGGGTCTTAAAACCGTGCTCAAGACATTGCGATGCACCATATCAAAACCAATAAAGCGAGTTTTAATAATATCATGCGGGTCAATGAGAATCGGTGTCCCATTTTTAATGCCGTAAACCTCAGCATAACCAAAACGGTCGCCGACATTATAAAACATGATCCATCCGGCTGGTGGAAAAAGAAATTTTAGCTTGGGCAAAGGCTTTTGAAAATAATTTTGCAAATAAAAATAACGGACGGATTCATAATGAAAAATCACCATCCAAATAATTACAAAAACGCTGATAAGAATATTACGGGTTTTTAAAGACATCGGCAGTAAATATTTCGATCGACGTTTTGGGGTCTTTCCAGCATGTCGGCGGCAAACCAGCCTTTTGCGAACACAACTCCGACAAAAACTTTTCTTTGCTCCAGCGTGTTTCGGTCGCCACTTGCGGAAGAAAAACACCTCGCTTGCCTCTTCCCTGACTGATAATGACGCCATGCACACCCATTTGAATATCATCGATATTCGCAACTTTCCATGGACGAGACAAGACCGAAACCTCAAAATCCAAAGTGGGCAATTCCTCCGAAGTCACAACAGGAAAACGCGGGTCTTCACTCGCCGCGGCAATCGCCATATCGCGAACTGTTTTCTGCAACGGTTCACGACTTACAATATGCCCAATACAGCCACGCAATTGTCCATCTTTATAAATTGAAACAAACGCGCCCTCTGGCACAGCCAAGCGACTGTCGCTTATTTTGACATCAACAATTTTCTTCTCTGTCACAAAACTCACAACCGCTTCTTTAGCGAGATTTAATAATATTTCTTTTTGCTGACTATTAAACGGGGCTGTTTGCTGAGCAATCGACGCTGGCTGTTGCGTAAACATGACAGCACCATACCCCACAACATTTGAACGATCCCCGGTGACGTCTCCAGAATTGGCATATTTTAAAATCTGCACTTGCCACTGACGCGCCTTAGCTAACAATATAGCGGTTGTTACGGGAATAAAACCGCACATTTCCTGTGTGCGCAAAAGACATTTTTGATAAAACCCCTTGGCGTCCAAATCCTTAATTGATTTGAATGCCGCAAAATCCATGATGCGGGCAGTTTTATCATCATGATAATGCGACATATCACTACTGACGACGACAAGAACATCTTGGCGCGTTCCGATTAAATTATTGAGTGTGTCAGATAATTTTTGGCAGGAATCAAAGCTCATTTGCCCCAAAATCACAGGCACAATTTTAAAATCTTGAAATGTCTTCTGCAAAAATGGAATTTCAACCTCAAGGGCATGCTCCTTATCAAAAGCCGGACGGACAAAAGCAAATTTGGAATCGGCACGACTCAAAGCTTTGGCAAAATCTTCATCGACAGGAACGACACCTAAAGGTGTTTTAAAACCGCCGTTCGTCCAGATCGAAGCTCCGTCAAATCCATAAAAATGACTGGGAGCAAGAATGATAATAGTTTTAAAACTCTTTTTGCTAACGGCCTTAAAGCTATACCCTGCAACTGATCCGGAATAACGATATCCCGCGTGCGGGGCAATGATCATTTGAATATTGTCCGTGACCGGTGAAATCGTAGCGGCTTTTAGAAAAGCGTCGATATCACCTGCTAATTTCTGCGGGTCGCCGGCATAAAATTGGCCGCTGACATTAGGCAATTTAATATTTTCATCAGCAAAGCCGAGTGGGGTCATTGTCATCACGAAGGCAAGAATGAAAAATAAGTAACGCACAGATTACTTTTCTTGACGAGAGAAATATTTGTCTAAGCTTAAAAAAGACGTTGGCGCAATAAAACGCATCATAAGAAAAACAAAAAGCCACAAAAACACATCAAGAATAAGTGTCTGATGAATGTCCGACGAAAAAAGTCCTCCAAAGCAACCACAAAATTCAATCGGAAGTTTGCGTACCAACGCCTGCGAAATGATAAGAATAAAAGCGGAAATCATCAAGAGAAAACCTCTTAATATCCATTTGAGCCACAATCCCAAAAAGAGAAACAGCCCCAGAAACAACTCAATCCATGGGAAAACATATGCCGCGATATTTTCCAATAATTCCGGAAAAATCTGATACCCCTGAATAACATAAAGAAAATTCTGATGCGGCTCTAAAACTTTGTCCAAACCGACGGCAATAAAAAATCCACCAATTATAAGCCGTAAAACTAAAAATTTATACGTAGTAAATTTAGAAATCTTACCTTCGCTCATGGCTTAACCTCTGCTTCCTTGATCCCTAAAAGGTTGTCGACTTTTGTTTTCAAAGACTTCGCCCCAACACACATTTCATGATTAACAAAATATGACGGCGTCGAGACAACTTTACGCATTTTCCCCTCCTCCACATCTGCTTGAATCGCGTCATCAATGGTCGTGTCATTGAGACATTCCTTGATTTGCTCAACATTCAAACCAGCTTTTGTGGCAATGTCACGAAAAGGCGGAAGCGGGTCATTAAGAGCACTCCACTCTCTTTGCCGTTCGATTAGACCATCGAGAAACGGCCAAAATTTATCCTGACGAGCAGCACATTCACCCCAACGGGCGCTCGTAATCCCGTGCTTGTGCATCGCTAACGGAAAATGACGGACTTCAACATAAACTTTTTCTGGGTACTTTTCCAAGTACTCCGCGATGACTTTCACACCCGACGCGCAAGCCGGACATTGAAAATCAATGAATTCAAGTATTTTGATTTCAGCCTTAGGATTTCCCTTGGCTCGAGGAGAAAGAACAGTTTTAGCCGCTGCCTGCAAATTCGCGGCCGCGCGCTGAGATTGAAAATATTTAAATCCCGCAAGCAAAGCCACACAACACACGATTAGCACAATTGTTAAAATCGGTTTAGAAATTTTCGCCATATTCAACTCCTATCCTAAAGTTTCGGGCCAACGTTTTCTGCTAAAGACTTGCCAGCCGGAGTATTTGTAAAATTCGTAAAATTATCAATAAACATCTGTGCCAATCTCCGCAAAAGAACATCATACTCCTCTTTATTCGCCCAAGTATTGCGAGGATTCAAAATACTGCTGTCCATGCCTTTAACCGCGCGGGGAATTTGCAAATTAAAAACCGGTAGAATATCAAATGGACCTTCATCAAGCGAACCTTCAAGAATCGCATCAATCGACAAACGATTATCCTTGATTGAAATTCGCTTTCCCACGCCATATTGACCGCCAATCCAACCCGTATTCACCAAATACGCCGTCGATTCATGCTCCTGCATCTTTTTACCTAAAATATCCGCGTACATCGTCGGATGCAACGTCAAAAACGCTTTGCCAAAACAAGCGGAAAATGTGGCTTTAGGCTCAATAACTCCACGCTCGGTGCCGGCAACTTTGGCGGTGTATCCGCTTAAATAATGATACATCGCCTGCTCTTTGGAAAGTTTCGCAACAGGAGGTAGAATTCCATACGCGTCCGCCATTAAATAAATGATCCGTTTAGGATGTCCGCCCTTAGAAATTGGTTTGACAATATTATCAATATGATTCAAAGGATACGACACACGCGTATTCTCTGTTTTGGCTTTGGAGCTGTAATCAACATGACCGTCTTTATCAAAATCTACATTTTCCAAAAGGGCATCTCGACGAATGGCGCGAAAAATATCTGGCTCACGTTGCGCGGTCAAACCGATACATTTGGCATAACAGCCACCCTCAAAATTAAAAACACCTTCATTATCCCAGCCATGTTCATCGTCGCCGATTAACCGACGATGAGGGTCCGTTGACAGTGTCGTTTTCCCTGTTCCCGAAAGTCCAAAAAAGAGCGCGGTATCCCCATCTTTGCCCATATTCGCTGAACAGTGAAAAGCGCCGATGCCTTTGAGCGGCAAAAAATAATTCATAATCGAAAAAATACCTTTTTTAATTTCTCCGCCGTACCACGTTCCCCCGATAACCGTCACACGTTCCTTGATATTAAACGCGACAAAGACTTCTGAATTCAAACCATATTTTGCAAAATCCTTACAGCGCACTTTACAAGCATTAAGAATAGTCCAATCCGGTTTAAAATCACTAAGCTCATCTTCCGTTGGACGAATAAACATATTCTTAAAAAAATGCGCCATCCATGCGACTTCGGTAACCAAACGAACAGACATGCGAGTGTCTCTATTAGCTCCACAAAATCCATCAATCACATAAAGTTTTTTTCCATTGAGCTGATTAACCGAAATCTCCTTTAGGTGTTTCCACGTTTCAACCGTAATTTTCTTATTATCTGACCCAGAAGCCTTTCCGTCCGCCCACCACACATGCTGACTATCCACGCTATCATCAACAATATATTTATCTTTAGGCGAACGTCCGGTAAATTCGCCGGTGTCGACAGTGACAGCGCCGGATTCCGTAACAAACCCGCGCTCATAACCCTGCAAGCTAGGTTCAATTTCATGCTTAAAGAGTTCATCATACGAAGAATTGTAAAACAACTCCTGCGAATCGGTAATACCGATTTTTTCGAGACCTAAATCCTGCTTTGTTTTCATATTAAACCTTTCGTGTCACACTGTAACAAAATCATTGTCGATATTTTAATTCGGTACCATCAGCTGGACAGTATTGTGTACTTTCGCTAAAAATTTTACCGCACTTAGGACAAAATTTCTTTTCCATTTTGGAACCAACGACCATGCCACCAACTGTTCCAACCGCGCCACCGATTGCCGCGCCTGCAACACCATGACCTGACTGATGTCCAATAATGCCGCCGATTGCCGCTCCACCTAAACCTCCGGCCGTCGCTCCCTTTTGTGTCGTTGTGCAACCACATAATAAAAGAACAGATACTAAACTCAAACCCATCGCTGCTGTTTTCATTTTAATGTCCTTTCGTAATTTTGCAAACGTTCGTATTGTTTGCTAATGTGTTGTTCTAACAATATAAAATTTCTTTTCTCCAGCCTTTACCACCACTGAACCCAAATTGATCCTGCCAATTTCTAAATCATACTCCCCGGGACTCACCAAAACATGCCCAATACGAATCTGGGCAGGCAATGTTTGCCAACTGCGCAAATCTGCCTGCTCCGAAAATAAATTATACAAACTCCCTAAAATCGGAATCACTCTTGCCGAATTTTCACCATGATTCTTCCTGATATCGTTTTCCAATGCCTTTTGCGCAAAATATTTTGCCGCGGGTCTCAACGCAGCCTTGGCTATGACACGAACTTTACGATCATCAAGGTTTTTAATTGCAATGGCTTCAATATCTTCCCCAATTTCACTATTGTTAAAATAGGTCAACCCACTTCCCACTGCCGTCGCTTTAATTTGTAATGGTATTGTCGCATAAGAACGCTTTTCATAGCGCGGAAACGCGATTTGTGAAATATATCCATCGGGTAATGGAAAAGGAATTTGCACTGACATTTTAATTGGCGAATACCCCTGATACTCAACGACAATAATTTCCGCACGTTTCTTTTTATCATCCCAAGGCAAATATGTCACTCCGGCTAAAGTATTAAGATATTCATTAATGTTAGGATCACCAAACTTTTCGGCCGCGGCCAACAAATTTTCTTTCAAAATCACTGGCGCTTCTGTCCCGTACTGCCCCAAGTAATCGTGCTGATAGGCCTCCCAACTCAAACGATACGCGATAAGAGCATCATTGACATTGCCATCCGCCTCATAAAGCAAAGCAGTCAATAGCCTACAAAACGCATCACGACGATATATATTTTTTTTATTCGCGGGGTATTGATCATTAATCATGTTCAACGTCGAGTCCGCGTCACGAGCTTCAACCAAAGCTTCTTCTAGATTTCCTAAAGCCGCGTAATTAAGCGCCTGAAAAACATTGATCATCACCCGTTCAAAATCTTCTCCCCGATACGGCAAAGCATAATCATTCCAAAGCCAGCTGGCTGCTTCTTTTCGTAGTGACAAGGTGTACAATTGTTCATACTTGATTTTGGCCTCTTCAAAAACCGGAATGCTTTCTTCATATCGTCCGGCCATGTGAAGAACCAGACCTTTGTCCATCAGCAAAAGCAATTGATTATTGGTACCGTACTTTTTGGGATTATCGAGAATTTGAAGGGCTTGATCAAAACGACCAGCAACAGCAAGTCCGTTGACTTGCGGCTGTATACTATTGACTCCCGCACAGGAACTCAATGTTACAGCCGCAATACCAACGCACAAACCTAAAAGAAAACGCTTGGGAAAATCAACTGCGGATTTCAATGTCTTATAGAGAGAATTTGTTTTTTGAAACGACTTTTTTGATATTGTCTTCGCCGAGCCAGACTTTCTCATTTGTTTCCAAGTCGACAAGCTCGAGATTAACCTGATACATAATCACATAACGGCCTCGGGTTTCGTCTTTGATGGAATTGATGCTGCCAATGAGCATATAATCCGCGCCTGTTTCACGGCCTTTACGCTTCATCGTCTCAGGTGATGTCTCGCCTTTTTGTTGATCATTGCGTTCGTCACGAACTTGTCCGCGTTCCATTTTAGAAGCGACAAATTTGACTTTGCCGGAATTAATCAAGCTGTGTTCCAAAGCTTTGGTGATAATGTCCGTATTGATATGCTCACTGCTTTGATTCTTGATGTCACCTACGATAACAACAGGGGTGCGGCCTTGTTTACCAACAAATAACGGAAGCCAGCTTTGATTTGTGCAATCTAGGATCATCGCTTTGGAAATTGTACGGGCATCGGTATCATTCCAGCGTCCGCTCAAATCCACAGTTTTATCGACATTGACACGTTTAACAGTTGCGCATCCAGACGAAACCAAAGCCATAATGGTTAAACCTAAGATAAAAACTTTCTTGCTATTATTCATACCTACTCCTTTTGATGTGATCCCATTGTGAGGAGGCCTTTAGGCCGACGAAGCAATCTACAGAGATCGCCACGCCCTTTGAGGCTCGCGATGGGAAAAAATAGTCTCATTGGAAAATTGATTTTTTCTATTATATGTTTTTGAATTCAATTTCACAATTAAAATCATTACGCCTCGGTATTGGGTGGGGCTTGTGGCGGTTGGGGAAAATGACCTTCCAAAGCCTGTTCCACAACATCTTTAACGTCTTCGCGAAAATCTTGCTTTAGAATCCACTCCAAATATGGACGATCCACCTTGGTGATCTCCTGCAGACTCATTTTGCGGGCATATTTGCCAAACATCATATAAAGCTCGCCATTCCACCAGCGCAATTTGCGGTCGCTATCGTGAAATTCTGTCCTTTTGCGATAATCAAATTCCTTAAGCGCCTCAATAGCATCATTACCAGAACCATATTTTTTGACTTGCGCGATAAGAACATCCAGCGTCGCCTGCGTATCGGCAAGAGCCGAATGCGCGTCAATCAATTCCTTACCGCAATAAAAATGATACGCTGCCGAAAGGTCACGGCGTTCATGCAAATGATAAACCTTTTGCGCGTCATAAATTGTGCGCTTGCTCCACTCAAACTTGATCCCACATTCCGTCAATTCGCGTTCTAACAACGGTAAATCAAAGCGCTCAACACTAAATCCTCCCAAGTCAGCATCTTCAAGAAAACGCACGACATCATTAGCGATATCACGAAATTTGGGTGCATCTTTAACCTGCTCATCTTTAATGCCTGTAACGTCTGTCACTTCCGGTGGAATCGGCATGCCGGGATTAACATACGTCGCATACGTCGTACGTGTGCCGTCAGGAAAGGACTTGATCATCGCGATTTCAATAATCTTATCCTTTTCAATCCAAACTCCGGTTGTTTCAAGGTCAAGGATCACTAACGGCTTTGTTAATTTCATCAACTGCTCCAAATCTTTTGGGGAATCTCTTTGGGAATTATTAAAATCTAATCTAAATTGCTGTTCCATACTAACACAAACTTTCGATCACATGTTGACGCTGCCTATTTTATCTCCAAAACTTCCTTAGCCTTTGCTAAATCGGCTGATTTGACTAACAGCTTTATAGCGGATCCAAAGGACAATCCTGCCTCCATCCCGCCGCAATCATCAGAGCTTAGACTGCATTCAATTCCGGAGGATTCCAAGCGCCCTTTGGCCAATTGCGCCTCATGTCGATTTAAAAATGTGGTGACAATATCCAAATTCACAAGAGATTCTCCCAAGCATCAACTATTTATTTTGCGATAAATATGTTGTAGCTTACAATCGTGTTCCAAAGAATAGCAAATCCGAGCGCAAAAGTCCCAATGATCTGCGCCCAAATAAGAATTTTATTATTTTCTAAACCGGTTCCTTTAGTCCCCTTTTTAAAAATTAACGTCCGCGTTTTTAATCCGCGATAGGCAGCGTAAAGACACCACACCCCAGCACAGAAAAAGAGAATAAACGGAAGAATTTTCATAAAATTAATACCATTCCTTTCAATTTAGCTTTGTTTAACGACTATCATATTCCAAATCATCCAACCAGCACTGAACAGACAAAACGACATCGACAGTATAGCAAAAAACCAGACGCATCCCGCAATAAAATGATCAAACTGCAATATGTGCATTTGCGTAAAAAGATGATTCCAATCGTGTATAATATTCCCCGAATCACCCACTGTCACTAACGGCAACTGCATTGTACGGGCGTCATTCATGTAAACAGAAATTTCGAAGAGATTTGTAGAAAGCCAACCGAAACATAGCGAGAGGGCAAAATAATCGTTTTGCTTATAAAAATTCCACATTCCATAAACAGGTGCCGCCAATTGGGTGAATGTTCCCCCCAAAATAGCGACGAATTGTCCAGCCCAACCAAAGATCAGGTGCCCAAGTTCATGAATGCCGAAATTAAGCGGACGAAAAACATTGAATTCATTAGAATTACGAAGCAGCCCCCAAAAAACATAAGCAAAGAAACCTAGAACACAAATGCGCCACCACCATTGCTTGCCCACACACCAAAAGCGGATACGTTCAACCATTAATACCCTTGACCTTGCTGAGATTTAGTTTTGACAGCGTCATCGATCATGAACTTGCTGCGATCGACGGCAAACAACAGCGACAACAATCCTGCTCCAACGTTATTAAATATTTTTGTCATTCTCGATTCTCCGTAACCAATTTAAAATCAACCGACCTTACCCTGCTTTTATAAAATTTACTTAACCTCAAAGGAGTTTCCGTACTTCTCATTCTTTTTTAATTCAGCGATAAAGGATTCGGGGACAGCATAACCTAAGCTCATCGCTTTGTCGGAATAAATCCTTGCTGATTTAAAAGCGCGCTTATTAAAATAAGCGACGGCGAGATTATAATGACTATCGCCATTTTGCGGGTCTAATTGAATCGCCATTTTGTAAGCAACGATGGCTTGCGCAAGATTACCCTTTTGTCCGTACGCATAACCCAAGTCACCGTAAACATCCGCAGATTGTGTCGCTAAATCTATTGCCTTCTGCAAATTTTCGATCGCCGCATCTATAAGACCGCGGTTAAGCGAAATCTTACCAATTCGGACATACGCCTGAACGTTGGCAGAATCCCGCTGATGAATTTCTTGCCAAGCCGCTAATTCTTCCTCTTCCATTAACATAAGTCGATACGCTTTGGCAGACCCGACCCACGCTTTTAAATAATTTGAATCAAGCGCCAATGCTTTTTTAAAATAATCGAGTGCTTCACCATAGCGACCTTCCAAAAGGATCCCTTGACCAGTATAAGTCAACTCATTAGCGGGACTGATCTGTTTATTAAAATCTTCAATGGTCAGAGCGTCATTGTAATTTAAAAATCTTTTGGCAACGTTGATCGGAATACCAAAATTGTGGCCGGTGTCGGGACTATACGCTTTTGAAATCCCGACAATTGTTCCGTTTTGATCCAAAATCGGACCGCCACTATTACCATGACCGGAGACAAAGTTTGATTTTAAATTTTCCTCACCATCGATCATGACTTTCTCGACAAAAGGGCCGCTCGATGTTTGATAGCGTGAGCCTTCGCGATGACCAATCGTAAAGATAATTTGCCCACGCTTAAGCTGATCAGAATCACCCAACGGCAAAGCTGGTGAATTGGCAATATTAATTTTTAAAACACAAATATCGAGTTGGTCATTGTAGTTGGTGACCATTCGCGCGGGATAAGTGCTTCCATTTTTGGTGCGGATTTGTATGCTTGACGCTTTAAAAACCACGTGCAAATTGGTCACAATCAAACCATCGCTGGAAATAAAGAATCCTGTTCCCTCAATTTTACTATTTGCCTTTCTAACTTCGACAACGACAACCGATTGCGAAACTTTTTCGATGAGATTTGAAATACTCTGATTTGTGGATTCAAGCGCAGATGACCTTGGCAAATCAATAACAGGGGCTAAGAACGGAACAGGATCAGATTCAATACTTAGAATTTCATCTTTATAATATGTCAATATGACATCATTAAAGTCAACCTTCACATAATCATCCGCACGTTCAAGAATTTTTGCTGTAATGACATTTCCTGACTTGAGCGTAATCGTTTCCGCAAAAGCCGACGAACAAAACAGACCGAGCAATACGAAGGTTACAACAATTTTCATAAGCCGAACGAATAACTAATGTAGCAAATATAAAAAGACATTTCATTATCCCATACTAAATGTTTACACAAACACCTATCGTGTTTTAACACAGCCATAATGAACTTTCAACTTAAACGCTGATATAAAAAGTGATAATTTTAGTTTTAAATAAATTGTTAATCTCGCGCTGAATTCTGCCACGTTTAAAGAATTCGTTTGATCGTATTGAAATCATCTAGTAGAATGCTGCGAACATAAACACAAGCTTGACCAAAAAACTATCCCGGTGACCTATGTTTCTAGAAAATCTCATTAACTCACTACATCTGTCTTCAGTAGCTCTCAATCTCCTTATCCTCGCGTTGACGATAACATTAGGCCTGACATTGGGCCGCATTCGTATTGGAAATATCGCAATTGGAGTTCCGGGGGTCTTATTTGCCGGTATCCTTTTGGCACAATTCGGGTTAAAAGGTTCCCCTGAAATTCTCGATTTTATCCGCGAATTTGGACTCATCATCTTTGTCTATGCCGTTGGTGTTCAAGTTGGGCCGCGATTTTTTAGCAATTTCAAACAAAACGGTATTCAATTAAACATGTTGGCCTTTGTTATTGTTGCCTTAAGCGTTGGTATCGCTTTTCTTGCCCACTATTTTGGGAAACTCCCACTTGGCGCCGCGGTTGGTGTTTTGTCTGGAGCAACCACAAATACTCCCAGCTTGGGGGCCGCCCAACAAATCTTAAGTCAAAACAATGTTGAAGCTGTGAATGCTTCCACAATCGCTTATGCCATCGCCTACCCCATGGGTATTTTTGGAATTATCTTGTCCATGTTAACACTAAAAATGCTCAAAAAAATCAATCTCGCTAAAGCTGTTGAGGAATATTCACAAGAAAATACTTCGCAAGTCATCGGCATGAACATCGTCATCGAAAATAAAAACCTCAATGGCCTGCAACTCAAAGACATTCCCGATCTTAATCACACTGACATCAATTTTTCACGATTAATGCATGCCAATGAAATCATCCTTCCCCACAAAAATACCATTGTCCATGTGGGCGATATTCTCCGCGTTGTCGGTCCCAAAGAAAACATCAAAAATCTTTGCCTTGTCATGGGATCAGCTTCGTCGATTGCCTTAGAAGAAATTGATGCTGACATTACCGGCCGTCGTGTCATTGTGACCAATCAAAAAGCGGTTGGCAAAACCGTCCGTGAACTTAATCTCCGTCAATCTTTTAAAGTCACCGCCACACGTATCAATCATGACGACATGGATCTCCCCGCCAGCAACAATACCATTCTCTATTACGGCGACTCTCTATGGGTGGTTGGTGAACCTGAAGATTTGGAAAACTTTGCAAAATTCATGGGCGATTCTCCAGAAGCCTTAAATCACCCGTTTATTCTGCCGCTTTTTATAGGAATGCTACTCGGAATCATTGTCGGACAAATCCCCATTTATTTACCCGGACTGCCGTCCCCCATTAAAATCGGCTTAGCGGGTGGTCCACTTATCATCGCGATTTTAGCAAGTCGCTTGGGACGTCTTGGCCATATCGTTTGGTATCTTCCGACGAGCGCAAATTTGCTGATGCGCAAATTTGGAATTTCGCTCTTCCTTGCCTGCGTCGGATTAAAATCAGGCGCTCACTTTATCGAAACTGTTATGACGGCCCAAGGGCTGACGTGGTTTTTATGGGGATGCGCGATCACGATTATTCCATTGCTGTGTGTCGGTATTTACGCTCTCTGGAAAACAAAACTCAATTATTTATCCGTGTGCGGACTTTTGGCAGGCAGTTTGACTGATCCTCCGGCGCTGGTCTTTGCTAATAATTTGGCCAATAGCAATGCGCAGTCTGTAGCGTATTCGACAATCTATCCTTTTGTCATGATCTTAAGAATTGTCAGCATTCAAATTTTGGTTATTGTCATTTCGATGGGTGGTTAAAGCAGTCCCATGGCTATCTTTTTTACTGCCGTGGCATCACAAAAAGTGGTAAAGATGAAACGTTGCGTCCGTCGATTTGCAAATCAATTGAATACTCACCCCATTTTTCAATCTTTAATCCTTGTATGTTTAATATCAAATTGGCTGATCCCGTCCTTTGCTCTCCGGGAAAATCCATTTTGATCAAACTATTCATCGAAGGCATAATATGCCGGCCATCCACATCAACAAAATTGACAACAATATTATGCTCACCTCTTTCATCACGATTAAATCTTAACCGAAGCGCAATGGCGCACTGAGGATAAATCGCTGGAGCCTGCACCATCCAAATCGTATCGAATGCTCCGAGTATGTTGAGTTTTCCGGTGTCATTGGTTGCGGCATCACAGAGTGAAAATACTTCAATATTCATACTGCCCCTTTTTTTTTGAATTTATTTTCAACTTTTACGTTTTTTAACGCACTATCTTTATAAATACGACGGCCACGGCTAACCCGAAAATAAAAACCACTCCCGTGCCTAAAATCCTGTTCATCGACTGACCATGATTTCCCTTATAATAATCCCAACACATCCGTGCGATATTATAAACAACCAATCCAAACATTCCTATGGAGTAAATATACATGACAGAAAACACGGCAACCCATGCCTGCTCATCCTTGGCCGCCATCGTGATCAAAAATGCACCAACAATGGTAATCCCAATAATCAGCAGATATATTTTAAAATTGTGCCAAAGAAAGTGTTTGAATGACATTTGTGATTGGTCCATAAATATTTAACAGATTGCCGCGTCGCTACGCTCCTCGCAATGATATTCAAAAGACTAGGACGCCGCTACGCTCCTCGCAATGGTATTCAAAAGACTAAGACGCCGCTACGCTCCTCGCAATGAATTTCAACTATGATTTTTCACGGTCGGCTTTTAACACCTGTTCAAGCTCAGCATTGGCCTTCGTCGTAAAACTAATGAACTTCTTTTCATCATCACGATGCTCAAATTGCTCTTTTAATATTTTTGCGTCATGAAATTTAAAAATCTCAAGTCTGCGTTTAACATGCTCAATATTTGCACCTTTTTTGACCAAAATGTCTTTGGCCACTTCAAGACTTGATGCATAGACCTCACGATGAATACTGGTAATACCTAACTCCATAAGCTTAATGACATGTTGACGATTGCGGGCCCGCGCAATAATCTCGATCGCGGGAAAATGTTTCCGCACCATTTGAGCAATCTCGATGGACTTTTGCATATCATCAACCGCCAACACAAAAAACTTAGCCTTAGCAGTTGCGGCCGACTCAAGAATATCCATTCTCCCCGCATCCCCATAATAAACTTTATTACCAAATTTTCTAGCTGTTTCCACCTGCAAAACATCATTATCTAAAATCGTAAATGAAATGTCTTCGACCCTAAGTAAGCGCGCGACAATTTGTCCAAACCGACCAAACCCCGCAATAATCACATCCGACGAATGCTCGTCGATCACATCAAAAGGTCGCTCTGATATGTCCGAGGACTTTCGAAAATATTTTTGATTCAATTTAAAAACAAGTGGCGTTAACATCAGACTCATCGTAACCGCCGCATTAAAAATGGAAGCCTGCTCGTAAGACAACAAACCTTTCGACAAGGCAACACTAAAAAGAACAAATGCAAATTCTCCACCCTGCAGAATCGTAAAAGCCATATTTTTAGCCGAATCTTTGTCAAAGCGAAAACATCGTCCTAAAACAAACACAATCAATCCCTTTAACAACATAAACGCAAATGTAATCCCAAGAACAATTGCTGGTTTAGCCGCAATGACATGAATATCCAGCGACATTCCAACCGCGATAAAAAATAATCCGAGCAACAGACCTTTAAACGGATCGAGGCTCGCAACCAATTCGTGACGATATTCCGAATTAGCCAAAAGAATCCCCGCCATAAATGCCCCCATACCCATCGACAATCCGATCGATTCAAAAAGAACCGCTGTCCCCAACACGACCAACAAAGCCATAGCGATAAACACTTCGCGGATTTTTGTTTCCGCGATCATTCGAAAAATATGACGAATGACATAATTCCCGACGAACACGGTCGCGCCAATGACTGCCAAGACTTTGACAAATCCTAATATCGTAAAAGATTCCCCTTTTCCTCCCGAGAAGAACGATAAAAGTGCCAAAATCGGAACAACCGCAATATCTTGAAACATCAATACCGCAAATGCGCCTTGTCCATGCCGCGTATTTAACTGCCGATGATATTCGAGCAGTTGTACCGCAAACGCCGTCGATGAAAGAGCGAGTCCAAAGCCTGCCACAAAAGCGGCCGTCTTTTCTAAACCAAAAAAAAGACCGATTTGCATAAAGAGCAAACCGGTCACTAAAACCTGCAACAATCCTAATCCAAAAATAGCATCTCTTAATTTCCACAATCGAGCTGGCGCTAATTCAAGGCCAATGATAAACAAAAGAAAAACAACACCAAGTTCCGAAAAATGCAGAATCACAACCGGATCTTTGATCCAACCCAAAACCATTGGACCAACCAAAACCCCAGCAAAAAGATAAGCAAGGATTGGACCTAAGCCAAAGCGCACAAAAATCGGAACAAAAACGATTGCGGCCGCGCTAAAAATCAAAAGCTCTATAAGGACTGAATGCATAATTCTTTTAAAACAAAATGGATAATGTGGGATTAATTTCGGTGACTAAACCAGAATTTTTATCGATCAGATAATGCGCTCTTGCAACTTTGGCGATGCATTGACTTTCTTGCCAATCAATACCGCAACTATTGTAATTTATTTCTATGACAACATCCCAATTATTGTCGATTAATTGTATTTCTTGTGAAGCAATTTTCCACTCACTTATATTTACGTCGGTAAGCTTTGCAAAAATGGCTCTGTCAGCAATCTTAGACGCTGCCAATTTATCTTCAACTTGATCGACGACAATAATCTGATATTGATAAGCGAGGTCCACAATGCGTTGCGAGTTGAGTTGCGCCTCATTAAATACCACAACGTATTGCCCAGGAATTTTGGGAGCAGTAAATGTGTACGAATAATCTCCATTTTTTCCGTAGACATTGCTATTGCTTGCGTCCTTTGGAAGCGTACTTACATTCGAAAAAACTAAGAATGGCAAACTATCTTTGTTGAATTCAACATTGGGGCTATTGACTTTTTCGATGGTAAACGAAATCGTTGCGGATTGCGAAAGCAGAATCTTGACATTGCCCTGACCCTTTACATAATTAGGCTTATCTTTTTGAAGGACAATTGACTGATAATTATCGACAATGATTATAGTCGAGTCAGAATCAATTTGGGCAAGCGTTGGGGACACGCCTACCAAGAGACCCAACGTGATCAAAAAAGATATTTTAAAAACGCTTAGTTGCATTTGTATTTATGTGCTCCCGTTATAAAAAAGTAGGGACGTCGCCTACTTTTGTCCGTCCCGATGGACCGTGTCCGGTGAAAACGCCGGTAAACACACCGCAATATATTCGGCACCCTCTGGTCCCGGAGTGCTGTATTGAATCCATTCCCCTTTGTGCGTGATCACAGCCTGTCCGGCGTCCACGTCCAAATGTCCGCTCTTGTAAGTGACCTGCAAGCTCCCCTTTAAAACCACGGTGTACTCATCAAACTCAGGCGTCTGGCCCGGCTCGACCCATCCCGACGGACTTTGCATGTGCGCGACACTAAGGGCTGAAGTTTTGGAATTGACCCGCCCGATATATTCGCGGATTAATTTGGGCTTGGAGCCCGCGGCCGTAATTTGCGTCGGTTGTTTGATTAGGATTGGCATGGGGAAATATTTTTAGAACTCCTTCAAGAATTTTGGGTTCAAGTATATCATTTAATACATGGATCCCCGATAAGAGCGTTCGGGGATGACAGTTGTGCGAATACTTTTAGGATGACAAGTTTGGAATAGATGCCGCGTCGCTACGCTCCTCGCAATGGGATTTCACATATCGTCCTTAGTCGCAATGGATTTCACATCCTCACCACATAACCATTATGTAGTAAGAAACTATTTAAATAAATATCGTTAGTATTCTTTAATATATCCTGGATTGGAGATTGAATAATTAACAAATATATAAATTATTTAAAAAAATTCTTATTGAACGACTTTAAATTTTACAATAATAATTCGGTCATTTTCTCCTCTGACTATCAAATCGGACATCAAATCAAATGTATTATCACCATTGTCCTTAAAAATCACTGCATAAAGTGTTTCATTAGAGACAGCTTCGGTTAATAAAATCTCATTTCCACTGCCTGATCTTTGTTGACTTTGACCAATAATCTTTCCAAGTAACCCATTATCATCTTTAAATATTGCCATAAAAAATGATTTTTTTGAATCCTGCGGATCAAATGGCATAGTTACGCTCTCAAATTTTATTTTGTTTCCAGGCTGTTGTTCCCTGAGAACAAGAGCAGGCCAACCCTCTTGCAAATTATTGGAATAATAAACGCTCTTAAGGTCTCGTCGATATTTCACATCTTGATTACTCGAGCCTTCAATCTCATTCTTTAAAGCTAAAATAGCGTCCGCCTGTTTTCGCACCATCTTTTCTTCATCCAGTGTTAGTTGTTGCGTCGGTCGATTCTGGAACTGATCTTGAATTTCTTTTGCTGCATCAAGTGCGGCACGAATATCAGCTTCCGTTACTCCGGGGATGGCTAACTTAACCCCAATCTCTGCGTTAGAATCACCTGCACCAACTACACCAAGAACAATTAAAATCCCAGATAATAAAATCAAATTCTTAAAATTCTTTTTCATAATTTTATATCGCTCCTCATTAACAGAACCAAATGTTTAAGTTAGATTATTTAAAAACTTGAAACTCCTCCCAAAGCTGCGGGTTCAATTATTTCATTTAAAACATCTATCCCCGATGACCAACTGAAAATCCCCAGCATGAGGGGATTAAAGATTTCGGGGATGACAATTTGGTTATAATTTCTTCAACTCTTCTAATATTTCTTCCGACGAGGTACGAATTTTGTAATCCTCATTGGCATAAGCAAAAACAATTTTGCCGTTGGTATCAATGATATACGTTGCAGGAATTGCGATGACATGATCCGTTCGGCCTGAAGCCGCCTCAAGGTCAATATCATATTGCTCTTTATATTTTTTATTGAGCTCATCTGGTACGGTGAACACCAAACCATATTGCTCAAGGATATCTCCCTTAGGATTACTCACGATATCAAACTCAAGATTGTAACCTTCCACCGCTTCTGCCGCTTTATCAATTTTATCGACGCTCACTGCGATTAAAGAAGCATTGTATTCTTTAAATTTGCTTAAGTTCGCCTGTAATTGTTGCAACTGCGCATTGCAATAAGGACACCAGCTTCCTCGATAAAAAATCAGAATCACTGGTCCCTCTTTATATGAATTAGAAAGCTGAACCTTTTTTCCTCTAAAATCATTCGCAACAAAGTCTGGCGCCGTGACACCAACCTTTAAGCCCGGCATGTCTTGCGCAAACGTAACCGTCACAAAACTCAACAACATAAGACAACACGTATAAATTAATTTCATTACTTAACCTCCGTTTTTAATTTATTAAGTTTTGCGGTAATTTCAGATTTATTAACCAATTTGTCATTTAAACGCAGCCACTCGACTAACAATTTGCGGTACTGCGAGTCGTGCGCAATTTTGTTAAACCGGGTGGTATCGAGATTATTAAATGCTTGAATATAATCATTTAACGTAACCTTCCCAAAAGAATAATTCTTGCCCTCATCGTCTAAAATTGATTTGGCCAACTTGATTCTCTCTTCTGCAATATCAATTAATTTGACTTCTCTTTCGATTTGTAAATATAAATTCATAAGCTGTGTATATAGACGGTAGTACGTATTGACGGTTGAAAATTTTTGCTTCTTATTCATTATTTTTGATACTTCATACTCAGCCCTTGCAACCTGATTTGGAAATGGCCATTCCATCGTTATCCCAGCAAACAAAAAATCATCGTCATTTTTAACTGCATAGTCATCACCACTCATTTCGTATCCAGCAATAATATTAATGGAAGGCAATAAATCGTCTGCGTCTCTATCAACTTCAAGCGAACTCTTGTCTTCTAACTTTTTAATAATATCGAACGTTCGACTTAAATCCATAAAAGACTTAAATACATCTTCAAAACTTTCACTAACCAAAATCATTGGCTCCGTCGGCTGTGGAACATATACAACCTTTTCTTGACTACGAATAATTCGCTGAATAATATTAAGACTGTTTTTGTATTCTTCTTCTAACTCCGTCAATCGCTCTTTCTTTGATAACACTTGCAGGCGAACTTTATTGACATCGATCGGCAGAGCAATTTTTTGCTTCTCCCTTTCATTCATACTATCGAGCAATTTTACATTTTGATTATACGAAGCTTTTCCAATTAATAAATTTTCATAATCTTCGTGCCATGTGTAATACGCCAAGATAATTGAAGCCAAATAATCCTCATAAGCTTCAACCACTTGATGACTGGCAACATCCACCTCAAGACCGACAATTTTATCCAATAATTGCGTTGAACGGCCAAACGCATTCTCGGCGATTGGCTGCGCAATTGTAAAGGATAACTCCGATGATTTATTTCGTGATGCTAAAGATGCGCCAACCTGATAATCGACCGCAATCTCTGTACCGCTCAAAGGAAACAATTTTGTTAAACCGACTGTTGTGTCTGGTGATTGTCGATCTTGGCTCAAATAAAATTCATGCTGCTGCTTTAAAGATAAGACCAGATCTTTTGCGGGAAGCTTTAATCTTTTTTGATATTTTAAAGTTAACTCATCAATCAGAATCTGTTCGAACTCCTTATCATTGATCGCGGCAAGCTCTAAGAATCTTTCAAAAGAAAGAATTTCGTCCTGAGTTTGCGCGTGCGCACTCATTTCGCCCGACACAAACAATATCGATATCAATGTAAAAATTCTGAATAATCTAGACATTTGATTTAACATTTTTTAATGACCCAGCATTGATTGTACTTTAAATTTCATGCCTTGCACCACACTATAAAGGCATGGAATTAATAACAGTGTAATTAACGTACCAAAAACCAATCCCCAAGCTAGGGCAAGCATCATTTCCGCAAGCATCGCGTCGTACCCTGCCAAACCATACGCCGTCGGTAAAACACCGACAACCGTTGTAACAGTTGTTAAAACAACCGCTCTAAGGCGTGTCTGCGCAATCGCCGCAATTTGCGGATTAATTTCGCCCCTGACTTTTGCATTAAATTCTTTATCAAGTTTAGATAGCATGATAATCGAGTCATTAATAACCACACCGGCAAGCCCCAGAGCTCCAATTGCAGCAAAAAATCCAAATAGCACTTTCCCGTGCAACCAAAAAGCCAAAATGACACCAACCATACCAAAAGGAATAGCCAACATAATAATTAGCGGTCTTGTGAGCGAATTATAAAGTATTGCCAATATAACAAATATCATGCAAATGACCATAATAATTGCCATACGAAAGCCGCCTTGCGCTTCACGGGTATCAAAAATTTCTCCGGTAAATACAAGTGTTGTTGACGGCTGTGCTTTAATAACTTGTGGAAAAATATCTTTTTCTAATTCTTCCGCGATTTCTAGAGGTGTCACCTTGACTCCCTTTTTAATATCCGCAAAAACCTGTGTTGTTCGTCTGCCATCTCGACGAGAGATGGAATTAGGCGTCTGTGTGTCTTTGACACTGACAACATCCTTTAATGGCACCAAATAATTTCGTTGATTTTGAACTGGTATATCCAAAATGGTATTTAAATCTTGCTTTGACTCATCCTTCACAGATATACGCACATCAATGTCTTCGTCGCCACTTGGAAATTCATAAAGCACAGATCCTTCTAAAGCAGAACGAAATGTTGCGGTAATGTCCGCCGGATTAATATCCAAGCGTTTTACTTTTTCGCGTTTAAAATCAATCTTATGTTCAGCAATCTTAATCGGCTCTTCGATTTCAACATTAATTAAGCTAGGATGTTTTTTCATAAATTCAGAGAGTTTTTTTGCGGCTTGAGAACGCAATTGATCATCATTTTCCTGTATAAGAACTTCGATCGGGCTTCCACTATCTTGCCCCCATCTGCTCTTTTGAAAAACAATTTTTTCTAAACCTTGTATCGATTCAATATTCGGCTTCCAAAGCGCGATAAGCTGATCAGCCGACTTTTTACGCTTTTCCTTTGGAACAATTTCGATGATCAGTCTAAAACGATTTTCCTGCACAGCTCCTCCACGTCGACTTCTTGCAATCTCCGTACGATACCCAACAATTTCCTTTCCGATATAAGGCTTTAAATGATCTTCGATTTGCTTGGTAATATTTGCGGTATCAATACGATCAGCCTCTATACTTGCATCGCCGGAAAGAACAATGTCACGTGTTTCTTCATTAGGAAACAGCACAAACTTCATTTTATTGGTCATAACCCAACCGGAAAAAAGAAGCATCAATATAAAAGCTAAAAATATCAAATACTTATGCGGAAGCATCTTCTGCAACACTTTTCCATATTGATTTTCGATATTCTCAAACCAATGGCGCTTTAAAGGTTTTTCGCTCGTCGTATGATTATTAAAGAAATTCCCCCACTTAGGCGCTTTAAAATTCATGTGTCCCGGCAAAATAAACAATGATTCAAAAAGACTGGCTCCCAACATTAAAAATATTACCGGAGGGATATATTTATTAATTCCCCCAAATCGTCCTTCCAAATAAAACAACGGAATAAAAGCGATACATGTTGTAATGATGCTTGCTAGAATCGGAAAAAAGACTTCGGTTGTCCCTTCGATTGCGGCGTCTCTTGAATTTCTTCCATTTGAACGCTTGCGACCAATATTCTCGGCGACGACGATCGCGTCATCCACAACAATACCCATGACAATGATGATCGCCGCAAGCGTGGTATTGTTGACGGTATATCCCATCAGGTATCCACAAATCAGTGTAAATGAAATCGTAAAAGGTATACCCAGCGCCACCCAAACACCCGATCTTTTATTAAGAAATAAAAATAGGGATAGGAGAATTAAGACAAACCCCATCGCACCATTTGCAGTAATGATTGATAAACGATTACGAACATCGATGGATTCATCGTCCAACAAAACAATCTCGATTGGGACATCTTTAAGGTGCGTCTCTCTAAAATTTTCTGTTAACCGTGTCACAACATCCAAGGCCGCGAGAATCCCTGAAGAACTGCTTTTTACCACATTAAACATGATGCTTTCATGTCCGTTAACCTTGGTAATTTCTTTGCCCTTATAAAACCCTCGCTCGACATCCGCAATATCGACTAAAGGGATCGCTTGTCCTTCAAATCCTGCCTGAATATATAATTGCTTAAGTTTCTCGGGCGTGTCTAACTGGGCATTGATTGTAACCTTGGGCTCATTTTTGATTTCAATATGACCTGCAGGTTGGCGGGCATGATTATTGGTAATTTCTCTTTGAACCTGACTAAATGGAATATCATAATAAATCAGTTTGGCGGGATCGACTTTAATTTGTATCTCTTCTTGAAAATAACCGGATTTATTAACGCTGTTAACTTCCTTGAGATTAACAAGTTGATTTTCAAGAGCAATCGCGTATTGCTGCAACAACTGCCTTTGCTTGACATCTAATAAATGCGAACCGGTATAAATAAGAGCAATATCCAAAATTGCTTTTTTGGATGTTTCAAACACACGCACAGTCGGATCATCCCTGATATCAACTGGTAATTCAACATCAGCCACCGCATTTCGAATTTCAGTAATGGCTTCATCTTTTCGCGGATAATCCTGCTCTAGCTCAACGGTAACATTTGCGCTCCCCTGACTGGACGTACTCGTTACCCGATAAACACCGTCGAGTCCCTCAACCGCGTCTTCAATTTCCTTGGTAACAAAATGTTCTACTTCCTCCGCTGTCGCACCGGGATAATTGGCTGAAATACGCACTTGATCAAAAGTAACATCAGGCAACTCTTCTTTCTTAATCGCCTGCCAACTAATAATGCCACCAGCGAAAATACCAACAAATATCAAATTTGTTAGCAAATGCCGATCAGCAAAAAATGTTATTAATGTTTTTAACATATTCTCAAGCAATACAGGGCTGATTTACTTCTAGTCATCCCAACTGCGGGCGGGATTGTAACCCGAACGATCCGTTTCCAATGTAACAAATTTGCTCAAAATGCCGCCCTCATCCAAAAAGCGTGAGACTTGCGTATACATTGACCCCGTCGTATCCCATGATCGTCGAGGAGACGTGTCAATTTGCGGGCGCAAAAGGTAAAGTTGATTTTTGGCGCGCGTGGCCGCCACATAAAAAAGCCGACGCTCTTCTTCAATCGCCGGATCACTGCTCATCGATTGATACGACGGCAAATAACCTTCCGCCAAATAAATCAAAAACACCGTGTGCCACTCAAGCCCTTTGGCCGAATGAATAGTCGAGAGAATCAAATCGTTCTCGCCGTGCGTCCGAGCGCTTTTATCAACAAGACTTTTTTCGGGTGGCTCGAGCGCCATATCCGTCAAAAATTCTTCAAGGGTAGGATAGCGCTGGGCAATATTTTCGAGCGAACCAAGATCATTGAGACGTTTTTCGTAATCATCATAATGCACCATCAAAAGCGGCGTATAAAAATCCAACAATGTTTTCAAAACCTTTGCCGGTCGCTCGACGGTCCAATCAATGTCTTTGAGAATTTTAAACAATTGGCGAAGTTCGGGCTTTTTCTCGAAAATTGTTTCATCAATGGCAAGACCCTTGCGCTGACGCACGATTTCTTCAATCAAATTCGTCGCTGTCCTTGCGCCGACACCTTTAACAAGCATAAGCACTCTCTGCCACGCAATTTCACTCAAAGGGTTATAAACAATCTGCAAACACGCGAGCACGTCCTTAATATGCGCGGCCTCGATAAACTTTTGACCGCCATATTTAACAAACGGGATTCCCGACGACGCCAACTCAACTTCAAGATCATTCGAATGCCAACCCGACCGAAACAAAATCGCAATCTCGTTAAGACTGACATTGTCCCGACAAAGTTCAAGAATTTTGTTCACAATATAGCGCGACTGACTGTTTTCATTGTAGACATCAACGTATACGGGCAAAGTTTCTCCGCCGTTACGCGTAAAAAGTGCTTTTTCAAACTTCTCCCCTGCTGAATTAATGACTTCATTGGTCAAATCAAGAATCGGCTGAGTCGAGCGATAATTTTCTTCGAGAGTAATAACTTTGGTACTTTTAAAAATCTGCGGAAAATCAATAATATTTTTAAAATGCGCGCCACGAAAAGAATAAATGCTCTGACTATCATCGCCTACGACCATAACATTGTTGTGCGACACTGCCAAGAGGCGAACAATTTCAGCCTGCATCTTATTGGTGTCCTGATACTCGTCGACCATAATGTATTGATAATATTCGGAAAGGTGCGCGCGAATTTCGCTGTGATCCTGCAAAAGTTTACGCAAGTACACCAACAGATCGTCGTAATCCAACAATGCCAAATTGTGCTTGTAGCGAATATATTCCTGCTTGATATGTTCAATGACCTGCGACCATTCGGCAAACTGGGGATACTCCTCGCAGACAACATCATCGACAGTCAATCCCTTATTAATACTTTTTGAAATAATTGACAAAAGCGTGTTTTTTTTAGGAAAACGCTTATCCAGATTGCGGCTCATTTGCGTCCGCACCAAATTCACCGCGCTTTCGGCATCGTCTTGATCCATAATCGAAAAAAATCGCGGCAAATTCACATGCTCGGCATACCGACGGAGAATAAAATTCGCAAAAGAGTGAAACGTCCCGCCAGAGACTTGTTGACAGCGCTCATCAAGAAGACTTGCGGCACGCTTGAGCATTTCGCGCGAAGATCGACGGGTAAATGTCAAAAGCAGAATGCGCTCAGGAGCTACTCCCCTTTCGACCAAGTGGGCCGTGCGATAAACCAAGACACGTGTCTTACCACTGCCGGCACCGGCAATGACAAGATATGGCCCGTCGACAGAAAGCACAGCCTCAAGTTGCGCAGGATTTAATTCCTTAGGATAATCAATTTGGAAGGACATAAGAAAAACATTGTAACACAAGAAGCAAGAATCAATCCCGTGAAACTTTCGCGGGATTTCATAAAATATAAGAAATTTCTAAAAATTGGAATTTTCCTTAAATAAATCCTTGGGCATACATAATCCCGATAAGTATAAATCCAGCAACCGCAATACCTAAAATCAAGATCAAAATGATCCAATCCATCGGATCTTCCGGCATGAGCTGTTGTCGCATGAATTGTCCAAAACGAGCGCGCGGCATAACCTTAGCCTTTTAATTTTCCTGAATCGTCCGGTAAAGATCGATCATAAACTGTTGATGCCCACTCTCCCCTTGTGCTTGATAGGCATTGATCAGATTATTTAAAACTCGACGGACAATGTCCACAGATTTTGCCGGAGACGGCTGACCGTCGTGCTCACTTGTACCGGCATCACCCAAATGAGTGACTTCATCTTCCGCAAGAATTTTTCCGCCATTAAAACCATCAACAAGAAAGAATTTTCCCTTAACATTGATTTTAGCCATAAAATGCCCCGGGAAATTATATCCCTCTATGACAAAACCAAGGCGCGCTCCAACGAGCATATAAATGCACGACAAACTAATCGGCAATCCTTTTTTCTCCTGCAAGACATAGAGTAAATTGCTGCTTTGCGGATTATAGTAATCGGTTTTAGCACCAGTAAAACCCTTGACTTCAAAAAGGAACTTGGCTAATTCAAGCGGATCATTGGTCTTGGCAAAAGCTAGATATTCTGTAGCAAGAGCGTCTAAAAGCTCACTGATATTATGAGACGCGTAATGAAACTTAAGCCCACTCTGAAACTGCGCTAACAATGACAAAGCCGCTTCCAATTTTTCAAGATCCAAAGACGCATCCTGCCAACTTGGCCACCCTTGCAGCAAAATTTCACGATCATGCTCAAGGAGAATTTTTTCCAATGCGATTGTGCGCGGCTGTACAATTTCCGGAGGAAGCTTAGACAATTCGCTTTTTAAATGAGAACCAAACGAAAGAAGATATTTAACAATTTCCAGACGTATTTCCGGAGACTCATCGTCGAGCAAATTCAAAAGATGCGGCAATTGCTTAGGATCAGGAATTTGTTTATTTTCAACGGACATGTTTTTTTACCTTTTCAACGAGGTCAGGACCACTTACAGGTTTAACCAAATAATCTTTGACGCCATTAAAATTAAAAATCGGACGAACATCCGCCTGCGCAGTCAACACAATAACCGGAGTATTTTTTTGCGCGTCAAACTTTTGAATCTCGAGCATAAATGTGTACCCGTTCATGTTGGGCATATTCACATCCAAAATAATCAAATCCGGATCAACAGTCGGGACCATCGCCAGCCCCTCATCACCATCATAAGCCGTCTCAATATGATACCCTTCCTTCGCTAAATTCAATTTCACAATTTTGGTATTGATGCGGTCATCGTCGATAACAAGAATTTTCTTTTTCATATTATCCTTTACGGTTGATTTTCACATTTCCGTGGTTATGATTGGCAATCGCCATATTCACAATGCGGCGAATCAAATGCTTATAATCAATTCCCTCTTTTTGTGACGCCTGTGCCATTTCATCAATCTTAGCGATACAAGGATTCGCATTAGGTTCGATAAAATAAATTTTATTGTCCGCGGTGACACGAATATCAAAGCGCACATAACTGTTCATATTAAGCGCCCGATACGCGCGCTTGCAGGTATCAATCAAATCTTGCGCGACTCCGTCGGCAAGCTTATCCGCCGAAACACTTTTGATCCCCCAACGATCACGATACTTGTCATCCCATTTGGCCTTGTACGTTGCAATGCGCGGTTCATCTTCGGGCATATTACCAAAACTCAACTCGCGCGGAGGCAAAACCGTCAACTTTTTACTCCCCATCACCGTCACGTAAAGCTCGCGGCCTTCAATATATTCTTCCGCGATCGCGTCGAGATTCATATTCTCATGAATAAACTTAATACGTTCGGCAAATGCCGTGTCATTGTCAACGACGGACGCCTGCGAAATCCCGCGCGAAGCCTCTTCGCACAACGGTTTAATGACCGCGGGCAGTTTCACGGTTTGTGGACGCCAAACTTTCTGCCCACGATAAAAGGTATGAAAACGCGCAACTTTGAGACGATGAAAACGTAAAATCTTTTTACTCAAAGCTTTATTATTGCAAATCAAAAGTGCGTCCGCATTCGCACCCGTGTAAGGGATATCTAACAATTCTAAAAGAGCCGCGATATTTTTTTCCAAATACGTTTTGTCATTATAAACTTCAACCAAATTAAAAATCACATCCGGCTTAAATTCTTTGACCTCTTCTAACAGCGGAGCAATATTATTAAAGATTCCCATCCGACGGACTTCGTATCCATTAGCCAATAAAGCCTCATACACATCCCGCTCGGTATACATATTATCGGGATCTTTAAATTCATCTTTAAAATCATAACCACGTGGAGTCTCGTACGGGGTATGAAAAAGCTCCAAAACTTTCAATTTCTTTTTCATCGTTTTTTCTTTCGTTCATCACCACGATACCAGCCCGTGTAAATATAATTCATAACCAATGTTGTAATATAAACGCTGAGATTTGCCAATGTAAGCGTCTGGTCTTGCGGTGTCGTCAGTTTAAGTTCACGCGCCCGTAATGTCGCCGCCTTAATAAGATTACTGACGACATATTTGCGTTCACCCGTCCAGCGCACAATATCCGTGACAATACGCTTTTGATGACGTTTTAAGAATTCCGCAGCTGCCCCAGAGTTCGTACCTGCGATCGTTTCTTTAAAAATTTCTCTCAAATTCCCGTCGTGAAAATCAGGAAATTCTTCCGCCCAAAATTCGCGCTTCTTTTTATAAAAATTATTTAACGTCGCCTTGATACCCTTAAAATGCCAATGCTGAGTATTCTTTCTCGTCAAAGCGTCTTTGCCTGTAACCGACGCCATCAAGTCCGAAACGTACAATAATTTCTTTAAGGCCGGCCAGCCCTGATATGTTTTCTGCCAATCTGATGACGGCGTTAGCCACACCGCGAACGTTTCAACAAAATCCTCATCGGGATGAAACTGCGCATAAAAGCCGTCCAAATGCCGCACATAATTTTTACTGTATGGCCGAAAGCGAAAGGTGTCACCGTATTCCTTTGACGACGGCCCAAAAACATGCTGCCAACGTTTTTTCTTGTGAAGTTGATAAGCATAACTGATGGCGTGCCCGCATTCGTGACGCAAAAGCTTCATGCATTCTTCTTTTGTCTCACCCTCAGCCTCAAGCATCATTTTCTTTTCGAGTCGCGTCAACGTCGGGTGCGCGAGATAAAACGGAATCCCAATGACCGGCTCACCTAAGGGCGTCAACCATTCATCCGCAAGATAACACACCGGACGAAATTTTAATCCCTTGGCGTCAAGTTCACTATACAGCTGATCAATACAATCCTTTAACCACGTTCCTTCAATACTTAACGGCAAATCACAAATGCGCAAAGCCAGCATTTGCTCTTCGCTAAGATTGGCAATATCCAAAGGCGCGGTTTGGGCCATACAATCCTATTGAACTTCCTCAGCAAGCTTTTTCATAAGACTGTTAACTTCCTCGACGAGACTTGGCGGAGCGAGCTTTAAAGCTTCCATATCTTTTTGGAAGGTATGCAAAGCATTGATCAATTTCTTTAACGCCGCCGTATTACGCTTTTCACGCTCCTCGTCGGGATCAACCTTCTTGCGCTCCTTCATGATGCCCGTTAAATCTTTACGCACTTCGGACGCTTCACGGCCCTTTTCAAAAACGGCCTCTTTGAGTTGAGCGTAATCATCCTTATTAAGCTCTTTGCTCGCACGAGCCAGACGCAAAACATTAAGAGCGTCATAACCGGGCACTTGCGCGGGATCACGATCAACCGAAAAATCTTTCTTTAGATAATCCGGCTCGTCCTGCTCGAGGAAGAAATATGTTTTCAAAAGCTTCGTAGCGGTCTCTTTATTAACACCAAGTTCACCTTCAGTATAATGCTCAAACTTTTCAAAACCCCACGCCGTAAAAAGCTTATCTTTATAGACGGGATATAACCCTTGCCCCAAATTGAGCCACGCAGTTTTAAAAACTTTGGAATGTTCAATGAGTTGATCACGGATCAAATCTCCAGCGATACTACTCTTGAGTTTTTTCTCTTTTTGTTTTTGTTCATAAAGTTCTGTGTCGGTCATGACCATAAAAATTTCCTTTCGTAAACAAAATGTATTCTACCAGTGCTAAAAATCTTTCACAATCACCTTCTGCAAAATTCCACCCAACTGACTACGGTCCAATTCCCCCGGCACCGACGCCAAAGCATTAGCTGTTCCCGCGGCCACACCGAACGCGAGCGCGTCACGAAAACTACTGTTTTGCGAAAGCGCGCAGACACATCCGGCCGTCAAAGCATCACCTAAACCAATCGTGTTGCGAACTTTAACTTTAGGACATATCGCGTAACAAAATATTTTTCCGTCTGTTGCCACCGCACCTTGCGCTCCCAAAGTAATAATCACCTGCTGACTTCCCAAACTTAACAATTTCTTCAAAGCATTGCGTAATTGTAAACGATTGCGCAATGGACTTTTTAAAACACTCTGGGCTTCTTCTCGATTGACTTTCACTAAATAAGGTTTGCCCTTGAGTGCCGCCAATAAATCACCCGCACTTGTATCAACAATCACTTTACTTGCGGCTTTACGACCCAGCGTGACAAGCTCACGATAAAAATCAGCCGGCGTTCCCCCAATCCCGCGCCCGCTTAGCACAACCCAATCACTTTGCTTAACCAAGCGCTGATATTTATGACGAAAACTCACCAAATCCTTTTTGTCAATGACCGGCCCCGGTTCCAAAATACGGGTCAAACGACCACTTTTTGGATCGCGGACGGTCAAATTAACCCGCGTTTCTCCTTGAATAAAGACAAAATTGTGTTCCAATCCCTCCAAGAGTAAAGAACGTAAAAGATTCTGCCCACTCGCCCCTCCGGCAAAACCGGCACAAATGGATTTCAAACCCAAAGACGCCAAAGCACGGCTGACATTAATACCCTTTCCTCCGGCGGTGGTAATAATTTTCGTGGCACGATTTTCAGTATTGGCACAAAAATGACGAATCTCCGCGCTTTTGTCAATCGCGGGATTGAGAGTAACAGTCAAAATTGGCTTAAATTTGATCATTTTGTCGAAAAACCCTCAAAATATGTATTTATTGTGTATTTTATTCAATTCTGGTATAATCTTCGCTTTATCGCACAACCAAGAAAGGGCTTTCTTAGGCTTTATTTTATGATAAAAACACTAATTTTCAAATCAATCGTGAATTTAAACTTAATCGTGATCACTCTTACGACATTGGCTTTGCCCTGCTTTGCCGATCAAACTATTCCAATTCGCGGATTTCATATTACACAAGAACGCTCTGCAAATAGTGGTGTTTTAGTTTCACGACCAGTTCAATTGGATCAGAATATCGTAACAATCGTAACACAAAATCGTATTCGCTCAATTGAAGATTACGCCGCTTGGCTGGAACGTACGATGACATACCAAGCCGAAGGCAAAATGCAAGATCAATGGTTAACACCCCAAGAATTTTTAAAAGCCAAACGTGGTGATTGCGAAGACTTTGCTTTTCTCAATTCACTGGTCTTGCGTGTTCTAGGCTACAAACCGTATGTTGTGACTTTAAAGTCATCACAAAACGCGCACGCCATTTGTGCATTTGAATATCGCGGAAAATTTTATTGGTTCGACAATGCCAAACTCAAATCATCCTCAGCTTCTGACTTGATGGCCTTCGCGCAAGAAGTCACTGACGCGTACAATTATTCAAGCTCATCCGAACTCGATCCCTCTTCTAAAAAAAGCAATCTGCTTTACCAACGCGGTTAAAATATCTCTCCCATTGCGAGGCCGTAAGGCCGAAGCATACACACCCATTGCGAGAAGCGAAGCGCCGAAGCAATCTCATTTAGATTGCCACGTCGTCCCTTCGGGACTCCTCGCAAGGGGATGCGACATCTTGCAGCGGATCCGGATGAATAAATTTGTACCCCAAGATTTTTTTCACCTTCTCATTGCTCACAATTTTCGAAACCGTTTCTGCCTCATCACAAAATTCCGGAACCGTCAATCCCATTGCCTTCGCCGCTGCCGTATAAAGTTCATTGCGCGTCGGATGAATGTCCGAACAACCATTAAAAATTTCTCCACCAACACCTTGGCGAATAATCGCCGCAATAATTCCGACCGCGTCATCCCGATGAATCAAATTCACGCGATTATTGCCACCCGACAATTCTTTCTTGCCAGCGAGAAAGCCACCGATTTTTCTCTTGGGTCCATACAATCCGGCAAAACGGACAATTGTTGACGAAAAATGCGTGTTTCCCAAAAGTTCCTTTTCAATTTCACGCAAAACTTTCCCCCGATTATCGTCAGGGCTAAAGGCAACATCTTCTAGCGCCGTGCCAATCTGATCAGGATAAACCGACGTCGAACTCGTAAAGATCACGCGCTTAACTTGCGCACTTTTCTCGCATTCAAAAATAATGGCACGAATTTGCTTTTGATAATCCCGCGGATCAAGAAAGTCTCGACGAAAAGGCAACGTAATAATAACAATCTGACTCTTAAAAAAATCCTCCACACCTTCACCTACAACCACACCATTAACTTGCAGATACAAAGAAAAAATCCCTGCCTTTTTTAAAACAGGGATTTTTTCTAAAGTTGTCGTCGAACCCTTAACGAAATACCCCTCGTTAAGTAAAGCCTGTGCCAGCGAAAAACCTAACCATCCGCAGCCTAAAACACTTACCGAAATCACGTAAGAATTATTCTCCCGACGCGCGCTTTAATTCGCCCCATGTTCTCTCGCCAACAATACCGTCAGCCTTAAGACCATGATCTTTCTGAAACTTCGTTATGGCTGCTTTAGTCCCAGTCCCTAATTTACCATCAACATTCCCCTTATAATAACCTGCCGTCTTAAGCGCTTCTTGCACTTTTTCAGCACTTACTTTAACGCGCAAAATCTCATCATTCTTAGCATAATTAAAAGGCTTACTGCTACTGCTGCTGCCACGATGCGCCTTGGATCGATCCATGTCATACGATAAATCTTTCATCGTATATTTTAAATCTTTGATCTCGGCATCTTTAGCCGCGATCTGATTTTCAAGATCGGTCACTCTCATTTGCAAATCCGCAGTTGAAGGGCCCTGCTGCGTCGTCGCACACCCTGTTAACAAAACCAACATCCCAACAGCTAAAATAAATCCTTGAACCATCACACCCTCCTTGTAAGTATTAAATTAAAATGTATACATACGAATCTAAACTCAATCAAAATTCCGTGTTCGTATTTTAACACAAAGTTTTTTTCTGCCTACCCCTTCTTATTAATATTTTAATTGCCTTTTCTTTCGCTCAAATCCAAACAAAAAAATAGCGGAAGGCATTGCCTTCCGCTACTGGGGTGTGGTTTTTACGCCACGTGAAGCTAAGTCAGATTCACTGACTTTTGGGGGGAGAATATCTTGTATTTCCACGCGATATTGATGCGCAAGGCGTGACAAAAATTGACTTTAAAAATACTGCGGCCGCGATTCATATAAAACGCGCCTTTGACCTTAAACGCAAAATATTCTTCTTGGGTTTTGCTATTAAATCGCTTACGAATATAGACATTGGGTTCCGACAAAGCGCCTGTGATTTGGGGGATTTCAGCAACTACGTACACAAAACTTTTGTGGACACGCGTCTTACAGTCTTTGTCTTCATTATGTTCATTAATGGAAATCACCTTGCGGCGATATTTGAGGGAGTGTCTTTTCTTATACTCTACGGTTTTCATGACTTCTCCAAGTTGACAGATCTAAGTTACAATCGAAGTATACCACGCAAGCTTGACACAACAAGGTCGTAAGCAGGTTTGCAAGAAACCGCTTCCTAACCCCAAAAAACAGATAATGTCGTCGGGAATATTTAAAAGAGATTATTACAGAAAAATCTGCGCAAAAATTTATTTTCGCTTAAATGGGAAATTAACCCGTCGTTCTTGACCGGCTAAAAGCCGCTTGATATTTTCAATATGCCGCACAACAACAAACACACAGAATACTAATCCCAAAATCCTTAACTCAATTGGCGTACGCACCGAAAACATTGCCAAAGGCAACACGACCGCGGCAATAAGCGAAGCCAAAGACACATAACCCGTAATTATAAATGGCACAATCCACGCAAAAAGAGTCAAAGCCAACACAATACGCAACACTTCATACTGAATCGCTAAACCGATCAAAACACCCAGACTTGTAGCTATCCCCTTACCGCCTTTAAACTGCAAAAAAACCGTCCAATTGTGACCAATAACGACCATAACGCCCAAGAGGACGCGCAAATACACCAGATCCAAATGAAAAATATTACCTATAACCGTAATCGCAATCACACCTTTAAGAATATCCAACAGAAGGACAATAGTTCCTAACTTCTTGCCGAGAATACGAAAGGCATTGGTCGCGCCAACATTTCCCGATCCATGCTGGCGAATATCAATGCCATTAAAAATTCTACCAAAAAGGTATGCCGTCGGAATAGACCCCAAAAGATAACTCAATAATAAACCGCCCAAAATTGGAATCATATTAATTTTTCACCGATGTTGTGTTCAAAAGATAAAATCCTTTTCGAAAATAATCCGCGCCTGAGATCACGGTAAAAATAAAAGCAATGTACCAAATCATAGACGTCCACGACCATTGCAACAAAAGTCCCATAACACAAAGACCCTGAAAAAATGTCGCGCCCTTGCCCCATACCGATACCGTCATTTTCAATTGGCCGGTAAACATAAAAACCAAAACCGATCCGACGACAAGCATCACGTCACGGCTGATCACTGCCACCACCAGCCATACCGGAAAATTCATGACCGGAAAATTATGCGCCGCGACATACAAACAAATAAACGCGCTCATCAAAAGAATTTTATCAGCAATTGGGTCAAGAATCGCGCCGACTTCGGTTTTTTGATTACGCGTTCTGGCAATATATCCGTCAAGAATATCACTCAAAGACGCGAACACAAACACACCCAAAGCCAAATATCGCAAATAGTCATGCTCTGTCGAATAAGAAAGCACGGCAATAATAAAAAACGGTACAACCAAAATACGCGTCAACGTAATTTTATTCGCGAATGTCAAAGGCATGCCTAATGACTTTCATTGCTACTGCGTTAAAATTTTTAAGGAGACGTGATGCACAGGACATTCCGTAAATTTGGGACTGTAGCGTTCGCCGTCCACAGGACAATATCGGACAGCAGGACCCTGTCCACTAACAGCATTACTAATCGTTTGAACCGCGCTCTTAGCTTGCGGATCTTTCTCGATATCATTATTAAGTTTCCTCAAATCTTTTTCATCAATTGTCTTGCCGCTAACGGCCCCTAAAACATGTTCCATCGCCGAAACGACTTCCGCACGACTTTCTCCCGGCGCTTGTGGACGTGTCATAGTTTTTGACGTACCAGCGCAACCGACGATGAATATAAGGAAAAAAAATAAGATGAAAATTCGAGAACGTATCATTGCAGTCTGCGTCCTATTTAAGAAAACGGACCCGATTGAGCGGCCAATAAATAAGTTCCGCCTTACCAATAAGACTTTCCTGAGGAACAAAACCCCAATAGCGGCTATCCGCGCTCGAACCGCTATTATCTCCAAGAACAAAATAATATCCTATAGGCACAGACACTTTCTTATTCACATCGCCGTATGTGCCGCGATTGTAATAATAAACATTCTTAATGACAGGGTCTTCGATCAATTTTCCGTTAATATAAATGTCACCAAATTTGATTTCGACAACCTCTCCCCCAACAGCAATCAACCGTTTAATAAAATCACGCTTGGGGTCTTCCGGATATTTGAAAACCACAATGTCCCCGCGCTTGGGATGAGAAATCCCCGGCAAACGATATTTTGTAAAAGGCAACAATGCTCCGTATGTAATTTTATTGACAAGCAAACGATCTCCTTCAATCAGTGTCATGCGCATCGACCCACTGGGAATACGAAAAGCTTGATAGAAAAATGTGCGGATAAACATCGCGAGAATAAACGCGATAAGAATGGCGTCCCCCCACTCCTTCGCCAAATCTCGGCCGAATTTCCCGAACAAATCCGCCCGATATCCCTGCTGGGATCGCCGACTAAAACAAAAAATAATCAGCACCGCGACAATATACCCAATCGGCAAAGCCAAAATGTTCCATACTGGACGTACAAAGCGCTTTCGCAAACTCAAATGTTCATTTTGCGAATTATCATTAGCTTGCCCTACTCCCATAATCATCTCTTTTCACAATAACGACGTGTTTATTAAATTTTTAATGCCGCCAAAAAGGCTTCTTGCGGAACTTCAACATTTCCAATCTGCTTAAGTTTCTTTTTTCCTTCTTTTTGCTTTTCCCACAATTTACGCTTACGAGAAATATCACCACCATAACATTTGGCCGTAACATTCTTTCCCGCGGCTTTGACTTTAGCACCGGATATGATTCGTCCATCGGAAACCGCCTGCACACGCACCTCAAAAAGCTGTTGTGGGATTAAATCTTTTAATTTCCCAACCAGCGCTGACCCTTTTTCATAAGCACGATCTTTGCTAACCAAACAGGAAAACGCGTCACAAATTTTATCATTGATCATGATGTCGAGTTTAGCAATTTGCGCTGGGAAAAATCCCTTAAAACGATAATCAATTGAACCATAACCACGCGTGACGGACTTGATCAAATCATTAAAATCGACAATGACTTCCGACAATGGGATATCAAAAATAACACGCATACGATCAGAAACAAATTCACTTTTTACAAAATTACCGCGTTTACGTTTAGCCAATTCCATAACCTGATCCATCGAAACCACCGGTGTCAGAATTGAAACTTCTAAAAACGGTTCTTCCAACTTATATTGTTCCGACGAGTCTGGAAGCTGAGCAGGATTTTCAATAAAAAACGGTTCTCCACTCTTAGGTATACAGCGATACTGCACATTGGGTGTTGTCAAAATCAAATTCAAATCATATTCACGCTGCAAACGCTCCTGAACAACTTCCATGTGCAAAAGTCCCAAAAACCCACAACGAAAACCATGCCCAAACGATAAAGAACTTTCCAATTCATAAACAAAGCTCGGATCATTTAGACGCAATTTCTCAATCGCTTCGCGCAATGACATAAAATCCTTCGAATTGACAGGATACACACCACAAAAAACAAGTGGATTAAGTTGTCGATATCCCGGTAAAGGCTCCGCGGCAGGACGCGCCAATTCGGTTACAGTGTCGCCAATTTGGACTTCGCGCGGTTCATGAATACTACACGTAATGTAACCGACTTCTCCCGTCGCCAGTCCCTTAACCTTAAATGGCTCTGGTTGAAAAATCCCGACTTCTTCAATATTAAATTCTTTTCCGGTATGCATCATCTTAATGCGCACGCCAGCCTTAAGCGATCCATTGACCACGCGAACATAAATAATGATTCCCTTATAAATGTCGTACTTCATATCAAAAATAAAAGCCTGCAGGGGATCATCAACCTTACCCTCGGGCGACGGAATATACTCAACAATTTTCTCAAAAAGCAAATCAATGCCAATTCCCGTCTTAGCAGAAATCATTTGAATATCTTTATCCTTAAAACCCAACGCTTCAATCATTTCCGTCTTAGCGTGATTGATATCAATATTAACAATGTCGATTTTATTAATAACAGGTAGAATTTCGAGATTGTTATCAACTGCCAAATAGTAATTAGCAACCGTCTGTGATTCAACTCCTTGGGAGGCATCAACGATGAGCAATGCTCCTTCACACGCACGCAAAGACTTTTCGACTTCATACGAAAAATCAACATGCCCCGGCGTGTCGATCAAATTCAAGATATACGTCTTTCCATCCTTGGCTTTGTATTCAATACGCACAGCCGACGCCTTGATTGTGATCCCACGCTCACGCTCAATATCCATGTCATCGAGCAATTGATTTTTAAACTTGCGTTCATCAATCGCGCCAGTAAACAAAAGTAAACGATCCGCCAAAGTCGATTTGCCGTGATCGATATGAGCAATAATTGAAAAGTTTCTAATAAGTGTTTGATCCATATTATTTAAGAAATTCCATAATTTTTGCGACCGATTGCTCGACGTTTAAACCACTCGAATCAATGACAATCGCGTCATCCGCTTTTTTAAGCGGTCCTACTTTGCGGGTAAAATCCTTTTGATCGCGCTCATTGATCTCTCGCAGCAATTCCTGCTCGTCAACGATTTTACCCTTTTCCTGCATTTCCTTCATGCGTCGCCTTGCCCGTTCGGCAGGATCAGCGTCGAGATAAAACTTTTTGGTTGCATTAGGAAATACCACCGTCCCGATGTCTCGCCCTTCCGCAACGATACTCTGCTTATGCCCGATTGCTCTCTGCAAATTGACCATGATTTCACGAACTTCTGGAGCCCGCGCGATATAAAACGTCTTGTTGGTAACTTCGACCGTGCGAATTTCTTCCGAAACATCCTCGCCATCAAGAAAAATATTTAATCCCGTCGCAGTCGGTCGCAATTGGATCTGACTTTCAGTCGCGAGTTTGGCCAACGCTTTCCCATTTTCAAGATCAACTTTACTGCGAATTGCTTTAACGGTTAAAGCACGATACATGGCGCCGGTGTCTAAGTAAGAAATACCCAGCTTCTGGGCCAAAAGTTTGGCCACTGTGCTTTTTCCCGCACCTGCCGGCCCGTCAATGGCAATAACCATGATCTTTAGCTTAATTGAGACTGTCACGTTTGGTTTTGGCATTCTTAAACAAATTTAGGAGAGTCTTTTGATCGTTGGTCGTAATAGCCTTGCGGATCAAAGAAAGATTCTTTGCCACTTCATCAATAGCCTTAATAACATTCTTTTTATTACTAACCGAAATGTCATTCCACATTTGCGGCGACGAGGCCGCAATGCGGGTGGTATCTTTTAATCCTTGTGCGGCAAAAGGCAAAATGTCAGACGGTACCGTTTCCATCAAAGCAAAAGCGACCATGTGCGGCAAATGACTCACATAACCCAAAGCCTTATCATGCTCATCAGGCGTCATAAATTTCACTTGCGCGCCGACCTTCGTCCAAAGCAGTTTCACCCGATCTTTAGCAAGACGATGTGTTGTGTCGGTTGGAGTCATAACAACAGTCGCGTTATGAAACAATTCCGCGTTCGCATTCTGCACTCCTGCCTTTTCTGATCCAGCCAAAGGATGCGATCCAACATAAAATACGTGACTCGGCAAGAATTTTTGTGCCGCATGAACAATCGAGACCTTCGAACTACCCACGTCGGTAACAACACATCCCCGTCGCAAATGCGGCCCAATAATCGAGAGCATATTAATAATAATCCCGACAGGCGCGGCTAAAATAACGAGATCGGAATTTGTAACCGCCTTAACCACATCATGATAACCCTGATCAATCGTGCCTTCTTTTAAAGCGGCTGTTAACGTTTGCTGTCCCTGCGAAACACCAACAACCTCTTTCGCAAGCTTATTCTTTTTGATCGCCTTGGCCAGTGATCCGCCGATTAATCCAACACCGATAACCGTGACCTTACGAAAAAGAGTCGGACGAAGTGTTACGATCATAATTGAATTCTTTCTTTAATAAATTTTTATCCGTTAAATTTGACGTGAAACCGCTTGCGCCACTAAGCGCAACTCACTCATTAACGATTCAAATTTCTCCGGCAATAACGACTGCGCACCGTCAGATAAAGCCTGCTCTGGGTTTCCGTGGACTTCAATCATTAACCCATCACAACCCGCCGCGACACCAGCCTTCGCGGCCGCGCCGACAAAATTCCAATATCCCGTGCCGTGGCTTGGATCAATCATCATCGGCAAATGCGTCAACTGCTTGACGACCGCAACCGCGTTGATATCCAATGTATTGCGCGTCGCGGTTTCAAAAGTCCGTATCCCGCGTTCACATAAAATGACGTTAAAGTTGCCTTTGGAAAGAATATATTCCGCCGACATTAAAAGCTCCTTAATCGTGCCACTTAAACCACGCTTGAGCATGATTGGCTTATTCGTCATTCCCAATTCCTTAAGAAGCGAAAAATTCTGCATATTGCGCGCGCCAATTTGATAAATATCAACATACTTACCAATCAATTCGACATTACGTGGATCCATAACTTCGGTAATCGTTGCTAAACCGGTTTCATCACCGACATCTTTTAAATATTTCAAACCTTCTTCACCGAGCCCTTGAAAATCATACGGAGACGTTCGTGGTTTAAAAGCCCCTCCTCGCAAAACCGTTGCGCCGGCTTTCTTGACTTGCTTGGCAACCGCAGATAATGATGTGTGATTTTCAACGGAACATGGACCAGCCATCACAATAATTTGTTGACCACCGATAGAAACATTTTCCTTAAGCTTAATAACGGAACCCTCTTTTTTAAACTCACGAGACACAAGTTTATACGGCGCCAAGACAGGGATAACACTTTCAACACCCGGAAAAACTTCCAAAGGCGTAACACGTAAAACATCTTCCGGCCCAATAAATCCAATAATCGTCCGCTCAACACCGCGAGACACGTGCGCCTTTAATCCTAAAGCTTCGGTTTTCTTGATCAAATGTTGCAATTGTTCTTCAGATGCATCCGGTCTCAAAATAACGATCATACTTCCTCCTGAATTTTTTTATCAACTTATGACAATACAGTTTTTAAAGTACGGACAAACGCCGCATTCTCCGACGGTGTTCCAATTGATACGCGCAAATAATTTCTTAACCCCCAAAAAGCCATGTCGCGAACGATCACCCCTTTTTTCAAAAGCTGATTCGCAACCATGGTCGAATCGTTTTTAACATCCACGAGAATAAAATTTGTCGCGGTCTCTACATATCCCAAACCCATTTTCTTAAGCTCGCGATAAAGTTTCGTGCGTTCAACCACCACTTCTCTTCCAATACGACGATAATATGTCTTGTCATTTAAACACGCAACCGCCGCAGCTTGCGCTATGGAATTGACGTTAAACGGTTCGCGCAAACGATTTAAAATACTGATCACGTCAACGTCGGCAATACCATAACCTAAACGCAAACCCGCCAAACCATACATCTTTGAAAATGTGCGAGTAACAATGACATTCTTATATTTTTTTATCAGCCTAATCGCATCGGGATAACTCTTATCATTGACGAACTCAAAATAAGCCTCATCGATAAAAACCAGAATATCTTTTCGAATCTTTTTTAAGAAATCCACCAGATTTTTTTCATTCACAAATGTGCCCGCCGGATTGTCTGGATTCCCGATAAAAACAATCTTGGTCTTTGGCGTTATCTCCCTTTTCATCCCATCTAAATCATAATAAAAATTTTTAAGCGGCACCGCCTTAATAACAGCGCCTTCCAAACGGGCGGCGATATCGTAGATCAAAAAAGATGGCTTTGCGATAATGACTTCATCGCCCTGACTTACAAACGCGCGAATAGCCATGACAATAATTTCATCAGAACCATTACCAAAAATCAAATTCTCACCACCAACCGACAATTTCTTGGCCAAAGCCTGACGCAGATAAAAACATCCGCCATCAGGATAACGATTGACCAAACCAGCTTCTTGGATCATGGCTTTTAAAACCGAAGACGCTGGGCCATAGGGATTTTCGTTCGAAGCAAGCTTAATAACCTTGCTTAATTTCAGCTCCCGCTTGACTTCCGCAATGGGTTTACCCGGACGATAAGGTTCGACTTCAAAAATACGCTTTTTTGCAATGTGTTTCATTACTATTCCATTACCGGATACGAACCTAAAATTTTTAAATATTTACACATACCTTCGAGTTCAGCCAGCGCGCGTTTGACTTTAGGATCTTGCTCGTGGCCTTCAAGGTCAACAAAGAAATAATAATCCCAAGCTTTTTTCTTGGATGGACGTGACTCAATCTTAGTCAAATTGATGTGACTCTTATTAAAAGGCGCCAACATCTTGTATAAAGCACCCACGTGATCCTTAATGGAAAATACAATCGATGTGCGATCCTTTCCCGTCGGAGCGGCATCTTCCGGGCCAATAACCAAAAACCGAGTAGTATTATGCGCAAGATCGTGAATTCCCGACGCTATTGATTTCAAATGATTCGACTTTCCGGCTTTAAGTGACGCGATCGCGGCCGAATTCTTTTCTCGCGACGCAATTTCCGCGGCTTCCGTGGTCGACGCGACAACCACCTGTGTCGCGTTTGGTAAATTCCGCGCAAGCCAATAACGACATTGTTCAAAAACTTGCCAATTCGAATAAACTTTTTTGATTTTATCTTTCGCGACTTTGGATAATAAATTATGACTGATTTCCATTAATTCCTGACGGCAGATTTTTAATTCGGAATCCACCAAAAGATCAATGGTCCATGTGACCGCGCCTTCCGTCGAATTTTCCACAGGAACAACCCCATAATTCGCGTCGCCGCATTCCACACTTTGAAAAACTTCCGGAATAGTTTTGCAAGATTGGTACTTTACTTGCTGACCAAAAATTCTTTGCGCCGCCTCAAATGTGTACGCGCCTTCCATTCCCAGCGCGGCAATGATCAATGGTTTCTCAAGAGCCAAGGATGATGACATAATCTCACGATAAATCGCCTGAATAGCTGATGCGGACAAATGCTCGTTGCATAAAGCTTTAACGCGATCAAAAACTTCTTTTTCACGTCCCGGTGAGTAAATGCTCTTATTCGACTTGATTTTTTCCTTACCAATGGCGACACTCACATTTGAGCGCTCATTAAGGAGCGCGACAATTTTCTTGTCTAAATCATCAATTTTCTTGCGATATGTCTGCAAACTCATTTGTTTTCTTCCTCTTCCACAATAGCGTCTAAGCGTGATGTTTCTTCTTCGACCTTAATATCCTCGTTGAATATCTTCCCCCTGGTCTTGCGAACTTTCCGTGGCTTTGGGAGTATTTTCTATTTCGTCCTGTGGTAAAATTTCTTCAACGTTTTGATGAGCCGCTTTAATATGTTCCGTAATCTGTTGCGAAACCGACGATTCGTCTTCAACCGATTCTTGCGCATTGGCACTGTCGATGATTTCTGACGTGCGGCTTTCTTTCGCGGCTTGCGCTTCAGCTTCGTCAAGAGCACGGCTCGCGTCGGCATTCGACTCAATTTGTGATTCGACAATCGCACTCTCAGCAGTTTGCGCCGTCGTATTCTCTTCGGCCTTCGCTAACAATAAAGAAACATCTTCCAATCTCGGTAAATCACGCAACGACTTAAGACCAAAATATTCTAAAAACAATTTGGATGTGCCATAAAGATATGGACGACCGGGAACATCCTTTTTGCCGACAATTTTAATCAAACCTTTATTCAAAAGATGCAATGCCACACCATCGGAATTAACACCACGAACGACTTCAATATCACCACGAGAAACAGGTTGCTTGTAAGCGACAATTGCCAAAGCTTCCAACGCGGGACGCGACAATTTTTCTTTAACCTTGGTCTTCAAAAAGCTCCTGACATACGAAACATAATGGGGACTAGAAAGCATTTGATACCCCCCGGCAATCTCAACAATAACCATGCCGCGTTGTTTAGTTTCGTATTCCTCGCACAATTCCGCGACGAGCTTGCGAACATCAACGGCACCCACACTCTCTTGCATAACTTCCGCAATTTGGTCGAGCGCGACCGGTTTTTCACTAATAAAAAGAAGCGCCTCAATGGCACCTTTCAAATATTCATTGGCTGACGTGTCCATTAAACATTCATCCTTTGTTTATAAATTTCATTCAAAAGTTCTTCAACCGATGCTATGCCGCTTGTTCGTTTCAATGCATTTTCGATCATCTCCTGTGCTTCCGAACGTTTGTATTGCAATTGCAAAAGAACACCTAATGCCTCTTGCGACCAATCCGGAGCCGGAGCCTGAATCGCGGGCATTGCATTGTCTCGAATCAGCCCAAATTTACTGACTTTGCCCTGCAGTTTGGCAACAATTTCTTTGGCTTTTTGCGGACCGATACCGGGAAGAGTTTTCAAGAAATTAATATTCCCTTCACTAATCGCCCGCGAAATTTCAGAAAACGGTTTATTCAACGCTTTAACCGCAGCGCGCGGGCCAATCCCAGAAACGGTAATAATTTGCAGGAAAAAATCTTTTTCAATTTCGTTTAGAAACCCGACGAGAACTGGAACACCACTGGACTGATTAATCTGAAAATAATGGTACGTGATAAACGTCGCAAGTCCCTTCTCATCCTTATATTCATCCAAACGCTGCAAAATCGGACTTGGTACCAAAATTTCATACGCAAAACCGCCAACATTAAGGACAACCGCACTATCATTGATTTCTACAATCTGTCCGGTAACTTTCGCAATCATGCCGCCTCAAAATCTTTTCGATTTTCCAACTCGAAAAATTAAATTTCAAATATTTTAACCGAATACACACACTTGCGCAATGTGTTATCCCTATATTTAATAACGTTCAAGATGCGCGTGTCCTAAAGCCAAAGCCAAAGCGTCACTGGCATCAAGCGAAATCTTTTCGGGATTAAATTTCAAAATATGAGCGACAACAGCCTTGGTCTGCTCCTTCGAAGCGCTGCCGTTGCCGACAAGAGCCTTGCGAATCCGCTTAACACTCTGTTCAATAAGTTTGATTTTACGATGTGCGCAGACGAGACAAATGACACCACGAGCGTGACCCAAAATGCAGGCGGTTGTAGGATGCTTGTAATGCGCGTACAACTTTTCCAAAATCATAACTTCAGGAGAATGCTCAAGGATAATGGCATCCAGATTCTTATAAATCGTCGCGATTTTTTCGGGAAGAGAACCTTTTTGATTTGGTTCAATCGTTCCGGTTTCCAAGAGGCGAACTGGCTGGCTTGATACTTCCCCAACTTCGATCACACCATAACCGGTCGTTTTTAAACCCGGGTCAACACCCAGAATTCTCATCTTATTCTTCCGCGGTCGCTTTTTCCATATCCTCATCGGAAATATCAAAGTTGGCGTGCACATTCTGAATATCTTCGTGCTCTTCAAGTGCTTCCATCAAACTCATCATTTGCTTAGCTTCCGCACCCGTAGCTTTAACATAGGCGTTTGGAACCTTAGTCAATTCAGCCGTATCAATCGCAATATCCTTAGCTAAGACAGCCGCTTTAACTGCTTCCAAATTAGCTGGTTCACATGTGATTTCAAAATACTCGCCTTCCGCTTTAATATCATCCGCACCAGCTTCCAAAGCAATTTCCATCAACTGCTCTTCGGTAGTTTTATTCTTCTCGATCGAAATAAATCCTTTAGATGTAAACATCCACGCCGTGCTACCCGCGCCGGCAAGAGCGCCGTTTTTCTTCGAAAGAATATTGCGGACTTCCGCGGTCGTACGATTCTTATTGTCCGTCAAACCTTCGATAAGCATCGCAACTCCGCCCGGACCATAAGCATCAAACATGACATCTTCATAAACAACACCCGGAAGCTCTCCCGTTCCCTTTTTGACTGCGTTTTCAACGTTGACATTGGGCATATTTAAAAAACGCGCGCGAGCAATGGCCGTACGAAGACGCGGATTAGTATTCACATCTCCACCGCTGGCTCTCGCCGCCGCAGTAATTTCTCTAGTAACCTTTGTAAACGCCGCACCGCGCTTTTTGTCGGTGATCGCTTTTTTATGTTTAATACTCGCCCACTTTGAATGACCTGACATTTACATCCTCCTGAATGCTTATTACTTATTTGAATTTTCGGATTGTCGAATCCGTTCCTATAATAAATTACTCACCAGACCAATAAGCCGAGTTATGTGCTTCCCGATTCATTTCATGGCGGGATCGATGGTTATTCAACTCACTTGGAAAGTCGCCTTTCCAACTCTTGCAGCCTACCCGGAGCTCATAACGAAGCGGGTCACTTCGCAGTCTTACGACATCGCTCCCTATTTGGCCTTACTCCCTGCAGAGATTGCTCGTTTCACTCGTATCACCTCCGGTGATACTCGTGTAATCATCGCTTTCCTAAATTGCAAAAAGTTGCGATGATTACACTCACCGTAGGCAATTCGCTCGTCTCTGTGGCTCTAATCCTCCTCGTCAGTTTCCCGACGAGTGTCCAGCGTTACCTGGATGCATTACCCTGTGGAGCTCGGACTTTCCTCCCCGAAGATTGACTTCGAGGCAACCACCTTGGTCTGGTGATTTTTAGCTTTAATAATAGCTTGCTTTGCTAAACGATCCGCTTGCGAATTTTTCTCGCGCGGAATAACTTTAATCTCAACTGATTTGATCTTACGTGACAACTGACGCACTTGCTCAACCAAAACAAGCAAACTTTCATTCTTAATTTTATACGCGCCTGTCAATTGGAAACACACCAATTCACTGTCCGTATTTAGAAAAACTTTTTCCGCGCCGCGTCTTACCGCTTCCTCTAAAGCGGCAATGACCGCTTTATATTCCGCAACATTGTTTGTCGCGTCCCCGATACTTTTCGAAATTTCCAGAACGGTTTGACCATTGGCTTTAATCACGACCCCTATTCCCGCCGGACCCGGATTGCCACTGGCTCCACCATCTGTAAAAATTTCTAAAATTTTTTCACTCAAGACAAACCTTCAAATTAAAGATCATCGACCAAATAGATAATACGCGCGCACGTTTCACAAAAAACCAATTCCTTACTCATCTTAATCTGATTTGCGACTTGCGCAGGAACCGTCATATAACATCCGCCACAAGTACCATCTTTGACCGGAACAATTGCCAACCCATCCGTATGTTCCAAAACACGATCATAGCGCGATAAAATCGCTTTTGGTACCGATGGGGCAATCATAGCGCGCTGGCTTTCTAAAACTTTTGCCTTATCTTCCAAAATTTTAACGGAATCTTCAATAACTTTTTTCTCCGCGAGATATTTTTTTTCCTCTTCTGCCACAACAACTTTCTCTTTGTCTACATTAGCCTTGGTCGCATCTAAAGCATCATAAGAAAGAAGAATCTTATCTTCGACAATGGATCGATCAGCTTTAAAATTTTCGATTTCATGAAGCTTAGCGGTATATTCCTTATTGGTTTTTAATAATGACAATTGGGCGTTAAATTTAGCAATCGCGTCATCTTGAGTCTTAAGATCACCTTCCAAAGTTTTATGCGTGACTTGCAGAGTCTTATACTGCTCTTCATGCTGTTTTAGATTCGCTTTTTTATTTTCAAAATCTTCTTTAAGTTTCACCAAATATTCTGGCTTTTCTCTCAACTCTCTTTTGAGCGCATAAATATCACCGTCGAGTTTTTGCAATTCAATCAGTTTCTTAATCTGCTCTTTAATGGAAAGCGTTTCGATCACTTGGCTTTATCCTTCTGTAAGAAACGGATTAATATAATATGGACTCAGTAGGACTTGAACCTACGACCTCTGCCATGTGAGGGCAGCGCTCTAACCAGCTGAGCTATGAGTCCAAGACCTAGAAACTCCATACTCATAGCAAAGTCCTATAAAAACATTATAGGGCTGAGCTATGAGTCCAAGACCTAGAGACTCCTTTAAAAATTTTACTGGGCCCACCTGGACTCGAACCAGGGACCAAGGGATTATGAGTCCCCTGCTCTAACCGACTGAGCTATAGGCCCGACGTCCAACTCCAACCGATTGAGCCACGCATCCTAAAACTTAGAATTACTTTATGCGGGGCCGCGCCCAGATGCCGCGGCATTCCCTCGGACATTTCGTCCTCGGTCACGAAATCCCGTGAGTTTCTCACGGGACTGAGCTATAGGCCCTCAAAACACTGCGCGACTATAGGCCCAATTTCGAAAAAACAAATATACCAACAATCCTATCCTTAAGGACAAGAGGCATTAAGCTCAAAATTTCCTTTAAGATGATTGTTTACAATATCACAAGAGGTCTCAAGATTCAATAACTTTTGGGCGGGATCTGTCTCGGGAATAAGAGAACGAATCTACTCGACAATTTTTAAAGTGGTGTGACCGGTGGGACGCAAACCTTTAATATTAAGCTGATAAATACCACGAATTTCAACATCCTGAGCTTTTTTATACCCTGCACCAACAAAATCAATAGTCAAAGCTTCATTCGCACGTAAAATTGTTTGATCGCCAACCTTTGTCCTTTTACCCACAACAGTTGTTTCACCCTGACTCTGACCTCCAAACATACTGCGCAATTGTTGAGCAACTGCCTCTTGATCTCTAATTGCTTGTTGAAATGGAGTTAAACTCTCAACCATTTTTACATCTCCCGATTGCGTTCCCCAAACATCACGATTCAACGTAAAGTAAAGGCTGGATTCACCCAACCCCTTAACCAAAATATTATGCGCAGAAACATTTGCCAAAATAACTTTAAAACGTATCGGTTCCCGTACCTGATATGTATCCTTTTCAGGAAGAATCATAAAACGCAAAGGCATAAACTGCTGTTGATAATCTGCCATCACTTCAGCAAATTGATCCAAAAGAGTTTTAATATCAAATTGTCGACGTAAAGGATGTTTGATCATATATCCCGAAAACTGCAAATCCAAAAGCGGCATCGTATAATTAAAATATCCATTATGCGAAACATATGTCTTGGCTTTGATCGGCTCAACATCTAATTTAAACTTATATGGGAAAGTGGTCCCTCCCGATGACGGGACTTCTGTTTCATACGTGATTGTCAAGAATCCGCCTTCATTCTTTGTTAAATTTTTCTCACCAAATGTCGCGAGTTCCTTAAATTTAGGCTTGGCGGCGATGATACCATCATAAATTTCCTGTACAACTGTGTTGATTTTAAGCAGAGCTTCTGGATCATTTGCGCGTGTAACTTCCTCCGAAGTGGCAGAAGCCATCGCACAATAAGATAATTGGCCAAAAACACTATAGACCAAAAACAAAGAAATTATCAGGCGTGGAATTTTCATCGCATTAAATATATCACAAGTCCCAATATAATCATAGAACGCATCCTAAGTTTATCCCGAACTGAGAATACCTAAAAATTTAAAAGCCCCACATCTTTCGATGCAGGGCTTTTAAATTGACCACGAATCATTTACGCTGTATTTTCAGCTTCCCGCAATGACATATCAATAAATGACTTGATGCGTCGAGAACGGCTCGGATGACGCAACTTGCGAAGAGCCTTAGATTCAATTTGACGAACACGCTCACGCGTCACATTAAATTCACTACCGACTTCCTCAAGCGTGCGACTTGTTCCGTCATGAATGCCGAAGCGCAATTCCAAAATTTTGCGTTCGCGTTCATCAAGCGTCTGCAAAACCGCACCAATTTCTTCCTTTAGCATCGAATGCAATGTCGCGTTTGCCGGCGAAACAGCCTTTTTATCTTCGATGAAATCACCAAAGTTAGTATCCCCCTCATCGCCAATCGGCGTTTGTAATGAGATCGGAACCTGAGAAATCTTTAAGATTTCTTTAACCTTACCGACGGGAATACGCATTTGCTTTGCGATTTCCTGAGCAGAAGGTTCACGCCCGCTCTCTTGCACAAATTGACGAGACACACGAATGATTTTATTAATCGTTTCGGTCATATGCACCGGAATACGAATTGTTCTGGCTTGATCCGCAATCGAGCGCGTAATGGCTTGGCGAATCCACCACGTAGCGTATGTTGAAAATTTATAACCGCGCTTGTATTCGAATTTTTCAACAGCGCGAATCAAACCCATATTGCCTTCCTGAATCAAATCCAAGAATGAAAGTCCGCGATTAATATATTTCTTCGCGATACTGACAACCAAGCGCAGATTGGCTTCAACAAGAAGCTTCTTTGCCTTATTAAACTTGGCTTGACGAATCTTAATAACACGCAACTGCTCTTTGATTTTACTAACAGGATCTGCAAGGTCTTTAAGGATTTGCTTTTTTTCTTTGCGAAGTCCAGCAATATCCGCGACCACTCGACGAGCTTTAAGAGCATGTTCAATTCGTTCTAAACGGTCAACCCAATCCGCAATTTGCACGATGATCTCTTCGTTAAAGGCCGCGGTCAATTTGAATTCCGCAAGCGTCATTGCTGATTGAACTGTTCCCACGCGACTGGCGCGAACTTTTTTAATAATACGATTCAAATCGCGAATCAATTTTGGACGTCTTTCCAATTCGTCTTTAACAACGTCTTCAACATTGACTTCGCCATTTAAAACTCTATTGATCATTTCCAAAGCAGATTTGCGGGCATATGAAGTCATAAATAATGCTTCCGCCAATCTCTGTTCAGCTTCTTCAATGCGTTTCGCTAATGTGATTTCTTCTTCACGAGTCAAAAGGGAAATCGATCCCATTTGCTTTAAATACATTTTGACTGGATCGTCTAGCGGAATAAATTTGTCCGCGTAATCGACGACATCTTCACGCGCAGGCTCTTCAACCTGACGGGCGGCGGGTTCATCTTCGGAATCCGCATCATCATCGGCCGCCGGCGTCGCGCCTTCCTCAAAATCGTCATCAGACTCTAAAACCTTAATGTTTTTACCATCAAGAATCTCAAAGACCTTATCGATCTCTTCCGAAGAATCGATCTTTTCAGAAAGAGTTTCATTGACCTCATCATAGGTCAAAAAACCTTTCTTTTTACCGAGCGCGATCAGCTTATCAATATCAGCTTTTAATTCTTTGCTCTGCATTTATGTCCCCTTAATTAATTGGTTAAAAGCATATGAAAGTTGTTCAAGGGTTTTGTGGTCGCCATTATTGCGGGCGACTTCCATCTGCCGCAAAATTTCCTGCCGCTGGCTTTTTTGATTCTCCTGTCGAAGCCGCAAAGTACAGTCACGATACATCTTGTGCCTGTCCCCGGCGATTGAATCTTCCGACGCCACAATCCCAGAAATCATGTCAAGAATATCCTGTTCTTCAAAACAACTCATCAAGGCCGGTGGTGTTGGCTCACGACCTTGATCGAAAATCTCAAAAATCTTAGCAACAATATCACGAACATGGGTGTTTTGCAAGTCCGTCAATGCAATATCCCGACGACTCAATGAAACAAAATCTTTTTCTTCCAGCATAAGCCGCAAGAGATTATGTTCCACCTGTCGAATCGGTTGACTCACCGTCTTGACCGGAACAACCGCAAGCGGAGCCCGAAAACCAGACGGCTTTACTTTTTTCAGTTCCACAGAAAGAGCGTCTTGATCCACCATTAAAACGTGTGACAATTTCTTCAAATATTCTGCCTGTATAATCGCGTTGTCAAACTTCGCGATCGTCGTGAGCATTTCACCGGCAATTTTCGCGTGACCTTCAATCGTATCCGCTGGATACTGTTTGGTCAAAAATTGAACTTTAAAATCAAATAACGATTGCGCGTTTTCAACACATTTGACAAAAGCTTCCGCGCCAAATTTTCTTACAAAAGAATCGGGATCCTCACCTGTTGTCAAAGCCGCAATCTTAACAGTCATGCCTTCTTCAACCAAAAGATCCAAACTTCGCATCATCGCGGCCTGTCCGGCCGGATCCGCGTCAAAAAGCATAACAATATTTTTGGTGTACCGCCGAATCAACCGGATTTGCTCAACCGTCAATGCCGTCCCGAGAGACGCAACAATATTTTCAACACCCGCGGCAAAGGGTGAAATAAAATCCATATAACCTTCAACAACAATAACCGCATCCTGCATATTTACTGCATCCTTCGCCCAATTGAGCCCATAAAGAAAATTCCCTTTGGTGTACAGCGGCGTTTCCGGCGAATTGATATATTTTGCGGGATTGTCCGTGCTTAACGATCGGGCGCCAAAAGCGACCACCTCACTGCGAGCATTGAGAATCGGGAAAATAATACGCTCCCGAAAACGATCATAATGACCCGCACCTTGATTCTTTGCAATGACAAGTCCTGCTTTTTCCAAAAAGGTGGGGCTAAAATTCTGCTCACGCAAGGATTTCAACAGACCATCCCATCCCTCGAGCGCTAACCCTAATTGAAATTTTGTCACGTTCTCAAGACTCAAACCACGGCCTTTAAGATACTCACGCGCTGTTTTAGCTAAATCACTTTTATCAGAGATCAAATTGCGATGATAATACTTCGATGTAAAATCATTAGCACTTAAAATTTGCTGACGGAGTTCGGCGACATGATTATTTTTCACTGCTGTCGCTGGAATTTCGATTCCGGTCTTTTCCGCTAAAAATCTTAACGCTTCCGGATACTCCATCTTCTCTTGCTTCATCACGAATGTCACGACATTGCCGCCGACCCCGCATCCGAAACAATGAAAGATTTGCTTATCAGAGTTCACGACAAAAGACGGTGTTTTTTCGTGATGAAAAGGGCATGGTGCCTTAAAGTTGCGCCCTGCCTGTTTCAACGGAATATATCCGGCGATCACTTCCACAATATTCGCGCGATCTAAAATCTGAGAAATAATTTCCTGTGGTATCAATCCCATCGCGCAATCTCATGGCCGTCTTTTAAATGAAATCGATCCTATCGAATCGACAGGCAAACCCATCGCCCCAATTCCTGTACAAATCAAATTACTTTTTCGTTGGTTCTTTTTCAAAGATTTTTAAGGCCTTCTCATTGAACACTTCATCAGGGAAAAATTTCTGAATAACCCCTTCATAAGTAGCCTTGTAAACTGTGGGGGAAAGATCACGAAAATAATGCCCAGTCAATGAACTTTCAGAAAATGCGTTCATCGTTCTTATTTGCGGCAATGCGATCACAAAAAACAGTAATCCACACATTAGAAAAGAACGAAAAAAAGCGACAAACCCACCACCCCATTGACTAAAAGCACCCTTTGCTTCAACTTTAAGTATTAAAAGCCAACCTTCACGCACCAACTTAAAAACCAAAATCACAAGAATGACAATCAGAATAAAGCTTATCGTCTCACCCCATTTGATGGGAAGAGCTGACGTTTGATACAAAGCCTCCGCGGCACGCCCATAATAATGAACCGCGATCACAGTCGCTAAAAAAGCGCCGAATATTTTAAAAAGCTCAACAACAAAACCTTGCACAGCGCCACGATACAAAATAGCGATGATAACAAAGATTGTCAGCACATCGAGCCAATTCAAACTTGTCAAAATTTTTTCAGACATGAATTTATTACTTTTTGTTGGAAGTTGTTAGAGTATAACACATTTTATAACCCTGTCAAGGAAACGCTACCACAGAAAGAACGTAAATTGTAGGCGTTTAAACATATCTACCGCAATACTTTACAATATTAAACAAAATACCATTCAAAAATAATTCAATGCCCTTATCTTGACAATATTTGAGGGGCGTGCTATTTTCACGCTATACAAAAAATGGATCCACATCATAATAACTTCATGAGCCAATCCGACCCCCAACAGCAACTCGAGCAAGCCCATCGCGAGCTCAATGTGCTTTATGAAGTCAGCTCCGCGATGCGAACGACACTGGAGCTAGAGCACATTCTCTACATCATCCTTACAGGTGTTACGTCACACTCTGGGCTTGGCTACAACCGCGCCATTTTATTTCTCATGAACCCCAAAACCAATGCGCTAGAATGCGAAATGGTCATTGGGCCTGAATCCGGCGAACATGCAAACAAAATTTGGAGTTATATCGAAAATCAACGTCCGCAAATCGAAGATCTGATTCGCGAAGACAAAGTCGAAACTACCCTTAGTGACTCAGCTCTTTTAAAGCGCCTCAAAGCTCTTAAATTCCCGCTCGACAGTCAAAATAAACTTTTGCTTGTCGACGCTTATCACCGTGGAACTCCTTGGCATTTGACCAAAGAATCATTACTGCAATACGACCACGACCCGCTACTCCAAAACTTTCAAAGCAATGAATTTTTAATTATGCCTCTGCGCGCTAAGGGCAAAATCAACGGCCTCATTGTCGCTGATAATTTTTATACCCAAAAACCCATCTCAACCGATGACATTCGTATTTTTTCTCTTCTCGCTGGTCACGCGAGCCTAGCAATTGAAAATTCACGACTCTATGAAATGACCGTCGAAAAAAGCCACACGGATTCCCTGACAAACCTTTGGAATCATGGCTACTTTCAAGAAAAATTAAGTAAAGAAATTATATCCACTCAAAAAGCAAATCAGCCGCTCAGCCTCATGATGATTGATATTGATCATTTCAAAGAACTCAATGATACTTACGGCCATCAAAACGGCGATTGGATTCTTAAAAATATCGCGCAAATCCTGCATGAATCATCCCGCGAATCGGATTATATCTGTCGCTATGGTGGAGAAGAATTTGCTATTATTCTTTGTCAAACTAACAAAAAGGAAAGTTTTCAAATTGCTGAACGATTACGGCAAAAAATCGAAGAATATTTATTCAAAATTCCTTCTCTGTCGCAAGAACTCAAACTGACCGTAAGTATCGGTTTAGCGTCATTCCCCGAAGACGCGCAAACAAAAGAAGAACTCATCGCAAATGCCGATAAGTCCATGTACATTGCAAAATTTAGCGGCCGCAACAAAACTTGCCTAACTGAGCCACTCGATTACTAATTATCTATTGATTAAAATTTAAAACCGCGACTCTACACCGCGGCGGCGACAACTTCTTCGTCGGACAAAGTTTTTTCCTGATCTTTAAACTTGACCGAGACTAGCTTCGAAACACCTGTTTCCTGCATCGTGATGCCATAAAGCACATCCGCACAGGCCATGGTTTTCTTATTGTGGGTAATCACGATAAACTGCGCAATCTTAGCAAAATCTTTAAGAAGATATCCAAAACGTCCCACATTGGATTCATCAAGAGCAGCATCAATTTCGTCGAGAACGCAGAACGGACTTGGATTGACTTTGAAAACGCCAAAAATAAGCGCGATGGCAGTCAAGGATTTTTCCCCACCAGACAGCAAAGAAATATTTTGCAACTTCTTGCCCGGAGGACGAGCAATAATTTCAATGCCTGATTCCAAAACATTTTCCGGATCAAGTAAAACCAATTGTGCCTCGCCACCACCAAAAAGCATTCGATAATAAATACGAAATTCTTCACTGACTTTCGTAAACGTGTCCATAAACATTTGCCGAGTCTGACGATTGATCTTCGTTATCGTCTGATGTAGAGCATCTTTCGCAGTCAAAAGATCACTTTGCTGTTTGGTTAAAAACTCAAACCGTTCCTTAAGCTGATCAAATTCCTCAATCGCGACGAGATTAACAGATCCAAAGGAATCACAACGCTTGCGCAAACGATCAATCGCGACAGTCAATTCACTGATATCCAAGACTGGCGAAGCTTCCGTCGCCTGCGACTGAGACGATCCAGCGGCATCCTGCTCACCTTCCCCAGATGCTGACGCGCTTACAATTTCGGCGACATACGTTTCCAAATCAATTTTATAAGATTGCATCAAACGATCACGAATCGCTTTTTCCTGAAAACCAATCTCTTGTTCCTGCAACTGTTCCTGATGAAGCGTGTTCTTAATCGCTTCGATTTGCTGATGATACGAATTAATATTGGCGCGAACGCTATTAAGCCGGCTGGAAACTTCCTCCTTTTGCCGCACATATCCGGACAAAACACCCGTCAAAGATTCCTTTTCCTTCTTAAGCAGTTCAATCTTTTCCTGCAAAGCTTCAATCTCACGAATGTATTGGTCCTTTTTACCATCGATCTCTTGCATTTCAGAAACAGAACGCGACAATTCTCCCCGCGCGCTGTCTAAAGTTTCTTGCAACATCGCGACTTTTTCCGCATGACCATTTTTGGTCGCCTCTAAAGAAGCAATTTCGGTTTCAGCCTGACTGATCAAAATACTGACCTGTTCCCGCTCCTGCGCCTTACCGGAAATGATGTCATGATTTTCACGAATTTTAATCTGACTAAAAGCCAAATCCTGATTGAGAGCATCAAGCTGACGAATCAAATCATCTTCCGTCATCTTAAGATTAGTCAAACTCCCCGTAACCTCTTCAAATTCAGATTGCACGATCGCTAATTCTTGATTGAGCTTATTGGCTTCTCCGCTGACATCATTTTTTTGTGATTGAAAAACAGAAAAGCTTTTTTCCTGTTCCTGAATCTCAAAATTGGTTCGCTTTACAATCAGTTCCTGTTCCGCCAATTGCGTCATCACTTGTGCTTTTTGCTGAAGCTTAGCGTCGATCTCAAGACCAAGTTCGTCAATATGCGCGGAAATCTGCTGCGGATCTAATTCAATAAATTTGGCTTCACAAATAACTTCATAAAGAGGCCGCCCGTCCGAAGCCAAACTACCGCCAAGAATCTGCGCGCGGTTCGGATCCATTTCTAACACTTCCTTGACCTTGCCAATTAGACCACTATGATGCTCCATCGGCTTACTTGTTGTAATAATACGACCTTCGATAATCGGGTCAGGAATCCCTAGATATTGAACAGAAAGTTTTTCGATAAATTCTTTTTGCGATTTTAAAAAAAGTCTTTTCTTCTCGAGATCGTCGATTTGCTGACTCAACTCATCAAGCTGTCCCTGAATCTGCGTTAAAACATCAAGATTATCTTTCAAACGAGCATTGAGCTCTTCTAGATGCTGCGACGAAAAAACGATTTGCTGTGAAATCGATTGCAGTTTAAGATCAATCTCTTGCTTTTCGCCAAAAACCTTAGTGTTCTCAAATTCAAGACGACGTTTACGGGCCAAACAACCTTGCACTTCCTTCATGACATCCGTCAGCCGATTTTTAATATGCACTTGACTGGATGTTATCCCAAGGATTTTCTCCTCTTCAAACTTCACTATGTCGTTGGACGCGTTAACGACCTGCGCAATAGTCGCAAGGTCTGTCCGACGAGATTCACAAATCTGGCGATTTTTCTCAACAACTTCATCCAGAGAAGCCAAGATTTGCGCGGCTTCAGCAATTTTTTCTTCTTGCAAGCGAGCCCGTTCCTCCAAAGCGACTTTGTTTTCTTCCAGACGCTTAACAGTTTGCTCAATATTGGTAAGGCGTTCTTCATTAAAACCAATTTGACGATTACTGATATCGATTTGCCCGTCGAGCTTAATTTCATCCGCCGTGACTCGATTGATGCTATCTTCTAATTCTTCTAACAAACTGCCTTGATGCTCGAGCAAATCATTAAACTGTGTAATCTCTTGCATCAATGAGTTTTCTTTACTTTTAAATTCTTCCAATCGCGCAAGGATTTGTTGACGCTGCTCAAAAGCCATACCAAGTTGAATGCGCGCCATTTGAACTTCTAAATTTTTAAGACGAACATACTCATCTTTATATTTACGTGCCTTGCTAGCCTGTCTTTCGAGAGAAGAAATCTGCCGTTTGACTTCAACAACGATATCATTGATACGCAAAAGATTTTGATCCGTATCGGCCAATTTGCTTAAAGCTTCTTTGCGTTTAGCCTTGTACTTGGTAATCCCAGACGCCTCGTCGAGAATCATGCGTCGTTCTTCTGGTCGAGCACTGACGACTAAATCAACCTTCCCCTGTTGAACAAGCGAATAGGCCTCGGCACCAATTCCCGTGCCCATAAAAAGCTCATTGATATCCTTGAGCCGAACCGGTGTACGATTCATCAAATATTCGCTTTCACCAGAACGAAAAAGACGGCGAGTAACAGTGACTTCATTGTATTCAATCGGAAGAACACGCGTCTCATTAGAAAATGTGACACTGACTTCCGCAAAACCGAGTCCATGCTTTTTATCAGTTCCACTAAAAATAACATCTTCCATCGCTGAGCCGCGCAGTTCTTTAACGCTTTGCTCACCCAAAACCCAGCGAATAGCGTCAAAGACATTGCTCTTGCCGCAACCATTTGGTCCGACGACAGCGGTGATGCCCGGTTCAAAATTCAATGTTGTTTTGTCAGCGAAAGACTTAAAACCGAAGATTTCTAATCGTTTAAAATACACTAGGACCTCTGGTGGTGGGATAAAATTCTAAAAATTAGATTTTTTTATTCTTAACAAGAATTTCAGTAACAAGCTTTACGGTTGCTTCAAGATCAGTAAACTTTGAAAGCATGTCTTCCGGAATTACGATACGATACTTTTTCTCAATGCCAGCCAAAATTTCCAAAGCCATCATTGAATCCATACCCAAATCTTTAACAAATTTCGCGGAAAGATCTAATTGATCCGGCTCGGTCTCGAGAATTTCAGCGACGAGCGCGCGCATATCCTTTTCAACATTAATACTTTTACCTGATTCCGCCATTTCATGACCTCGCAGCTAAATGCCTACTTGGGAATTAACAAGCTCACTTTAGATAACGAGCATGACTTTGTCAATATGATTTTAGAATTTTATCTGCTTGAAGCAATTATTTAAACGGGAAGAACAGATCTAAGTAGAAACCCATTGCGAACCCGAAGGGCGCGACAATCTATTCTCGTTTGCTTCGTCACTTCGTTCCTCGCAATGAGTCTTTTGCAAAGAAACCGCTTTCACAATAAATACACTTCTACCATTGCTTAAACACAGATTACAACGTATATTTGATGTATTAATCTCGTTGCTGTTCTGTAACCTTGAGATTTTCTTTATCTCTTAAAGGTTGATTTTATGCAAAAAAAGCTCTTACTCACATTCATTGGAATTATCATTCTTTGCTCTCCCGCATACGCTGAGCAGTTTAATTTAACTTCCTACTACCCTGCTCCCTCAGGAAACTATAATAGTATCAAATTAACACCTCAAACGGCCTTGACGGCCAGCAACTGCACTGTCGGAACACTCTACGCTAACTCTAGTGACAACAGTATTCCTTATTACTGCATCCCTCCGGGAGTCAATCCATTGTCAACTTTTGTACCATTTCCCGGCGTTTGGACACTCAACGCCAATGACCTTTATCTGACTGACACTTCGACTCCCGAAAACAAACTTGTCGGTATCGGTACATCCACACCAATGTTTAAATTGACACTGGCAAACGACGGCGGCATTCTTGCTGATAATGTCAGCGGTTCTTCCGCGAGCCTACCAATTTCGGGCGCAGGAACAAGATTGATTTGGTATCCTGCCAAAGGCGCTTTTCGTGCGGGATATGTCCCTGCCGCGGAATGGGATGATACCAATATCGGAACATATTCAATGGCGATGGGATACGGCAGCAGATCTGGAAGCATCGCTGATGCCGTCTGGGGAGGTTACGGCAACACAACCGCCGTTGGAGGCATTGGATATAACATGATTGCCGGTGGATTAAACAATAGCTGTACTTTTTCATACTGTCAAATCCTTGGTGGAGAATCCAACAGTACAACGGGCATCAATAGTACCGTGGCTGGGAAAAGTAATAGCGCCGGCCCTGGCTCAACAATTGGCGGCGGTGAAAATAACACAACATCTACCAATGGAATAGTGTCAGGTGGGTATAGTAATGCTGGATCAATAGGCATCATTTCTGGAGGACGCGACAATACAGCATCGGCGACTCACTCCACTGCAATTTTTGGTGGACGGCAAAACAGTACAGGATCTTTAGAAACTACGATTTCTGGTGGATACCTCAATTCTATTGTTTCTTCTGTACCCGTAGGAACAATTGCAGGGGGATATTCAAATAACCTTGGCTATTATTTCTACGCCCAAGTATCAGGCGGAAGTACTAATCAAGCAAGCGGCTATAATTCTGTTATAAATGGCGGACTTAATAATACTATCGACGGATTTGGTTCGCATTCCACGATCCAAGGAGGAAGCAATAACACGATGACCAGCTTCTCCTCAACGATTACGGGAGGTTTTACAAACACTTTGAGCAACCCTTTTTCTAGTATTATCGGAGGGGCCTTCAATGCAATTAATGCAAGTACATGCACGGTAGCTGGACAAAACATGTCTGTGGGGTTTGGTGCCGGGAATACATTTGTTTGGGGTCACTCCGCAACACCTATTGCACCCATTACAACGGCTGATACATTTAACATTTACTCAGGCCGAATGGGAATACGCGATACAACACCTGCAGCCCTACTGGAAATCAATGGAAATGCGTCAACCGATGATTATCTGAATTTAACTAGCACAACCGTAGCTGCCGCTGGCAATGTTTTGACAATTAAAAATAACGGTCGTATTGGCGTAGGACAAACAAATCCCTCCTACCCCATGCATTTTAGTAGCGGCGCCTATGTAGATGCCAGCGGCAATTTTATGCCGGCATCCAGTCGCATTTACAAAGAAAACATTGCTGACCTCCAATTAAAGAAAGCTATGGATGCGTTTTCAAAACTAGTTCCTATTCGCTATAACTATATCAACGAGAAAGATCAAGAGTATTTAGGATTTATTTCCGAAGATGCCCCTGATTTGATTGCAAGTCAAGACCGAAAAGGCCTTGCCCCAATGGATATTGCCGCGGTTCTGACTAAGGTCATTGCGCATCAGCAAGACACTCTCAAAAAACAAAAAGAAGAAAGCGACGCCTTACTATCTGAAGTTAATGAATTAAAAAGCAGAGTCAAAAATTTAAAACACATGGAGTAATATCTTGAGATCTTTTTATAAACATATTGTCATTTTATCCTTATCTTTGCTCATGGTTTATTCAAACCATGCGGAAGCAGTCCCGGGGGTATCGATACAAACATATTATCCTGTGCGCTCAGGTGAGTATGATTTGATACGCTTACTCCCAAGGAGTGCTGACCTTACAAATCCTTGCGTTATCGGGAGCATATATGCCAATAATGCTGGAAACTTCCAATATTGCCGCAGCGTAACAGGCGCTGGAACGTGGGGTCCTGTGACGGATATTTGGACACAAATCGGAGATAATATTTATTTAACCGACACACCTACCAACACCAACCTCAACGTTGGGATTGGGACAATCACTCCAGAGTTTAAATTAAGCCTCATTAATGACGCAGGAATGATCGCACAAGGAACTTTCGGCAGTGGCCTAATTTTACAGGATACTCTAAGCGCACCACAAAGCCGGTTGATCTGGTATCCACGAAAATCTGCTTTTCGCGCAGGGCATGTTGATGGTATCCAATGGAACAATGCTAATATCGGAGATTATTCCACAGCCATGGGAAAAAACTCAACCGCAAGCGGCTCTTATTCCAACGTTGCTGGTGGAGATAGCAATATTGCCAGTGGACAATATGCTAATGTTATCGGCGGTCAAAGCAATACCGCCAGTGGCAATTATTCTGCTGTAACCGGCGGATTAAGCAATACCGCCAGCGGTCACCATGCAACAATACCCGGAGGACATTTAAACATTGCCTCAGCAGATTTCGCGACAGTATTAGGAGGCCACAATAATCAGGCGACAGCGATATATTCCACAATCAGTGGCGGTGAAAACAATATCGTTTCCACACCTTACTCCAACATTAATGGTGGCAAGGATAATCTCATCGATTATATCGGTGCTGGTGCCGCGACAGGATATGCCGTTATTGGCGGTGGTTTAAATAATAAAGCTCGCAACGATTATATTGTCATTTCCGGAGGTGAAAACAATACTGCTCTCGCTCCCTTTGCCAGTATCGGCGGCGGCAAAAATAATACGGCGGGCCTTGACACCTTGGGAGTTATTACTGGCGCCTATTCACGTGTTTCTGGCGGCGAAAACAATTTAGCTACAGGCGACTACAGCGTAATCACCGGCGGGCGTGATAATATTGCATCAGGAACTGCCAGCACAATCGGCGGCGGTTGGGCAAATACCGCCAGTGGCAATTATTCTGTCGTTGGCGGAGGGGAAAGAAATACCGCCAGCGGTGATTATTCAATGATCTTGGGAGGAACTGACAATATCGCAGCGGGTGAATATTCATGGGCGGGAGGGAAAAATATGCAATTGACTTCAGCGGCTGATAATACTTTTGTTTGGGGGTATTCTGATACACCTGTATCCATTTCAACTCCCAATGCCTTCATTATTGCCTCCGGAACAATTTCCAGCAACCCATGGAATCCCAAAGTTGGTGTTCGTGATTTAACTCCAGCAGGAGTGTTAGAAATCAATGCCATCGGAACAACTGATGATTATATAAATATCAAGCGTACGGCTTCAGGTGACGTTTTCCTTATAAAAAATAATGGCTATATCGGTGTCAATAAACCCACCCCAACCGTGTCTACATATGCCATGCAATTCGGGAATGCCAACAATGCCTACTTAACAGGCGGTGGAGTCTGGACGAGTACATCAAGTAAAAAATACAAAGAAAACATTCAACTTCTCTCCTCTTCAGATTCACAAGCGGCCTTAGATCAACTGAATCCTGTCACATTTAATTATAAATTGACTCCAAAACAAAAGAATATCGGGTTTATTGCCGAAGATGTCCCACAAATTGTCGCAATGAATGATCGCGCCTCTTTAAATACTTTGGATTTTATTGCCGTCTTAACCAAAGTTGCCCAAGACCAAGAGCAAGAAATCAAAAAGCAAAGTCGGCAAATTGAGAAAATTCGTAATAATGTCCGTGAGCTTAAAAGAATGTTAGGTGAATAATATGCTAAAGCGAAATTTTAAAATTATATTTATCACCCTTCTTCTGCCATTGACTTTTACGTCCATAAGCTGGGGTGGCAATCTCATTTTAAAAACCTATTACGCCGCTCCACAAGGCGCCTATGATCGCATGACTTTAATCCCGCAATCTTCTTTACCGACACCTTGTACTATTGGGACTCTCGTCGTCGAAGAGTCTACAGGTAAACTATTTTATTGCCACAACATAGGTGGTATCGGGACTTGGGGTTCAATGAATAATACATGGACACAAACTGGTAATTATGTATACCCAACTACAACGACGACGAATCCCCTCATTTATTTAGGTATTGGGACATCGACTCCATCTTTTAAATTAACGCTAGAAAATGATGGTGGCATTTTAGCCACAGGAACATTTGCGGCAGGAGCTACTCTCACATCGCTAACTGGTAGCCGTATCGGACAAGATAATTCCCGTCTGATTTGGTATCCTCGCAAGGGTTCTTTTCGCGCGATTGTCGATAGTACGGGAATAACAAATGATGCCACAACAGGAGATTATTCGGTCGCCTTTGGTAAAAATAATACCGCGCAAAATACCGGAACCACGGTCTCGGGACAAAGCAATGTCTTAACAGGCAATTACGCAACTATCGCGGGCGGCAATACCAATAGCGCCACCAATTCTTATGTCACGATTACCGGTGGTCAAAATAATGCGGCTTCTGGACAGTATTCGGTCATTTCTGGCTTTAGTAATAACACCGCCTCCGGAACTTATAATACAATTTTTGCCGGCTCGTCAAACACCGCCGATGGAGTTGGCCAAGCACTCAGTGGAACAAGTAATATCATTCAAGGATCGGGGAATTATGCAACCATTACCGGAGGATCAAATAATCTCAGCTCCGGTAATTATACAGTCATATCGGGTCTAGGTTCGAATATTGCAAGTGGAAATTTTGCCACTATTACTGGCGCAACACTAATGACAGCAAGTGGATCACACTCCACGTATACTGGGTATTCTTATAGAGGCAATACTGGAAGTGCAAGTGGCGCCTATTCCACTGTTAGCGGTATGTACCATAATGCTAGCGGAGATTGGTCAGCTATAACCGGCGGTGGCCGTAACACTACCAGCGGTAATTATGCGACTGTATCAGGTGGAAGCAATAACATAGTCACAGGGATGTCGTCAGTCATCGGAGGTCAAGCAAGTAATAATATAAGTGGAAATTACTCCGTAATCGCTAGCAGTGTGGGAAACATAAATAATGGAAATTATAGCACCGTCTTAGGTGGGGATGATCTGGTTTTAGATAACTCCTCCCATCGCACATTTGTTTTTAACTACTTCGACTCTTACCTCACGGTTTCGTCAGCCGATAGTTTTATACTTGCAAGAGCTAAACTCAGTATTCGAGAAGTAAGTCCAACTGCATCTTTAAGTATCACGAGTAATGGGGCGGATGACTATCTTGCCGTGACATCAACCAGCGCGGCCGCCGCAGGAGATATTTTCTTCGTCAAGAACAATGGTTACGTCGGTATTGGACAACCAACGCCGACTCATCCTCTACATTTCGGCGCTCAAGCGAACAACGCGTACTTAACGACCGGTGGTATTTTTACAACCCCTTCCAGCCGAGCATATAAAGATAATATCAAGACGCTCGATACACAAGACGCTATTGATACAACTCTCAAATTACGACCTGTAACCTATAATTATAAAGCTGACAAAAATGAACGCCATGTAGGATTTATCGCTGAGGATGTTCCTGATCTTGTTGCCGCACAAGGACGTAAAAGCATTGATCCTATGAATGTGACCGCGGTTTTGACAGCCGTCTTAAAACAGCAGAAAAAAGATATCGCACACCAAGGTGAAAATCTCAATCAAATGGAAACCGAATTGCAGAATTTAAAAGCAGAATTACAACACCGCTAACTATATTTTTACATCCGCGCTATAATCCACATTCTTTAAGCCAAACCCAAACAACTTTAAGAAATCACGATGATATCCCGAAACATCGGCGAGCTCTTTCACATTTTCATTGGTAACCTTTTCCCATATCGCGGAAACTTCCTTTTGCACATCATCGCGCATTTCCCAGTCATCCACACGAATGCGGCCATCACTGTCAACGGCAACAGGTTTCCCCGTATATAATCTTTGCCCAAAAAGACGTGTCATCTGGTGAATACATTCTTCATGCAAACCTTTTTGTATCAAAACTTTCATGAGAATTGTAAAGTACAAAGGAATAAACGGAATCGCGGAACTTGATTGTGTGACGAGTGCTTTGTTGACAGAAATAAAAGCGCGCCCTCCCTTGGCCTTCAAGCGGGCATCTAATTTTTTTGCTGTCGCCTCAAGATGATCTTTCGCGGCACCAATGGTTCCGCTACGATAAACTGCCTGCGTCACTGCGGGGCCGACATAAGAATACGCGACAGTCGTAACATTCGGCGCCAAAAGACCTTCCTTTTCTAAAGCGTCAATCCAAAGTTCCCAATCTTCCCCACCCATGACAGCAACGGTATGACTGACTTCTTCCACAGATGCCGGCGGCAAAGTCACAGAAATGATTTTATCCGTTTCAAAATCAATAGACTTATTCGTATATGGCGCGCCAATGGGCTTTAAAGTCGATTTATATAAAATGTTTGTCTTGGGATCTACCCGACGTGGCGAAGCCAAACTATAAACCAAAAGATCGATAGGCCCTAAGTTTTCCTTAATCACCGCAATAGTTTGCGCCTTTATTTCATTTGAAAAAGCGTCCCCATTAATACTTTTAGAAAACAATCCCGCTTCTTTAGACTCGCGATCAAAAGCAAGTGAATTGTACCAACCCGCCGTCGCGGTTCGCTTATAATTTTCACTTTCTTTTTCAAATGACACACCTACAGTTTTTGCGCCACACCCAAAAGCCGCGACAATGCGCGAAGCCAAACCATATCCATTAGACGCACCAACAACGAGGACATTCTTGGGGCCATTAAGAATCTTGGGCTGACTTTGAATATATTCAATTTGCTCACGCACATTGGCCGCGCATCCAAGCGGATGAGCCGTTGTACAAATAAAACCACGAATTTTAGGCTGGACGATCATATACTTTAAATCCTTTCTACTGCTCTTACACGACTTCTGACTTTTTAGCGACGATAACAATACCGGATTTCGTTACATCAAAACGCTTACGATCCAGTTCCAAGTCATATCCAATCGACGCATGCGGCGGAATAATAACCTCTTTATCAATAATCGCATTCTGAATCTTGGCATGTTCACCAATAATGACATCACCAAGAACAACCGAATTGACAATTGTCGCGTGCTTTTCAATACGGACATTCGGCGACAAAACAGAACTGCGAACTTCCGCGCCATTAATAAAACAGCCACCCGCAATTAAGGAATCAAAGACAACCCCCGGCACCGATGAACCATTACTGCCTTCGGCATGCTGTACTTTAATCGGCGGATACTGCGAATGATATGTACGCACTGGCCATTGCTTGTCAAATAAGTCAAATTCTGGTTTCGCTTTTACCAGATCCATATTCGCCTGATAATACGCATCGCGCGTCCCAATATCTCTCCAGTAACGCGGCTGATTATTTTCATCAACAAAATGATAAACAAAAACCTTACGCTTGCTTTTAAGCATTTGCGGAATAACATTTTTGCCGAAATCATGCTCGGAAAGCATGTTCTTAGTATCAATTTCTAATTCGTCCCAAAGCGTTTGTGTGTTAAAAAGATATATCCCCATTGATGCGGAAATACGAGAAGGATCACCCGGAATCGTTTTAGGATTTTGCGGTTTTTCCTGAAAGCCGTGAATCCGATTATCCTTGTCAATTTCAATGACACCAAAGCTCGTCGAAGTTTCAGCTGGCATCGGAATGCAAGCAACAGTCATATCCGCGCCGCGCTCACGATGATATTCAATCATCTTCTGATAATTCATTTTATAAACATGATCACCGGCGAGAATCATGACCATCTGCGGATTAATGTCACGGATCGCATAAAAATTCTGATAAATCGCATCCGCGGTTCCGCGGTACCAATCAGCGCTAATACGTTGCTGCGGCGGAATCACATCAATAAATTCACCCAACTGACTCGAAACAACATCCCAGCCCGCCAAAAGATGCTTTTGCAAAGAAAACGATTTGTACTGGATCAAAATGTAAATGCGACGCAGACCAGAGTTGACACAATTGCTTAGTGTAAAATCCACAATCCGGTAAATCCCACCGAAAGGCACTGCGGGTTTGGCACGGTCACGAGTCAAAGGATTTAAACGCTCCCCTTTCCCACCGGCTAAAATAAATGTTAAAACACCACGTGAATCCATCTTTTATAATCTCCAAATTAAAACTCTATAAAGTATACCGCGTTTTAGGACATATCAATAATATTTTTATCGACCCACCCTCTACTTCTTTGCCTCAGGTCTCGCACCCAAAGAACGCAACTTTTCTTTAAGTTCTTTGCTCTCTGGATTTTTTTGCAAACCATGCTTTAGCAATGTGATTGCTTTATCACGTCTTGCGGTACGCTCATAGACCGAACTGATTTTCAAATACGCTTTAACCAGTGTCGGCTCCTTCGCAATGACTAAATCAAACACTTTTTCAGCCAAATCGTACACTTTACCATCGACAAGCATGTCACCCATCAATAAAACATCCTCACTTGCCTTAAAATCCAAATCATACCCCTTCTTTAAATTTTCAAAAACTAAAGCATATTTTTTACGCGCGATATGAGTTTTGGCAAGACGCAAATAGCCTTTTGAATATGTCGGCCAAAGATCAATAACTTTCTGATACTGTATTGCCGCGTCATCAAATCGCCCCATATCCGCAAGCGCGAGTGACATATTCATACGCGCAACTTGATCGTAAAAAGACAAAGTCGTCGCGATGCGAAAGGCCTCGTACGCGCCTTGAAAATCTTTTTTCTTTGCCGCGATTTTACCCAGAATTTTATACGGGCCACTAAAACTGGGATTAACTTTCAACGCGGCCAGAGATTCCGCTTTTGCGGCATCATCAAGCCCTAAACTTGCAAGAGTAAAAGAACGATTAAGATTTTGATAAGGAGAAATTTCTCTCGCCCCAAGACGATAAAGATCCAGCTCTTTCGCTTTCCAATTCTCCAAATCAATTCGATTGCGGCTAATGATTTCGCGATTGATCGGAGTTTCTTTCAAAAAAATCATGCCGTCATAATCAAAATAAACCACAACCCACTCTTTACTTTTATATAGGTAATTTAATAAATTATCCGGAAGAGGATTTTGCACTGAGTTTAAAAGAACACCCGTAATTTGAAAACGTGTAAGCGCGGCTTTCAGTTTTTCAACATTATCAAATTCTAGGATATCGCGATAATATTGAAAAAATGCCGGCCCATATACTTCAGTTCGTCCGTCGATAAAAACCTTGATTGCTGGATAAGTACGACCGATCAGATATGCTCCGGAGTTAAAATCATTGAAGAAATTACCCCGCACTTTATTTTTAACCAAGAAATCAACGGCCTTGTTCGGAAACTGCCGTTGCGATATCCCCCCAAATTCACTTTTGCGTTCATATTTATCAAAATCAAAATATCCATTATTAGAAATACCAACGTAATATCTCATGGCCCAGCAAATCAGAAGAATATTGGCAAACACCGCCGTAATATAGAGAAATTTCTTACTCGTAAACCGTATTGGAACAAAATCCTTAAACCTGATTGTAATAAGATTGGCCACAATCGCCAAGTAAGCGGCAAAAGCAAAGAAAACCAAATTACGAATCGCAATCAGCGAGAAAAACAAGAAAAACAACCAAAATATGAGTATCCCAATATCAATTTTACGACGATTAAAAACAAAACTGAGAAATGAAATAATAATAAGGAGCTTATAGTAAGGCCACGTTGTTATGGAAAAGATGGTGTCCTTCGTGATGGGTTTTTGTAATTCGACAATTTTTGTAAAGAAAACTTTCGATTCACCAGAAATCTGAGTGAACACTTTCAAAGGATAAATGACGCCATGTACGCCCATTGGATTAAAAAAACAGGCTAAAATGACTACCCCCAAAAGCAATTTCATTTGGTAATACTCTTTATCTGTCAAGCGGCCGACTTTATTCCAATCCCACGGCAATGGCGCAATACGCTTGATCCACTCACCGAAAAGACTTAACCCAACCATTAACGGCCCCAAAAAGAAAAAGCCATGCATATTAGTCCATAAAATCTGAACGAAAAAAAGCGCCCATATTGACCATTTGCGGTGAATAAAAAACGCGAGGATAACAATATAAATTGTAAAAAAGGAAAGACTAAAAAGATCCGGACGAATCGTAAACCGACTTTGATAAACCAATGACACCAAAAATAAAGCGAGTAAAGTCAAAAATTGATTTTTACGTGAATACCCCAAAAAGACAAGCATCAGCATTGTCAAGGCAACAAGCCAAATCTGCATATCGATTAGGCCTTCAAAACCCCAGTGACTATGAATAAAATAAACAATGACCTGAAACAACCATTCATGATTAACCCACGGAGTCCCAGTGACGGTAAAGGATAAAATATCCACAGCCGGAACATGAAAATTATGTTCAACAATATATCGTCCCATGCCAATATGCAGCCAAAGGTCCAAATCCTTGATCTCAAGATTACTCGTGAAAACCAAAAGACCAAATGTGCACAAAAGCATAAACAGCGCGCTGATCATGCTCAATCGTTTCCAAAAATTGTCACTTAATGTAATCATAGCTTAATAATTTACCACAAAATGCCCATTTCCTTTATCAATTAAACGAGAATTTTCCGCAAATTGGTAAACGGTTTCATTCTGAGGCGACTGATACGACAAAGCTGCCGCCAAAAGTTCCCGCGTGTATGGATGCAAAGGTTGATTAAAAATATCGTCCGTATTTCCATATTCAACAATACGTCCACTGTGCATGACGGCAATTTTTTTACAAAGTTTACGCACGACCCGCAAATTATGAGTAATAAACAAATACGTGACATTGTACTTCTTTTGTAAGTTTTTGAGGAGTTCGATGACTTGATGCGCGATCAACACATCCAGAGATGAGACCGCCTCGTCAAGAATCAAAAGTTTGGGATTCATGAGCAAACTGCGGGCAATGGCAATACGCTGCCGCTCTCCCCCGCTAAATTCATGGGGGAATCGGTTTAAAGCGCTCCCATCAAGTCCAACCGCTTTTAAAATATCGATCATCCGCTCTTCCTCTTGCGGCTTTGTTAATTTTCCATTCAAAAATTGCGCGTTGAGTGCTTCGCACAAAATGCCACGAACACCGAACCTTGGATCAAGGCTATTATACGGATCCTGAAAAACCACTTGGACATTTTTACGCAAACGTCTTAGCTTTGATGAAGAAAGATGCGTCCAGTCTTGACCATCAAACATGATCGAACCAGCATCAGGGTTGTATAATTTTAAAATGATACGCCCCAATGTTGTTTTACCTGATCCGGATTCACCGACAAGACCAATATTCTCACCTTCATTAATCACAAGATCAACGCCATCGACCGCTTTGACTTTCCCAAAATATTTTCGAATATTTTTAAGTTCAACTAGCATAAGCTAATAACTCACGAGTATATTGATGCTGTGGATTTTTTAAAACAGTCGCCGCCATGCCGCTTTCAACAATTTTACCGGCCTTCATTACCGCCACACTGTCTGCCATATGTTTAACAACTCCCAAATCATGGGTGATCAAAAGCACCGACAAATCAAACTCCTGTCGCAACTTTGCAAAAAGCTCAAGAATCCGTGCCTGCAAAGTCACGTCTAAACTACTTGTCGGTTCATCAGCAATAATCAGTTTCGGCTTTAAAGCGACTGCTTGAGCGATCATAGCACGTTGACGCATACCTCCACTGAGCTGATGTGGATAATTATGATAAACACGCTGAGGTTCCTTGATACCGACGACGCGCAAAAGCTCCAACGATTGCGACCGGCGCTTATCCTTTGGAAAATCCGTATGACTGCTAAAAACTTCTTCAATTTGATCACCAATTGTAAGAACGGGATTAAAGGCATATAAAGGCTCCTGAAAGACCATGGCGATCTCTTTTCCGCGAATATTTCGCAATTCGTCAGTATGAACCTTTAAAAGGTCACGTCCAGCAAACACAATTTCACCGCCGGAAATTTCCAAACCCGGCGCTAATAACCGCAAAATCGAAAGTCCCGTCGTACTTTTTCCACTCCCAGATCCACCAACTAAAGCAAAAACCGAACGATCGGGAATTTGCAAAGAAAGATCATCAACAATTTTTTTGTCGGAAACGGCCACACTCACGGACAATTTTTTAATTTGCAATACCATACGTATTTTTATTACCCCAGCGTCTTATTAATAATTAAATAAATCCTTCAGTGTTAATTTCTCATTAGGACGCAATGCGTGCAAAGCCGCAAGAATTTTATACTGTCCGTTTAGGGTCAACCTGCGGCCTTTGCATCCTTTGCTAACCATTTTAAAACTTAACTGCGCGGTGGAAGATTTAACAAGTGCTTCGCTAGTAATTTCTAAACGCGTCATCACTTCAATTAATGGCTGTGGCCCTAAATCACGTTCTATCATATCAACTGCTACTCTTCGGGTCTAAAGCGTCACGCAAAGCATCTCCGACGACGTTAAAGCACATGACCGTTATAAAAATAAGAAAACCAGGCAGCAAAATCCACGGCGCAAATTTGATTTGCACAATACTCATTGCTTCAGCCAAAAGATTTCCCCAACTTGCATAAGGATCTTGAATCCCTAATCCAATTAGACTCAATGCGGACTCGGCAAGAATATATCCGGGAATGGACAACATAATCGCAATCAGCGAATACGATAACGTATGCGGCAAAATATGACGAATAATAATAGATAAATCAGACAAACCCATTGTTTTAGCCGCGAGGACAAATTCTCTTTCTCTTAAGGACAAACACATGCCGCGAATAACGCGCGCCAGACTCGCCCATCCAATAAAGGATAAAATCACAATGATCGCGACATACACTTGGACAGAATTAAAATTCGATGGCACTACCGCCCGCAAAGCAAGCAATAAATAAAATCCGGGGAAAAGCATAAACATTTCACATACTCGCATAAGAACATCATCCACTTTCCCGCCGTAATAGCCCGCCATTCCACCGACTAAAAGTCCAATCGAGAACGAAATAAAAACACCGACAAGACCGATGGATAATGAGATCCTCGCGCCATGCAAAAGACGCGAAAATAAATCTCTCCCCCGAGAGTCCGCGCCCCAAAGATAAATCCGTCCGCCATCTTTGACACCAAATAAATGCAAAGAGCACGGAACAAGCCACAAAATTTTATACGAATCACCTTGCACAAAAAATTCCAAAGGATACTTCTGATGTATTTCATCTTTATAAAGGCGTTTGTGAAATTCATTAAACGTAATCGTCCGTCCATAAATAAAAGGTCTGCGCAATTTGCCGTTTTCATCCATAAAATGAATTTTGCTCGGCGGAGCAAATGAAAACGTCCGCTCTTCATTGTTATATGAATATGGCGCGAGAAAATCCGCGAATACAGCCGCGACATGAATAATACCAAGAACCATTAAAGAAAAAACTGCTAACCGATTGGCTCTAAATAGTGCCATGGCTCGCTGAAATGGAGTTTGTGAAACTTTCTCAGAAGATTGCAGCAATTTTGAAGAATTATTTTGTAAAACAACTTTATTCATGTCTTATCCTCGGATCAAGCCGCGACAACAAAATATCAGCCAACAAATTACCAATAATCAAAAGCAAACCACTCATGAGAAAACTTGCCATAACAAGATAAATATCCTTTGAACGCACAGCGGTGAGCATTAACGCGCCTAAACCCGGCCAGCTGCAAATAATTTCCAATAAGGCAGCGCCACTTAAAAGCCCCGACAGTTCATAGCCAAATATGGTAATCAGCGGATTAATAGCATTTCGTAACGCATGCGAATAAATGACGCGATTCTCCGGCAAACCTTTAGCGCGGGCCGTGAGAATATATTGCTGACCTAAAACTTCAAGCATATTCCCGCGCATAATACGCTGCAATGCTCCAATGGACGCAATCGACAAAGCAAGAGCGGGAATAAGAACATGACTCAGAACATCAAAAAACTTTTGAATGACATTTAAATCGTCGTAATTGGCGCTGCGCATTCCACCAAGAGGAAGAATTCCGCTTTGACTGGCAAAGAATAATAAAAGCATGGCTACAAAGAAACTGGGGCTGGAAAGCGCGATATAAGACGTAAACTGAATGACGCGATCCGCGATTTTATTGCGATGCAAGGCCGCGTAAATACCCAGCGGAATCGCGACCGCCCAAGTCAGAAGCAAACTTGCAAACGAAAGAATAAAAGTATTCCATAATCTGCCGCCAATGACATTCACGACGGGGATGTTATAAAAAAAGGAATATCCAAATTCAAAATGAAAAAGATTCTTGAGCCACGAGAAATATTGCACGAACAGCGGCTTATCAAGTTGATAGAGTTTGATATAACGTTCAATTGTTTCCGGTGAGATTTGCGGGTTGAGCTTAAGGGTGTCGTAAAAACTGCCGGATGTCTTTTGCATAAGAATAAATGTCAGCAAGGACATGACGAGCAGAAGTGGTAAAGTGATGATAAGACGTTTTACAATATATCGAAACATATTTCACCTTACAGCGGGTGGCGCGAAGGGGAGTTCTTTACTCGCCCGCAGCGTTAGCGAGGACGAGTAGAGTCCCGAAGCGACAGGACCCGCTGACAAACCATTATTGGTTAATATAAATTTCTTCCACGTTATGAAATGCGCCGCCAAAACTGGTCGGTTTCAAATTCCCGAATTTATTGCGAATCGCGTACAAATTGCTGTTGAGTACCGTATACACAAGCGGCAATTCTCTGGAAATGATCACCTGAAATTCATCATAAAGAACTTTACGCTTATTGGGATCTAATTCCTGCACGCCTTGATCAAAGATTTCGTCCACCCTTTTTTCCCACGCCGTCGCAGGCATTTTTTGCGATGGAAACCATAGGTGTAAACCTCCCGTCGAATGCCAAACATTCTTACCAAAATGTGGTTCAATGCCGCCAGTCAATCCTAAGACAATCGCGTCCCAATCAAACGTAGCGTTGAGTTTTGTGACCAGTGTGTTAAATTCTAAAGCGGTAAAATTAACTTTCATCCCAATGGACTGCAAATCACGACGAATAATGCTCGCAATCTGCACGCGCTCATTATTTCCTGAATTCGTCGCCAAATTAAATTCCACCGTGTGGCCATCTTGATCTTCAATCCATCCGTCGCCATTGCGATCAACATAACCCGAATCCGCAAGAATTTTTTTTGCCTTAACCAAATCATAATCATAAACATTCACATGAGGATTATAAAAAAAACCAGCACTCTTATTCATGTCCGAATCCTGAGGATAACCAAGACCGTTCATAAGAATTTCGATCATTTTCGCCTTATCAATCGCGTGTGCCACAGCCCGTCGAAAATTAATATCTAAAAACCATTTGGATTTGATCGGATCAACAAAGGGTTTTTGTGTTTTAGAATTCAAGCTGGTATTTTGATTAAAAACAATAAAACTACTGCCAAAATCAGGCCCAGAATCAAAAACGGTAAAGTTTCCCTTTTTCTCCAAAGGCTTAATAAGCGGGTACTCAGAACCGCGTAGAGAAATATAATCTACTTCTCCATCAATAAACTTGAGCATAGCGGTATCTTGATTTTGTGTGATGATATAAATAATGCGGTCTAGGTAGGGTAAAGACTCGCCATTAAGGGCTTTTTTCCAATACAATGGATTGCGCGTTAATACAAAACGTTCCCCGGGACGATACGACGCCAACTTAAAAGGTCCCGTCCCAACGATTTCTGTTGGGGCGGTATCAATACCCCAAGTAAAATTGAATTTCTTCTCCTTAACTGATTGCGCAAGCTTATGCTTTGGCAAAATCGATTGCCCTAAAGCGTTTAAAAAAGGCGCGAACTTAACAGGCAGAGTAAACTTGACCGTCAAATCATTAATTTTCTCAACTTTAAAAATTTGCTTTTCAATCGTAAAAATGTCACGCGCGGAACTCGCGATCTCATCATTGTAAATCAAATCATTGAAGGTAAAAACCACATCATCCGCCGTAAAGGGTTGCCCATCATTCCATTTCACACCGGGACGCAAATAAAAAGTCCATATGTGCCCATCGGGACTAACATCCCACCGCTCTGCCAAGGCTGGTTCAATTTGTGTGGTCACGGCATTCATAGTCGTTAAACCTTCAAAAATATAACCTGTCACAGAACGGGTGGAAGATTCTTTTGCGGTAATATCGTTAAACGATTTGGGATCTGAAGTCGAGGAAAGAATTAATGTCCCACCATAACGGGATAATTCGGCGCAGTGTGCCGAAACCGGCAGACAAACAGTAAACAAAAAAACAAACAAAATGGTAAAAAAGGAAGTTTTAATATTCTGAGCGCAATAAGGCATGGGCAAATCAAACCGATTTGTCCTGTGAACGCATGTCCACAGAATCTACTTCTTTTCGTCAGACGGCGTTGATGATGTCGCAACCGGAGCAGAAGCGTCTAATGTGACTGAAGATGCGGCCGCAGCTTTTTCATCTTTCAGCGCTGGAGCAGATGTCTCATCACCGGCTTTGGTATCATCCATAGGAATATTGATTTTAATATCAGGATTTTTGCTTTTGTCCATCAAACGATCCATAAGCGACTGATCCCGACGGGCAGACATGTGGGCTAAACCTAAACTCGTCACTAAAAAAACAACCGCAAGCACCGCGGTGGCGCGTACCATAAATTCATTCGTCCGAGCACCGAACACGCTTTCAGCAGCAGCAAAACTTTCTGTCAATCCTCCCCCGCGTCCTGCTTGCATTAAAATCACAACAACCAACAATACACACACCAACGAATGTATGATCAAAATAAAAGTCATAATTTCCCTTTCCAAGTGTCATTCCCGCAATCTTTTAGCGGGAATCTATTAGTGATTCCCCGATAAAAACATTCGGGGATGACAAAATTATTTTAAAGCCAAACAGTTTTTTACAATCTGACTAAATGTCTCGCTCTTTAAACTTGCACCGCCGACTAATGCGCCATCAATATCAGGCTGTCCAATCAACTCCGCGGTATTCTCCGGCTTGACACTGCCGCCGTATTGAATGCGAACTTTGTTGGCGATAGCGGCATCAAATTTCTTGGTCAACCAATCACGGATAAATTTATGCACTTCCTGCGCCTGAACTGGAGTCGCGGTTTTACCCGTGCCGATTGCCCAGACTGGTTCATAAGCCAAAACCACGTTTTCAATTTCTTCGGCAGTAAATCCCGCAAGAGAACCTTCTAATTGTTTCTCAATCACCGCAAAAGTTTTGCCTGCTTCTCTTTCCGCTAGCACTTCACCAACACAAACAATAGGAATAAGAGCATGCTTTAACGCGGCTTTGATCTTTTTATTTACAGTAGCATCGGTTTCACCAAAAAATTGGCGGCGCTCGGAATGGCCAATAATAACATATTGCACACCAATCGCTGTCAGCATTGGGGCGGACACCTCACCGGTAAATGCGCCGAATTCTTCCCAATATATATTTTGTGCTCCCAAACCAATATTGCTTTCACTAATGACGTCTTTGACTTCCACGAGCGCGGTAAACGGTGGACACACCACAACATCCACTTCGCTCATATCACCTAATGTTCTTTTGAGTTCATTGACAAGCTCAACAGCCTCAAATGAGGTCTTATACATTTTCCAATTACCAGCAATAATGATTTTTCGCATAAATTATTTCCTTATGTTATTGTCATCCCCAACGCTATTGTCATACCCGTAATCTTTTATCGGGGATCCATTATTAGATTCCCGCTAAAAGATTACGAGAATGACATAAAATAAAAACATATGAATGACAGCTATTTTTTGTCAGTTAATGCGGCAATGCCCGGAAGAACTTTCCCCTCTAATAGTTCAAGCGAAGCACCACCACCCGTTGAAATATGTGTCATACCGGCTTCGCAGTTAAATTTCGCGACAGCCGCGGCAGTATCTCCGCCACCGACGATGCTCGTCACGCCTTTGAGGCTAGAAACATACTCCGCAAGTTCGCGGGTTCCATCAGAATATTCCTTAACTTCAAAAACCCCAACCGGCCCGTTCCAAACAATGGTCTTAGCTGTTGATAAAACCGCTTTGAACGCTTTTCGTGTTTCTGGTCCAATATCAACACCTGACCAACCGGGCTCAATGTCTTTGACAATCTTAAGTTCTGCAGGATTTTTAAAATCTTTGACAACCACAAAATCCCGTGACAACTCAATCTTAACATTGGCTTTCTGAGCTTTTTCCAAAAGATCTTTAGCAACACTAACTTTGTCTGCTTCAAGAAGTGAAGTTCCTATTTCTTTCCCCTGCGATTTTAAAAATGTGTACGCCATTCCGCCGCCAATGATAATGGCATTGACCTTAGGCAACATGTTTTCAATAAGAGCGATTTTATCCGAAACCTTGGCACCACCTAAAATAATAACAAATGGACGAGCTGGATTATCGATGGCTTTGCCTAAATAATTGATTTCTTTCTCGAGGAGAAAACCCGCCGCGGATTTTAAATACTGTGTTACTCCGTGCGTGGAAGCATGCGCGCGATGTGACGTGCCAAACGCGTCATTGACAAAAACATCAGCGAGCGACGCGAGCTGTTTGGCAAATTCGGGATCATTTTTGGTTTCAGCTTTATGGAAACGTAAGTTTTCGAGGAGAATAACTTTTTCTTGGCTTAATTCAATCGCTTTTTTGACTTCCGGTCCAACACAATCTTTAGTGCAGAGGACTTTTTGACTCAACAACTTTTCAAGACGTTTCCCTACCGGCGCAAGTCTCTGATTTTCAACAACTTGGCCTTCGGGACGACCTAAATGGCTCATCAAAATAACTTTTGCCGCGCCTTGTTTTAAAACATAGTCTATGGTCGCGACAGCTTCCGTAATCCGGCGATCATCAGTAATATTTAACTTATCATCAAGCGGGACATTGAAGTCCACGCGGATAAGAACCTTTTTACCCTTAAGATCTAAATCTTTAACAGTGAGTTTATTCATAGCAGCGTCCTTTACAGTTTACGGCTCAAAGAATTCCAATATTATACGTAAGAAGATGGTTTTGTCAATCTTGGATCAGTGGGGTTATATTACCCTTTGGAAAGGGCGACTTCTGGAGGATTATTCAAAAAACCAAGAATAGGTAATGTTTGAATATTCAAAGGTTGAATATTGATGATAACAGGATAAAAACCTTTGATATTGATATGCTCGAGATCTTGCTGAGGCAAAGGCAATGCGACACCCCGACCATCACGCTTGATCTGCAAATTCAAAAGTGTGGGGTCAAAGTCGATACCACCCTTTGTTGCGTCCGAACTCTTTGTCGCACTCGACGCTATAGTGTCTTCTAAATCCGGCGGCGTATCCAAATCTCTGCGAATACGACCATCGATAATGCCGTTTGCTTTGAGCCAACGCAAAAGTCCTTCGCCTGTTAATGCGTTTAAATGATCCTCATTACTCTCAATCAAATATCGATCAAGAGCGTCCCTAAAACGCGCCAGTTTCACCACATCATCTAACTTACCCGCACTTAATCCAGCAACTTGCTGCAAAACATACGCATCTCGTTCTGTATACGCACGATTAAGATCAGCGGCTGTTTTTCGTGTCGTTGAAAGAATATCTTCAATCCGTTCAACCAATTCCCCCGCAGTGCTTGCACTTCTTTCATAGCTGGGATTTACTTGATCCGCTTTGCGATTGTATTGAACTGCTATCGTACTCGAAGCAACCAATAAAGGGTCAGATAGCGCAATGTAAAATTCAATTAATGAATCTAACAAATCGCTTTTAGATCTCCCTGTAAATTCCCGGTAAATCGCATCTGGAAGTAACGCAATACTCTCAACGTCTCGCGAATTCTTAGACGTTGGATTTAATTGTTCAGCGACCGTACGAAGAGACGCCCACACATACTCTCCTAATTTGATCCCTCGCGCATTTGTATTCGAAGAAAGTTGACTTAACTGCAATGCTGTAAAAAAAGAATCGATACGCTCCTCAAAAGTAGTCGATTGTAATTGTGAAGACTGTGACCTTTCCTTTGATAAACTTATAAAACGTCTAACATCTTTAAAAACACCAGCGATTTCGTCCGGAGTCGCAATTTGATCAATCTTTCGATCAATAAATTGAACCTTCATGAGTTTTACAAAATCTAATAAGGCCATCTCATATGCCTCGTTTTGCATTGCAGTCATTTCACCATTGACTAATTTAGCTAAAGAATCCGCCGCGCTAAGGTCAAAGTCATCACCCTCTTGACCTGTACCGATCACACTGCTTGAGGCTGATTTTTTGGGGTCGACATCCTTAGGAAGATTTTGAGATAAGTCAACCCATTGAGTACGAGTTGGCGGACGATTGTTAATCATTATGGACGACAAATCAAAGAAATTTTTACCCAAAAACGCGCCCGCTTCTAAATAACCATAAATCGAATGAATAAAAACATGAATATCGTCAGCAAAAAGATCCTCACTGCTCTTGGAATATAATGCGACATCATCCACACCAAAAAATCGATTTTCTATTCCCGCCCTTTCATATTGTTCTTTAACCGCGCGTAAATCAGCATAGCCTGAACCTTGATTCAAATACTCCCCGGTTGCATTTTGACTAATATGCACAATCCGTTTAATACCCCGCCGCTGTAAATATCCTGCTGTTGGTACCATAGACGAATCAACAGCATATCCTCCCAACTCCACGGTTCGCATACTATCAAAAACAGTCGCAATACTGTTCTTCCTTGCATCGATTGCTTGTGAAAATGGCACACGCAATAACCCTGCCAACACTGCCAAACTTTTAGGATTTGCGGTTGTCTTGGGCAGCTGATAAGCGACATCAACACCCAATGTTTTTAAATAGGCTGCCGTAGCCAAAGAATGTCCACCGCGCAAATCAATCAAAAAATAAGTATCTTGAACATCATTGCCCAAAAAATCTTTAAGCACCTGTTTAAAGCCATGAACAGATTGCGCATACCGCCAAAGATAATATGCGACTTCCCGATTTGACACAATTTTACTTGGTTCAATAGCAACTCCACTCCTAAAATTATCACCAATATTATTTGGCAATGCCGTCGAATTGGGTTTAAACCATTTTCGCAATCCTTCACCGGTATATTCAATCTTGGGTGTTAAACCAACAAAACCTGTTCGACCATCTTTCTTGAAATCTTGCCGATCAACCTGAAATGCGGCAGTATTTAATGTCATTTTGAAATACTGGGCAACTGTATTTGACGGAACTAAAGCCGAAACTCCCGCAAAACTTTCTCCTAAAGCTCTGCCAATTAGTGGCTGCTTCCTAATCACGTTGTACACCTGCTCATTAGGAAAACCATCCATATCCCGACCAAATTTAATAATAAATTCATAAAAAGCCTCGCGTTCTTGTGGACTTTGAATCGTGGTCGCTAACTGCGCCGCAATCGATCCAAAATTATCAAGAACATTAAGAATTAGCAATTTATAAACTTTGGTCAATAATGTAACAAGATCAAGATTTGCTGTCTCGGAATTCACCCGCAGAGAATTTTGATAGATCGCCTGCCAATCCCTGCCAACATATGGAGCTTCAGCTAAAATCGCAAGAATCTGATCTTTATTCATTTCACCAAGGGAACTAAGATGTTTATGAATAAAAGTCAGGATTTCTTGCCGAATGCCTAATTCTTCAATTTTTGACACGATTGAATTCGCAGGATCAGACGCTGACTTTCCAACGCCACTCGAGGCGATACGTGAATGTGTTGCCGCAATTGTTTCGTCACTTAATGTCGAGCTTGACACACCAAGCGCTGTCTCTTCGATACCTTGCGTGACGGGTAAAGACTTTTGTAACGTTTCTAAATCAGCTAACATATCAGAAACGTTTTTATAACGGTTTGCGCGCGGAGCAACAGAACGTAAAATAATTTTACGCAGAGCAGCATTTTCTATCGTGCTCTCACTGATATCAGAAATATTAATCAGCAACTTTCCCGAGGCAGTTCGAAATAATACCGCGCCAATATTCGCAATATCCTGTTGAACATCAAAACTCTGAGCAGTAATCTCAAAACCCTCTTCCGAAAAATCTGTTAAACTCGTGACATCGCGCAACTTGTACGCGTCGATCGTCCAGTCGTAATCAACATCACTCGACACATCAAAATCATACAAATAAACAAAATTGTCCGGACCAACTTGAATATTTCTCGCAGCTAAATCACGATAAACAATTCCTTTCGCATGAACAAATTCGAGCGCCTTAGCAAGCTCAACGGCAATCTTGACCGTATTCTGTACGGATTGTGGCCCTTCGCTTCTTACTTTTGATAATAAACTTTGTCCCGGTAAATAATTGGTAACAAGATATTCTTGGCCTGCTACTGTTCCAAAACTCACGAGTTTTGCAATATGTTCATTCCCACCATTCGCATTGAGTTTCGTTAAGATTTCTACTTGATTCGTTAAATATTTATTTTCTGTAAATTCGCCGAACTTTACTAAAGTCTTAATCGGACGAGACTTGATAATATATTTTTGTCCACCCCAATTGATCAAATAAATACTTGTGCCGGGACTTCCCGGTTTCATTTTTTCGACATCAACAATGCGGTTATTTTGAAGTTCGGGACGATTTGCAACTTCCTGAGCAACAAATTTCTCTACAATCGGGATTAAATAAGCACGGTCACTTTCAAATAATTCGGAAATCCGATGGAATTGAAAAACCAATCCACTCTCTGATTCAATAACTTGTGGTGTATTGTATTCTTTGATTGCATCGACAAAATAACCGATGGCGGATTTAATGTCACGTTGATCAACTTCATTAATAACAGAAAGTGTCTGCCTCTCAAACGCTTTATATGTTTCTTCAATAACCTGACCGCGATTATCCTGCCCCAAAAGATCAGCGATTTTTGTGAATTTCTGTTGGTCGACTAAACTCTCTCCAACTGAAAAAATATAGGAGCTCCTATAATCTTCCGGATAAATAAAAGTAAGCCCACTCACCTTTCGTACGGCATCTTTAAAAGACAATCGGAATTCTACCGGAATCTCTTTAGCCGCCCATCGTGACGCGGCCTTATCATTGATCTCCACCGCTTCCCGTTCTGTTTCAGCCAAATTAGCATTAACAACCACGATACCATCACCCGCGGTATTCATTTCAGTTGCAACCTGATAAACGGCCGAAGAACCACGTGTAATTCTTAGTTGATCGGAATTTAGGTTCATTCCTAATTCCATACCACCAGAAAAATATTTGCGCGGAATCAAATCGCCATCAAAACCATCCTCTTCTTTAATAACGTTATAAACACCTTTTTTAAACGCTTCTAAATACTGATCATAAACTTTTTGTTTAATATCTTGAACATCGCTCTCGACGCCTTCAACTTTTGATTTATCGGCATAGATGCGGCCCAAAAGAGAATCTTTTAATGCCTTTTTGTACCACGCGGCAAGGATGACCGATTGATACACTTGGCGTGTAGCGCTGAAATTCTTTCCGGTGTTAATTTCTTTGTTTAATTGCGGTAAGATCATTTCGCGGAAGACGGCGGTGGAAACGTTCTCTATACCATTGCGAGGAGTCACAGACGACGAAGCAATCTCGATAGACGGAGATTGCCGCGCACCTTCGGTGCTCGCAATGGGATTAATATTCTGTGCAACGTAATCTTGATCAAGCATGACTTTGAGCTTGCTTTCGGTAATGTATGCAAAGCCGTCTTTTTCAACAACTGTAGCGCCATCGGGAACTATCCATACTTTACTAAACGTATTTAACGGAATTTCGGTAGTGCCAAAATGCTTTTGCGCGCGGGCACGGACTTCTTTCCAAAATTTCTGTCCAAGTTCTTTGTCGGGATTGGTAAGTGATGCCGAAAGCTGCTTGAGAATATAATCCTGCTCAAGCATTTGCCGACCCATTTCGGTTTGCCCGAGAGCATCAGGAATAATACGGTCTTTTTCATAAGGAGAAAGATTAACCCACGCGTCCTTATCGGGAATAGTCATCGACGTAAGAAAATATTTGATAAGTTTGGTGCTTTCGTCTCTGAGAAGGTCATTGTTGATTTTGTCCTGACCGCGATCAACGATAAAGTCCAATAAAAGCGGATTTTCGGGGTGAACAGTCATGCCGCGTAACACGGGCGGTTCATAAACGGGAGACAGCCAAAGCATTTGCCCGGGTGTCGGCAAATTTGGCAAAATTTGTGCCCCCGCGGGCGCAATGCCCATAGACAGGCCAAAAGTCAGCAAAAGCAAAATACTGACAATTTTCCGAAAAATATAAGCGCTTTTACGATAAAACGGCTTTAGCACAAGACTTCTCCTTGGCCTTGATAAAAAATGTAATAAATCTGATTTTGGAAATTAGGTAAGAGCGTACTATATTAAGAGAAGAAATACACAATAAAAATGTACCATATCGGTGGGGAAAAGGCAAAAAATCCTTTAATTTTCCTTTTGAGACCTAGGCCTGCTGGCCTCGGCACTCGTTGTGGAATTTACGTCCTCAGTTGCCAAAATGGTCACGGCAGCAAATAAACCTATGACAATCCACATCAAATTAACCAACCTCGTGGAATAAAGATTTGTGTCCAAAGCACTATGCAGTAAAAAGCCAGCCAATCCCGCGATTAAACCTGTGCCAAGCGACAGATAAAAACCTTTAGGCATTTTGTTGAGACTCTTTAGCCCTTCACGAAACAGAATAAAAATGACCCACAAAAACGCGCCTAATCCCACAACACCTATTTCCGCAAGCATTTGCAAATAACAATTATGTGGATAATATCCGGACCAATTTGAATTATACCTCGGGGCAACTTCAGAGTATGTATTTAGACCTGTTCCAAAAATCGGTGCCGCCACAGCCACATTCCGAGCTTCACTCCAAAACAGATAGCGTCCGGTTCCATTAAATCGTGACAATATCGCGGAAAGATCCTCCCAAAAGAGCTGTGCTTTTGTTTTCTGCAACTGCGGATCTGCGGCTTTCAAACGAGCAACACGAGTATACCCATCTTTAAAAATGTCGTCCGTGATAAATGATACGTTGCGGTGACTATTCATTTGCGTCGAAAAAACACCAAAGAATATTACGAAACAGATCAAAGGAACATACCACTTTTTCCGATTTAAAATCCCTATCAAAAACATCGCTACACCAAAACCGATCCATGCTCCACGGGAAAAAGTCCAGCCTAGGGCAATGGCCGTCAAAATAGCAGCCACCGCAACCATGATAAAACGCGGCATCCCCGCAACACACAAATCCGGCTGTCCCTTACTTTCTCGACGATGTGACCATGCCCACGGCATCAACGCCACAAAAATTGCCACAAAAATCAAAAGATACGCGCCAAAATCATTGGGATGACCAAAACAGGCCATAACCCGCCCATCAAGACTAAATGCATTGCCGAATATAAAATCCTTTTTGAAAAAATACTGCCAAATTCCATCAATCGAAATAACAAACGCCGATATCGTAAAAATCCCTAACAATACATTCAAGCGACGACGAGTATTGACACATTCAATAACACAGAAAAAAAGAATCAACGATTCAATCGTTTTGCCAATAAACCCCTTCCAACTTAAAAAAGGAACTTGACTGGCTAAAACCGACAAAAATGTCGCATAAAAAAAGACAATAACAGGTAAAGTTAAGAAATGTGAAACAGGCCTAAAAATATTGACAAACACACTGGGCCATTTTGAAAATCCCGACTCCCTCATTTGTAAGGAAAAAAGAATGATGCGCTTGATAAAAAATGCAGCGATACAAAGACTCGCGCAAATTTCAAACACAGCGCTAGAAATTGGTAAAAACAAAGCGATCGGCAAAAGGGCATAATACATAACCCGTTGACTCCAGATCGCAACGTGTAAATGATTCATGAATTTACTTTTTGTTCATGGTTTAAGTACCACGCGACAGTCTTTTTCAATCCTTGCGCTAGCGGCACTTTGGCTTTGAATCCGAATTCCTTAAAAGCGCGCGTCGTGTCCAAACAGCGACGAGGCTGACCATCAGGCTTAGTCGTGTCCCAAACCACTTTACCTTTAAAACCGGTAGCCTTGATAATCAATTGGACAATATCCTTGATGGAAATTTCAAAACCAGCGCCAATGTTAACGGGTTGAGGTGAATCATATTTTTCGGCAGCCATAATAATCCCGCGCGCAGCATCATCAACATATAAAAACTCACGTGTTGCTTTGCCGGTACCCCACACCGAAATCGACTTTTCCCCCGCTCGCTTGGCGTCAACACATTTCTTGATCAAAGCTGGAATCACATGCGAAGACTTTGGTGAAAAATTATCGTCAGGACCATACAAATTGACCGGCAATAAATAAATCGCATTAAATCCATACTGCTGACGATACGCTTGTGCTTGAACCAACAACATTTTCTTAGCTAAACCATACGGGGCGTTTGTTTCCTCAGGATAACCGTCCCAAATATTTTCCTCTTTAAATGGAATCGGTAAAAACTTTGGATAAGCACAGATCGTCCCAATCGCGACAAATTTTTTGACACCCAAAAGCCTCGATTGTTCAATAAGCTCAACACCCATAATCAAATTATCATAAAAAAACTTTCCGGGATTTTCGCGATTCGCGCCAATACCGCCGACGGATGCCGCCAAGTGAATAATCATGTCCGGTTTTATTTTGTGAATCATACGGCGAATCACGTCCGACCGACGCAAATCATAATCTTTGCTGCGAGGCACAAAAATCTTTTTACAGCCTAAAGCTTTTAATTGCGCGACTACAACTTTGCCTAAGAAACCAGCGCCGCCGGTCACAATGACGTTTTGATTTTTCCAAAAACTTGAACTACGGCTTGTCATGTGTAGCTTTTCCTTTTGTCCCATGCAATTGACGATCAACTAAAGCCATATCCGCATCCACCATCATTCGAACGAGCTGCTTAAAATTGACTTTCGGCTTCCATCCCAATTTGATGCGGGCTTTTCGATTATTACCTAAAAGCAAGTCAACTTCCGTCGGACGAAGATATCGTTTATCAAGCTTGACATATTCTTTCCAATTGAGTCCCGCGTAGCCGAATGCTTCATCTAAAAACTCTTTAACCGAATGTGTTTCTCCGGTGGCAATGACATAGTCATCAGCTTTGTCCTGTTGCAACATTAACCACATCGCTTCAACATAGTCACCGGCAAAACCCCAGTCACGCTTTGCGTCTAAATTTCCAAGATAAAGATTTTTTTGTACTCCCTGCTTAATGCGCGCAAGAGCCATCGTAATCTTGCGGGTAACAAAAGTCTCCCCTCGTCGAGGCGACTCATGATTAAATAGAATACCGTTGCAAGCAAACATGTCATAAGCTTCGCGATAATTGACGGTCATCCAATAGGCGTAAACTTTAGCGGCAGCATACGGGCTGCGCGGATAAAATGGAGTCTTTTCACTTTGCGGAGTCTCTAAAACTTTACCGAACATTTCCGAACTTGAAGCTTGATAAAATTTGGTGCGAATACCGGAATCCCGAATCGCTTCAAGCAATCGTGTCGTGCCCACCCCGGTAATTTCGGCAGTATATTCTGGGATTTCAAAACTGACTTTGACATGGCTCTGCGCGCCCAAATTATAAATTTCATGCGGCTTAATGGTTTTCATGATCCGGTTTAATGAACTGGCATCGTTAAGATCACCGTACACAAGCGTCAAACGAACATTTTTTTCATGGGGATCCTGATAGAGATGATCAATACGATCAGTGTTAAAAGTACTCGCCCGACGGATAAGTCCGTAAACCTCATATCCCTTTTTTAAAAGAAATTCAGCGAGATACGAACCATCTTGGCCGGTGATTCCGGAAATAAGCGCGCGTTTGACAGCTGGCATAGATTTTGTCCTTTGGTTAATGTCATTTTATAACACAGGTTAACTGATTCCTCAACTGCTTATCGAGGGAAATCAAAAGTCCTGTCATATACCAAAACAGAACCGGTAATTGTAAGGAATAAAAGTTCGTGTCGACCGCGGAATGCGCAAGAAATCCCAAAAGCCCTGCTAAAATTCCAACAATAAGCATACGTTGAGATTGCCCTTGCGGGCTATTCCAATGCGGTAAAAATAGAATCTGTCGAAAAAGTAAAAACATAATACCAAGAAACGCGCTAAGACCAAAAATCCCCACCTCAACCGCGATTTGTAAAAAGCAATTATGCGCGTAACTTGCGCTAAACCCGTTTGCTAAAGGATTTTTTGTCGTGATCAATGATTTTTCCATAACCGACATGAATGTATTTAATCCATGACCAAAAAATGGCCGCTCTTTGATCAAAAAAAGACTTTCGCGCCAAAGAGCCAGACGCCATTGCGCGGTTTCGATATCATTGCTAACTAAGTTGCGCTGTTTCTTTAGCTCAAATGACTGTCCCGCTGACAAAGACGCGATCACAATAGCAAGAATGATTAAAATGTTTCGTAAGACTGGTCGAACTTTTGCTCCAACAACAATAACCACAAAGAAAAGCATCGCGATGGTAGCTCCCATCCATGCGCCACGCGAAAACGTATGAAATAAAGTCCATATCAACAAAGCAAAAACCGCAGCAATAAATATTTTCCTGACCACCTTATCTCGACCAGCAAAAAAGAGTCCAATCAAAACAAGGATCGCGACAACTAAAAATCCACCGAGAACATTAGAATGATCAAACGCTGCCGTCACGCGATACCCTTCGATCAACGCTCGATCAAAGAAAATATCGCGATGAAGCCAATGCAGTTGAGCAACACTATCTAATCCAACAATAAAAGAAGTAATAACAAAAATACACAATGCCTTATAAACCTGACGCTGTGAAATAAAAACTTCAACAACGATCAAATAAACAGCGAACCATTCAATTGTCTTAGTCAAAAACCCGCGTAATGACTGACCTGGAATCACACTACCCACAAGCGAAAATATGCAGGCTAGAAGAAAAAACGCGATGCCATAATTAAGTGGACTGCTTGCTGGTCGAAACGATTGCCAGAGGTCAGCGATAAAAGCATTCTGACTCTTTTTCAAAACACGTAATTCCCAAAGCATCAGTGTATGTTTGATAATCCATAAGACCGAAGACGTGACGACAGCCGTTTCAATGACAGCTTTGCTGTAGGGCAAGAATAAAATCAACGCATAAAAAAGACTGCGAATAATTGTATCGATTTTTGAATTTATAGTCGAGGTATTCATGCGACAGACTTAATAAGCACCTTTGCCTTTGACAACAACAGGAATGGTTTGCACAAGAATATTAATGTCCAACCAAAATGACCAATTGTTAATGTACCAAATGTCCCATTTGACTAACCGGCTAAAGGAAATATCGCTGCGGCCGCGTATTTGCCAAAGACCAGTAATCCCGGGCTTAACTTCCAGACGCTTTAACTGGCGCAAATCTTCCTTCTCAATTTGTTCAATCGGAAAAGGACGCGGACCAACCAAACTCATTTCTCCTTTGAGGACATTGATCAATTGGGGTAATTCATCAATGCTAAACTTACGCAAGAATTTACCAAACTCAGTAACACGCGGATCGCTACGGATTTTAAAAATCGGGCCATCAACTTCATTCTTGTCCTTCAATGCATCTTGCAAATCATCCGCATTACTGACCATGCTTCGGAATTTATACATAAAGAACTCTTCACCCCGACGACCGTAACGACGGGACAAATAAAAAACCGGCCCTTTGCTGTCACGTTTAATAATGATGGCCAAAACCAAAAACAAGGGCAATAAAAGAATTAAAAGCAGTAAACCTACAAAAACATCAAATATTCTTTTCCCGGGATGACGTAACGCGATGCCCTCATTAAAATACTCGAGCACCGGAATAAAACCAATATTATATTTTCCAAACTCCCCTGTTGTCAGTTCAAATCCTTCTGGAACAACTCGCACAGCAAGGCGCATTTCACGCGCCTGCTCTAACGTCTGCAAAAAGACCTGACTATCATGATGAATCGTAATAAAAAGAGTGTTAACAAAATTTTGCTGGGCAATTATCGGAAAATCAGCGATTTTTCCAAGAACTTTATACCCGTGACAACTTTCTCCCGTCGGCACATGATCATCAAGAAATCCCAGAATTTTAAGACCCAAAGCTTTGCGCTTATCAATTTCCTGCGCCAATGCGCTACCTACTTTACCGGCGCCAATAATAAGAACGTTGAAATTATTGTATCCTTTACTAACGAGAAAAAGCACAAACATACGCTTAAGAATACGCCAAACCGAAAGAAAAATAATAATGAACAACCCCGACAAAAGTAAAACTGTGCGCGGGAAAGCTTGAATTTTAAAGAAATAAATCGCCACAACCGTCAGAACAACCGAATCCATAATCGAGCGAATGACTTTCCAAATCTCAATACTCTCGACGAGCTCACGACGGGTTTGATAAAGACCGTTGATATTATTAATGAGAATAATCGCTAAAAGCCAGAAAATAAAAACAAAATGGATTTGACTTTTGGGATTAAAAAAATCAATAACATTGACGGGAAACGGTAATGTTTCTTTTCTCAGCCAGCACGCGAGATAAACAGCCAAAGTGACAAAGACAATGTCAATGCAAATATATACACACTTAATCAAAACAGCACGACTAATAATTTTCATAAACACATGACCGAAGATGATTTTTTAAAAATTTCATTTTTAATAATGAGAAATATAAAACGCATATTCCCAACAAGGTAACGTCGCCACAAACGGCGCGGTTCACAACAAAGTCGAAATACCCACTCCAATCCTGAGCGCTGCATCCAAAGTGGCGCCTGCGCTTTCGTTCCAGCCAAGAAATCAAAAGCCGCACCCGCACCAATCATGACAGGGACATTGATTTCTTCTCGGTGCAAAGCCATCCAATAGTCCTGCTTTGGAGAACCTAAACCCACCCACAACACATCGGCTCCGGAATTATTAATTTGCTTAAGAACACTCTCTTGCTCTTTCTGTTGTATGGCCAAAAAAGCCGGCGCGTATTGACCAACAACTGCAAGTTTAGGAAAACGTCTTTTGAGAGCTTCCACCAAAAGGCGATTGGTCGCAGATGAGCCACCATAAAAATAATGCTTATACCCTTTGTCTTCACTTAAAGCACAAAACATATTCATCAAGTCCGGACCATATGTTCGTTCAACAATTTTCCCAGCTTTCCGTCGACCTATCCATACAATCGGCATTCCATCAGGCGTGACCATCCCAGCAGCGTTTACAATCGTCCGGTACCGCGCATCATCCTGACAATCCATAACCGTTGAAACCGGCGCGACACAAACATATGTTTTCGTACGATTTTCAATCCACTCCTCAATCTGCCGCGCGGCAATCTTAAGATTAACCGCACTAATCCGCACACCAAGAACTTGAAAATTCTCTTTCATCATTTATTGATGTTTTTTACTATCATTAACCAACCAAAATTTAAGAATAACAAAAACTGCTTTTAACCCATCAATCCAAATTATTTTCTTGCCTTCTTCATATGTGCGACCATTATAACTGATACCAACCTCATAAACACGGCATTTGCGACGAGCAATCTTCGCGGTAATTTCAGGTTCAAAACCAAAATCTCGAGAACGAATCGGAATTGTTTTCAAAATGTCCGAACGAAAAGCTTTATACCCTGTTTCCATGTCCGTGAGATTTAAATTCGAACACATATTGCTTAACAATGTCAAAACTTTATTACCGACATAATGCCAAAAATACAAAACGCGCTTCGACTGCGTGCCAATAAAGCGTGAACCATAAACACAGTCCGCACGTCCGGTGATCATCGGTTCCAAAACAAGAGAATAATCCTGTGGATCATATTCCCAATCCGCGTCCTGAATAATACAGAGATCTCCTGTCATTTTTTCAACGGCACTACGAATCGCGGCTCCCTTGCCGGCATTTTGCGCGTGAAATACCGCTACGATTTGTCCCTCATACTTTTTTACCAAATTCTCAATAATTGCCACACTGCCGTCGGTCGAACCATCATCAACAATCACGATTTCCTTTGCGGCAATGCCCAAAATGCTTTGACGCACAACTTTCTCAATCAAAGCCTCCAAATAGCGACTTTCATTATAAACAGGAATTAATATACTCAAACGCATAAGACACCCTTATTTTTTTAATTGATCCGTTGGCTCTTCCGTATAATAAATTTCTATATAGGGACGGTTTTGAGGACTACTTTCCGAAGAATGGAAAAATAAAAAGGCATTCGGTTGATTTTCATCTGGGTTTCGTAAAATAAATCCTTGGTTTTTTACACTGCCATGACTTAACATATCCTGCAATTGAATCAAACCCGCAGAAGTAAATGTCAATGGCACCCATTCCTGAGCATTGCCTGTTAATACCGGCCCACTCGTAGCAAGAATAAGAGGATCAAAATCTTCTTTTTCATCACTCGCGCCCGGAACAGCCCATTGCTCCTGACCCGTACGCGCCGAAACCCACGTCACCTCTCCTTGATCTGCTTGACCACGAATATGCGTCCCCTGATTCCATTTTTTACGCACACGAAAAACATTGATCGTCTCATTTAATGCTTGATCATCTTCCACCAAATCGTCAGGTTGAGTTTGCTTAAGATAAATCACTGCCGCCTCAATTTTCTTACCCTTCATAAGCATGGGAGTAAGTTCCTCAAATTTGATTAATATTCGTGCCGTATAATCCGCGTCAGCCCCTCCAACCCACACAAAGGTATGGCCGCCCCAATTGCCATTACGATGGGACGGATTACTGCCAATTGATGAATCACTGATTTGATCCGAAACCTGCGTGGTCCGAAAAACCCTGCCGACCTTACCCTCAAGCGCGGTTTTCATCATAAAGTCCTCTATAATATTAAGTCGATTTGTCGTCAGATTAAGCTTGGCTGACAAAGGACTTATCCGCTTAAGTTCATTTTCGACTTCCAACATCTGCTTTTCTAAAACAGTCGTGCGATTAATTTCTTCCTCGAGATTTGTGATACGTTGACCAAAAAAGGCATAACCACGCACATAATTTTCTAGACGAGACACACGTGTGGCAATATCATCCCAAAAAAGTCCCAACGCACCAATAATTAAAATTATTAAAATATTTCTTCTTTTCATTTCAAGACTAGAATTCCTTTATTTTTTATAATAACCGGAAAATCCGCAAAAGCCACATCCGCATGGTCAACCATCAATGGATGCAAACCATCAAAATTCTTTGACATCGTAAGCAATATCTTATCTCGAGGCCTGAGAACTTCATAAGCGGATTTTCCCCAGTCAGCTTTATGCGCCCGAACAATTGATAAGCATGTTGAAGTTAACGCTACAAATACACACACATAAAACACAGGAGTTAAAAATCTTTTATCAGAAACAACAACAATAATCATCAGAACAATTGGAATATACAAAAATCTTGACTGCTGCGATGTAAACCACCATACCATCCAAAACACGACGACAAAAACAGGAACCAACAGAAATTCCTTATGCCTTAACGCACGAAATAATACCAATAAGAACGGACCCAAACACAACAAATAAATCAACCCCACAGGATAATCATAGCTGTTATTAACACCCTGCTCCGGAACAGAGATCAACCATAAATGACTTAAAAAAGCCCCCCATGAACGGCCATGCCCGTAAGCATCCTTGGTTTGAGTATTATTATAAGCGTTCGACTCTATAATCTGCCAAACATCGGCATCCTTTTGAAGATTCGCGAGTCCCGGCACGAGCCCTACCACAAAAGGATAAGTCGGCGTTCCGGTATAATAAAGGTTCTTGATCACAAATGGCCCACCAATCAACAGACTCAAAACTAGAAAAATCCCGGTCAACTTTTTTAGAATCGGCCAATTGTTTTTCCACAAAAGTCCAAATGCGCCGGCGTAAACCCAATCTGTTTTCAGAGAACCCCGACTTTTCAAAAGAACAAAAATAAGAACAACGCCGATCATAATCAAAATCATCATGGGCGGAATAAATGATTTTGACCAAAAATAAAAAGTAAATTCAGCAGCACATAAAAATATGTTCTTCTCCAAAAAACTATGCAAAGCTGCTAACAGCAAATAACATCCCGCCAAGTCCAACATCCCTGTTCCCATCTGTATACCGACATTATGAGAACCAAGAATACAGAACACCACCATCACCTGCGCCATAAAATGATTACCGGTAAAATGCTTCACTAATTTTACGGCAATGGCCAGCAACCCCAAAATAAATAAAAACTGAGGGAATTTGTTGGGCAAAGACGTTGCCAGCCAGAATGGCGTCAGCGCAAAATCCAGTGGCATATAAAAAAAATCTGCCGCTGACCATGGAATATGCGCAAAACTCCCCATAATCAAATGCTGCCGTGGCACCGCTAGGCGATAATGCATCAGATCGTGTTCCTGCAGCAAATGCGGCGGGAACAAGGACGCATAAAACCCACAGCCAAGGATAATTAAACTAAGCAAAGACCCTACGACGATTACATATTTATTAAACCGACTTTGTTCATTAAAATTATCACAAAGAAATTTCCAGCACCCTTTTATCGATCCAAAACTTCGCGGCAAAAGGATTCCCAAAATAATCAACGCAACTGCCGGCGCCAAGGGAGATGTCAGGCCATGACCTTTTTTAACAACATATAATTCAAGCCAAAACACACCATACCCGATGATCAAAAGCCACGTCGGAAAATGTGCTAAACCACCTTTTATTTCTCTAAAAATATGTCCACCCTCCAGATCACATACGCAATTGTGATAAAGATCCAATAAAACGTTATTCCGTTATTCTTAAACCAAGTTTTCATTTTTCACCCTTAAATGATCATGGCTTTCTTCGTGTGGTGTCCCCCACAATTGCGAAACGCGCTCAAGAATCATTTCATACGTGGCGTGCCACTCATAGTCACTGGTGCAGGCGCGCTCATGCCACGAAACCGCCACACACGCGGATTTACATTCATCAAGTTTGCTAATAATATCCAGCGCTATCCCCATAAAATATTTATTCTCTAAAACAAGAGATTGATAAATATTAAAATCCATAATGATCTGCGGAGTCTCGATAATTTCAAAACCTTTTTTATTTTTATGATCATACGGATGATATTGGCTGGCACATCCGCTTCTAAAACCAATGCGGTCATTCCAACCCAGCGTTGAATCATACTCAAAAAGTTTATTGTGAATATACGGCGTTACGAGCTCATTATAGCGAAGCCAGTGCTGACGAATCTTTGTGACGGGTCTTTCAATGACCTTTTCTAAAATCGCTTTTTCTTTCGCCATGATCTCGCCATCGACGGCACTATAATAACTCCCATGCAAACCAATCTCAAAACCATCCCGAAGTAAATCCTTAAGCTTCTTTTGCAGACGCGGATGATTTAAAAGGTCATAATTAGGGTCGATAATCCAAGTTAAAAAATTCTTTTTGATCGCTTTGGCGTGAATATAAAAAATTGAACGAGTATTGTAGCGTTTTTCGATTTCTTCCCAATATTCAAAGGTCCAATAAGAAGGTCGGGAAAAAAGAAATGAGACTGACTTCAAAAAGCTTTTTCCCATATCGCCGAAGCGAGGGAAAAAACGAAAAAAATCATACGCATTCAAAATACTTTGCTTAGCCATAAATTGGATGGATTTAGAAAGATAATCAATATCGTGCGAAAACTCAACCCGCGGTTTAGCACTGACACCAAACGTGATCTCGGGGAAATTTCTCGTAACCAAATCTTCCAATCGATTAAAAAGCAAGTTAACGATGGGAATCGTGAGTGAATGTCTATCCTGCCGCGGATGCAAAATGCGATGGCTCATTGAACTACGATGATTTTGAGCAAGTTGATATTCTTCCAAGCGGGAAAGAAACGCAAAAGCATTCCAAAAAATATCATAAGAACAGGTAAAACGCTCATCGTCTTCTATCGTTTGATCGAGAACATAGAGATCACCCTTAATATAATGAACTTTACCATTCGGCAAAATCTGCCTTTGCGGTACACAAAATCCTGAACAAAATCGTTGGCTGTAAAATATTTTGTTTGAATGACCAATCGCTTGCTCGTCAGCTAAGGAGACAATTTTAATATCCGCCTGACAAAGGTTGATCCTTTTGAATTCGACAAGAATATATTCCAACCATCTGGTATCGGAAAGATCGGTAACGATACTTAAAACTGGAGTTTTCATTTCTTAATGATAGCCCAACTGTTAAGAAACATTTGAAAATAACCGAACCGCATTGTTTGGTCATCAAATCCGGATTTATTAAAACATTGCCGCAGTGTTTCTCTGGGATAATTTGCCATAAGACCCTCGATTTCTTGGACACTGATCAAACGACATTGAGCCATAATTTTTAGTAAAGGTCTCGTCCAAGGACTGGGAGTAGTTAAAATAAAGTGTCCTTGGGGTTTCAGAATTCTGTGAACTTCTTTTAGTAAATCAACATATTGCTCGACACGAAAATGTTCAACAACACCAAGCATTGTAATTGTCGTGAAATATTGATCTGCAAAAGGCAAACGAGTCCCTTTTTCGATCATGATCTTATGAAACGTAATCTTCTCATCAAACTTTTTCGTGTCTGAAACCCTAACATTGGGATCCAATCCATGTTTTTCTTGGAATGTGGTATGTAGCAAAAAATACGGAAGCGCGCCGCAACCAATGTCTAAAATCCGACCTTGTCGGTGCTTTGGATCAATCAGCTGATCAGCGACACAAAAACGCCGGTAGGCCAAAAAATTCTCTAATAACCCTTCACCACGGGTGAAATTTTCGTGCTTCATAAGATATTAAAGTTACATGAAATACACTGATCTGACAAATAAAATATCACAATATTGTATTAAAAACATCAATCATCCGTCCCGCATACGCGTCTAGCGTGTAAACCCGCTCATATTTTTCACGACCCTTTTCGCCTATGATCGCCCGCGACTGCGAATCCTTTGCCAATAACAAAATCTTTGCCGCCAAAGCCTTGGCATCCCCTTTTGGAAAAAGATAACCGGTCTGTCCATCATCAACAATTTCTGGAATACACCCTTCAATTGAAGCAATAACCGGCCGGCTTTCGGCCATCGCGTGCAAAAGGACCAAACCAAACACATCACGCAGCGTCGGGAAAATATACATGTCACTTTTACGATAATACTCTGTTCTTTTTTCTTCGTCGCCGACGTAACCGACATATTCAAAATGTGCTTCCAAATTATTTATTTTTATAAAATCTTTCATCTCGAGAACAAACTGTTCTGACTCTGCTGGTCCGGCAAAAGTAAAATGCACATTGGGATTTTGCGCGACTACCATTGGCATAGCATTTAATGCCGTCCAAATGCCTTTGGACTTTTGCAAAAAAGAAAAAAACAAAACATTAACCCTTTCACCAACAATTTCGTGTTTTATTTGCGGGATTAATCCTGCCGAATCCGCCACCGCGCCAGGCACGGCAAACACGCGGTTTATGTCCATAAGATCATTATAAACTTTTCTCGTGGCTTCTCCCAAAACAATACTCGCTGTCATTTCTTTGAGCATCCAGCGGATAAGTTTCTGATGAAAACTCGTTGAAGAATCATACAGTTCGCGCACATATTGACCCATATCATGCACAATAACTTTGCGGCCAAAAAATCTAGCCGTCATACAAAAAACAAAATCTTTAAGAAATGGCATTTTGTCAAAACTGATGGCATATAAGATGTATTGGGGGCGGCAGGTTATGATCAAACCGATGAATTGGAAATAGTATTGGATAAATTTGAAAAGTTTGGCGACGGTGACTTTCTTATGTTTTTCATATGACCAGAACTTCATATTAAAAAACACAACGTCAAACTCACGAACAAAGCGCGACTCCATAAGCGCTTTATAGAGCATACTGTGGCCAAAATTCGGCGGAGGCAAAATCCCGCAAATTAAGATTTTAGTTTTCAACATGATGCTTTAACAGCCAGATTATTTCTTACCACTACGAAAGATTAGGGCATCAAGAGAAAATCGACCCGGGCCAAGCGTTAAAAAAACGAGCGCAACACCAAAGAATACTAAAGGAAGCTCATACGCGGTTCCGCCACCTAGATCAACAAACGGATTTTTCATAACGATTGCGTGCAAATGAACCGCGACAGCCATAGTACAAGCAATCCCTAATGAAAATAGTGGCGTCAATAATCCAAGAACCAAAGCAATTCCTCCACCAAATTCAGAAATTGCGGCCAAACATTGAAACAACGGCGGTACTGATGAAGTCGGTCCCATCCACCCCATCGGGTCCTGAATTTTGCCTAATCCATGTTGAAAAAACGCGACACCGACAATAAGACGCAATACCAGCAAAGCTAAAGAAGGTAAAAACGAGTGTGCCGCAGGTTGCAAGGGACGCGTAAACATGATGTTCCTTTCTGTAAGGCTTTCATTTACATTTTATTCGGATGTGATTTTAACCCGACTCAAATGCATTGTCTACTGATTATTGAGTTTACAAATATGACGAGGAATATTACCAGCTATCGATTAGCGGTTTGCCATTTTGCGGGCGATCAGCAATAAATACCATCACATTGGTTTTGCCAAAACTGATGATATCCTGATTGGTGACTTTGACATTACCGACAACTTTCACTTTATTAACAAATGTCCCGTTGGTACTACCGAGGTCTTTAACAAAACACGCATTTTTTTCCCAAAAAACCACAGCGTGACTGCGCGAACAAAACTTGTCTTCCGAAATGCGGATATTCGCCTCCTGCGCGCGGCCGATCATAACCGGGCAATCCGAATTTACAAAATACTTATGACCACGCAAAGGGCCAGATTTAATAATCAGACAAATAATCTTTTTCACAGAATAATCCCTTTTTTCCAACTGTCCAAAAAAATCCCATAACGCTTCATAAAAATTTTCTTCTTCTCATCAGGCAATGCATTGGCAATTGCCTCCATCGCATCCACAGCTTCAGGCAAATCGCGATATTGCTGACCCAATGTTAAAATTGCATGCACACGCTTCTTAAAAAATTCGTGATCCAATGATAAATAATCATCCAAAGCCTGCAAAAACTCTTCGGCATCCTGATAACGTTTATCAGGATCTGTTTCCAAAGCTTTCAACACAATCCGATCCAATTCCGAATCAATATCCGTACTATGCTCCGACGGTAATCGAGGCGGGATACTGCGCGCCTTACGAATCATCGCTTCAACCTGCTTTTCATCCTTATATTTGCTCGTGTCGGGCATTTTATAAGGACTGCCACCTGTCAACATCATATAAAATATAATTCCTGCCGAATACACATCACTTGCTGGTGATTTATAATTCCAAAACCCCTCCGGCGCCATAAATGCGAGTGTGCCTGCAGATTCGGTAAGTTTTGTTAAAGGATCCACATGTTTGGCCTGACCAAAATCTGAAACTTTTACGACAAAATGTTTACCACTCGTATCGACCATGACATTCTGAGGCTTAACATCACGATGAATAACCGATGGTTCATGATGATGTGCCTGCGCCAAACCGCGGCAAATCATCATTTGAATTTGTATCGCTAAGCTCAGATTCAGACGCCCATGTTTGCGTAAATACGCGTCAAGCGTGCCACCAGACACATATTCCATGGCTACATACGAAACCTTTTTGCCGTCGAAATCAAAATGATTGGCCTCAAAAACACGCACAACATTCGGATGTGTGATCTTCGCGAGAATGAATGCTTCATTTAAGAAATCAGTCTGGCTATTATGTGGCAATTTCTCGGGATGAAGGATTTTGAGCGCTTGAATGCCAAGAAATTTGTGACGAACCTTATAAACAACACCGAACGCGCCTTCCCCCAAGACACTGTCGATCGTATACGTGTCCCGGATTACAGTAAAATTTGGCAATAAATTAAAATTTCTTTTCATAAAATATTTCACTTAGGCAGAATGATATTATGTCTCGGGCGATTTTGGCGATCCTATCTTCACGAATTATTGTCATCCCCGAAAGCTCCTATCGGGGATCCATTCTCCAAAATCTTGGATTCCCGCTAAGAGATTGCGGGAATGACAGTATGATTAAGATCCCTTCTTCTTAATTCCTGACCGACTATTGACAACGTGCTCAATACTATTTTGATCATCTTTCGAAATCAATTTCCACAACTCAATTGTAATACTCTGTACCGATTCATTGTCGTGACGCAAAAGCGCCCGTCCACCCTCCTCTAACAATTCCAACGCTCGCTTCTGATCCACAAAACTCGCCGCATCCTTTTGCCGCAATTCCTGAAAAGCACCAATCCAAAAATCCTTTTGACGAAAAAGAATTTCCCACTTCAAATCATGCATATCCTCAAGAGCCTTTTCAAGCCTCTTACTATCATTCAACGTCACAGCTTTATCAGCATCCTTCTTTAACAATCCCAAACGCTTGGCATAATCTTGACCACGCCCCCAACTGTCAACCGTTTCCTGCACATCAGCCAAAATCTGCTTATACTCATTTAACAATATCGGCCACTTTAATAATTTTTCAGCCGCATAAAGATGTTCCTTCAAATCTTTAACCCGACGATCCGCTTTTTCGACCGCGATTGGGTCTCCACCATGTGCCGCTTCAATTTCCCGTCGGATTTCCTTAAAAAGTCGATCAACCAACCCTATGGCATCATACAAAGAAACTTTTAAAGACGCGGCCTTATGTTGAATTTCCTTCCACCGTTTATCTTCACGTTCAAGAACACTGGCAAAATCAGTAATGTTCGGTAAAGGTGACGTCATATTGGGAATTTTCATCGAAAACTTTTGATCAACAATCGGAATAAAAGCTTCCGCCGAAACACCTCGCGATTGGTCGACATAAATCGTGACTTCAATATCCGCGTTAACAGGAATTTTACGTCCAACATCCGTCCCACGGATAACCAAAGTCCCCAAATGCCTGTTCTGATCAAAGCGATCACTCTCCCCTTCACGAACAGGAATTTCAATCGCCTCTTCTTCTTGTCCGGGATGAATATCTTTGACAGCGTGATATGTATACGACGCCTTAACCGGCAGTGAAACACCTTTTAGCAAAAGACGATCAAATGATCCATCGTGTAACTCCACACCAATAGACCGCGCCAAAGGCGGCGCACCGACAGACATACCTTGATGAATCGAAAACGAATCCACATCAACCGGAATCTGATTACCGCTGTCATCAAACAGTGTGACAATAAAATTATTAATACGATTTTCACGCAACAAAAGAGTGACAAAAAATGTATTATTCTTGGTTTCCAGCATACCGCTCTGCCAATCACCGGCCGCGCTGCGAATCTGCGCTTTCATTCCCAACGGTAAGACATTCCTTGCGGATGGTATAATTTTTCCGCCGAGACTGACTTCCAACGCGGTTGTCATCGGTTCATATCGCAATTCAACAGACACACTCGGATTATCTTTATGCGTTTTACTAACAGGCAACAATTGCGAAGCCGCGTAAATCGCCGCTCCTTTGGCCACAACCGTCATCGGGTCAACAGCATAATTAACCGGGATATTAAATTCATCCTTCAAACGCTCACGAATGTAAGGGATTTGAGTAGGGCCACCGACAAGAATCAGATGTCCGATATCCGACGATGATAAATTTTGATTCTCGAGGACATTGCGAAAAATACGAAAACTTTTTTCCACATGTTCTTCAATGATACAATTGAGCTGTTCGCGATTAAAAGGAATGCGCACCTTAATCACCTTGCCCTGTTTATCTTTCACACTTTCAATAAAATCAATGTTGATCTCTGTTTTTTCACTATGCGAAAGATTGATTTTAGCTTCTTCCGCCGCATATTTTAAAAGAGCATTGAGTAAACCATATTGACCTAAGCGCGATAATTCCGGCAAATCATATTCCTGCCGTAAAACAGGATAAATAATTTCCTCGACAATACACCAGTCAAAATCGGTGCCGCCCAAATAATTATCACCGCCGTGATCAATGACAACCAAATGCCCATCGCGACTCGATAACAGAGCCACGTCAAATGTTCCACCACCCAAATCATAAACAATCCAATATCCCTTCGGCATTTTTTCCATAAAGCCGTACGCAATTGACGCCGCGATCGGCTCCTGCAAAAGTGGCGCAAATTCAATGCCGGCCAATTTCGCGGCCGCTGTGGTCGCCTGCGATTGGGTCATTTCAAAATAGCACGGTACCGTGATGACCGCTGATGTAAGATCAGGTTCATCCGGCATACGAAGCTTAACTGTCGCCTTGAGATCTTTAAGAATTTCCGCGGATAAATCTTCAGGTTTGAGAATACGACCGGAACGCGTGAAAGTTTTGATTTGTCGCGTCCCCATCAAAAGTTTGAAAGCAGAAAAAGTATTCTCGCCATCAATAAAAAGCCGACTATAGGCGCCTTGTCCGACAATAATACCGCCGTGTTCATCAATACGAACAACCGAAGGCGTAATTTCAGATTGCTTAAAATTCTTTAAAACACAGACTTCGCCGCGATCCATCAAAGCAATCGCTGAATTGCTCGTGCCCAAATCAATACCAAAGTCAACAGTTCTTCGACTCATAATTTAGCCTTTATTGACTTTTGGGATGGACCCTGACCAACAATGACTTCACCCTGAAAAATCTGAACACCTTTACGACAAACGGAAGGCTTGATAGTTTCAATAACGCGGCATTCACCGACAGGAAGGCTTGCAACTTCTTCAATATAAATTGCTTTTAACGCGCGTCCATCAATATAAATTTCCCCTTTAGGGTCGTGAATCTCGATTTGATGTTTTTCAAACACCGCCGTCATACGCTGCATTTGATCACCAAAATCCTGCGCGTCAACATTACTTAAGGAAGATTTGATTTTACTAAGACGTTTTTCTAAACGCCAGAATTCAATGGCCATGTCGACAAGAAAATCCACAGACTCCGAATGGTCGGATTTGGAAGCGTGGACAAGAGGATATGATTTCTTGTCTTTCATAAGGTTTAACGGGCAAATTTGGCATTGTATTCCGCGATTAAAGCTTGATGACGCTGAAATTGCGTTTGATATTCTTGATACAACTCTTTGGACTTCACATTGGCTTCATTATTCTCGCGGACGAGCGCATTATGTTCACTAACCCAATAATTGTATTCAGGACTATCTGGATATGTCCCCATTTTATTATTTAAAACATCTAATTCCTTTTGCTTACGATCCATTTCCTGCGTGCGATCATCAAGCACTGCTTCCATTTCTTTAATCTTTTGCTTATCACGCTCAATTTGCGCCTTAACTTTGTTCGCTTGAGCACGCAATTGATTATCAACGATAACAGCCGGCACATTTTCGGAAATACTTTGAACACTCGGAGGAACTTCTCTTGCAATCGCGGCCAATGGTACACCGCTAGCCGCTAAAGCTGTTGGAATTTGTGACGGAGGATTTACATTTCCCGAAACAACCGGCTGAGATATCGCAACTTTTGCTGGTGGCTGTGACGGTTCTTCTGGTGATGTAGACACAATCGTAGGAGTTTTCACTGGAGGCACTGGTGTCTTGGATACAACTTCTGTAGAAACCTTTAAAGCCAGCGCGATGACAATAATCATAATCACACCAAAGGCCGCGGCAAGAACCGGATTGACTTTCGATTTTATCGCGACACTTTGATTAATCTCGGTTTTGGTCGCAGGTGAAACTTCTGCAACCCAACTGCGCTTGATCGTCTCCAACTCATTTTTGAATGCATCGTTCTTTGCTTCCACAGCCCAAGAAATGGCTTCTTTCATAACACCATTGGCCTGTTCATAAGCCTGATATTTATCGTGAACTTCCACCGCAATCAGCTTGAGTTCCTTAATGACGACTTCGCGAAGTAATCCCTGCAAATGATCGGTCATAAACACTTCACCGATGGTAAAAAGTGAATGAACATGTTCCAAATACTGATCTTTGACGTCGAGGACTTTATCAAGCGGAGCCTGACCATTAGATGGATGTATGAGCTTGGTCGCTTCACTGCTATATTGCAGAACAGCGTCTTGCAAAATGCGCTCCGCGTCCTTTTCACATTCCAAACGCAGAGCATCAGAATATAAATTCTTATACGCTTCATTCATGCTTTCCAAAGCGCCTAAGGAGTCCCCACATTTGTTTAATTTCCATGAAAGCTGATGAAATGATTTGGCATATTTTTCTCTCGTAACCACAAAATCCGTCATACCTTTACGATCAACAAGCTTGCAATCATCAATAAGTTGCTTACCAGAATCACGATATTTATAAAATAAACTTTTATATTGCGCGCCATCGCCTTTCGTTTCCAAAACTTTTCGTTCTCTCACAAATTCATCACACAATGAATTGATATTGGCGATCCGAGAATTGAGAACCAAGTTCAAACCCGACTTATAGAGGTCAACAGGCATGTTGGCATTCTCAAGAATTTCAATATGTTTATCAAGCATAGGCAAATCTTTACTGCTCAAGGCTTGTGTGATGAGGTAAAAATGTGCGGACAAAGCATTGTTCAAAGCACTTTCTTTGATTTCGTCCAAAGAAATCGTCTGCAAACGACGATCCTGCATCGCCTCCATCCGTTTTTTAACCAAATCCCAAAATTTAGGATTGTCGTAAAGGAAATTAAAAATTTTCAGAGAAATCGCCCAATCTTCTTCGCTGGTGGGTGAATTGAGAAGATTGATAGCTTCATCCTCCTTGGCCATTAATTCATTTCGTAATAAGGTCGATTGAAAAAGAATAAAAAGATTATGCAAAGCAGTCAAAGCATCAGGCGTGGTCAAAGGTGTAATATTCTTGGCGGCAAGATCAGACATTTTGAGGCCACTGGCTTTGAGCCATAAATCAGCCGCAACATTTGGCTGACGATTGGTTAGGGCTTTAATCGCAGAACGGTCAACATCATTTTGAACCCAAAACCATGACAATTCCTGCTTAATACGCCGAACAGGGTCTTCGAGGCGCTGAACAGCGCTGGAAATATTCTCTTCACTGCGATCCATAGGACCCAGCCATGGCAAATCATATTCATACCCGCCATCAAAATCCATGGAATTTTTAATCTTAAGTTCATTGGCTCTCGCCACAATTTCAGCAGTCGTCGCATTGGTTAAAAGTCCCAACACACGAAACGCATTATTTTGATATAAATTCATTTCTCATTTCTCCTCTTATCGTAAGCTTCCTAAACCTTTCAAGTATATAATTTTAAAGGCGAAAAGGCCAATATTTCTTTATTTGCCAAAAAATTCTAAAATCAGCAATATTCAGCCAAAATTTGTTGAATTTTTGTCTTTGCCTGCCAATCAAGAGCGTTTTGCGCTTTGATTGCGTTGACTTCACAAAAAATAACCGCGGATTCATTGGAAAAACGAATTTCACTTGTAGATTGTGCCATTTTCTTGATCTTTTCGGCCAATTCATCCAAACGAATATGCTCTAACGAGGCGAGATTATAAATTCCATGCAGATTTTCCTTTTCAATGACTTTCACAAACGCGTCCACAACGTCTTGAACATATAAAAGCTGTAAAACCAACCCGCGCGGACCAAAAATTTCTAATGTTTCACCCGCCATAGCCTTTTTAAAAAGAACCGGCAAAATTGCTTTGTCCGGCTGACCTTTACCAACAATATTAACAGAACGCAAAATCAATAATTTTTCTGCATCACACATCTCACGACACAAATTTTCTGCGGCAAGCTTACTCTTCTCATATTCTTGCGCCGGTAAAAGAGGACTTCTCTCATCTAATGTCTTACCTTCGGCCTTATAAATTTTTGTCGTTGAGAGAAAGATAAAATGCGCGGCCTTAACTGCGTTTAAAACATTTTCTGTGCCTTTGACATTGACCGCATGATAAAGATCCGTTTCCTGACTACCGACGTGTGTCACATTGTGCGCCGCCAAATGAAAAACAAAATCGAATTCTTCGTCAATTTTAAAAGGCGCTGTGATGTCAATACAATAGAATTTCACAAAACCTTTGCTCATCGACGAATTTATTCGATCAAGACCAAAAACATGATATCCCAAGGCCATAAGCCGTCGGTAAAGCGCTTGGCCGACAAACCCATTGGCACCTGTCACAAGAATCTTAGCAGTTTTCATAATTAAGTTTTTTTTGCCTGCCGGTCTTCAAACTTTTTGATCAAAACCGTAGCATTGTAAAGTGACTCAAAACTACCCGCGTCGGTCCACGGGCCTTTCAGAATAGAATACGATAAAACATGATTGCGGGCATAATGCGCGAGGACATCTGTCACTTCATATTCGCCGCGCGGACTTTTTTTAAGATCTTTGAGCAAAGCAAAAACCTCCGGCAAAAACATCCATAAACCAGTATTCACATAATTTGATATCGGATGCCGCGGCTTTTCAATAATATTTTTAATACGCTTACCGTCAAACTCTATGACGCCATATTTTTCCGGATCCTTAACTTTTGCGACGAGAATCTTAGCTTTAAACTTCTCTTTTTCAGCCTTAAAATTTTGAACAAATTGTCCGATATCTTCACAAACGACATTATCACCTAAAATAACCATAAACGCTTCATCACGAACAAAGTCTTCCGCCAATAACAAAGCCGCGCCCGTACCAGTATTTCCCTCTTGAATTTCATAGCTAAAATGCGCGCCCCACTCTTTTCCTGAGCCAAGCAATTGAAAAAAATCCCCGACATGTTCCCCGCCGGTCACAATCAGAATATCTTTAATACCCGCTTTAAGCAAAGTTTCCAAAGGATAATAAATCATCGGTTTTTTATAAACCGGCAAAAGATGTTTGTTTGTGACCTTGGTCAAAGGACGCAAACGCTGAGCGGTTCCACCGGCAAGCAAAACACCTTTCATTTCTTTTCTCCCCAAAATCCAGAAACAAACCTTTGATCCAAATTCTTCTTTAACGGCCGCCACCAAGCCTCATTATTTTTATACCAATCAACCGTCAATTTCAAACCATCGGTCAAATTGTATTTTTGCTTCCAACCAAGTTTCTTTAACTTAGAACAATCTAGGCTGTAACGAAAATCGTGTCCCGGTCGATCCGCGACAAAATTAATCAATGACTGATCTTTACCCATCAATTTCAAAATGCGGCGCGTCAATTCAATATTAGTGCACTCTTCACCAGCCCCCACATTATAAACTTCGCCATCTTGTCCTTTTTTAATAAGCAAATCAATGGCCGTGCAATGATCCTCGACGTAAAGCCAATCACGCATCTGCTTACCCTGCCCATAAACAGGCACAGCAAGACCATCACTTAAATTAGTAATAAAAAGTGGAATGACTTTTTCCGGATACGCTGCCGGACCATAATTATTGGCCGCTCGCGTAATGACGACAGGTAAATTATACGTCTTAAAAAAACTGTACGCAATCCGCTCTCCACCAAGTTTGGAAGCCGCGTATGGATTACGAGGTAACGTTTCCGAATTTTCCTTAAAGCTCCCCTTTAAAATTTGACCATAAACTTCATCCGTCGAAATCTGAATGAACTTTTTAAAATTCTTTTGCTTACGAGCTTCTTCCAATAATGTATAAACACCAAAAATATCTGTCTTCAAAAAAGATTGTGGATCATCAATAGATCGGTCCACCGCGACTTCCGCCGCAAAGTTGATAACAACTTGTCTACCCGCCATAGCCTTTGCGACAACTTTATCGTCACAAATGTCACCCTTAATAAATTCAAAATCTTTACAATCTTGATACGGCTTTAAATTCGCTAAACTCGCCGAATAGCCCAACTTATCTAAAACACAGACATGAATATTTTTGTGTTTGCGAAAAAGATAATGCACAAAATTACTGCCGATAAATCCTGCCCCGCCGGTGATTAAATATTTTATTTTCTTAGACATAATTCAGAACAATCCTGTTGTTGCAGTTTTTTTCGCGTGGACCAACCACTCCAGCGTTGATAAACCCACGGCAATTGTTTCAGAAATGGTTTGCCCAGCCATGATCCCAGCCACAATATCGAAAACATATTCAACCAGCCTTCACTTTGACGATACTGTGCCGCTAAAACCCGTAATTGCTCGCTATGACCTTCATGAATTTCACTAAAAGCACGTTTGGCATAAAGGACTCGCTTCTGTTGAATAGCAAAAGCATTGATTTTCGACAATGAAATCTCATACTTAGAGTTCAACGACCGATAAGCCCGTTGCAATAAGCTTAAACTGCCATAAAATTCTTCACTGCTTAATTGTGCCGTTGCGTAGTTGAGTTTCCACAAACGGTGAATGTCGTCATCCGTAACTGAAAATGCGACGAGACTCCTAAAATTTCGGGCCATAATCTCGGAAATCTCGCCAATATCTGTTCTTCCGCGCTCGCTGATACTGATCGAATGATCATGCACACGAATCGCGACGAGCGGTTCATCCGTTGAAGACAAATGAATATTATTTCGTATTAATTTTGACCACAGTTCAAAATCTGCCGCAATGCGAAAGCGCTCGTCGTAACCACCCAAAGACGCAATCACATCCGTCTTATAAACCGATCCAACATGATTAAGCGGTGTCGCCAATAAAGAACGCAATACCATATCATCATAATCACACGGAGTATTTAGAACCTTCTGAATTTTATTCGTTGCGTCAATCACAACGGCTTTACAACTAACGACCGCTGTTTGCGAATTGGCCTGCAATGCCGTAAGATTCTTAGATAACCACGCCGGAAAAGCAAGATCATCCGCATCAATTCGCGCAATGTAACGCCCGCGGGCGAGACCTAAACCCTTATTCAATGATCGGGTTTGACCCAAATTTGTTTCATTATTCACTAACCGTATGCGTTTATCCGAAAAAGATTTAATCGTTTCTTCGGAATGATCACGACTACAATCATTGATAATTAAGAATTCAAAATCCGTATAAGTTTGCTTCAATATGCTTTCAATAGCGTCTTTAAGATATTTGTCGCCATTATAAACCGTCATCAGCACTGTAATTGTGGGTGTTCTCATATTAGGCAAACTCCCGTGCAATTTCTTCAACCAAAGTATTGGTCGGGCTTCCTAACCAGATCTGATATTGCTTGCGAGCAAATGGAAAATACTTACCACTGTCGATAAATCGAGAATGTCGATAAAGCTCCGTTGAAGATTGATATTGTTTCTTTTGCGCGTCATGCAAGATGACAATACCACGATGATCAACAGCTTGAAGCGCCGTCTCCAAACAGCGACGACGAAAACGGGCATCGACAAAAATGACATTGTAATGTTTATGCAATGTCTGAGGTAAAACAATGTATTCATTTTCTTCCGGCATACTCGGCGCAAATGTGCCATGCATCTGCGGTGCTTGCCAATTCCAGCCTGACTTTTCCCAAAAAGGAGCAAACTCACGTAAATGCAAAGTAACAGAATCACTTAATTTTTCATTTCGAATCATGGCTGTGACTTTTTCATACCAAAAACGATTATTATCCAATGAATCAATATGAAAAGACCTACCCATGTTCTGCAAAAACTTCGCAAAATAAAGCGTTGAAAAACCCATGCCATATTCAAAAATATTGATAGTTTGATTTTTGGGAAATGACAAAAAAACCCGTTTGAGAATACGCATTTCTTTACGCGTCATCGCCGGCCAACGCAACAAACCATGTAAACCCATGATGAGTTCAAATGGATGCAACTTCTGTTTTAATTCTACAAGTGCCATTTGAGATACCATTATTCCTTACTTAATGATTGCAAAAGATTTTGGACAGCCTGTGTTTCCATTTGTAATCGTGACTCTCTCGTCAAAGTCGCCACGTGCGGCGTCATAATAACATTATCAAGTGAAGTTAATTTCCCCAAATACGGTTCTTGTGGAAAAACATCAATGCCAACACCGCCTAAACGCTCCTCTTTGAGCGCGTCGAAAAGAGCTTGCTCATCTATAAGCTCACCCCGAGAAAGATTCAATAATATTGCACCCGCCTTCATACGACGAATTTCTTTTTCGCCAAGAAAAAATGGAGCATTCTGATTCGTTGAAAGATGAAGTGTCACAATATCCGCATTCGTCAATATTTCTTCGATTGAAACGATGGCAACATGATTCTCCTGTGCCCACAACTGGTCTGGGTTCAAATCCGTGGCAATCACATTAGCACCAAAATGGTTTAAAAATTCTGCGACCTTTTTGCCGATACGACCTAAACCGATAATCCCGACCGTTTGTCCTCGAAGGTTGCGCCCCCCCTTTTTCTGCCATTGCGACTTACGCAAAGAAACTGTGTGCCACGTGATATGTCGTAATAAATCCAACATCATTCCAATCGTTAATTCCGCAACAGGCACAATAACCGGGTCAGGAGTGTTAAGCACTTTGATACCCAAAGATTTAGCTTTACTCTGATCAATATTATCGATACCGACACCACAACGACTAATGCACTTTAATTGCGGCAACCTACTTAAAACTTCGCTCGTATAAGGCTCGACACCAGCGACAATACCGGAACAATCCTGAGCAAATTTCAAAATGTCTTCCGCTGATAAACGTCGAGAAACAGGATTGATTGTGTAAGACAATCCACTTTTCTTCAAAAGGTCAAGCGGCTCTTGACCGTATTGCGCAAATGTGGACAAAGCAACAAGAATTTTAGCACTCATTGAGAAATCATTTCGTAAATTTTTTTCTGTTGAGGATCTTTAAGCAAAATGTTTTCAACAATGCCAACATCATCTGGGCGATCGACACCAATCGTGGTTTGCTCATAAATCACACCACAAATTGGAAAGCCATGTTCCAAAATTCGCATAAAATCGACTGATTCAGAAATTTCTAAAGGAGTTGGTGTCAACTGAGAAAATTGATCTAAAAATGATTTGCGAAAAGCAGAAAATCCGGTTTGACGATACAACGGGCAATCAATCTTGGATCGACGGTACGGAATCCCCGCGCGAGAAAAGCATAAAACATTATTCTTTTGATTTATAACTGCCTTGACAATATCGCGGTCATCCAAATCTGCTTCATCATTAATAATTGAAAGCAAATTCGTACACAACACATCCCTATTTTCCACAAACGGTGCAATGAGCTTATCGATCACATCGATACCTAATAAAGGCTCATCACCCTGTAAAACTATGACAATATCCGCGTCACTTTCACGAACCGCTTCTTCAACCCGATCCGTACAGCGCTCATGTTTATCCGACGTCATTACCGCTTTGCCACCAGCATCCTCAACAGCATCCATAATTTCCTGATCACATGTCGCGACGACAACATCATTAACCGTTTTACACAAAAGCGCACGACGACGAACATGCTCGACTAATGGAAGATCTAAAATTTTTTTTAATGGTTTACCTGGAAATCGTGACGAACCCATGCGTGCAGGAATAACAGCGACCACTTTCATTGCGGCATAACCCCACAATCCACATTCAAAGATTGGCCGGTGATCGCCGCGGCAGCTGAAGATGCCAAGAACAAACAGGTTTCACCAATATTTTTACCTGTCGGTAAAACACCCAAAGCCGTTTGTTCGGCTGTAAACTTTTGTAAATACGCTTTCACATTCTTACCCTTTGTCGGGGAATTCTTATCCTGTAATGCTTGGACAACGCCGGGCGTTTCTACATAGACAGGGCAAACGCCCACAACGCGAATACCACGAGCTCCTAATTCCTTGGCGAGCGCTTGCGTCAAACCTGTCACACCAAATTTAGACGCGCAATAAACTGAATTATTACTGCTCCCGCGTTTGCCGGCCAAACTAGAAATATTAATTATCACGCCACCCTTGGGTAAAATTGCGGAGGCCGCTTTACAACCCCAAAAAACACCTTTCAAATTGGTATCAAGCATATCATTCCAAAACTTTTCCGTAACTTCACCTACCGGCTTCCAAGCAGAAAACCCCGCGCAATTGATATATACGTCCACTTGCCCAGTCCACTGTAAGGCCGCGGAAATCAATTTCTTATGATCGCTTTCCCGACGAACATCCATTTTTACAAAACGTACGCGCTCATCAAGCTCATCGGCCAAACCACTATCATTACGACTACCGATAATGACGCACATGCCAGCACGGTGAAAAACTTTGGCAATTTCGGCACCGATACCTCTAGTCCCACCCGTAATAATGACTGTTTTTAATTTTGTTTTCATACTTTACTTTCATTGAGAGGAGCCCACAGGGCGCCGAAGCAATCTGTCTAAATTGTCATACATGTAAAACCGCCGTCGATGGTAATTTCCGCGCCGGTGACAAATGTTGCCGCGTCGGACGAAAGCCATAAAACCGCGCCAACCAATTCCTCAGGTTTGCCATAACGCCCCATCGGCGTATGATTTAAAATCGCGGCATTGCGTGCTTCATCAATAAAATGTTTTTTACTCCACTCCGTCGGAAAGAATCCCGGGCGAAGACAATTGACACGCACATTGGACTTAGCCCACTCACGCCCTAAATTCTGTGTCAAATTGCGAATTCCAGCCTTTGCTATCGAATAGGTAAATGCCTTCGACAAAGGCGGCCCGGCAGAAGCTGATGACATATTGATAATAGAACCACTTTTGCTTTTAACCATCTCCTCACCAAAAACCTGACACGCTAAAAATGTCGCGGTAATATGCGAATCCAAAATAGCTTGCCATTCCTCAACCTTAATATCAAAAAATGGCGTCGGAGCGTTGACTCCAGCGCCATTAATCAGAATATCGACACTACCAAATCTTTTTAAAACATCATCTTTCGCAGCCAACAGATTTTCTTTTTTTGTAACATCCAACGAAATTCCACACGCTTTAACCCCAAGGACTTTTATTTTCTCAATAATGGGTTTAAGTTTTTCTTCGTTCTTGTCGAGAACAGCGATATTCACGCCCGCATTGGCTAAACCAATTGCCATTTCACTACAAAGAAAACCCGCCCCACCAATAACTACAGCAGTTTTGCCTGTTAAGTTAAAAGTTTTTTGTAAGTAATCGGACATAATTTTTGTATTGTATTTTTAACGAACTGCTTGCGCTTGGATTTTTAAATAATTTAAAACTTCACGCATATCATTTAGAACCACACAATTCTTCCCCTCCCACAAACGGCTCGCCTGTCTTCCCACAAAATCAATTCCTGCCATGCTTGCAGCTTCATAATCCTCGGGGCTGTCACCAACAAACACAGCTTCTCTTTCCGCAAAATCATTGCGACGCAAAATATCACGAATCGCGTCCGCCTTGCCCCACGGATGAGCATACACTTCTGTAAAAAATTGACTAAGCTTTCTTTCTCGAAGGATGGACTTTAATTCTTCAAGTGGATTTACCGAAACCAGATACAACAAGGATTGACTGCCAAAATGCTCCAGAAATTCCTGCGCGCCATTTACAAAAGGACATAGCACGATTTTCTCAAATATCATCTTAGAAAACTGCGCGTTCAAATATTCTGAAATGTCAGACGTATAAGGGATACCAAGAATTTCCTCATAAATAAATCTAAATTTTTCATACCGGATTGTGGCATTGTTCGCGCGATGATACTGCATAATGCTTCCAAGTTGCTGGGGAAAATCCTTAAACAGTTCCTTAAAAGCATTGTCTTTTATCCCAACAGACTCAACAATCACGCCATCGAAATCAAGAATCACAGCTTGATATTTTGCCATATCTTATTTATGAGCGATTAAACTTTTCATCTGATCCGCCCATTTCCATAAAAGGAAAACATCTGACGACAAAATGACAAAGGTAAAACCAGCAGCCAACGCTTTCTTAATTCGCTGTTCATTAGGCTCAACAATTTGTGTCCCGCATGCTTTTCCATATCGTTTGCACGCCGCAATGACACGCTTACCTGCTTCTAATACACTTTTATGCTCTATCTGTCCCGGGATGCCAAGTGATCCGGAAATGTCATACGGCCCAACCATCACGCCATCTAACTCCTTAAAAGCTAATATTTCTTCGATACGTTCCACGGCGCCAATCGATTCAATCTGGGCAATCATAATCGAACTTGCATTCCACGTCTTGGTGTACTCCGTAAAATCCATGCCATACCCTTGCGCGCGCGAAACACCAAAACCACGACGACCAAGCGGCGGATATTTAGCCCAAGCAATCATTTTTTTAACATCCTCAGCATTTTGCACCATCGGCACAATCATCCCGTCAGCCCCCGAATCTAAAAGACGACGAACCATTTCGGGATTGTGCGATGAAATGCGCGGCAAACACACGACACCACCGGCTTGCGCCGTGGCAATGATACGTTGAGACTGTTCCTGACTAATCGTGCTATGCTCAAGATCAATGCCGACAAAATCAACTCCCGAACGAGTAAAAATTTCGGTAATCGACGGATGCGCCAACGACGTCCATGAACCAAAAATCTTTTCCCGATTCTGCAACTTCTTCTTTAGCAATTGTCTTGTTTTAAGAAAATTGTTCATTTAACAAAAATCCCTTTAGCGTATCCTTTTTTATCCCATTGCGAGCCCGAAGGGCGCTGTTATCATTGCGAGGAGTTCCGCAGGAACGACGCGGCAATCTACTATGGATTGCTTCGTCACTTCGTTCCTCGCAATGGTAAATATCAATGTCCCGCTTTTGCCGCATCATTCAAAAACATCTGCACAGTTTCTTTTGTATAAGGATGAACGAGCATCCCTTCAATAAAATTTGGAGCGACCGTAACAATGTCTGCGCCAGCACAAAGCCATTCCGTGACATTTAAAATTTCCCGTGTGGAAGCCGCAATGATTTTGCTCTTTAATTGATAACGATCTAAAAGAAAACGAAGTTTTTTAATTTCTTCAATGGAGTTATACCCCATATTATTAACACGCCCCGAGAGAATCGACACATAGCTTGCACCAGCCAACGCGGCCAAAAAACATTGCTGCGCGCTCATCATCGCCGTGACATTGACACGAATATTGTGCTTTGTTTCCAATTCATGAATAATCTCCATATTATCAAGCTCACCTTTCGGCCCATGCACAGTGATCTTGACAACAATATTATCACCCCACCCAGCCATTTCCTTAGCTTGTTTAAGCATTTCCTTAGGATCATTCGTTGTAACCTCGACTGAAACAGGATGTGGAGCAAGCAATTGTGTGACTTCTTGAATCGCGGCTTTCAATCCACCCATGCCACCCTTGATGCCCTCTTTGTGAAGGATAGTCGGATTCGTGGTCACACCAAAAACAATGCCCATCTTATTATATTTTCGGATTTCAGTAATATTGCTCGTGTCGAGAAAAATTGCCATTCGAACTCCTATGTTATTGATAAATAATCTGCGTGATCTTGTTTCACTAAATTACCGAGACTGACTCCCACTTGTCCCGCAATAGTAAAACTATCGGGACTACGTGATTTTAATTTACGAAATTACCGAGACTGACTCCCACTTGTTTGACATTGTCATAATGCGAGGATCAGAAACGATCATGTGCCAAACCACCGCCTGAAAACTTTCGGATTGCGGCGTAATTGTCGCTGGATTCAGTGGTGGGATGACCACGCACGCGTCAGCTACTTGCGCGGTATATCCACCGTCGCGTCCGACAACACCCAAAATTCTTGCACCTACGCTTTTTGCAACATCAAGTCCATAAACCAAATTCGCGCTGATATTCTTTTCCTTACTGCCACCACCCACAGAAAAAACAAACACCACGTCTTTCGAATTAATCCGCGAACCTTTGAGCCAGCCTTCAAAAACGGTATTCCAACCTTCATCATTCGTTCGTGCGGTTAATTCCGCGACATTATCCACAGGTGTATACGCTTCAAAACCGCCAATTTTACGAAAATCATTAACCGCATGTGAGCAATTCGCGGCGCTACCCCCAACACCGAGGAAAAAAATCCGGCCGCCAACTTTACGCACATCCAATAGAATCTCAATCATTTTCTCGATTTGACCCTGATCTAATGATGCGATTATTTGACCTGCTTCACGACAGTAATCGTTTATATACGACATGAATTTTTCTCCCACGTCATCCCAAATGACAAATTAAAATTTTTTTCTTAACAATATCCGGCCATATGAACTCATGCACGCGCTTTGTAAGAATTCCTGAAAACTGCGTTTGGCTTCTTCATCGCCGTTTTCAATCAGATCACGCACAAAACGCGGCACATCTAATGCCGGATTCGCTTGCATAGCTTTCGCGACGATTTCAACGTCAAGAATACCGGGCGTGCTAAATTCCAAACATTCAAAACCATGCTTTTCAAAAAGACTTTTTAATCCTTTGATCGAAAAACAGTTCAAACGATCCGGCGGATACAAATTATCAGCCTGATCCCACAGAACCTGTAAATCAAAACCCGACGACAAAATTGTGGTCAAAAAACATAATCCGCCATCTGTTAACACGTGATTTGCAAATTTCATCAACCCGCCGACATCCGACGTATGATCAGCAACTTCAAAAAGCGAAATCACATCAGCCTTATTTTGAACAGAATACTCCCACCACGGTTTTTGTATAATCGTAACGCGCTGATAATCACCTTGCTGAATTTTTAAATACGGATTAAGAATGATTTTGTTCGCAAAAATATTCGCATCCGCCATCGCGTCAATGTAACTATACTGACCGGTATTAACATCAACCCATGTTTGCGCGGTCTTAAAATATTCACCTGTCGACTCCAAAATCCATTGAAAACGAGGCTTAATAATCTTTTCCTTACGCTTTCGATCGGTAGCCTTAGAAAGTTCATCACGCCAAAATGTCCGCGCGGCACTCTTTAGATAATAATCATTTAATGTCTTATCATCCGGGCGAGGAGAAACGTACAAAGTGTGGCATTGACCACATTCTTGGTATGTCAGAGAAAATTTCACAAAAGACGTTTTGCGCTCTTTAGCACCGCAAGCCGGACAATTACAAAGACTTAATTTCGCTGACGCCAAAAGATAACGCACATCCTCCTGCGTTAAAGCAATATAACGCTTAACCAACTCAGAAGGCTTTAAATCAACTTGGTTATATTCATCAGAAATAACAATATTTTTCATGGGCCGTAATTAGTGTTTCGTTTTGTGCAGGTCTTGGCTAGATTGTTTAGCTTTTAAAGCATCATCATAAGCCCTTTGTATGATTTCCATAACACGTAAAGCATCCTGAGAAGAACTCGTAGTAACTGGCTTATCGTCGCTGACGCAGCGAACAAATTCTTCAACTTCCAAATCCCACGAAAGATCGCGGTCAAAATAAGTAACTTCTTCCGATGGATTCCCAACAGCATGGGCCGCGTCTTCAAATTGTCGGCTGGCAACAATCAACTTTTCCCGTCCATAACTGCCTGACTTTGACAAAAGTCCTTCAACAGTCATGTACCCCTCTTCTAACGTAATATCAAGACGAAATGTGTGCTTCCAAAATGTGGCGGAAGAATGACATGACGCGCTCTGACCTTTTTTATTCTGCAGGATAACAAAAGCATTATCCTCAACGGCAAACTTCCAAAAATCATCATTCGTAAAACATTTAACTTGTTCAAAATCACCACAAAAATGCGAAAACAAATCCAACATATGAATGCCCTGATCCAAAAGTATACCACCGCCGGAAATCTCGCGATTATTACGCCACGATTTTTTAAATTGCATGCCGCCGGATTTGCCATAAAGCCCGCGCAAATTAAGAATGCGTCCAAATCTCCCACTATCAATAATGACTTTCGCTTTGACAATACCCGGATGAAAACGATGATTAAAACCAAACATCAACTTCGTTCCACTTTTTTCGTGGCTGATAATATTCTTAATATCGTCGACATCACGGCCAGGGGGCTTTTCACAAAAAACATGAATGCCTAAGTCCATGGCGGTCATGCAAATTTCCGGAGAAAAACAATTAGGTGTGCAGACAAAAAGGATGTCAATTTTCGTAGCTAATAAATCTTCGAGTTTGCTAAAAGTCCTTACCCCGCCAATTTTGGCACGAATGGCTTCATTAGTATCGCAAACTCCAACAAGCTGCATGGATTCAGGATGGCGCTCAATCACAGCTCGGCGAATTTCGCCCATATATCCATATCCAACAATGCCGCATTTAAGAATTTTTTTCATATAGTCTTTTTAAATGTTCGTAGTGCCGCGCGCAAACTCCCAGCCTGCAGACGACTATTCAAATCATTAATGGTCTTAACGTAGGGATCAACCCCAACACGATCAAACACAACTTGCTTTTTATTGACTTTATTTGTTCCCCCACCCGAAAAAAACACCGCCTCTGCCCCGCAATCCTTAAGAATTTGTGTTTGATTTACCGTAAAACAACTCCCCGGCTGTCCAAAAGGATACGCAAAAAGTTTGCGCCCACAGGAAAACTGATCAATCGATTTTTGATTTTGATAATATTGCTCCCGTAATTCATCATCCGTTAACCAAGCGGCATTGTAATGATTGTATAAATGATTCCCATAAAACACAAAGGGATTTTTGGCGGCTTGTTCAAGGTCACGAATTGTCCCAAACTCTCCATAATATGCCCGTACTCTCGCCTCCAAATCGCTTGCACCATGCGCTGAAACATAATCCGTAACCATTTGGGGATCACACAGTAGAAATGCAGGCAAATGAGATTGATCACCCTTTCTTTCCTGTACAAATTTAACAAAATTCGGGTCATGAGCCGTCAAATATGTCACCAAACCCGACCAAAAAAGTTTTCCTTCAATTGGCGCCATATTTAAAAATAGCAGTGAAGGAATTTTCATTTTTTCCATAATTGGCACGGCATTTTTAAAATATCCCGACATCCCATCATCAAATGTGACTAAAGCCGCCGGTGTTGGAAAATCACCTTTTAACAAAACATCCGGATCGATCATATGAAAATGATCACTTATAAATTTCATCTGCTCAACAAATTGCGAAGGAGTGACATTCAAGGCATGCGCCTGACAAAATAAGCTTGTCTCATCGGATACATCGTGATAAACAAAAAGGCTAACTGTATCCTTAAACATCCACCGCGACAATTGTGGATGGCCAACAATATTACGAATTCGATTTTTTAATAAATTAAGCGTTACCATAATTAACCCGGGACTTTAAGACTAGGTTGTTTTTTTCCTTTGATCACTTTTTTCAATTGTTGCAAAATTGGAAACCAAGAAAATAAAATCTTAATAATTTGATAGAAAAATCGTTTCAAATCTTTCGGCCATGCATGAAAAATCATCCATAAAAAGGGGCGTTTTCTTAAAAGTGTTTTGCCAAGCACCAAATAGTCCATATGCGTCCCTAAAAAGCAGCGAATCGCATCTTGCGGAGTCTCCACAATCGGTTCTCCATCGACATTAAACGACGTGTTTAACACAACCGGAACACCCGTACGCTTATGATACGCGACAATAAGATCATAAAAAATCCCATTATCCGGCCGATTGACGGTTTGAACTCGCGCGCTATTGTCCACATGCCGTATCGCTGGAACTGATTCAGGCTTCTTAACTTGCGCGATTAAAAGCATATAGGGACTAGGGCCGTCTAATTCAAAATACTCCTGATTATATTCTTCCAAAATGCTCGGAGCAAAAGGACGAAAACCTTCCCGATGCTTAACCTTGGCATTTAAGATATCTTTCATTTCGCCAAAGCGAGTGTCACATAAAATACTCCGATGCCCCAAAGCCCGTGGTCCAAATTCAGAACCTCCCTGAAACCACCCGATAATTTTGCGCTCAGCGATCAGACGACTGGTTTCGTCGACAACATCCGGAGTCTGGACAATCGTAACCCAATTCTTATATTGCTCAACGGCTTTGTTAATTTCTGTCTCTGAATATTCCCGACCGGTATACGCGTTACGCATTTCCCAATTACGACTCTTTCCTAAAATATGAATCCAACCCCAAAATGCGTTCCCAAAAGCGCATCCATCATCACCGGCCGCGGGTTGAACAAAAATATTTTCAAAAGGAGTGGCGTCAAGAATTTTCTTATTGGCAACGCTATTTAAGGCGACTCCGCCGGAAAGACATAAATTCTTTGAACCAGTCAATTCATACGCTTGCCGCGCAAGCAAGATTAAAATTTCTTCAGTGGCATATTGAACCGCGGCCGCGATGTCCTTATCAACTTGACGCATAGGTTCGCCAGCCTTTCGTGGCGATCCAAATTGCCCGCCATAAGGAAAACGCCGTTCATCAATCCATTTGTTAAATTGAAAATCCTGCCGAATAGCGAGTTTGCCATTTTCAAGGGTTATGGCATCACGAAAGATTTTAAAATATTTGTCCGTCCCATAAGGAGCCAAACCCATCGTTTTACCTTCATCACCGCCTTTAAACCCGATAAAAAGTGTGGCGCTTTGATAAAAATCCCCAAGAGAACAATGCTGAGGATTTGCTAATTTCAAAGGCGAAGCGACTCCATCAAAATATTGCTTTAACACCTTAAGTTCATTTCCCTGACCGTGATAAATCGATATTCGCTCCTCATACCGTTTGGTTGAATCATCTGTCGAAACAAGGCTTCCTCCCCCATCCGAAATCAGTACGACCGCATCTTGAAATGGTGACGGATAAAAAACACTCGCCGCGTGACCAATATGATGATCAATCAAATGGACTTTGCTAGAATCAATTTGCGCAGGCAACTGCGCGAGAATCTCTTCTTTGGTGAGTGAACGGATATGGTAATTTTGATAATTAACGACGACGCATGTGGACACAACGATTAACGCCAAGTCTTTCCAGTCAATATTTTCCGAAGATAAACAATATTGAATCGCCAAATGCGGAATGTGCTTATTTGTCATCCCCTCTTGGTCAACTCCTCCGGTAAACCTTTTAACCCGGTTGAGTCGCTCTTCGGCAATCGCGGTCACTAAAGCCCCATTTTTAACAAGACACGCAGAAATGTCATGACTGACATTAATGCCCAAGACATATATGGCTGACATAAGCTCCCAAGGGTAGGAAATTAAAGTATCTTTACGCCTTTGATTAAGGCAGAATTCTATCCAAATATCCCTCGGGTGTCAATGGTTAAAACGGGGTTTTCACGGAGAAATTTTGAGGCCTAAGTGTAAACAAATTAAGGGCTTTAGGTTCAATCGGATGGAAGTAATTTTCAAGATATTTACGGGCTGATTGCTGTTGAAAGACAAACTCTTGCTCTGGCATTGAATAGATATGCTTTAAAACGTCTAAAAGGGAATCGTTTTCTTTAACCACCCATTTCAAATCTTGACATTGAAAAAGCGGATCATAGCTTAATATGAAACCATTGTCGTAATGAATAACTGGCCGGCCAACCCAAAGCGACTCAAGTCCTACCGTACTGCCCCAATAAATGGCCGCGTCACATCGCTCAATATCATCCTTTAAGGATAAACCTTTGGAGACAGTAAAGTTTTTAAATTCGCTAATCGAAAATTTAAGCTTATGCTCAAAATCCTTCAACGGCAAAACCGGATGCGTTCGTAAAATCACATTGTAACCTGAATCCGGTGACAAATATTTCATGACATAATTGACCATATGATAAACGTCGAATATCCCCTCTAAACCCAACAAAATCGTTTTTGTATTGCGGCGAGGTTGGGTTTTGAGATTAAAAAGGTATTTGAATCGTAACGCGCAAGATGATTCCACAGGAAAACTTTTTGCGGAAGAATACTTCTGAATAATATGACATGGTTCTTCGCCAACCGTCAATAAGCGATCCGGATGTGGAATCATGCTCTCCTCAAGTTTACTTATGAACATATTCACAGATGCCTGCGGCACAACCGTATGCTGATAGCCGATAATAGCTGTTTGCGGAGAAAATTGCCGCAAAGCCAAAAAACACATTTTTTCCCATGGATTATTTTCAAAACTGGTAATAAAACGATCAACAGAGATTTTTTTAAGCAATTGAGACAAATAATCATAATGCAATAGTTGATACGGGCGTATCCGACAAAACGTGCTCAACAATTCATTATTCACTGTAGAAAGAATTGGTATGCCATCAAACAGCATATGCTTTTTAATCTTGATCCGATACGTCCAAGCTTGCCAATGCGCGCGAAGAATTGTCAAAGGGTCAGCCAAATATTCCATAGGAATAATTGTGATACCCCTAATGTCGCGAATTTTTTTCAAACAATATTCAAAGTTGCCAAGAATATTTGCAAAAATAACAACTGGCCCTTCTTTTTGTAAATTCGAAACCAGATCGCAAAAAAATGCATCATGATATTCGCCTTGCTTTACAAACGAGTGATCATAAATAAATGTCTTAATAAGAGTACACTTTGAACTGTCAGCAAATTGCTTTTGCAAAAAACTCCCGAGTACTTGTTTGGCCCTTATGGATCGATAAATCGTGACGCAATATTGCCGCAACAATGCCAAAGTACGTCGCACAAACGTCAGGCAAACTACAGCTTTATTTTGAAATACTTTTTCAAAACTCAAGCACATTACTCCCTGATAAGCTAAATATTGATTCAAATCATTCATCATTTGCCATGGCACGCCGGCAATGACAAGGACAGATTCCTTTCCTTCCCCGTCAGGAAGACGAGCAAAAAGTATTTTGCGTATCGTAAGAATATGCTGTAAATATAGCGGGAGATTGGAGTTAAACCTATTTTTAGAAGAAAGATCGGTGGCCCACCATAAACGATCATGGAATTGTTGACTCAATTGTCCAATGAAATCAACATATTCAAAAAGAAATTTCTCTCGGTCCTGATTACTAATGTCTGGTGCAGTTATTTGCGTAAAATTTTCTTTTTGATAACACTGCAAATCATGTTCTGTTGGGGGATCAAGAAAGAGAATTTCACGGTTTTCAAAGACAGCATCCCAATGAATACGCACAGAATGAGAAAAACCTGTGTCTTGCAATAAAAGAACTTTTAGCATATTCCCTAAGCTCGTATTAAAAGAAAATAAAATAAGACGGCAACAACAATTCGATAAATTCCAAAGGAAATAAAATTGTTATTCTTAATAAAGTGCAGTAAAAATTTTATGCTCAATAAAGCAACAATAAACGAAACACCAAAACCGACACCCAAACAGGCAATCTGATGACTACTAAAATCATGTCCACTTTTTAATAGATCAAGCCCAGCCGCTGCCGTCATCGTCGGAATTGCGAGCAAAAAAGAGAACTCCACAATGGTGCGGCGTTTCAAACCCAACATCAAACCACCGATGATCGTCGCCGCAGAGCGAGACACTCCGGGAACCATCGCAAAAGACTGAAAAACACCGATAAAGAAAGCTGTCTTAAACGGAATGGTGCGCAAGTCCTCATTAACATCCTCCTTCTCACGATGCCAAAGCTCAAAAACAATTAATATAATACCCCCAATAAATAATGCCCAAACCACGACCATGCTATTACCTAATAGAAACTTTTTGATCAGCTTATAAAATATCAGACCCAAAATTGCTGTTGGAACAAACGCCACCGCAACTCTTTGAAGAATTTTAAAATCTAACAAAAGCGAACGCCCATAGAGGACAACAACCGCAAGAATAGCGCCCAGCTGAATTGCAATTTCAAAACTTTTCACAAATTCACTCGCAGGAATACCAAGAATTTCTGACGCAAGAATCAAATGTCCTGTTGAAGAGATCGGCAAAAACTCACTAATCCCTTCGACAACTCCCAAAATCAAAGCTTGCATTAAATCCATATTTTCCTCACTTGAAATATTTATAATGACAGCATATCACGCACTGTCCATCAGCCCAATGTGGATTTCTTAAAAACCGCTGTGATATTGGATTTCGTCAACAACCCCACATTCTTACCAACAAACAAATAAACGCCAACAAACAATAATTTGTAAATCAATTGATAACTATACGCAAATGATTGCTGCCGCAAAATAAGCAAGCCAATCGCCGCTAAAAAAAGTGTCCCAAAAATCAGTGTCATGGTTTTAACCTGCCAACTGATCCGAACAAAACTCTGCGCAACCTTAAAAATAATACAAGCAGATAAAAGTCGAGCAATAAATGTTGCCCACGCCGCGCCGGGAGCTCCCCACTTTTGAATAAAAAAAATATTGACCATAATATTTAATATCGCGGCCAACATCAATAAACCCGTCGTCAAAAATGTTTTCTTAGCATAAATCAATTGATCGCCATTGATTTTTGCAAAAAATAGAATTGCATAAAAAAGCGTCAAAATAATAACGATGTCGCAAGCGCCATAAAATGCTGGCGGCACAAGGATGCGCAAAATTTCATCCGCAAATAAAACAATGCAAAGACCCACAAAACAAACCACATACGCGAAAGGAATAAGATAATGACCAATTTCGGCCCGGCTTTCTTCTGTCCCAACAAACATTTTCTTATAAACCTGCGGTGAAAAAACATTTTGCAAGGATGTCATAAAAGTAAAGTTAAGTGTCGCAATCTTCTGGCCAATACTATAAATACCTACGCCATCAATTGTCGAAAGAAGGCCGAGAAGATACTTATCAAAATGCGTACTAACCGCGCTAAAGAAAACCATAGGAACAGTCGGACTGCCGATTTTTATTTCATCAACTAGAAATTTGGTATTCCAACCCAAAGGTAATTCCTTAAGGAACTGCATAAGTAAACCAACTAGAATAATCGATGCTGATATCACTTGAGCATAAATAATTCCAATGACCCCGACTTTAGCAATGACCACAAAATAAAGGGATAAGCCCAAGTTAAGAATCGACAAGACTACGGTATTACCAACATATTGCTTTGGCCGATCAACATTTCGCAAGTATGTCAAAAAGAATAATCGTAAATTGATAAGAATATTTCCGAGCAAAGCAAAAAATAAAAGTTGACCATAATGCGCAGAGCGAATAATCCATTGCGATAAAGAATCTTGAAGAAAAAAAGTGACACACCCGAGAATCGCACCTAATATTGCGACAAAACCAATGGTTGTAAAAAACAGCTCACCGGTTTTCTTTTTATCCTCATAAAATTCAAAGTAATTCCTGTTATAAGCTGTTGCCATACCAAAATTTGCTAAACCACCCGCCACCAAAGCAAAAACCTGAGCCAAAGCGAGCACACCAAAATCTCCTACCGTCAATACACGTGTAAAAAATGGTAAAGTTATGAAAGGAACGACACTATCGACTAATGTGGCACCCAAATACAATAATCCGGATTTCACATGACGACTCTGGTATGTCATAAAACTTCAACCAATTGCGAAATAAAGTGATCTCGTACGTTGCGGTCTTTTTCTAATCCACAAAGATTCTTGATTTGCTCCTGTGATGGAATATAGACTTTACCTTCCCGAAAAGAAACAAACCATTTTACTAAATTATGCTTGCCGTAAATCGTAAATTCCTGCAAATGACTTACTTTCTTTAATCCATCATCCTCGAAAGGATAGTAAAAAATCGCGGGAATTCCTTTTTGTAATGCTGCAAAAAATATTGACGTAAATGGAAAGCAAATAACAGCTTGGCAACTTTGAATCGCAATCTGTGGATTTATAGAAGGCGGTAATAAAATAACTCGATTTAAATTATTCTCAATATATTCATTGATGCGCGGTGAAATTTCGTGCTTGAATGTCCAACGTTTAGGCTTGAGCATCATTCGAACTTCATCAACATTCTGACCCAATGAAAAAATATCGAACAAAAAATCCTTATGCAATTCCTGTGTCAATTTTGGATTTTGTACAAATCGGATCTGCTCTAAATGATCTCGCCTAGCGGGAGCAATATCGAATATCCCGATATTGATTTGATTTTTTGATTCAAAGGGAATTTTAAACTCGGCGCGTAATCTTTGCAAATCTCCCTCGCCAAATTGATCTTCAGCTTGCATCAAAGGCCCTGACACGAGAAACGTTTTTTTCTCATTTTGCGGATGTTCACAAAGAAAATCGATCATATCTTTATTCCATACAAAAATATGACTGGCCTGTAAAAATGCCCACATGGAATTCGGGAATGTACTCGCAGAATAATAAAACAGAACAACTGGAATACTGTGCGCCAAAAACGGCACCGAAAAAATCGGTTCAATAGTTACGTCGGAATTGGTATAAACAAGGCCGCGAAACTTGTTTTCTAAAACTAAACTATCACTCAAAACCAAATAATACAAAACCCATGGCGGGAAAAAAACGATCAAGCCTACCGAAAGCCGTGGATGCATAAAAAACATTGTCAAAAGTCGAATAATCGCTTGAAAATGCAAAATATGATTAGCCAAATCAATGAGATTATAGGCAAAATATCCTTCCTCACGCCATTTACCTGCTTCTGGCCCACGGCGTGTCAAGAAAATCACATCCTCTTTCTTAAATCGCTTACCGTCGATAAAAAACCCTACTGATAATTGTCGAATGAAATCTGACTGCAGTTCTGAAACGGTATTGGCTACAACAATGATTTTCTGATCGAGATTAACTTTAGTGATTGTTTTCTTTTTCAACAAAATCACAACAACAGCCGCCCAGAAATTAAATAATGCGAAAAAAATACGTATCGGAATCTGCAACCAACGAAAAACAGTCCATAATCTACGGACACATTTTAAACCACTGGCCTGAGCAATCGAAATCTCTACTTTTTCACGGAGCACTCGGCCAAAAAACTGCCGTGTTAAAATAAAAAAACCTTGCGGATCAGGTAATTTTCGAATCATTTGTGCTGACAATAATAAATCGGTGTATGAACGCAGCATCTCTTTAGCAAAATAGTTTGTAAAGTCCAAATCATGCGTTGTGATTCTTCCATGAATAGCACAGAGTTTTGCAAAATTATTCCTTTTCGCAAATTCTAACCCTGCCAAATTACAATTCTCAAACTCTTGAGCGGAAAGTATGGAAATTTCTAATCTTTTAAATCCTATCTCCTTAATATTGCGATATTGAAAACACACAATACGAAAGAACGGACGAATAAATAACATGAGGCAAACCCAAAGAATCGGGTCAATGGTATGCACAAAGAATAAAGGTTTGAGTTTTGGGGCTGACATTTGACTGATTTAAGGCTTAAGCAGAAAGTTGCTATCTTTTTTCAAAAGACCAGCAACATAGTTCACGGAACGAAAAACATCTAAAAGAATAAGCGGACAATTACGATACCTGCTCTCCTTCAAAAACCCCTTCGCTTTAAGCGGCGCGTGAAGCTTGTAAAAATACTTTGACGTAATTGGATATTTTTTCATTGCTTTAAATTGATTCTTTGCTGCAGCAGAAGCAAGACACTTAAATTTCGGCGCTGTTAAATATGGGACATTCACCAAATGCTCAGCCAAATGCAAAGCGGTGCAATGCACGAGATCAACACCCAACATCAAAGCATATCCCTTTTGCAAATACAGTTGATAAATCGGGCTTCCTTTTCCTTCACTGGTATCAAAAGCATGCCGACTAGTTATTTTTTTTGCCAGCTTCCCCTTTGCCGCAATTGATTTTACAGGATGAGAACTGCGAAAAACTTTTGGATAAAGCAAAAAACTTAATGGTAACAGCCCCCGTCCGCGAATCAATGTTGTTTTGGTGTCAAACGGGCGCATGTTCTTACGAATAATATTGACCCACGATTTTGGTACTGCGGGAGCTTTCCATTCTGCCGGATCAGTCAATTGACTGGTATTTGCAGAAACCATCAACGTACCTTTTGCCGTAAGAGTTTCCAACAGTCCATCAATTACATCATGCGGGCCGTTGACGACATAGCCAAGATCTTTCATGGCGGCGTGTAGCATAACGCACATACCGGGCCGCACACCAATCTTTTTAAAGGCTTGTTTTAAATCTTTTTTTGTCGTGATAAAAGGAGCGACAAAAGTTTCGCGGGCTTTTGCGATATCACCGATTTCATCGTGGGACATGAATTACCTCACGGTCCAACCGCCGTCAATTGTCAAACACTGGCCTGTCATATACGAGGAACTCTCAGAAAGTAAGTAGATAACAGCACCAGCAAGATCAGCTGGTTTTCCGATCGTTTGCAGGGGAATGATATCCTTTAGTCGTTTGATAAATTTTGCGTCCGTCGCGGGTTTTGAAAATGCGCCGGGCGCAATCGCATTGCAACGAACTTGGTCCTTTGCTAAAAAAGATGCCATATACTTGGTCCATCCCCAAAGCCCATGCTTCGCTGACGTATACGTCGGCTGACTCAAATATTTTTTAAACTCGCCGCTATACAAATTCGGATTTGGAGCAATCAAGGCATACATGGAACATATGTTAATAATAGACCCTCCTTTATTTTTGCGCATTGCCGGTAAAAAAGGTTTTACTGTTTGTACAGCCCAGAGAATGCCGGATTCAAACGCCGTCATCCATTGTTCGTCACTCAAACTCATAAAATCGCCTTCCGCTCCGGTCTCAACGTTAGATTTTCCGAAACAAAAGGCATTATTGATAATGCCGTACATTTGATGCGTCTTAGCGATTTTATTTAAAGCTTGTTGATATGCTTTTTGATCAAACATATCGACAATTACGGTGTCAACTTTTCTAGGATACTTTTTAGAAAGTTTAACTGCGGTGTCTTTAACAGCAGGACTGCTATCAACCATGATGATGCGCGCGCCAAATGACAAACACGGTTCAATAAAACCGCTGGCTAACCAGCCATTGGCACCAGTGACAAGAATCGTTTTTCCTGAGAGATCAAAAATTTTCATATTGTTATTCGATTACGATTTATCTTCGGTTGATCATTCCGCCAGATCGCTTGTCAGCCCCTGCGTGGCTGACTGCGCTCGATGCTCGGACTCGCTCTCTCTCCTTTGGAGAGAACCATGCCCGCTCGTCCTCGCAACGTCCAACTCCAGATCAACCGCAACTAAATATTAGCGCTTTAATTCCACAAATGGATTTGACGACGACTGCGTTCCTGTTTCCGAATAGTATTTTACTTGTCCCACAATATCAACACCCACTTTTTTGTTCCAAAAATCTAAAAGCTTCGTGACCATCGGTCCCGGTTTTCCGTTACCAATCGCAACCCCATTGATCTTTGTCACAGGAACAATACAATAAGGCGTACTGGTAACAAATGCTTCATCCGCCTGATAAAGATCATAAACATTCAAATTCTTTTCTTCGCACGAAATCTTTAGCTCTTCCGCCAAACTCATTACGTAGCGACGAGTAATGCCGCGCAAAACATTGCGGCCTTCTGGCGTGTAAATCTTGCCGTTCTTAACCAAAAAAATGTTTGAACCCGTGCCTTCCGCGATAAATCCATCGGTATCAAGCAAGAGCGCCCACGCGTGTGGACCGATTTCGCGCATTTCAAGGTTTGCCAATTGATAATGCATGCGACTACGATTTTTGACTTTCGGTTCCAAAAGGTCAGCCGGAATCGCGCGCTGACTTGCGACGTACATGCTAATACCGTTTAGGTAATTAGGATATGTCGCGCCAATCGTCCAGCGCAATGGAAAAACAGAAATGACTAAGTTGGGTTTCAGGGCCTGCCCATAAACATCCTGATAAATGGGGAGAATCCCACGCGAAACATTAATCAAAGGCCGCATCTCTTCTTTTTCATCAAAAAAATCGGCATTTTTTTCCATAGTTTCATTATAAAGTTTTTTCATTTCGAGTCGAGACATGGGTTCAGGAATTTTAAGAAATTTCATCCCCGCATAAAGGCGCTCCAAATGTTCATCCAAAAGGAAATGCTCGTGATTAAATGTCCGCATCATTTCAAAAACCATATCACCAAACATCAAAGCTGAATCATAAATTGAAATCTTGGCTTCAGTTTGTGGCACAAACTTTCCATCAACATACGCAATATAATTTTGCAATTTACCGTTTTTCATAACTTTCCCTCTGAATGTTTATAAGTCACTGGTATCAAAGCGGCATTTTCCCGATACCAAGGAATAATTTCCATAATATTGATATGCTCTCCGGGCTTTTGTAAATCAGCAAAAAGCTTTGAGATGAAATCATACTCTTCTTTCGTATTGATATCCAGCACAATGTCGGGGCAAGCAAATTCCTTTGGACACATTATTGTCCCAAGCTTAAAACGATTTTTATTGCGATAAAAATTCTCGTGAACATGTTCGCGGCAATAAGCGTCATGCATATTCTCATGGATCCACTTGAGCGCGGTAAAACTGAATACTTCCGCGCCAAGTCCGTCAGGGTAATCATTGCCCATGACCGGACCGACATTAGAAACAAAGTCGTATTTGTGGTCAAGAAAAAAACGGATATTTCGGTCAATTTCACTCGCGTGAATGAGGGGATTGTCCGCGCACAGACGCACAACAATATCGGCTTTAAAACCTAAGGCCGCGTCATAATAACGCCTCACCAGGTCATTCTCACTCCCACGAAAAATCCCCAAACCCAAACGTTCTGCCCGCTGTACAATTAACTCATTATCCGGCGTCGCAGGCACAGCAACAACAACTTTATCAATAAGCCTGCTCAACAAAGCGCGTTCAAAAACATGATCAACAAGAGGAATACCCGCAAGAGGCATAAGCGACTTTTGGGGAAGGCGTGTTGAACCCATCCTCGCCTGTATGATAGCAACAATTCTTTTCTTTGCGATTTCCACTACCTAGTTTTCCGTTTCGCAATCACGATAAATTCATCGCACAATTTACTTTTATCAAAAATATTCTGAACATCATTAAATTGATCAAGCAAAGCATTAAGTGTTTTTTCATCTTTATAACCCGCCATCGATGCGACGGTACCGATCAATTCATAAAAATCTTGACCATAATACCAAATATGTGACGGGGCAAAACTGCTCTTAGATAAAAATGTTTTTACCGATTGATCCGTAAAAAGACTCAGGTGATTTGGCGGCAGCATATGACGAGCCACTGCTTTTGGGAAAGCCATATTCACAAAAGCACTGACCGACGGATGGCGCGGCAATTCTAAGACCACGGCCACATTTTTCTTTCCATATTTCTTAACCAAGTTTAGAAGTTTTGACGGTGCGGGCACATGCTCCAAAACGCTAAAAAACGATACCACATCTGCGTCTTTAAGCATTGTGGCGGCATTGTCTTCGTCAAGATATCCACGACGAACATCCAGACCAAAAACATCCTTAGCTAATGTGATTTCCTGTGGGTCAATTTCATACCCAAGAGTTTTCCAACCGCGCTTCTTGGCGGCATATAACAATTCACCGGATCCACAACCAATATCGACCCACACACCCTTTTTGCCGAGTGACTTTGTGACATAATCAATCTTGGGCAATGAAATATCCTTCACGCGCGTAAAATACAACTTCTTTTGCGTCAAATCTTCCGACGGGCGCATCGCGACTTTTGCCAAAGTATTTTCATAAAATGCTTTGAGGCGGTCTAAAGGCGGAACATTTCGCACATAAACATGCGTACAACTTTTGCATATCACATACTGAAATCCATAAATAATTGCCTGAGGAGTACTCTTATCTTTCGCGCATACTGGGCATACCGCGCGAACGGTCTCCCGACAAAAACGTTCAGCGTCTTCTTTGCGACGAGATGACGCACTTAACCGCCAGCTCACAGAACGATTGAGCTTACGCATGTCCATGCTCTTTGAAAAACGCTCTTGAATCCTTGCGGACATAACGTTATTCCCCAACAACAGCAGCGAGCAAATTATAAGAATCCATAATATCGTTCTCTGTTGTAAAGCGACCCTCAAAAATCACCGGGACTGTTTTAAAAATTTCGTCTTTTAAAACGCTCATGTACCAGCTCCCGGCCTTCAAAGGTTTATGCTCATCATTGACACCCTCATTGTGAGTGACTTCCACTGCAAAAATATTTTCCTTGGCTTGATCCACAAATTCTTGACGATCAAAACCCCAAGCGTTTGCCGCTAAATTCAAATGACCCAAATTCAAATTCAAACCAATTTTTTTACTTCGCACCGTTGTCAAAAATTTCGCGAGTTCTTGTGGACGCGCAAGCAGAACCAAATCTTTCTTATCCACCGCGCCTTGCGTCTCGACGGCAATTTTGGTCTCTTTATTCTCTAGATATTTCTCAATTTCATACATGCTGTTTAAAAAACGCTCAAAGGCGGATTTGTGTTCCCCCACAACATTTTGCGCAAATTGAAAATCATAATTGTCCTTTGTACTGCTTTCACCAATTGGATCAGCGGCAAATCCCGGGTGAATCGTGTAAAGAGGAATGTCCATCTTTTCCGCAAAATCAATTCCTTCTTTAATAAACGTCACACTCTGCTTACGGATTTTCTCATCCCCCGAAGCGATATTAAGAACTAACCGCTCCTTAGCCGGTGGGAAAAAATTATGAGTCAAGAAATGCGCGTCATAATGCGCGACCGTGACAAGAATATTCTCTTCATAAGCATGAACCGAACTCAATTCAATATTATGAATATCCAAGTCTAAAAGCGATTCAATGGCCGTCTCCACAGACGTACCGTTTGCAAAAACTGATGTTGAAACAAATGCGGGCATAATAAATCCTAACTTTTGAGATTACGAATAATTTTTGCTGGAATACCGACGGAAATAACGTGCGCGGGCATATGATCAATCACAACCGCGCCCGCACCAATGGTCGTATTTTCACCAATGGTAATTTTTTCGACAACTGTACTGCCAATCCCCAAATATGCAAATTTATGAATACGAACATTGCCGGCAATATTAACACCGGGATTGATGTTCACAAAATTCTCAATGATTGTGTCATGCCCCAAAGTACAGCCGGCATTCAAAAGCACACCCTCTCCAACACGACCACGTATTTGCACCGTAACCAGAGGATAAATAATCGTACCCTCGCCGCAAACAAAGTCTTCTGCCAAAACCGCGCTAGGGTGAATGATCGAAGGCAATTGCAACTTTGCTTTACGAGCATCTCGAAAGATCTTTTCACGAATTTGCGGCTCTCCGACAGCAACCACAACAACTTTAACCCCTAACTTTTTATATTTCGCCCAAAAATCTTTTTCCTCCATAACCGGAATACCATCAATCTTATCGGCCTGTGGTTTAATATCCACGAAACGAATAACCGCTAACTTTTTATTCAAACGCGCAAACGGTAACACTTCACGCCCAAACCCACCCGCGCCAAAGATCACCGTCTTTAATTTTGCCATTACATCACATCCTTCGCGAAAATAAAATCATCTGCACGAATATCACGTTTCACGCGCCGGCCAAGCATCTTTTCAAAATAAATTGGATCCAAACCCTTTGCTGGTCTCTTGACACACAGATTCTCTACACTTATCCGTTCACCTTTCTGAATATCCCGTCGAGCAACAAGACTTTTGCGCAGTTTAATCCGATTTTCGATTTCGCATGCTAAAGACTTTTTCTTTGCATTGCCCAACAACACTTCAGCCTGACGAATCGACTGAACCATTGCGGCTAATTCTTGCGGTTCCAATGACGCGCGATGATCCGGCCCGGGCAAATTCCGATCTAACGTAAAATGCTTTTCATATGACAATGCGCCAAGCGCGACGGCCGCGACGGGAACAAAGACATTAGGGACATGATCCGAATATCCAACCGGCACACCAAATTTTTGTGCCAATGTCGCCATCGCGCGTAAATTACAATCAGCTAATTGCGTCGGATAATTCGCAGTACAGTGAAAAAGCACGAGCTCGTGACAACCGGCTTTGGCAATCGCTTGCACACTTTCACGGACTTCAACAAGCGTGCACATGGCAGTTGACAATAAAATCGGCTTTTTCTTTTTAGCTAAATGTTTGAGTAATGGAATATTATTAGCATCCGTCGAGGCAATTTTGAAAGCCGCGACACCAAGTTCATCCAAAAGGTCCGCGCTCTCTTCATCATATGGTGTCGACAAGAATAAGATTTTCTTTTTACGGCAATATTCAATTAAAATTTGGTGGGCTTTGCGATCAAGTTCCTGCGTTTTTAGAAGGTCAAACCATGATCCCTTCTTTCCTGTGGTTTCAACATGATAGGTGGATTTTGGTGCGGCACGCGTATTGAGATTTTCAGCTTTAAACGTTTGGAATTTAACTGAATCGGCACCCGCGGCTTTGGCAGCGTCGATAAGACGCTTAGCCATCTTAATATCGCCGTTATGATTAACACCCGCCTCCGCGATAATAAAAACAGGATGTCCTTGGCCAATTGTAAATGGGCCGACTTGAACTGACTTTGAGAACGCCATGATTTTTAAAATGCCTTATGAAATTTTTTGAGTTTGCAAACCGCTAAACTTTTCTAAAGCCGCGAGAAGCGCATCAATAACATGGTCCTGATCTTCACGCGTAATTTTGAAAAAAAGCGGCAAACATAAGACTGACGAAGTTATTCTTTCTGTAACTGGACAGACATAGTGTTGATATTTTTCATAAGCTTCCTGTTTATAAACTGGAAGCGGCCAAGAGACATTAGCCTTTATCCCCTTTTCAAGTAGAAATTGCTGAATTTGATCACGATTAGCCACAAGTGTCGGGAATAAAAACCATGGGTGAATACAATCCGCAGAAACATAAGGCAAGGTAATTCCCGAAACCCCCTCCAAACGCTTAAAATAATATTCCGCGCCACTCCGACGAGATTCTAAAACCGCAGCAACACGTTTAGGTGATGTTTGCGCCAATCCGATCGCTGCGTGAAGATCGGTCATCCGATAATTAAATCCTATAAGAGGATGATAATATTTTTTCTTAGGATCTTCCCCCTGCCAACGAATAATACGAGCTTTTTTATAATAATCTTCATTATTTGTAAAAAGCATGCCGCCTTCAATGGTCGAAAAGATTTTGGCAACGTGAAAACTCGTAATCGCCATATCACCGAATGAACACAATTTCTTACCCTTGTACGAACCACACAATCCCGGCGCACCATCTTCGACTACCGCGAGTTTATATTTCCGCGCAATTGCGTTAATCCGATCATAATCTGCTGCATGCCCAGCGTAATCAACGGGAATAATGCAGCGCGTTTTTGCCGTGATCAATTTTTCAATCACATTGGGATCAATCGTAAATGTTTTGGGATCAATATCGGCAAAAACCGGTGTGGCATCTTGATAACAAACCGCATTCGCCGTCGCAATATATGTCATTGCCGGAATAATCACCTCGTCATCACGCTTGACACCGACTATTTTAAGCGCGATATCCAAAGCGGCCGTACCCGTACTAACTGCAACGGCATATTTGACACCAACATAATCCGCCATACGCTTTTCAAATTCTTCAACTTTGGGTCCTGATGAAAACCAACCAGTTTCAAAAACCTCCAAAACCTGATTCTTTTCATCCTCATCATAATAAAACTTTGACCATGGGATATCGATCACACCACTTCTCCTTTTAATTTTAAAACGACTCCATTTTTATAATCAGCCACATAATGATCAATACTATTCTCTATGGTTACAATTTTACTCCCCAAGGCTTGCTGTAATTTATCAATATTCAATGAAAGATTTGGTGATCGTCGGGCTTTAAACGGAAAACCATTCATCGACGAAGCATGAATCAAACCACTAGCATAACCTAACTTTTGCGCCAAAGAATCCGCGAAATCATAGCGACTCACAGCCGTTGAACTTGCAAAATGATAAATACCTTTTAAATCCTTTTCCAAAGCGGCACTCAACAACTCTGCCAAATCAAATGTATATAAAGAACTAAAGAATGAATCTGTAAATCCGTTAATCGTCTTAGTCTTAGCTTCTTTAATTACTCGCTCTGCGAAACACGTTTTATCCTGCACATTCCAACCAAAAATATTTGTTCGCACAATCAAAGCATTTGGCAGCGGCACAACAGCCTGTTCACCCGCGAATTTGGTAGTGGCATAGACATTGATCAAATTAACCGGATCTGTCTCCACATAACCGCCACGCTGACCGTCATAAACTAAGTCCGTCGAAATATAAACAAATTTTGTCTGTGAATCCACGGCATCCACAAGACATTTCGTCATCATCACATTGCCGCGCCAAGCCCATTGCGGGTCTTCTTCACAGCGATCAACATCAACCGAAGCAGCCGCGTGAATAATCACATCTGGTTTAAAGTCTTTTAAAAGAGCTTTTACCGCTTGCGGATCAGCCAAGTCCGCCTGTTTCGTTCTAATCCCATCAAAAATCCAAGGATGCTGATTATAAATGCCAAAAATATCATACCGTTTGCGCCAACAATACGCCAAATTACTTCCCAATAATCCACTGACACCGGTAATTAAAATCTTTTTCATTCTTATCGAGGAATATCATTCATTGACCAGCGCGAATCTTCAATTTCATAATCCTTGTGAATTTTTTCTGTCAACGCGCGCAATTGCTTGACTGTCAGCCAATCTTGATTCCCGTCGCTGGTATAGCGGAAACTTTCTTCGCATATGGTTCCGCCACCTTTTTTAGAGTTTCCCAAAAGCTTCTCTCGTCTTACCGAATCGGGCTGAATAATATAGCACTGTTTAAACTCAACAGAATTGCGAGCTTCGTCCTCGCTGATCAAAGTCTCGTGCAATTTTTCACCAGCACGGATTCCAACAAATTCTAATTTACACTGCGGCGCAATCGCCTTAGCCAAATCCGTGATGCGCATTGACGGAATACGCGGAACAAAAATTTCGCCACCTTTAGATGTTTCCAGCGAATTGATAACAAAATGAACCGCTTGATCCAATGTAATCCAAAAACGTGTCATTCTTTCATCGGTGATTGGCAACACACCAGTTGCGGCGCGTTCCTTAAAAAATGGAATAACCGAACCACGACTGCCCAAAACATTGCCATAACGGACAACAGCGAACTTGGTCCCTTCAATTGCGCTGTGCACATTTGCAGCCACAAAAAGCTTGTCAGAACACAACTTTGTTGCACCATATAAATTAATAGGATTCGCGGCTTTATCCGTCGACAAAGCAATGACTTTTTTAACACCATTGTCTAACGCGGCATCAATCACATTCATCGCGCCAAGTACATTGGTTTTGATATATTCTTCAGGATTTAATTCAGCGGCAGGCACTTGTTTTAACGCGGCGGAGTGAATCACATAATCCAAACCATTAAAAATTCTTGTCAAACGTTCGCGATCACGCACATCACCAAGAACGTACTTAAGACACGGATATTTTAAGGGGCTAAAAATTTGAGCCATCTCAAATTGCTTGAGTTCATCGCGACTAAAAATGACCAAACTCTTAGGTTTATAGTGGGACAGAACAATTTGAACCATTTTCTTACCAAAAGAGCCGGTCCCGCCTGTAATCAGAATATTTTTACCATTTAGCATTGAGTATTACCGCGAAAATGTTGGTTTATAAAACCGAAATAATTCCAAGATATTGTAAATAAACAAGTTGTATTCTTTAACAAAGTTCATGTGAATTAAAAGCACAGGCACATTTCATATTCACGAAGACCTTATTATAGAATTTGCCGGCGGTGTGTCAAGGAATAATTCCTTCATTAAAATCAGCAAAAACCCTTAAGAAAGATTGTTTTTAGCCTAAACTTCAGTTAAGATTAGCAGCACAATTTACTCATATGAAAAAAAATACCCCCACACCACCACGCACACATGAGCAAAACTCATCTCTTTGGTATTTTCGATTCGCTTTCGGTTTTTCATTTATTTACTGGATATATCTTCTTTGCACGAGTCAAACCGAAATCAAATGGGATTCCTTAGATTATCAAAATCTTGGATATATGATCTACCATCAAGGCTGGGGTGAATTTTTTAGAACTGGGCCCAATCGTGAACCGCTTTATCCCCTTCTAATATCAATCTCAATGTTTTTCGCTGACGGGCTACACATTCATTATCTTAAAATGCTCGCAGTTTTACAGTTTGCCTTATTATTTCTGACGCAATTTTTCACGCTTAAAATCCTACAAAGAATTAATATCAAACCCCTATTAACCGCGCTCGTTATCCTTTATATCGGCATCTCTCCCGCTTTAATCAACTGTGCTTTAAGCCTATATTCAGAAATACTCATCATCATGCTTATCCCTATGACCATATTTATCATGAGCCATGTCTTTATAAATCTAAACAAATACTCTCTCCACAAAATCATGATGTGGGGATTAATTCTTGGCATCATCCTTCTTACTCTCACGTTTGTGAAAGGCATTTTTGAAATTTCTGGTCCTCTGATCATTTTAAGCTCTATGTTTATGTTGAAACGATTTTACAAAACAAAAAATTTACTCAAAAGATACGTAATACTAATTTTTGTCTGCTTGCTGACCTTTTACTCCGGACTTTCCTCATACAAATTCATCAATAAACACACCAATGGCGTTTACACGTTAACAAACCGCGGAGCTTGGGCTTTATATGGTTATGCGGCTCGTCGAGTAGAACCCTTAACACGCGAACGATTATTAACAGCTTTGGCTTATATTCCGGGTGAAGGTGCTTGCAATATGTTATTTGGTAATGAAAAATGTTATTTTTGGTCAATATTCTCATCCGACACTTTTGGTATGGGCAAACTGCAGGAAGTCACAAACTCAGGGATTCAGGGCGAAGCCATTGACAAGGAAATGATACGCCTCTCACTACAAAAAGTTCAATCCAAACCCATTCAATATCTTTTTTTTACTGGGCTTGAAGGATTCAAAATTTTCTTTTGGGAAAGCACAAAGTTAGGTTTTGTCATTTATCCCCCATGGCTCACAGCAATTTATGATCAAATATTATTTAAAAATGCCCTGCGACTTGTCATGGCAGGATTTTCTTTGACGGGAATTTGTTATATTATTAGGATGCTGTGGCGAAATGATCGTCCAGACAGCAAAATGGATGATGGACAATTCATCACGCTATTCTTTCTTCTTAGTCTCATTGTATTTTATACCGCGGTCTATTCCCTTTTTCTCCTCGGCGCACGATATTCCGTGCCGACTGCACCGCTTTTTCTCTGCGGGATCGCTTATCTGGTTCAACGCTATTATAAAGCATAACTCTTACGCACAAGACTCCACGACCACCACAGACGAAAAACCAATAACGATATCACGGTTAACAATAAAAATACGCGCAAGCCTAATTTTCCCTTTAAAGCTCGCCACATTTCTGCCGTAAACAATACCACGGCAATAATACCGATCGGCGTCAAGTAAATAAAATATCGATTCGACAAAGGAAAACCCTCATTCTTTCCCTGCGCCTTAAGAAGAAAAATGCCTAACAACACTGCCGTCAGAAAAAACATTATGCCAATAAAAGCAAAATACGCAACACGAGGATCTTTTAATGTCGAAATAATACGCCCCTTATTATTCTGATAAGCCATCGTACAAAGCATGATCCCAAACAAAAACACAAGCGCTAAACGTTCCTTCGGAAAACTGGCACAAATCAACTGCATCGGACTATCCGTAAAGAAAAAAGCATACTTGGGCGCAGCAAAATAATAAACCAAACAAAGAGCGATCGGGACAATTGTTAAAAGAATATAACGTAAAATACTACGCTCATTCTTACAGAATAATAAAATCAATGAGACTGCCGCAATTTGTACAGCACTAAAAGTCACAGTCAAAGACAATAAAAAATGTGTGACAATCAAAAGCCACCAAGCTTTTTTTGAGGAGCAACTACACCGCAATATGTACAAGAATAAAAGCACCTGCAATGTCGTCAGAAAATTCCATAAAGCGTACGGCCTAGCTACAACCCAATATGTCAAAATCATGAATGATGATACCGAAACCAATGCACCATAAATTCCTGCCCAGATCGAATAAAGCCTAGTGAAGAAAAAGAATACTAATGTAATTGATAGGGAAATAAAAAGATTCGCCAAACACCGCAACGCAATCTGTGACGGAATATCCTTAACAAACCAATCTCCATTCCATACAAATGGCAACCGGAATTGAATTAAATCCAAAAAACCCTTTTGTGTTAAATAAAACAAAGGGCTGACATTGCCCTCAGCGATCTTAACGGTCAAAATCTGAGTATACGATAAATTCTCTACCGAACTTATGTGAGTAAATAGTTCGTCATTCTCAAGTGGTTTCTGTATCGAAAGAAAACATCCAATAGATAATGCCACAATAAAGACGGCAAATGTTTGATAAAAAATCCCCCACTTTTGTTTATTCAAAATAACCATACACTTCCCTCAAGAAAATATTTGTGGATATTGATTAAGAAATTCTCCGACAACCTTAATCGCGCGCGGTATCGTCATACCAGCAATCATTATGATCATCACAAACTTTAATCCCTGCATTTTAAAAGCACGAATGATAACATCCGTAAACACAGTTACCGAGATGATACCGACAGGGACGAGAAAAATAAAATACTTTTCCGTTACAGGAAATTGCATGACCGGTCCTGCCTTGATAATAAATGCCCCTAAAATTGCACAAGCCCCAGCCACTGCTCCTAAAAATATTCCTAAGGCCGGCAATCCCTTAAGAATGGCTGAATCTAATATTTGACGAAGTTTCAATCTTTCCTGAACCCCATAAAAAGCCAATAACAGTATAAATAATATCGCGACGTAAAACCGATCTCGAGAAATATTGGCACGAATATATTGTTCAATGGTAAAAATTAACGCAAAGGGATAATGAGGAGAAAGACCATAGTAAATCATTCCGATGATGACCGGCAATACCAATAATACAAGATAATATTTCCAACTGCGCATCCCATAAACCCACAATAAAAAAGAAACCAATAGAATCTGCGGCAGGCTTAAAACAACCGTACACGATAAAAGAATTTGCACCGTCGCCAGTCCCTGCAAAATTCTGACTCCAAATTTCTTAGTCTGAATAAAACACAGAAATAATAAAATCTGCATTGTTGTCAACGACATCCACAACGCGTACGGCCTTGCTTCAGCCCAATATCTTAAAAGCATTTCGCATGACAAAGCGAGAAAAAGCGAAAAAAACGCGGCGCCGAAGGAATGATACTGCGCAAAATAAAGAAAAATCAACGTTATCGCAAAAGCAACCACCAAAACTGGGCCAATTCGCAAAATGATTCGATCCCGCGGTCGGTCAAAATCCCAGAACTTCGTCCCCTTCTTCCATTCCACCGGCGAAGAATAATTGAATGTCTGACACAAAGCTTTCTGTGTTAAGTAAAACAATGGCGTGGCATTCCCCTCTCCGACACGACCTAATACAATTTCAGGATAAGATAATTGTTCAACGCTGGATATTTGGCTAAAAATCTCATCGTTCCAAAGAGGTTTTTGACTCGCAATGCGCAGCCCCATAAACATCAAAACAATAAAAAGGAAAAAAGAAGTGCTCCAAATCAGCAATGATCTTTGCATCATGAGCTTACTTGAACATGATTTTCGAATGGGAATGATAATAATTGCGCAAGCTGATAAGCAAACGCTAAAGCGGCATTATAATCACGGTAGGAATAGAACCATGTTTCATTAAACGGATGAACTTTAATAAAATAATAATGACTTGAATCCGGCTTGGATGACGCCGGACGTCGCGACAACTTGATTGCACCTTGTTTTGGAAACGACGTGAATTCTTGGCTTTTAAAACCAAGACATATCGACGATTTAATAATTCTTTGATTTAGAAAATCAAACATGACCTCTGCTTTTCCCAACGAATAAAAGGATTTTGATACCCTTACAAATTTACCCAACTCGCTATCAATGCGACTGGAGTGAATATTTAGCATATAATTCTTGGAAACAAAATCCAGCAACAAATGAGTTGATCTCTTTGATAATTCCATACTCCCCTCTACTCAAAAGTTAATCAGAAAACTTAGCACCAAACGATTTCTGGAAATACTGTGCCTATCGAAACTTGATTTTTTTCATTGCAAAAGCACACATTTGCAAAAGAATAAAACCTTGACGAAAACGCTGAATATTGGTTGTTCCGTACAAACGTTCTTTATAACGAATCGGCAGTTCAATGACTTTCAAGTTCAACTTGACCGCGCCAAAAATCAAATCAAAATCACCAAAAGGGTCAAATTCCCCAAAATAAGAACGATTCGCAACAATTTCTTCGTAGTGCGATTTGAATAAAACCTTCGTGCCGCACAACGTATCCTTAAACCGCTGTCCTAAAAGCCAAGAGAAAAATACGCCAAAGAATTTGTTTGCAAGCAAATTTAAAAAACGCATCGCTTCTTTTTCCATTGGATAAACCAATCGGCAACCATTTATAAACTCACCACGTCCGTCACAAATCGCGTCATAAAACTTCGGCATATCCTCAGGCGCGACTGTCAAATCTGCGTCTAGAATCATAAGAACTTGCCCACGTGCTTTGCTAAAGCCCAAACGCACCGCATCGCCCTTACCTTTACCAGTCTGTCGAAATAATTTGATATCTTTAAGAGGATAAGCCTTCATAATCCGTTCAACTTCCTCGTACGTGCCGTCTTTGGACCCTCCCTCAACAAAAATCAACTCCACACTACGGCCAAAATCCGGAAGACGAGTGACAGCCTGTTCAATATTTCCCTTCTCATTGCGACACGGCACAAGAACGGTCACATCATATTTCTGTTCATGATGAACAATCGGCCTCGCAATCACAAAATGATTCAAAGTTAAGGCATTAAAAATCGGCAATTTCGCGACAAAGCGATTAAGAAGATAACTTAAACCCCAAATTTTTTTCGGAAATAAAATCGATCGTTCGGTTTTAATGGGTTCATAACCGGTTAAGGCGAGAAAATTACAAACATCATGGTATGTAATCCAATTTTGATTCTTTTGCGGCATTTTCGAATCAGTATGTTCAGCAAATTTCAAAAGGTATTGCCACAGATAACTATAATACTCAATAATAATTCGCGTATGCGGGTGACAAAATTTCTGCAAATCGGCAAAAAACTTCTGAATATCATCCAGTTCTCCTAGAAGTCCGGAGAGAATAATATAATCAAATTTTTCATCGCTCTTAAAGTCACTGATTGTGCCGTCTACAAACTGATATTGAGAATATTTGTCTTTGGCAATTTTGATTGTCGCAGGACTGATATCAATTCCCACCCCGACAGACGGTTTAAGCGCGTATAAAAGATCGCCGGTGGAACACCCCACTTCCAAAACTTTTTTGCCGGCCGCAACAAAATAGCAATACTCCTTCACAAGGAGTGAATAATAATAAGAGTTTTTCGCGCGGTAAGAATCCCGTTGCGACGCTAAGCGGTCATAGTGAGCACTAATGTCTTTAAGCATAATATGAGAAGCATTGTAATATAAAAAGTCGTCGATAAAAATTAAATTTAAGTAAAAATGATTATTTTACTTCACATGTTATAATAATCGCGTTTCCGAAAGAGTAAGCCATGAAAAAAATCAACGACATTTTTAAATCCCAAGAGCGCACCTTTTCCTTTGAGCTTTTTCCGCCGAAGACCGAAAACGGGTATCAGCAGCTCTTAAACACCATTGATGACCTCGCAGTATTAAAGCCTGACTTTATTTCCTGCACCTATGGCGCGGGCGGTGGAAGCCGAGACAAAACTTTTGATATCGTCGAACATATTCAAAAACAACATCATATTCCCGGCGTCGCGCACTTAACATGCGTCTGCCACACAAGGGAAGAAATTCTAAATATTTTAACCGAAATTAAGCGCCGCGGTGTCGCAAATGTTCTGGCCTTACGCGGTGATCCACCGAAGGATAATCCCAACTGGGTCGCGGGACCAGACAATTTCAAATACTCGAGTGAACTATGCCAAGCGATTCGTTCTTCATTTGGTGAACATTTTAGCATTGGAGTTGCTGGCTTTCCCGAAGGACATCTTCTCTGCCCTGATCGAGACAAAGATGCAGAATTTCTAAAACTCAAAGTCAACAATGGCGCAGATTATGTGATCACACAGTTATTCTTTAATAACAAAGATTACTTTGACTATGTCAAACGTTTACGTAAAATTGGCGTCAGCGCCCGCATCATACCCGGAATTTTACCGATTACCGACTACAATAGTTTAGTACGATTTTGCAATCTCTGCGGAGCCACAATCTCAGATGAAGTCAAAAATATTTTCGAACCGATTGTCAATGATAAAGAAAAAACCCAAAAGGCCGGTGTTGATTTTGCTGTTAAACAATGTCGCGAACTATTGTGGGGCGGCGCGCCCGGACTACACTTCTACGCTTTAAACAAACTCCACCCGGTCGCTGATATTCTCAAAAGTGTAAAAAGCTAAATACACAAACGAGGCATCGCGCGCATTGCTGCAGTAAATATTTAATTTAAAAACAGCACAACTACTTGCCAATCATTTTATCAAAATCTGAAACGGAAATAGCCGGATAACTCGAAAAACCAATCCCCGTTAAAATAGTCAACCCAAGAGACGCTCTCATCGCGGCTTCCAAATTCGGAAATTCCGCAGTAAGAACAACATCATATCCACCCAACAAGGTGTACATCGATATCACCTTACCACCCAATTCTTTGATCAGACCCAATGATTTATCAGTCCGATTCGCGCTAATATCCCTCACAGCTTCCGACGAGTATTTCCCCAACATGACAAAAGCTTGCATATGAGTTCCTTTCGTTAATCACGGTTAAATCGCGTGAGTATGATAAAACCAAATTAAAAGAAAAAACTTCCCGCCTTGATTAAGAAATATTCCGCAACGATAATCAAAATTAGTGCGCAAAACCGCTTAATATAAAGCAACCAACGACCAGACTTTGGCAAACTCGCCAGAAGACCACTAAATGTCCCGACGAGAATAAGCGAAGCTCCGACGCCATACGCAAAAACAAATACAAGAAAAACGCCATTAACAATATTCTGCTTCGAAGCGACATAGGCTAAAAGTGTTCCTAAAGCAGGCGCGGTGCATGGGCCGACAACCAATCCCGATGACATCCCAAACAAGAGAACTGCCCATAAATTTTGCGGCCGCTTTTTATGCGTATTTTTACCAAAATGTGGCAAATGAATAATATCAAGCATAACGAAAGCAAAAATTAAAATGATATTCGCGACAATAATAAAAATAATCGGATTATTTTGTAACTGACCAAAAATTTTACCTGATAATGCGGCAAAAACGGCAAACGCGGAATATGTTAAGGCCATCCCAAAAACATAAACAAGGGAAATCAAGAATCCAAACCATTTTGACCCTTTGGAGTTCATGCCGGCGATAAAAGTCGCGGTCATTGGCAAAACAGGATAAACGCATGGGGTAAAGCTGACTAAAACACCACTACCAAACGCTAATAAATAATCTAACAATGTTCCTGAAATATGCATAGTTTATTGTCACTCCAAACACACAAAAATGCAAAGATAAATTTATTTTAATGCCTATTGCGAGGAGTCCCGCAAGGTAAATTTATTTTGATACCCATTGCGAGGAGTCCCGTAGGGACGACGCGGCAATCTAGATTGCGCACAAACTAAGTCCTTTCTGGACTTCGTCACTACGTTCCGTGCAATGGTTAAGCATGTTCACGAGCTTCAAGAATACGGCGGGTCATTTCATTTTCGTAGAGGCCTTGAATAGACTTTAACTCTCTTTTACCTAAAAATTCAACAATCACCTGCTCTATTGCGGCCAGACGGGCTTGCAAATACCAATACTCTGGCTGAAGGGTTTTTTTCTTTAAATTAAGATATTTCTTCCCTAGCGCATTTTTCTCTTTGATATCCATATAACTCTGAAAATCCGCGATCTTTTTTTGATATTCACTACTGTTTTCTTTATTCTTTAGCAGTATATCTAAAAAACGACGGTCAACCAAGGCTTGCGTAAAGTAGCGATCAATGCGGTCTAAATCTTCGCGAGTCGTCTTAAAGCACCACAGCAAATAACGACGGATGAGATTAATTTCGTGAGGTAAGAATTTATTGCTTTGCGGCATTTTCATCTTTAATGACAACCTGCATTCCTAATTTTTCAAACTCTGAAGGTACTTTAAAATCATCAATTATATTTTGAATTATTGGCCATCTTTTACCATGTTGATCAAATTTAAATCGCTCTTGATCATTTACTTTATAAATTACAGTTTCGAAAATCTCGGCAACATTATCTTTCTCAATTTTCACATAAAAAACAACATCAAGAATATCGTTTGTTTCTAAATCTTTAAATTGCGCGGAAGCCAAAACATCTTTGCCAGACATTCCTACTTCACCAAGATACTTAACAAAACGTAATTTACGATCTTTGCTTAACTGCGAATCAGGAACAATCAAACTTCCAACATCTTTATTCTCACGATCAACATACTCTTTGATACTCAATTGTACGACATTGGGCATTGTCTGTACCTTTTCAAAACTTTGGCTAATTTTCTCCTGCTCTCCCGCAAAAACTCGCATGCTGGACAAAAATAAAATTAAAATGATTAAAACTATTTTACTAAGCATCTTTGCTCCTCAATAAATCAAAAAGCTAATAACAACTCACTGAATTCATTTTATATTGAAATCCAATAAAACTACCCCCAACACACACACCACACCACGAATTAGCTGCACAATTCACATTGCCGATAACCAGAGGCGCAGTCACATATGCAAATTCACAAGGAAACGGTCCACCTGCTGTCGTCACCGTATAACCATTATTTCCTGTGCACCCTATTGATTGACAATAAGCCGTCGCTGTACTAGCAACGTAAGAACCGCTACCAAACAAATCATACCCGCCATATCTAGGATTAGAAAGATACCCAGCTCCGCAACAGGAAATTGTATTACAAGATTGATTTGCTGGGGGAGAAGCTATCCCTCGGCTCGTGCATTCTGAAGATCCAACAGGCAAATTAGTCGATTTTTGATAACAGGCATATGTACACACTTGTGTCCCGCCTCCACAAATTGCATTACACGCTCCGCATGAAGCAGTCCTCCACTCATAATCAATATAACAAGCACTACCAGTAAATGTATATCCGCTACGACACGTTGATTGACATTTGGTCACACCATCACAGCTTGCCGCCAAAGTCCCGCGATAATTGTGTGTGGGAATATTCGTATCCTGTCCATTACCACAAAGTTGAGCTCCTCCTGAGACACCTAAACACCGATTTGTACGACAATTATTAGAATTAAAATAATAATATCCATAAGAACAAACTGTTTGGCACTTGGTTCCGTTACATACCGGCGAAAACCTATATGGCGTGTTTGCCGTTAGCCCCACATCCGCTCCGGGGCAAATCTCTGACCGATTGACAGGAGTACCTGTACAAGAAAAAGTAACACAAGTCCCACAATCATTCGAACAAGTATCACACGGTTCAGTATATCCAAGCGATGGGAAATTATCACACGTCCCATTTCCACAACATGATGACGTATCACTACAATTTTGAGTCGTTGTCGGTGGCGCTCCAAGAGCATCAATACAAAAATTATCGCCAACAACCGGACCAGTTCCATTACCATCACGACACTCATAATTTCTTGATTGTGTTCCTATTCCACATGTCGTGCTACACGCTCCCCACGACGTAGCAACCCAAGAATAACATCCTATTGTACAAGGCTGACTTGCCGCTGGTTCCCCGCTAGGATCTGCCGCCTGACAAAAGGAAACATCAACATTTGTACCATCAAAAGTTCTTGTACAAAATACCGTGCGATTTTGCGTTCCCGTTCCGCATGTAACACTGCATGACCCCCACAAGCTACTTCCCCAACTATATCCACAAGACGGTAAGCTTGGACACGCCCTCGTACTACTGGGCTTTGTCGCAATATCACATTGATTATCCGCTAATACGATTCCTTGCAAATTCTTACACTCTACAATAATTTCCTGTGTTCCTGACCCACAAACACTATTGCAAGGTCCCCAAGAACTCGTCAATTCCCAATGATTACATGAAACGGTATTGCACGTGCCGCTGGAAGATGGCTTTGATCCTGCATCGCAATTGGTATCAGCAACAGCGGTTCCATCAGATTGGCGAATACACTGCACTGTTCTGGTTCTCGTTCCACCTCCACACGCCACAGTACAAGCACTCCAACTACCCACCTGCCATTGAAAACCACACGTTAATGATGTATTACACGGTATCGTGGTAGATGGCTTTGTTCCAGAAGGGCAATTACTATCAGCAGTTGTTGTCCCCGACACAGTGTCTTTACAACTAACGTCTTGAGAACAACTTCCAATACCACAAGCTACGGTACATGTTGTTGTACATGCTCCACCCGATTGCCAAACATAACAAGCTCCCGTATTACACGGCTGGCTATCTGGCTTGGGCCCAGCGCTCGCACAAAATGTATCCGCAACAGTTGCTCCCCCTGAATCACGACAGATAACTGTTTGTGTTTGTGTTCCGCCTCCACAGAGGACACTGCATGCACCAAATCCACCGCCTACCCAAGCATAGCTTCCGCAAACTCCAGAATCACATGCGACCGTTTCTAAAGATGCCCGAGTGACACCACTGGCTTCTTCGCAAAATGAATCAGCCACATTAACGCCGTCTTCACGTTGACAAGATACACCACGCGAAGCCGTACCTATTCCGCATGACGCAGAACAGGGACCCGGCGAACCTAATCGCCATGTGTAACCTTGATAGATTGTTTCAACAGCTTTATTTAAGGATTTTTCGACAGCATTACGCATCGGCCCAGAAGGTCCGGCAATACCCAAAACACCGGCGACCACAGCTGCCATAATGAGCAGATATTCAATGACTTGTTGGGCTTTTTGATTGAACTTCAAGGTTACCTCAATTTTTCTTTATTCAAATTTGATGTTCCGTCTGCAGTTTCCTTTAAAAGCATTGCTTTTATTTCTGAAGGGAGATCTTTATCATATAACTTAACAAAAACAAATTTTCGCTCTTTATTGGTCTGCGAATCCTTAAGAGACACAACATTGTTTTAAAAATGACAAAATAAAAAATTTGTCAACTTAAGGAGCGAACAACCAGCACATATCTCCTCCAAACCACTGACTCGAACACAACGGTGTGGCAGTATCGGGTATCCATATTCCAAGTCCAGGCCATTGACTATAACCATTCAACCCACCACCAGGATTATTACACCTCATACCTAAACTTCCAAAAGGAAATGTACCAACTGTAGGAATTGCCCCAGCAGGGCAGCTACCGCAGCCACAACCGGTTATTTGTAAAGGAGGGCAAGCTACACACGTCCCCCCACAATCGACACCAGTTTCTCCTTGATTTTTTACCCCGTCGTAACATGTCGGACAAGCGGGACAAGGACCACCGCAATCAACGCCGGTTTCACCTTGGTTTTGCACAAAATCTCCACATGTTGCACAAGGTGCAGGACACGGCCCACCGCAATCGACACCAGCTTCTCCCTGATTTCGTATCCCATCCCAACATGTCACGCAAGCTGGGCAGGGACCACCGCAATCAACTCCTGATTCCGATTGATTCCGTATGCCATCAGAACATGTCGGACAAGCAGAACAATTTGGCCCGCCGCAATCAACACCGGTTTCGCCTTGATTTTGTATCCCATCAGAACAAGTCGGACAAACACCGCAATCATTCACACAGGTATTGCAAGTCTCGACATAACCAACCGATTGCAAATTATCACACGTCCCATTTCCACAACATGATGATGTATCACTACAATTTTGAGTCGTTGTCGGTGGCGCTCCAAGAGCATTAATACAAAAATTATTGCCGACTACAGAACCATTTCCATTACCGTCACGACACTCATAATTTCTTGATTGTGTTCCCGTTCCACATGTCGTGCTACAATCTCCCCACGACGTAGCAACCCAAGAATAACATTCTATTGTACAAGACTGACTTGCCGCTGGTTCCCCGCTAGGATCTGCCGCCTGACAATAAGAAACATCGACATTTGTGCCATCAAAAGTTCTTGTACAAAATACCGTGCGATTTTGCGTTCCCGTTCCGCATGTAACACTGCATGACCCCCACAAGCTACTTCCCCAACTATATCCACAAGACGGTAAGCTTGGACACGCCCTCGTACTACTGGGCTTTGTCGCAATATCGCATTGATCATCAGCTAATACAATTCCTTGCAAATTCTTACACTCTACAATAATTTCCTGTGTTCCTGACCCACAAACACTATTGCAAGGTCCCCAAGAACTCGTCAATTCCCAATGATTACATGAAACGGTATTGCACGTGCCGCTGGAAGATGGCTTTGATCCTGCATCGCAATTGGTATCGGCAACAGCGGTTCCATCAGACTGACGAATACACTGCACTGTTCTGGTTCTCGTTCCACCTCCACACGCCACAGTACAAGCACTCCAACTACCCACCTGCCATTGAAAACCACACGTTAATGATGTATTACACGGTATCGTAGTAGATGGCTTTGTTCCGGAAGGACAGTTGCTATCGGCAGTCGTTGTCCCCGACACGGTGTCTTTACAACTAACGTCTTGAGAACAACTTCCAATACCACAAGCTACGGTACATGTTGTTGTACATGCTCCACCCGATTGCCAAACATAACAAGCCCCCGTATTACAAGGCTGGCTGACTGGCTTAGGCCCAGCGCTCGCACAAAATGTATCTGCAACAGTTGCTCCCCCTGAATCACGACAGATAACTGTTTGTGTTTGTGTTCCGCCTCCACAGAGAGCACTGCATGCACCAAATCCACCGCCTACCCAAGCATAGCTTCCGCAAACTCCAGAATCACATGCAACCGTTTCTAAAGATGCCCGAGTGACACCACTGGCTTCTTCGCAAAATGAATCAGCCACATTAACGCCGTCTTCACGTTGACAAGATACACCACGCGAAGCCGTACCTATTCCGCATGACGCAGAACAGGGACCCGGCGAACCTAATCGCCATGTGTAACCTTGATAGATTGTTTCAACAGCTTTATTTAAAGATTTTTCAACAGCATTACGCATCGGCCCAGAAGGTCCGGCAATACCCAAAACACCGGCGACCACAGCTGCCATAATGAGCAGATATTCAATGACTTGTTGGGCTTTTTGATTGAACTTCAAGGAAGGATCTCCTAATTAGCAACTCGAGACATCGCAAGAATAGTACTAAAAGTATACCTGACAGACTTATAATTTAAAAGATAAAAACCAGCTAGCCAGTTTATTGTGGAGACGCCTTTTTGGGCGCCTTTTTGGGCGCTTTTTTGACCGTTTTTTCCTTATACAACAACTTCCACGGGTTTAACTTGAGATCATAACTCATTTCTTCAAGATTACTGCTCGTCGAATTGAAGTTCCCAATCATTTCATCAATGTATTTGCTATTGACAGCCAAACGCTCATTAACATTTGTGGTAATAGAGTTTAAATTCTTTGACGTCACACTCAAATTGCTTATCATTGTGTCAATTTCGTCATGATTATTTTTAAGATGATCTTTTATTTCTCCGGAAATGATTTTTAAATTTTCGGCAATAACCAAACCTTCACCTAGGAGTTTTTCAATACTAGCAGGCGCCTCTCCTGCGATTGTCGCCCCTGGTGCTAAAAACCCCGCCTGACTGTCCTTCATTTCAATAGCAACAAACTTTTCGCCCATAAAACCCATTGTACGGATAAATGCCTTAGCGTTTTGCGGTATTTTTGCTTCGGACTTAAGCCATAATGTCAATTCAATTTGCGGTACATCGCTATACACAACTTTAATATCTTTGACACGACCTTCTTCAAGACCATTTAAAGTGACCGGCGCATTTTTGGAAAGCCCTTGGACATCAAGAAAATTAACTTTGATCATATACCCATCCGGAACAAAACTGTACCTGCCGGTTCGCCATGTTAAAACAGCAAGAATGATCAATACAGACATTACTAAAATTCCGATTTTAGCTTCATTGGTCAGTTTCATAAAGTAACTCCTCTAGTTGCTAGCCCTCTCCGGCAAAATTGACATCGTCAATATTTTCCGCAAAATTAATCGGCCCTTCGAGCCGGCCATTGATAAATTGCTGAACAATTGGGTCTTGCGAATTTTTAATCTCCTCGGGTGTACCAATCTGCAAAACTCGTCCCTTGTGAAGCATCGCCACGCGATCGGCGATACGAAACACACTTTCCATGTTGTGTGTCACAACGACTGAAGTCAAAAGCAATTTTTTATTAAGATCCAAAATCAATTTATCGACGACCGCGCAGACAATCGGGTCAAGTCCTGCTGTAGGCTCGTCATAAAAAACAGCTTCCGGATCCATCGAAATCGCGCGCGCGAGACCTACTCTTTTTTTCATACCACCAGAAAGCATGCTCGGCATCAAATTTTCAAATCCTGAAAGTCCAACCAAATTTAATTTCATTTTAACAAGAATACGAATAATTTTAGGATCCAGCGTCGTGTGCTCACGCAATGGCAAACTCACATTTTCCTCAACATTCAAATAATCCAGTAAAGCCGCCGACTGAAAACACATCCCAAACCGCCGCTTAACAGCTTCCGTTTCGTCGGAATTAAGAGTCGTTAAATCCTTATCACCGAAAAATATTTTTCCTGATTCCGGCTTCATCGCGCCGGTCATGTGCCGCAAAAGCGTACTTTTCCCACATCCCGACCCGCCCATAATCACAAAAGTTTCACCTTGATAAACTTCAAGACTGATTCCATCTAAGACTTTGCGACCGTCAAAGAATTTAACAAGATTCTGCACTGATATGGCAACTTTGTGTTCTCTCATAGATTCGTGAAATAATAAATACCGGTTACAAAACAATCCGCAACAATAATCAAAATAAAACTGGTTACCACACTAATTGTCGTAGCTCGCCCGACGCCGACCGCGCCACCGCGAGTATTTAAACCTTGATAACATCCAACGAACGCGATAATAAGAGCAAAAACCAAAGACTTTGATAAACCGGTATAAATATCTTTTAAAGTCAAATATTCAAAAGCTGTTTGAATGTACAGATGCGAGTTGATCCCAAGATTATTCACACCAATAATATATCCGCCCAACATTCCGGAAAGATCCCCGATAACAGTCAGACACGGCAGCATAAAAAACAACGCGACAACTTTTGGAACAACAAGAAAGCGCACTGGATTGATCGCCATTGTGTCCAACGCCTCAATCTGTTCATTAACCTGCATAGAACCAATTTCGGCGGTAATGGCCGCGCCGATTCGTCCGGCAATCACTAATGCCGTTAAAACCGGCCCCAATTCACGGCAAATTGAAATCGAAACTAAGCTCGCGACATAAATTGTGCCGCCAAGCTTTGAAAGTTGCTGCGCTGACTGCATGGCTAAAACAATACCGGTAAAAAATGTAACAAAGAACACAATAATGATCGACCGCGCTCCCATAAAAACCATTTGATCAAGAATAGGCTCTTGTTTTAATGGTCGCTTTTTTCGAAAACCAAAAAAAATCCAATAAAAAGTTTGTCCGACTAAAGACAAAAAACCCTGTGTAATTTTGATCCAAGAGAGAATGTTTGTACCAATAGATTCAAGAAATTTTATCATAGCGACAACGGCGATTATTTTTGGCTTTTGAGTAAAAGGTCGGCAATAATTTTTAAAAAGTTCTCACGATTTAATGGCTTAGCGATATAGTCATCGGCACCCACTTCATAACCAATTTTACGATCTTCCTCCTCAGTGCGCGAAGTCAAAAGAATAATCGGAATCATTTTATACTTTTCTTGGGACTTTAACAGACGACAAATATTAAAACCATTAATAATGGGCAACATAACGTCGAGAATGATTAAATCAACTTTTTCCTTCATCGCCATCTCAAGACCAATTGGCGCATCCGATGTCGTTAATGTTTCGTACCCATTTGTGGTCAAAATACTCTCGGTGAGCTTAATGATCGTCGGATCATCATCAATAATGAGAATGCGGGATTTTGCAGAACCATTCATAATGGCGTTATTTTAATCATTAAATTTTACGAAGACAAGCAAAAGGTGCATTATTTAAATCATGAATAACAAAAATGGATTAACTCTATCCATGCTCAAACAGTCCTCGCACAAGTCGCTTATCTATGAATGAAAGCATTAAGGCAAGCGACTTTGCTGCGGAACTCGCCGAATAGAGTTACTTGGTTTTTGTTTAATATCCTAGAATTGGAGCTAACCACTTTTCAACTTCGGCAATCGGCATATTCTTCCGACGAGCATAATCTTCAACTTGATCTTTAATGATTTTACCAACATAAAAATATTTAGACTTGGGATGAGCAAAATACAATCCGCAAATCGACGACGCGGGCCACATGGCATAATTTTCAGTCAAAGTCGCGCCAATACTCTTTTCCACATCAAGAAGCTTAAACAATAACGGTTTTTCGGTGTGATCTGGCTGAGCAGGATAACCCGGCGCGGGACGAATACCACTATATTTGCATTGAATCAATTCATCATTCGTAAAATGCTCATCCGAAGAATAACTCCATAATTCTTTGCGCACTTTTTCGTGTAGCCATTCCGCCATAGCCTCCGCTAAGCGATCCGCAATCGCTTTAGCCATTATGATATCGAAGTCATTATGATCTTTTTGCGCTTCGGCAATAATTTCCTCAATACCTAATCCAGCGGTAATCGCAAATGTTCCCAAATAATCTTTCACGCCGGATTCTTTCGGCGCGATAAAATCGGCGAGCGCATAATACGGTTCACCATCTTGTTTCTCGTTTTGCTGACGCAGTGTGCAGAATTTAGCCAAAACTTCGTGACGAGTATCGTCTGTATAAATCTCAATGTCATCACCAATACTATTCGCAGGATAAAACCCAACAACCGCATTAGCGGTCAGTGATTTTTGCGCGATGACTTTTTTCAAAAAATCCTGCGCATTGTCAAAAACTTCCTTTGCCTGCTGTCCAACTTTGGCGTCTTTAAGAATATTCGGATACTTTCCCTTTAATCCCCAAACAATAAAAAATGGCGACCAATCAATATAATCAACAAGTTCACGGATCGGAACATCACGAAAAACTTTTGTTCCAAAAAACGTCGGCTTAACAATCGGGACTGTTTTCCAATCGGACTGCATTCTTTCCCGACGAGCTTCAGCTAGACTTAAAAACTTTTGTGTCTTCTGACGACTAGCATGTTCTTGACGCAATGATTCATATTCACCTTTGATTTTTATGGTCAATTCTTTACGATTTTCTTTCTCCATCAAAGCGCGGCACACGCCGACACTGCGCGACGCGTCTTTAACATGAATAACAATATCGTGATAGCTCGGCGCAATTTTAACAGCAGTATGATTTGGCGATGTTGTGGCACCACCAATTAACAGCGGCAAATGAAATCCCTGACGTTCCATTTCACTGGCGACATTCACCATCTCCTCCAGCGAAGGAGTAATTAAACCGCTCAAACCAATCATGTCAGCTTTTTCCGCGCGCGCAGTATCAAGAATTTTCTGACTAGGAACCATAACGCCCAGATCAATAATTCGAAAATTGTTACAACCCAAGACGACACCAACGATATTCTTGCCAATATCATGAACATCACCTTTAACCGTAGCCATAACAACCGTACCCGCGTTCTTAGCCCCGCCAACCTTTTCCTTTTCAATAAATGGTGTCAAATACGCAACCGCTTTTTTCATGACCCGCGCACTTTTAACGACTTGCGGAAGAAACATTTTTCCTTCGCCGAACAAATCACCAACAATGTTCATCCCCTTCATCAGCGGACCTTCAATAATCTCAATCGGACGAGAATACTGCTTGCGCGCTTCTTCCACATCCTGATCAATATATTCCACAATCCCGCGAACAAGAGCGTGACTCAGCCTTTCTTCCACAGAAACATTCCGCCACGAAAGGTCCTCGACCAACTGCTTGCCCGCGCCTTTAAAATTCTCAGCATATGTCGTCAACTTTTCCGTCGCGTCACTTTTCCGATTGAGAATAACATCTTCAACAAGAGTCAAAAGCTCTTGCGAAATTTGATCATAAACCGCAATCATGCCCGCGTTCACAATGCCCATGTCCATACCCGCCTTGATAGCGTGAAAAAGAAATGCCGAATGCATCGCTTCGCGAACAGGATCATTGCCACGGAATGAAAATGAAACATTACTCACACCGCCGCTGATTTTAACCAAAGGCATAAGTTTCTTAATTTCACGGGTCGCATTAATAAAATCGACCGCGTAATTATTATGTTCCTCAATGCCGGTAGCGATCGCAAAAATATTAGGGTCAAAAATAATGTCCTGCGGCGGAAAACCAATGTCTTCCGTCAAAATTTTATAGGCACGCTGACAGATTTTAATACGGCGCTCAAATGTATCAGCCTGACCATTCTCGTCAAAAGCCATGACCACCGCGGCCGCGCCATAGCGACGAACTTTCCTAGCCTGCTCTTTAAAGATCGCCTCACCTTCCTTAAGACTAATCGAATTGACAATCGACTTGCCCTGCACACATTTTAAGCCAGCTTCAATAACTGACCATTTCGACGAATCAATCATAAAAGGAACGCGCGCGATATCCGGCTCGGCGGAAGCCAAATTCAAAAACTTCACCATCGCCTTCTCGGAATCAAGCATCGCTTCGTCCATATTCACATCAATCGCCTGCGCGCCGGCTTCCACTTGCTGACGGGCGACAGACAAAGCTTCATCATAATTTCCCGCGAGTATCAATTTGGCAAATTTTTTTGATCCCGTGACATTGGTGCGCTCCCCGACATTAACAAAATTTGTATCTGGCCGAATGATCAAAGGCTCCAATCCGCTTAATGCAGTATACGGTGCTATTGTTGGAATTTTACGCGGTGCAATTCCTTTAACCGCGTCCGCAATGGCTTTGATATGCGCCGGCGTACTTCCGCAACAACCACCGACAATATTGAGAAATCCATCACGCGCGAATTCACGAATAATATCAGCCATTTCTTTGTCGCTTTGATCATATTCACCAAACGCATTGGGAAGACCAGCATTGGGATAACAACTCACGTAACAATCCGCAATACGAGAAAGCTCAGCGAGATACGGCCGCATATCCGACGCACCCAAAGCACAATTTAAACCAATTGATAATGGCTCACCGTGCGCTACCGAAATCCAAAACGCCTCCGTTGTCTGTCCTGAAAGAGTGCGACCACTAGCGTCGGTAATTGTCCCGGAAATCATCAGCGGCAATTGTCTCCCAATCTTTTCGCCATATGTCAACACCGCGAAAATAGCGGCTTTTGAATTTAAAGTATCAAAAATAGTTTCAATCAAAACCAAATCCACGCCACCATCAATCAGACCACGCAATTGTTCCGTATACGCGGCGACAAGTTCATCAAAATTGATCGCTCGATATCCCGGGTCATTGACATCCGGCGACAGCGACGTCGTCTTTGTCGTCGGACCAAGAGCACCAGCCACAAAACGCGGCTTGTCCGGATTCTGTTTTGTGAATTGATCCGCGGCTTTACGAGCAATCTTTGCGGACGCAAAGTTGATATTATAAACTTCTCTCTCCATTTGATAATCCGCCATACTCACGGCATTGGAGTTAAAAGTATTTGTTTCAATAATATCCGCGCCAGCAGCAAGATACTCACAATGAATCGCTTCAATAATCTGCGGCTGCGTCAGAGACAAAAGGTCATTATTCCCTTTCAAATCCTGAGCATAATCAGCAAATTGTTTTCCGCGATAATCACTTTCGGTAAGTTTATAACGCTGAATCATGGTGCCCATCGCACCATCAATGATAACAATGCGGCGATTAAGAATTTCGACTAGTGGGTGCCCCTGAGCAATTAATTTCATGCGACGGGAAAGTTGGCAAAAGACTTTGGAATGGCATACGTAAACGTATGTGTATTTTCATCAAACGAACTGATAAGCGGCACAGGTGGCTCGGTCGGATCTGACGGTGGGTTCTTAACATACTCTTCAAATTCTCGACGGAAAGTTTTTACGATACTCGTAATCAAAATCGCCTCTTCCTGCGGTAAAAAACAGCGAGTTTGATTTGTAACCCGTCCGCATTCAAATAAAACCTGATCAATGTCGTCCATCTGTGCTGTGCCGTGTGTAAACTTACGCAAAAGTTCGGTAATTATACGACTACCTCGATTACATGGAATGCATTGACCACACGATTCGGCTGCGAGAAAACTGGAGAACATCGCCGCAACCTTGACCATCGATGCGCCTTCATCATATACAATAAATCCCGCAGAACCCAAACCGCCTCCGGCCTCTCGCAAAGTTCCAAAACCCATCGGTGTATCAAAAATTTCTGGAGTCATAACTTTATTGGCCACACCGGAAAAAACCGCTTTAATCGGCTTCTCTGAAACCGGTCCGCCACCAAAATCATAAAGCAATTCTCGCAATGTTGTTCCCAAAGCCAACTCATACATGCCAGGTTTTTTAACGTCACCGCACAAAGTAAAAATCATCGTACCGGGAGTATCCTCAGAACCATGCTGGCGAAACCATTCTGGGCTATTGCACATAATATTCGCAACATGACTCATGCTCTCCACATTATTAACAATCGTGGGATTATATTCCGTCGGACTGCAACGCACGCCAAAAAGAAACGGCGGCATATTGCGCGGCATGGCACCACGTCCGTCGACAACTTCCAGAAGTGCTTTTTCCTCACCAAACAAATATTCATCAGGCCCGGGGACAATTTCCATATACCCTTTAGCTAAAATATGATCTTTGACCATTTCATCAATAGCACGCTGAACATTGGCAATTTCCTGCTTAAATTTTCCTTTAATGCCAAGAAAAACTTGCTGAGCGTTAATCACATACGCAGCAATGAGCGCTCCCTCAACAAGCTTATAAGGATTTCTTTGCAGAAGATACCGATCTTTGTATGTACCGGGCTCGCCTTCCGAACCGTTGACGACGATATATTTTTTGGGACTTGGGTCTTCAAAAATCGTGGTCCATTTGATTGCCGTAGGGAAACCTGCCCCACCACGTCCGCGCAAACCAGCTTTCTTAATTTCATCAATAACAGCGCGTGGTGTCATCGCACGGGCACGCTCAATACCACGGATTCCGCCTGTGGCCTTGTAAGCATCCAAAGACAAAACAGGCTTAAGATCAACGGGAAGCAATATGCGCGTTTCAGTTTTCATTAACTTTTGATTCCTGTCCCTTTTTGTAAAAGATAAAAATTAGCATATGTCAAAATACCTGTCAATACGAGCAAAAAAAGAATACTTCCTCCGACGCTCACATCCGATAATCCATAAAAACCATAACGAAAGCCATTGACCATGTAAAGAATTGGGTTAAATAGAGAAACTTGTTGCCAAAATCCCGGCAAACTGTGTATGGAATAAAAAACTCCTCCTAAATACGTCAGTGGTGTCAAAACAAATACCGGAAAAATCGACACATCATCAAATTTTTTCGCAAAAATCGCGTTAATTAAACCAGCCAGTGAAAAAACCAATGCGGTCAATATTATAAAAATCAAGATGATCCCTAAATGTTGAATGGTCGGCCGCGTAAAAAAAATAGAAACCAGAAAAACAATCACACCCACGAGAATACCGCGAATGACACCCCCCATGACATAACCGCTAATAATAGCCGTATTTGACGTCGGAGAAACAAGAAGTTCTTCAATGCTGCGTTGGAACTTGACACTAAAGAATGAACTCACAACATTTGAAAACGCGCTATTGATAACCGCCATCATAACAAGTCCCGGTACAATAAAGGCCATGTAGCTAACACCTTGAATATCACCGATTCTCTCCCCGATAAATTTCCCAAAAATCACAAAATACAAAGTTTGAGTAATGACCGGTGGCAAAAGGGTCTGTGTCCAAATGCGTGTAAACCGCGCGATTTCTCTTCGGACAATTGTTTCAAAAGCAATCCACTGTTCTTGAAAAGCTGTGCGCATAAGTACTTTCTTAGTAGCTTTATATTTGTCCATAGGCGAATTAGACGCAGCCCCTGCGAAGCAGGGGATCGTCCATTGAGCCGAGGACAAATATAAAGCTACTTATTTAAAACTTCTAAAAAAAGTTTTTCCAAACGATGACCTTTAGGCCGAATATCGGTCATGATCATTCCTGTTTTCGTCAAAGCCAAAACAAAATCATGAATTGTTTCTTGCCGACTTAACTCTACCTCAAGCGTTGTTTCATCCAAAACTTTTGGTTTAAAATGCTGCAATGATGAAACATCTTTAGTCTGCTGGACACTAACAACATAAACTTCCGTATCCATAAACTGAACCAACTTCTTAACAGAATTACACATAATAATTTCCCCGCCTTTAATAATCGCGGCATTACGGCACATCTGTTCGACCTCTTCCAAATAATGCGTAGTCAAAAGGATCGTTAAACCCTCGCCATTAAGTTCCCTTAAATATTTCCACATTTCATGACGGATTTCGACGTCCACACCCGCTGTCGGTTCATCAAGAAATAAAACCTTTGGTTTATGTATAAGCGCGCGGGCAATCATTAAGCGACGTTTCATTCCGCCGGACAAAGTGCGTGGAACACCAAAACGTTTTTCCCACAGCCCCAACCGCTTCAAAAGCATTTCTGCCTGAACAGACGCTTCCCGCCGAGGAATACCAAAATATCCCGCCTGCGTGACAAGGATATCAATAACGCGTTCAAAAATATTTAAATTGATTTCTTGCGGAACAACACCAATAAATTTCTTCGCTTTGGAAAAATCACGCTCAATATCGCATCCCAAAATTTTGACTTCGCCGGACGTTTTCTTAACCAAATCGGTAACAATCCCAATAATCGTGGTCTTGCCCGCCCCATTGGCGCCCAAAAGAGCAAAAAAATCACCCTCCACAACTTCAAGGTCGACGTTTTTCAAGGCTTGTGTGCCATTGGCATAAACCTTGGTCAAATTTTTTATTTCAATAGCTTTCATAACTTCAAAATTATAATCGAACAGCGGCGGGAATGCTATTCATTTTTCGCATCATGTTGAGCTTGCAATCGTTTGCGGACACGAACCGAATTTGAATCACGAACAACCGTGTTAAGAACATCTGCCAAATCAGCACGATCAAGTTTTCTTAAAATTACAATTTGTTCGCGTGCTTTTTCGGTGTCACCTTTATCTGCATACGCGACGCCAAGATCATAGTGAACGGCGCTATTATCGCCATCCTTTTCAAGAACACGCAAATAAACGACAATAGCCTTATCAATTTTTCCGTGGTCATGCAAATTACGCGCACGATTATAAAGCATTTTCTGAGCAAGATTACCTTCGCACGCAATTGTCGAGACACCTAAACCGATTGCCAAAACCACTATTGACCATAATTGTCTTTTATTCAGCCTCATGCTAAAATCCCGCCTTTCCCAACTTACACCAATTTGTAACTAAGAATATTATAGTAACATGACTTCTTCTTACAAATTAAAAAACCTATTTCTTTAAAGGAAATAGGTTAACTCCAAACTGCTTTTTATGTTTTTTAACTCGCGGTACTCAAAGCTACTTTCGGATCAATTGCAGGATCTTTGGAAGCTTGTCCTAAAAATATCGGTAAAGTTTGCGCATTAACCGGCATGATGTTAATGATCACAGGCGAAAGACCTTGAATATTGATTTGTTCAAAGTTCTGCTGCGGAATCGGCAAAGGAACCCCCTTACCATCACGCTTAATTTGTAAATTCATATTCGTTGGGTCAAAGTCAATACCACCCGGAGCGACAATCGGCGCCGAGACAGTATCTGCTTCTTCAATCGCGCTAGAAGCATTAGCTTTAATAGCATTAATTTTACTTATAAAATCCTCTGACAATGTCAAAACTTGTCTATTAAGACCTTTCTCCTTTGTAACACCAACGGCAGTAAAGAACTTTGCAAAGCGATCATAATCCTGCAACAAATCTTCATGTACTCCATTGTCGCTAAGTACCCAAGCTTTGTTACCATTTTCTAATGTTATACTCTCAACCCATCTTGTTTCCTCAACCCTCTCGTATTCAACAAGTGAGCTCATAAAGATTGTAAAAATATCTTCCCTAAAAGCATCTGGATAAGGCGCGACATCTTGCAATAACGCATTAATCGCAAATTCAAATTGCCAATAACTTTCTGGAGCTGGCTGACTTGTCGAACGGGCACTATTTTGCCGCAAACCAGAAATTAAATCTTCAAATGTTGCATCTCTTTCTGCTGTCACGCCTGACCGAGAGAGAACCTCGCGCATCCATGCTTTTGCTTCGATATAGACAGCAAGAATATTATCATTCGCTACTGCCAATGCACCCGGCCTAACATTTCTAAAGTTACCGACAAAATCATCTAAAAAATTAGTCAGTTTAGTCATACCATAATTAGTATCTTTCAAAGAAAGAACATCAAGAAATCCGACAATACCCTTGTTCTCATTCTTCACAAAGGCTGGTTGATAAAATGGTTGGCTTCGGCCGACAAATCGCGAATACTCCAGCCCCAATTGCTCATCGGTCATCGCGCTAAATTTACTTTCCGCTGAAATCGCAATATCTTTATACCTATCTTCAGATTGCTTTTGGGATTGTATCAATGGATCCTCTTGGAGCAACCAAAGCAAATGCAATTGCGCGCTTTGTGATCCTTCTAATAAAGCGCTATTTTCTAAAATCACATCCGCCATTGTCTTGCCGTCGCTGTTGACCGCACTTGAGGCAATGATTACTCCTAACTTCGTCAACTCAGGCTTTAATTCAGAATATCTCGCCCACTGTCCATTGACTTTAAATCCCAAAACGACCAATTTAGAAACCTTTTGCCCTTCAGACATTGCTTGTTCCCCAAGTGTCCATGGTTCGAAATTCAATAAATCACGAAGAATCACAACAGCGGCATCAAGACGATTGTTTAAAGCGATTTCTTTCGCAGCAATTTGTGTCAAACTATCATCCGAATTCGGAAGAAAATCATTTGCTTTCAGTGCAAATAGTTCATGATAGCCCTTGTGATAGTATAAAACCTTTGATTGTCCATATAGTGCATCATCAAAATGCCCATTAAGAAAATTAACAACTTTTCGTAAAGTATCCTCATTAATATCACCAGCAAAAGGAGCTTCGTTATTAACTGCTCTTATTTCTTGCAAGCGATTAAGCAAATCAGAAGAAAACTTCACTTCGACAAGACTCTTTTCTCCGAATAAATCTCTCATCTTATTTTTTAACCAAGTAACAATTTCCTGAACCCGTCCAGCTTGCGTTGAATTCACATTTTGCACCGCGCTTGAAGAAACTTGACTTTGTACCGCTCCTTGCTCCGACGCCCCGCTTTCAACGCCTTGGACAGTCGCAACAATAATCCCGGAACTTGCGTTTAAATTTTGTTCAATAGTTGCCAAAGCAACAACTTTACGCTCCAATTGATCGCCCGACAAATTCAACCCTCCCGAAAAATACTTACGAGGAATAATGTCACCACTTATCACATCAGACTCTTCCTTAATAAGGTTATACACGCCCTTCTTAAACGCGGACAAATATTGCTCATAAATTCTCTGCTTCATATCCTTGTCATCGGTTTCAACGCCCGCGACCTTACCTTTGTCAGTGTAAACTTTACCCAACAAACTTTCTTTGAGTGCTTTTTTATACCACGCGGCTAAAATGACGGAATTATAAATCTGGCGAACATCAGCAAAATTCTTGCCTTCATTGATTTCCTTTTCGATGTTAGGAAGGATCACGTCGCGAAAGACTTGGGAGGAAACGTTGCTGTTATCATTCCCGAATGCTTTAATATTTTTGTCATTCCCGAAATCTTTAATCGGGAATCCATTCTTTGCCAGTGGATCCCCGCTTAAAGATTGCGGGGATGACAAAGATTGAGCATTCGGGGATGACAGAGATTGAGATTGCGGGGATGACATGTTCATCGCAGTGTAGTCATCCGCCATCATAACTTTTAAGCGCTTTTCACCAACCAAAACAATACCCTGACTTTCTAACACTTCCGCTTTTTGCGGGACAATCCAAACTTTATTAAACGTATTCATTGGCACATCACTTCCACCAACTTGTGCCTTCACCTTACCCCAAAACTCCTGCCCTAACTTTTCTTCGGGATTAGTAAGCGAAGACGCTAATTGCTTTAAAAGATAATCTTGCTCAAGCATTGTCTTACCCATTGTCGTCTGACCCAAAACATCAGGAATAATGCGGTCTTTTTCATAAGGCGACAAATTGACCCAAACTTCTTTATCAGGAATAGTTAACGCGGCAAGAAAATATTTTACGAGCTTTTCAGTTTCAGCTTTAAGATCGTCCTCTGAAAGTCTGCTTTCCCCTTGATCAACGATAAAGTCAAACAATAGCGGATTCTCAGGATGAATTTTGAGACCCAAAAGCACAGGCGGTTGGAAGCTGACCGAGGACCGCGAAGCGATGTCCGAGGGAATGCCGAGCCCATCCGTGGCGAGGCCAGCGGTTAAACCGACGCGAGTTCCCGAGACGGGCAACATTTGCGCCCCTACTGGCGTGATCATTGACACAACAAAAGGTACCAGCATCAAACTAGAAATGACTTTTTTAATCATAGATATTTTTTTATACGAGTTGAGACTTTGCATGCAAGCTTTGTCCTAAATTTGACTGACCAACACTAACACAATGAACAGGTGAAAGTATACCACTCGACGTCAATTAAAGCAAATTGTGAAAAAGCACGGTGTAAGCGGCTATTTTACGGCAAAAAGTCGTCTCCAAAAAGCAACTAATGCGGCAAATACAAAAATCGTCAATCCAAAGAGGCTTATAAGAAGATTGCGTTTATACTGCGGTGGGTCATATACAAAACGAATTTCATGGCTCCCTGCTGTGAGAATCACACAGGCCATAAAATTGTAATTAGCGCGTAAAACAGGGACTTGAACATTGTCGACAAAAGCTTTCCACCCTTCATCGTACGATTCACTAAAGAGCATATAACTCGGCGCCGCGGAATCAAAACGACTTTCAATACGATTAGGCGTAGCTTTCGTAATCGGAACAATGATCGAATCCTTGTTCAGATTCTTTAAGGCGGACAAAGGTTGAGAAAAAAGTACAGACTTATGCGGATCAAAAGACTCTTCCTGTAAGCGCGAAAGCATCTTGTCATCATCCTCAATCACTTCCCCCGAAAAAACGAGATTTAATCGACCCAAAGCGCTTGGTCGCTGTGTCAACTGTCCGTTCTTTTCAAAAACATAACGAATAGCTGATAAATCCTGAAAACGCGCATTCTCCGTCGAATCTTCTGGATAAAGCATATAAATCCCATCGGGGTAACCAAATGACGTAAGAAGTTTAGAAAATCGCTTTGTCATATAGCCGACCGTGCCGCTATAGCTTGGGACATCGAAAACTAAATTTTTGTTGGCATTAAAATCCTGATGATGCAAATGACTCGCACGATAATTGACCAAATCCATTTGTTTTCTAAAATCAGGACTGAGATCCTTATAAGTAAAATCTTTTGGGTAAAAAGCTTTCTTATAATAAAATGGCGCCGTAATATTGTTAAATCTCGCGTTAAAAACAACCAAATCCATCATCGTAAAAATCAAGAGCACCGCAAAAACCGCCTGTACGGAAAATATTTTTTTCTGAATACCACTAAATCCCAATATGCCTATTTGCAAAAGCAACAGCAAACGAATATATCCGACAAGAATATCGATGCTATAAACTCTAAGTGATTGCTCCCATCCCAACAACGAAGATCCAAGAGGAGAAATCACAAACCCGACGCTAGCCAATAAGGCTAAAACCGGCGGAATCAAAGACAATCCGCACGCAACTTTCAAATTTGAATTTTCTCTTCTTCGATAATAAAAACTTATCATCAAAGCGCTGGCAGCCGCAATCCATAAAAACGGCAATACCATTGTCGTGCCAAGATCCTCTTTTTTAGGAATAGGGGCAACAACCAGAATAATCGTCACAATAATCAAAAGCGCAAGTATCAAAACGTTTAACGCGCCACCTATCAATCTTAGGAATTTTTCACCAATAATCGCATTGCGATAGCGCAAAACATAATAAATCGCGATGGCTAAACCAATAAGGAGAAAAATAATTCGCGTCAACGAAGCTAATGATGGGAACAAATACGTAACAAACACAAAAAAATACGCGACCACAAGCCCAATCGCCACCGTCAAATAACGGCGAAAATTCACACTTTCAAAACTTTTTAATTCCCAAGCCATTCCGGTATAACCAATCAAAGCACAAATTCCAACAGGTAAAATGATCGCATGATAACTGTAGTGATTAAGAGGCAAACACAGAATGCTAAGAACGCCCCAAATCGGCTGCCACAAAAGAGCAACCCCTAAAGCAATCACACTGTAAATTTTCCAAAAAGTATGTTTGCCTTTTGTCGTGATCAAAAAACTAACGATAAGAAGTAATGCCGGCACAACACCAAAATACACAAAAAAACTATTTTGCGGATTTGATGATGGCAATTCAAGGCTTTGAAAAATAAACTTTAAATTTGGCGACATCAAGACATTAAGCGCGTCGGGCCCCATCCAACCTGCAATCTCAGGAACAAAAAGCCGTATCGCCATATACGCGCGATCATGCAAAGTATGAAAGTTTTCTACCATCCGATTACTTGATGTGACACCCTGCAAACAGGAAAGTATTCGCACACTACACATCAATGTTCCCGTAAGCCAAGCGATTGCGGTTAAAGCAAAAAGTTTTGACCCCTCCTTTCCGACAGAAACAAATCGATAAATCGTAATGACTGCCAATGCCAAACATGCATAAAAAATAAACGCCACATTCGCGGAAGTTAAAATCAAAACGACAGCAAAACTTAACAATAAAAAGTTCGTCAATGCTCGCCTTTGAGGTACAGACCAAAGAACATATAAGTAAAATGTCATGGCAAAATAAGTCGATGTCGCAGGAAAAATGCCCATTGTGAAAATCAAAAGCGAACACATCTGATAAACCACTGACGAAAAAAGTGCCCAGCGCTTATTTTTGAATTCCAAACTAAAGAATCCGTAAGCAAATATCCCTAAAGCAGTCACTTCCACAAAAGACTTCAATGTCAATGCGGTCAATAACGTTTTTTCAGAGAACAAAAACACGAGCCAATTCAGTGGATAGTAAATCATGTCCCAATGATTGGAATAAAACGGAAACCCATTTTGAAGGATCGAATTCCACAACCAAGGGCTGTGACCCTGCAAAATATTCATAAAATTATGTTTGGCATAATAAAAAAGTGGATAAATCTCCCCCAAATTGTCATAACTAAAAACCGCCACCTCCCCACGAGATATAAACGGCCAGAAAAAGCACCCAGCTAAAAACAGATGAACCAATGCCGCGCCAACATTTTGCACGAAATCATATTTTAAAAAAGAAAACACCTTCAAAATGAAAATTGTCTCAAGAAATCGAGGAAAGAGAATGGGAAAACAGATCACAAAAACAACGAAAGCCAAATAAAAAGGAAGGAAATTTCGAAGAATATCATATAAACCGCTCTCCGATTTTGCGTTTACATCATGGCTCAATGTTCGACCGGATTCAAGAATTCCATTGATAGAAATCTGATGAAAAAGCATCGGCGGATAACTCGCTTCATTGACGAGAAATCCGATTTTTCCGTCAGAAACTTGCGAAGGAACTGTAATGATAGGATTTTGATTGACCGTAAAAGAAACAATTCCTGCCTTTTTTTCGACGTTCACACCCATCACATCACCAAGATTGGCTTTGAGCAGCTTTACATTCTGGGTTTGACCCTGTTGCAGATTACCGCTGAGAATAGAGTTTGAATCTTTGCGCAAATATATAAAACCATAATTTTGCGCGTCAACATAATCAAAAACAAATCCACAATCTTTGAGGTTAGCAACTTTAAACGACAAAATATAATCACGCCAACCATCTTCTGACAAAAGGATATTTTCCACTGTCCTATGCGAATGTGTACGATACAGACTGTTTCCCGATTTCGCCCAAGTCATTGTTTTTTTAACATTAAAAAGCTGATAATGATCCGCTTTGACCGAACTAACAAAATAAAAATACCCGAATATTATGGCAAGAATCATCAGACTGATGCCAAAATTACTTTGTAAAAACTTTTTCATAAATGGCGTTGTCATTGACGAAAACGGGCTAATAGTTCGTCCAACTGACGCATGGCATCAGTGACAAGAGGTCCGGGTAAAGGAGTTGTCAGCGGTGGCGCAGGCGAAGGAGCAACGGACTCAGGTGTAGAAGTAGACGTTTCCAAAGTAGCAGCCGGTGTCGATTCTACAACAGAAGGCGTAATAGCCGACGGCGGGACAACCGGAACGGGCGACGGAATTTCTGCAGGAGTAACAGCTTCGGGTGGCGACGCAGTCGGAGTCGGTGGCGGAACTTCTTTTGGAGCGACGGCTTCTGTTGACGGTGCAGTTGGAGCCGGTGGTGGAACTTCTTTTGGAGCGGCAGATTCTGGTGACGGTGCAGTTGGAGCCGGTGGTGGAACTTCTTTTGGAGCGGTAGATTCTGGTGACGGTGCAGCTGAGGCCGGTGGCGAAACTTCTTTTGGAGCGACGGCTTCTGGTGGCGCGGCCGGAGCCGGTTGAGCAACTTCGGCTGCCGCACTTTTATCTAAAGCTTGCAAAATCACTTTAGGATCGGAAGCCGGAGCTTTAACGTCAGCAGGTTTCTCTTCTTTTTTTTCTTCGCTCATAACTCTCCGTTAAATGTGAACATACACTCGATTGCGCCCCTTATTCTTCGCTTCATATAAAGCACGATCAACACGCATAATAAACTCAAAACGACTCAAAGTTTTTCTAAACTCTACAACACCAATACTCACAGTCATTTTTTCTTTAAATGAATATTGCTCAACTAGCTGTCGTAACTTTTCAGCCACAATTTTTGCCTGATCGATATTACAACTCGGCAAAAGAACAACAAATTCATCACCGCCATATCGGCAAACTTTATCAATAACCCTCAGATGACCTGTGAATATTTTTCCTAAATCTCTTAAAAAAATATCACCTTCCAAATGTCCGTAGGAGTCATTGTACCCCTTGAAATTATCTACGTCTATCATCAAAAGTGAAAATGTGTTTGCAAAGCGCTTAAAGCGCTGTATCTCTTCATCGACGCTATTTATAAAACAACGATAATTCCAGAGATTGGTTAAAGGATCCGTCACCGAAAGGTATTCTAATTCGCGATAAAGTTTTGCGTTTTCAATCGCGATCGCAGCTTGACGCACAATAGCACCCAAGACTTTCAAATCCATTTCATTAAACTGTTCCGCGCCGGCACCTTTCTCTGAAATATTGACTACCCCAATTAAACGATCATTAAACCGAATTGGTGAAGACATAAAAGAACGGCCCTGATAAGACGGGCAATTCGCCCTCACAAAACGCTTATCCTGTTCAATATTCTTAACAAGAACTTCTAAACCCTCTTTCGCCACCCAACCCGCGATGGAATCACCAAGCTTAATCCGTGTCTGCGTGACGACTTCCTCACTCAGACCCTTAGCGCTTTTAATACACAATTCCCCAACAGTATCATCAAACAACATCAATGAACATTTGTCCGCCCGCAAGATTGCCGTAGCTTTCTCAACAACAAAATCCACAAGGCGATCAAGATTACGAATAGATGAAACCCTTTCATCAAAGCCCAGAATTTCTTCAAGCTTTACTTTTTCATTTTGCAATTCTGCCTCCAAAACCTTTTTTTCGGTAATATCGTGCACAATCCCCTCAACACCTATAACTTGCCCCTGCTCATTTCTAATAAAATTACTCGTAGCCAACAGCGTCACAATTCGCCCGTTACAACCAATCATTTCAAATTCATAATCACGAACAAAACCATGCTTTTGCATATGCCGCAAAAATTCTTCACGTTCTTGTGGGTGTCGATAAAGCGCCTGCGCAATGTTGCGACCGAGGAGCTCTTCCTTATTTTGATAACCAAGAATTTCAACAAATGATTGATTTACGAAAAAAAGAATGTCATTAACGTCGGCCATATAAATGCCGTTGCGCACGGATTCGATGAGATTGCGGTACATTTTTTCTGAATCGGCAAAAAGAAGATTGATCTGTTTATCCTTAGCGATATAACCAGTCATGCTCTTACCTCCCGACTTTTATTGTCCTTCTTGCAAAATTTCAAAAGCAATTTTCAAAATATCGTATTGCGTGATAATCCCGCACAGTTTTTTAGATTCATCAACGATAGGAATACAACCGTACTTGTGAGTAACCATAGGTGGGATCGCTTCCGCCAAAAAACTTTGACGCGACAACGTGAAAGGGTTTGGTGTCATGGCTTTATCCAGAATAAAACCGTCCATCACATCCATGTCATAAATCCAGACACCTTCTTCATTTTTGTGGGGAGGCTGCAATTTATATAAATCGCGTTGTGAAATAATGCCTACAACTTCCATTTCGCTATTAACGACAGGTAAGTGACGAATGCGGCGCTCATGCAACAGGCCGACAACATCTCGAAAGGGTGCTCGCACGTTTACAAAAACTACTGGCGTAGCCATAACCTCATGAAGCTTAACTTTTTTAAACAAAGCCCTTATATAATAATCTTCAGCATATTTTAAGCGCATATAGTTATTATAATGATTTATTGAAGCTCTGTCATCTTTGATTTTTCTGAATAAAGGAAAATATTGTTTCTCAAAGATAGTCCATATGCTACTATAATTTCCAATTACACTATGGATCAATCCTCACTTATTCTTCTGACTGCGACAACCGGAATTATCAGCGCCCTAGCGACGGGTTTAGGCGCGATTCCAGTTCATTTTGTTAAAAACAATTCCAAACTGGTTCGAGCTTTTGCCTCTTCGGTTGCGGCAGGCATGATGATTTCGGCTTCGGTCTTTTCCCTTGTCCAAGAAGCCATTAATCTCAAAGACCGATTCCCTTACGCGAATTATATCGTCATTTTAGGACTCTTGGCTGGCGCCGGGTTTTATTGGTTAACAAAGCAGTTCGTTGAAAAACATCACATCGAAAACCATCCTCTCGCGCATGGACTTTCTCAACGAGGAATACTACTTTTCATCGCAATGTTTATCCACTCCATTCCTGAAGGTATCGCCATTGGGGTCGGATTCGCAACAGGGAATCTCCAGTTTGGATTAATTATGGCTATGGCAATTACCGTTCATAATATTCCCGAAGGGATCGCTGTCTCACTTCCACTTAAAGCCGATGGTGTTTCAACTCCCAAATGCGCGCTCATTGCGATTTTAACAAGTGTTCCACAACCCCTCATGGCTGTACCAGCCGCTTTATTAACATGGTTTTTTGCTCCTCTTCTCCCCATTGGTTTAGGTTTTGCTGGTGGTGCCATGCTTTATCTTGTATTCGATGATTTAATACCCGAATCTCTAAAAGACGGCGGACAAACTTTAACAGCTTGGGGTGTCATGTCCGGGCTCTGCGCTATGCTCCTTATCAGTAATCTTCTAAATATAATCCCGATTCATTGATGAATATTGAACATCACATCGCAAAACGTCTTATCAAGAAACACAAAACCATAAGCGTTGCCGAATCCTGTTCCGGTGGTCTTCTCGCCCATCGCTTGACTAACATTCCCGGAAGCTCACAATATTTTATCGGTGGTGTCCTTGTCTATGCGAATACCGCAAAATCATTACTTTTAAAAGTCTCTCCTACGCTCCTTAAGAAACATGGCGCAGTGAGTCGCCTCATCGCAGAAAAAATGGCAATAGCCATACGAAAGACTCTCAAATCAGATTTTGGTATAAGCATTACCGGCATTGCGGGCCCAGCGGGAGGAACAAAAGATAAACCTGTAGGATTGACCTATATTGCGGTGGCGAGACAAGAAAAAGTTGTTTGTGAAAAATACCACTTTAAGGGAACGCGTTTAAATATTAAAACCGCTGCGGTTAATTCCGCATTGAGAATGCTAGCCAAATATTTGGAATAGGTTGGGTGAGTAACCCTCGGCTCAATGAACGATCTCCTACTTCGCAGGAGCTGCGTTCAATTCGCCTATGGGTTACCACCCAACCTATTTTATACTATCCCCGCAAGTCGAATCGCAATTTGCATAATCAGATTCGTATAAATTCCTGCGACAATATCATCCATCATGACACCGACACCACCCTTTTTCTTCTCAAACACATCTGCAGGATAAATTTTCCACATATCAAAAGCACGAAAAACAAAGAATGTCGTCATAAACACCGGCCAACTTAACGGCAACATAAAAAAAGCGATTAAAGCGCCAGAAACCTCATCAATAACAATACACGACGGATCTTTCTCCCCAGCAATTTGCTCCATACGGCTACTCATCAAAAAACCCAACGCTGTTACAATCACAAAAAGCAAAAGAACGACAAAAGGATGCAAAACCAAAACGCCAGCTATTAACCCACCGACAACAGTGGCTAAACTTCCGGCCGCAAATGGAAAATAACCAACATAACAAAATGTTGAAAAAAATTCGGTAATATGGTCTTTCATGTTTTTCTTTTAACTGGATCAATATGTCCGACGAGAGACCAAACACTTTTTGAAGTCGCGCTGGCCTTTTTTATAACACCTTTGGCACGAAGTTGTGTTGCGGCCCAAAAAACATCATCATGCCATGAAAAATGCAAATTGCCGCTAGAACGCAATTCATCCCCATGATGATCCCAAATATACTCCTTAACCTTCACAATCTTGGCTGAACCCTGTAAACCTTCTAATGCTTCAACAATCCACGGACATAAATCTTTGCGTGTCTTCATAACAAAATCTTTCGATTATTCCAAAAATATTTTAAACCAGAATACAGCGTCAGCCCAACAGCACAAAACATTAAAAGCTGTGTCGTAATATAAACCCAATACAATGTAAATTGCTGATGCACCCACGAGGATGGGTCACTAGTACTTCTCTGCAAAAGAGTAAACCCGAGAATCCAAATAATCGCGCTCATCTGCAAAACAGTTTTCAATTTTCCCTCTTTTTCTGCAGAGAGAACTTTACCTTTTTTCATTAACAATAAACGGGAAACCGTTACTGCAAATTCGCGGCCAGCGATAATGAAAAACATCCATGACACGATATGCCCTTGAATCATAAAAACAAAGAACGCAGATAAAACCAAAAACTTATCCGCGATCGGATCCATGATTTTTCCAAAATTGGTAAAAAGCTTATATTTGCGAGCAATATATCCGTCCAGAAAATCTGTAATTGCAGCAATCACAAACAAGGCCGCCGCTAAAGCGTAAGCAAACAGTCCAGACTTTTGCGCATAAATAGTAAATCCAATTGTTAAGAAAAGTCTCAGGACTGTTAAAAAGTTTGGCAGATTCATTCTTCATGCCCAACTAAGTCATACTCAAGAGCGTCCGTGATCCTAACGTTAACAAAATCACCAGACTTTAGAACTCGCTTGGTATGAACAAAAACACTACCATCGACATCAGGAGCATCATATTCAGACCTTCCCAAATAAATACCTTCACTGCCATCTTCCTTTTCGTCGATAAGAACTTTTAATTTACGCCCAACAAATGATTGTTGCACATCATGAGAAATGCTTTGCTGTTCCCTCATTAAAATGTTCAAACGTTTTTTCTTAATTTGCTCTGAAACTTGACCAGCCATATCAAAAGCCTCAGTTCCCTCTTCACGCGAATAAACAAAAACACCCATTTTTTCAAAACGAGTCTCACGAACATATTGCCGAAGCTCTTCAAAATTTTCTTCAGTTTCACCGGGCATCCCAACAATAAATGTTGTGCGTAAACTGCCAGCAGGAATTCTTTGACGCATATCATTAATTAACTTTTTTGTTTTTTCTGTCGTAATCCCACGATTCATGCTTAAAAGCAAATTATCACTAATATGCTGTAATGGCATATCAATATATTTACAAATCTTAGGTTCATTAGCCATAACCTCAATAAGATCATCGGTCACATGCGCCGGGAAAGCATACAAAAGGCGAATCCATTGAATATTATCCGTGACCTTAACCATTTCCCTCAGCAATCGCGCTAAAGATTTTTCACGATACAAATCAACACCATAAGCGGTAATGTCTTGTCCAATCAAATTAATTTCTTTAACACCAGCCTTATCCAAACGTTTCACTTCCTCGAGCACTGACTCAATCTTGCGGGACGAAAACTTACCCTTAATACCGGGAATGGCGCAAAAACTGCAACGATTATAACAACTCTCACAAATCTTAACGTAAGCAAAATGCTTTGGTGTTAAATAAACCTGATCCACAACATCATTCTTCAAGAATGATGGCGTTCCTACAATTGCATCGATGCCTTGCAATTCCTCCGCCAGTTCCTTGCCATAGCGCTGCGCCAAACAGCCTGCAACAATAACCTTCTTTAATTTACCCTGTTTTTTTAATTCTAAGAGCTCAATAATGGTATCAATAGACTCTTTTTTGGCATCAGCCACGAAAGAACAGGTATTAACAATCGCCACATCCGCGTGCGCCATATCAACAATGCGATGCCCGCTCTTTTTAAGGCGCCCTAGAATTTCTTGCGAATCTACAAGATTTCGCGCGCAACCAAGGTTAATCACACCGATTTTTTGTCCTGTCGACAATCGCTCTTTGTGAAAATCGGCTGTTGTGACAACCTGATCAATATCTTTTCGTTTTTTTATCATATCTTCATTTCAATTGACGCCCCATTGCAAGGAACCCCGCAGGGTAACGAAGCAATCAGATAAATTGCCACGCCCCTTCGGGGCTCGTCCTAAAAAGACCTCTAAGTCTCCGAGGCTCGCAATATTAATATCATTATTTCTTAACCGACAAACCATCACTTGTAACAAGAACCCGTCGAGCACCTCGATCAGATTTACCAAGTTGCCCTAAAACTTTACCATTTACTTCAAACTCAAGATTATTAATATTTTTTCCTGAAAGTTCAATACTTTTTTCACCCTGCCATGATTCCGCCGCGCCAGCACGTAGTGTGGATTGAAAAACCAAATTACCATCAACTTTGACCTGCAACCAGCCCGCAGCACGCGATTTAATCGTCAAACTGACTTTTTTATTCGATACTTCCTTATTTCGCTCTGAAACCACATCCTCAACAACTTCTGTAACTGCGGCTTGTCTTGTTTGTGCTGCCACCGGGCGTACTTCAGGCTTCGTTTCAGCAACAGATTTCTTCTTTGTTTTATCTAACATTTTTCGATCCGCAATTTGATTTTCAAGAAACTTCTTCTTTGGTACTTCTTTTTTAACTTTAACTACCGGCACACGATTTCCCGACTGCGGTCTATTCATCCAAATCACAAGTACGATTAAAGCAATAACAACACAGATACCAAGAATAATAAGTCCAACAATCGTTTGCTTCTTATTCTGACGTGTAATGTACTCATTAAACTTACGATGCTGCGGATCAGAAACGACAGAAACATTTTCATCAGAATCCTCATGAGTGGACGATACTTTTGATACCGGCTCATCTAAAACCAAAGTAAAATCCAATCCCAAAAACTTCGCATACATCTTGATAAAACCCTTAAAGTAATACGCTGACACCATACGAACGGTATAACCCTCTTCAATGGCATGCAAAACGTCGAGAGGAATCTTAGTCATTTCATGAACGGTTTCAATACTCAGTCCTTTACGTTCACGCGTTTCCTTTAAAAGAAGCCCTCGGCGAGTGACTTTATTTGAATTTTGCTTTTCATCTGGATTTGCCATATAACCCCATCGGTTAAGTATTGTCTTTAGAATTCGAATTACGCATTAGCCATTCTTCCCGATTAACTAAAATGTCACGCGGCTTACTGCCACAATATGGACCAACAATACCATTTTGTTCCATAATATCGATAAGTCGCGCCGCACGGGTATAACCTAATCGCATTCTTCGCTGAAGAATAGAAACCGAAGCCTGATTGATTTCAATAACCAAACGCAAAGCCTCTTCGTATAACTCATCATCCATTGCGTTTTCTGAACCAGTTGCTGCCTTTTGTTGAATTAAAATCTTATCATTGTATACAGGTTGTTGCTGCGGCTTAATAAAATCGATCACACGCTTAACTTCATCATCAGTTACAAATCCACATTGACCACGAATAGGTTTAGCGTCACCCGGCCGAATGAATAAAAGGTCTCCCTTTCCTAAAAGATTTTCCGCGCCATTCATATCAAGAACCGTACGAGAATCAACCTTGGAAGCGACCTTAAAAGAAATCCTCGACGGGAAATTTGCTTTAATAACACCCGTAATAACGTCTACCGATGGTCGCTGTGTGGCTAAAATCAAATGAATACCTACAGCGCGAGACAATTGCGCCAATCGCGTAATCGCGCTTTCAACAGTCTTGGCTGAGGTTTGCATCAAATCCGCAAGTTCATCAATAATCAAAACAATGTATGGAAGTTTATGACCCTGCGCGTGATATCCTTTAATATTTCGAACACCCGCTTTGGAAAGAGTTTGATATCGCGCTTCCATTTCACCAACAACCCAATTTAGCGCGGCCGGAACCTTCGATGTATCCGTTACCGCGGGACAAAGCATATGTGGCATATCATTGTATTGACTTAATTCAACCATTTTAGGATCAACCATCAAGAACTTTAATTCATCGGGTGTAGCATTGAAAAGCATAGACATAATAATTGCGTTCACGCAAACCGTTTTACCCGATCCCGTAGTTCCGGCAATCAATAAATGCGGCATCTCCGCCAAATCCGCGATCAGTGGCGAGCCGGTAATATCTTTCCCTAAAGCCAGCATCAACTTTGAACCGCTATTCGAAAATTGACTTTGAGCTAAAACGTCTTTTAAATAAACCGCAGCCGACGAGCTATTAGGGACTTCAATACCCACACGATTTTTTCCCGGAATCGGAGCGACAATGCGTACCGTTTGCGCTTTCATAGCAAGCGCAATGTCATCCGCGAGAGACGTAATTTTCTGTACTTTAACACCCGGCGCCGGTTCTAATTCATACCGCGTAATGACTGGGCCATGCTCAATATCCGCGACGCGCGCATTCACATTAAAATCAGCCAATGTGGATTCCAAAATCTTGGCACCTTGCGCAAGGTCACTTTGCAAACGATTCGCCGGAACAATGGGTGGATTATTTAATAATTCCAAACTCGGCAAATGATACTCACCTATAATTTGTGGCTCAGGTAATGGCGCGACGGGTTTATCATCGCCTTTTAAAATTTTGATATTGGGCTTGGGGGGATCGACAGGCTTGACGTTTGTTGTTGCATCCGCAGTTGGTTTTGTTCCTGCCAAAGCTTTTTGCAGCTCCTCCTTGCCGCCAGCATTTTGAGCATTATCTTTATTTGCTACAGCAACAGGTAGCTTTAATTTTGGAAATTCGAAGAGTTTTTTCTTGTCGGGGACGACAGCCGGACGAACGCGAAGCGCAGACGATGATTCTTTCTTATCAATGTCACGATTTTTGATGCCTTCCCGCATCTGAGCGGCTAAATCTTTCAATGACGATGTTGTTTTAAACAATAGCGGAGATACTAAAAGCTCTCCTGTGATAACAAACGTCAAAGCTCCAACGGCAGTCAGAATAACATATGCGCCCATACGACCCAAATAATTGACAAGAAAGTCCGCGCATGTATAACCAACAAAACCACCTCGACTGAATCGAGCAAACGCTTCTTGTGGGCCGGCCATACTAAATAAAGCACTGATGACACTAAAAAGAATTAGAAAACTGATAGCCTTTGCGGCCGTAAATTTGATTTCGCGAGATGCGAATTTATTCCAACTCCAGAAGAATAAAAAAACCACAAGGAAGTAAACACTATACCCAAAGACAAAAAAAAGTGTGCCGGCGCTATAAGCACCGACAACACGGATGAGATTCTTTGCGGGTGAATTCGGATGCGTTGTATACCACGCCAAATCATCAGGAACAAACGAGACCAAGCTTGCCAACAAAATTACACCGAGGGCAAAGACAATAATCCCTTTGACTTCATTGAGATGTTCACGATTCATGGGATCCTGAGGTTGGTTTTCTCACACGTTATGAGAGCATTTTACCACAAAACGCAAGCGATGCTACTGCACTTTCAGATTAGTTTAAAACATCATATGAAAGTGGGGTGTTACGCTGTATCAAACCACTTCTTACACAGCTTTACAGTTTACTCTGCTTGCTTTTTGCTCAGGTTTAGACGGCCCATTTTGTCAATCTCGACTAACTTGACTTTGAACTTATCGCCAATCTTTACAACCGATTCGACATCTTTGACGTAAGTGCTTGACAGTTCCGAGACATGGACCAAACCTTCTTTTCCAGGCATAAATTCCACAAAAGCTCCAAAGTTCATGACTTTCTTAACCGTCGCGTTATAAACTGTCCCGACAATCGGAGCCACGGTCATGCCATCAATGATTTCTTTAGCCTTTTCTGCGGATTCCTTGCTGGCCGAGGCAATAAGAACCTTACCATCATCTTCAATATCAATCGACGAAACACCGGTTTCTTCAATAATCTTCTTGATCATTTTACCACCCGGCCCAATAACTTCACCGATCTTTGATGGGTCAATTTGAGTGAAAATAATACGCGGCGCGTAATCCGAAATCTCCGCTCTTGGAGAAGCAATGCATTTCTGCATATTATCAAGAATCATCAATCGCGCTTCCTTCGCCATGGTCAAACCTTTAGCTAAAAGTTCAACACTGACTTGCTTGATCTTAAGATCTAATTGTATCGCGGTGACACCATTACGAGTCCCGGCAACTTTGAAATCCATATCACCAAAATGATCTTCTAAACCCATGATATCAATAATCAAAACTGCCTTTTTTGCATCCGAAATTAAACCCACAGAAATTCCAGCGACCGCGTCGGTAATAGGAACACCTGCGTCCATCAAAGATAAAGTTCCGGCACAAACTGAAGCCATACTGGAAGAACCGTTAGATTCCAAAATTTCCGAAACCACACGAACTGTATAGGGAAAATCATCCTTTGACGGAAGAACGGCTTTAAAAGCTTTACCCGCTAATGCACCATGACCAATCTCTCGACGACCCGGTCCACGCATTGGCTTGGTCTCGCCCACACTAAATGACGGGAAATTATAATGTAACATAAACTTTTTATATGAAGTTCCTTCAAGAGATTCGACCATTTGTTCATCATCACGGGTTCCAAGTGTAACAACCGCTAAACTCTGCGTCTGACCACGGGTAAAAAGACCAGCGCCATGCGTCCGTGGCAATACCCCAACTTCACAATCAATCTTACGCACTTCATTGAGTCCTCTGCCGTCAGCACGAATACCTCTTTCAAAAACCGAAGTCCGAACGACTTCATATTCAACCTGATCAAAAATCGCGCGAATTTGTCCAGCTGTAATTGTTTCCTTTTCATCACGTTTACACGCCTCAAATGCGGCAATGTCCTTCGTAAAATTATCAAGAAGAGCATTGAGTGCTTCTTCGCGTTTACTTTTATCAGCGATGGTATAAATTTCTGTTAAACGGCTATGAGCCATTTCACGAACTTTGCTAAACAAGGCTTTATTCGTTTCAAGAATAATCACACTTGTCTTTTCTTGGCCAATTTTTTTACGAAGATCTTCCTGCGCTTTAACAGCTGGAATAAGCGCCTCTTGCGCCAAACGCAGTGCTTCTACAACTTGCTCTTCCGGCATAACACCAGATTCGCCTTCAATCATAACTAGACCATCCTGATGACCCGCAACAACAAAATCAGATGTCGCAGTCGCGCGTTGCTCAAACGTCGGATTAACGACAAATATTCCGTCAATCTGCGCGATACGTACCGCGGCAATAGCTCTGGCAAATGGGATATCGGAAATGTGCAATGCAGCAGAAGCGCCGACAAGCCCTAGAATATCAGGATCATTTTGTCCATCACTGCTCAAAACCGTTGCGACAACCTGAACTTCATGAAAAAAACCTTCTGGGAATAATGGACGGATCGGACGATCAATAACGCGGGATGTTAAAATTTCTTTTTCGGTGGGACGACCTTCTCTCTTAAAGAATCCGCCCGGAATTCGGCCGGCAGCATATGTTTTTTCTTGATATTCAACCATTAACGGAAAGAAATCAGTTCCTTCTTTAGGTTTTCTAGACATACAAGCGGTAACCAAAACGGTCGTTCCGCCCATTGTGACTGTTACCGCGCCATTGGCCTGTTTTGCCAATTTGCCGCTTTCAATAATTAAATTCTCTGCCCCAAATGGGATTTCAATGCGTCCTAAATTCATATAAGCCTCTTTACTGTTAAATTCATTATTAAAAATTGATATGCGAGATGATGAGATTACCAAATCCGTACGAAAAGTTCTTACGAATTATCCTAATCCCAAATCCCTGATCAATCAGTTATTTACGCAGATGGAGTTTGCTAACGGTATCTTCGTATTTTTTCTGGTCGTGCTTTTGAAGGTATTCCAACAGGCGGCGACGCTTGCCAATCATCATTAAAAGTCCACGACGCGAATGAAAATCGCGCTTGTGGCTCTTAAGATGCTCGGCCAAATAGTTGATCTTTTCCGTTAACAATGCGGTTTGAACGACCGGTGAACCGGTGTCTTTGGCGTGAACCTTGAAGGTATCGATAACTTCTGTCTTTCTTTCTTTTGCTAAAACCACTTTTGCTTCTCCTTTTTCCAATTTCTCTATTTTTCGTCGTTTTTGATTGGGGCTATAATAACATCGGGTCTAAATGTCGTCAAGTTTAAATTTTCCCAGCCATTTACACTTCCATACCGACTCAAAACAGCAAAACTATTTAAAAAAAATATTTTGAATAAACGTCACCCTGCTATATACTTACAGCATGAAAGAATTAATGGCTTTTTTAGTTGTATTAGCAGTGCTAGGTGGTCTTTACTATGGCTACATTTTCGTCGTCGGAAAGACCATGAAATCAGCCCCCAAAGCTGATTTAACAGAGAACACAGCTTTATGGCAAACCGAATCGCAAAAAACCGCCGACCTTAAACAACAACAACGCGATTTAATGCAACAACGCCAAGACCAAATGCGTGATCGTGGGCATCGCTAATACCTTCCTACTCCAATCCACAAACTACTTCTTAATTTTATAAACTTTATCGCCAGGCTTAGCAATTTCAATGACTTGCAATCCAACCAATTCCCCTTTACGGGCGAAACGGACATCCTTGCTCTCAACCTGCAAAGACGCGACTTTTTGCGTAAAATCAGTTGATCCTCCCTTAATGTGGATCAAATCCCCGATAAGAATAGGATGTTCAGAAACCTTAACCACGACTACAGAAATTTTCTGAAAATAATGCGTAATCTCCCCGACATAAAATTCCGGCACGGGTTTGACAATTTTTTCTTTTCGCTTAAGTTTATTGATAGCGACCGATTTAATCGCTTTTGTCTTAATTTTGATTGGCTTCTTAACGGGCGATTTTAAATAACTTTTTGCAAAACGACGACGCTTCGTTGCGCTCTTTGAAGAAGATTCTTTCGCTTTCGTTTTTTTATTTTTCTTACCGGCAGGAAGTCCCACGTATCGAGACTGTGAAGTAGAACGCTTAGCCTTGACTTTCTTCGTCGGAACTGGACCCTTAAACATTGATTGCAGGGCTTTGACTAACTGATCTAAAATGAGAAACTCCTTACAGTGTAATTTTTTCAGCGATTAAAGACACAACAGGCATTTTGATATATTGACCACGAAGAACGGCAAGAAGCCCCACAAATGATAATGTCAATAAAATAAACATTCCTAACTTCAAAAACCACACTCCAAAAATAATGTGCAAAATAAAAACCGCAACTTCCCCAACAAACAAAACCAAACCTTGCTTACTGTGCGCCAAGACAAAAATATTATTTTTTTTAATCAGAAGTGGAATAATGCAGAGAATCGAAAGATACGCTAATATGGCTATGACTTTGCCCTCAAGAACATCATCTTTGTGGGCGTCATCATACGTTACCATTATTCTGAACCTCAACCAAAGAATTGATATCCCCGAAAGAATTACGCTCTTGCCGCGGGTTGGCAGGATCTTCTCTCCAACGACCATCTACGATAAATTGATACTTATGAACCCCCGGACGAAGACCAACATCGACAAGCCAGCGGCCACTTTCCAAGCGCATACGACACTTCTCATCCAAAGACCAATCGTTGAAACTCCCCGTCACATAAACCGAGCGAGCATCCGGGGCATCAAGTGAAAAAGTTGTCAGACGCATCCCATTGAGACCTTCTTCCATCATCGAATGCATACGGTTGGAGAAACGGAAATTCTCTTCAACTTTAATAACTGACGCGGCCTCTCGCTGTGGCACAACCGCCGCAGCTGGTTGTTCCAAAACTTTTTCCTGAACTTCTTGTTTGAAAATAATTTCCTTAGCGAGACTAAAATAATCTTTAGCTCCGCGGCAATATTTATCATAATCAATGACAGTCTGTCCCATGACCACAGATTCTTTAAGCTTAACGTTGGTATGAACAATTGTGTCAAAAAGCACACCAGAAAATTTTTCGCGAATCTGAGAAAGCATCGAAAACGAATGCCGTAATCGAGAATCAAACATCGTGACCAAAATTCGAAACTCAACAGGATGACTCAATCGCTCACGAATTAAGTTAACAATATCCAAAAGATGCTCAACCCCTTGCATAGAAAAACGACTCGTCTCAACAGGAATAAAAACCTCATCGCAGGCACGTAAAGCATTAACAGTCAAAAAGCCAAGACTCGGCGGGCAATCCATCAAAATATAATCATAACTGTCCTTAATTTTGGCAATAATATCCGTCAGCTTTAATTCACGGCCAATTTCATCAGCTAATTCCTGCTCCAGTGTCCCAACAAGGATGTTCGACGGAACAATATCAAAATTCGGACCGGCGCTGCGAATAATATCCGTGATATTAAGTTTGCGTGGTGTCAGTTTTGAAATAACGTTATATATGCTATCTTTATTTTCAAAATTGAGTCCAAGTGAGGCATGTGCCTGAGGATCAAGATCAATGAGAAGTGTACGCTTACCATTGGCACTCAAGGCTGCAGCTAAATTAATAGCTGTCGTGGTCTTACCACATCCGCCCTTTTGAGTTGCTATTGAAATAATTCGCATAACATTTACCTCCCTTGGCTAGCACTGTGTAATCTGGTTTATTTATAGTGGTTCACAGTACAACAGTGCGCCTATAGCGCACTAGCTGGAAAAAGCTACGTCATCAATCAATATAATCCCTTTTCGATCCTGAGCATTCCAAGCCTCAAGGACAAAAGAAATTTCATTGATATCTGACCAATCTGATATCTGCTGAAAACGCTCTAACTTGATTTCATAATTCTTCCAGCCGCGATCAACATTTTCAACAAACACGAACGCAATTTCATTTTTATGATTCTTAAGTTCAATACGAATAGTACCCGGCGTTCCCTCGTCCAAAGCGCGGACAGAGAACTGCAGAGCCTTGTATTTGGCCACATTCATCTTAGGAATACTTAAACTAAATGTTTTAACTGATGGGAATGGATGCTCAAGATTATATTTCAAACGGATAGGGCCGTTATTGAGGGCGTACACAATTTTATTATGAAGAACATCGCCTCTGTGTGTCAAAAACGCGGTAAGTCCATAAATCGAACTCGCAAAAATAATAACTGTAATAACGATGTTAATAACAAGCCAAGAATTCAGCTGTTTCGTTTTCTTTTTTTCTAGGTTGCTTCTCTTGCCTAGATAAACCTGAGCCAGATGATCATATATATCATCGCGTGTCATAGAATAAATTCTCGCTCGTTATTATATTTTAAAAACTGGGAATGAGCTTGCAATGTAATAATGTTAGTTTTTATAATAACGAAATAATGCTGATTTTCAAAGTAATAATTATTTTTTTTTATAAATCAAAATAAATATTATCGACGGAAGAATTGAACAACGATGCTTATTTATTATTACAAGTATTAATTCTAGAAATCACCGCAAAATAATTCCGCAATAAAATGACAAGCCCCATGGATTTCTCCACGGGGCTTATCAAAAACACATACCGCAACTTTACTAAATCTTAGAAGTTAACGTTTGCGTTAACCAAGATTTGTGAAGCAACGTTTTGATTCGATGAGGCAAAAAGTTCGCCTGGCGTAAACCAGTTAAACTTAGCACCCAACGTAACGTCATCGGTGTATGCGTAAGCAAGACCTACACCAATTTCACTACCAATGAATTTGTTAGTAGTCGACGATGCGGCCAACGTTGACCCGTCTGGACGCAAAACAGTTAAAGAACCACCACGGACTTCTTTATCAAGCCAGAGATTGTCTAATTGAACCGATGCGGTCACATCTTCGATAGGCTTTACAGATGCCTTGGTTGTAAGAATGTGGGCATTGGATAAACTAAACATCGTGTTGTAGATTGTTCCACCAGCTTGATTTTCAAACATTGGATCCCAAGCTGTGTAACGAGTTTCATCTTGAGCTCCGGCTTCCGCAGGATTCTTTTCACCAGAAACATACGTATAAGCACCCATAACGGTTGGCTTATATTTTTCGATCATTGCTACAGGAACTTGGTAATTAGCAATAATTTGTCCAGCGGTAGCTTCTCTCTTAACGTTCGTGCTGGCTGCTTGGAATTTATTACCTCTTTGTATTGCAAGTTCCGCAGAAAGGTTTAACCCTTTGATTGGATTTGTGCTGACATGAATACCCGGCATATACACGGTATCTGTTTTAGCACCAACGACGGTGTTAACACTTTGGTCCAATTTGGCCCAAACATAACCTTCCACCATTGTTTGCCAACGATCGCCTAATTGATAAGCGACGTTTGTACCGTATAAATCAATATCGTCCTTCAAATTGCCTGTACCAAGGACATTGTTTTCATCAATTTTTGCAGCAATCATGTTGATGGTTAACGGATTATAGTCCAAAATCAAACGAACAGCGTCTAGAGCTGTTCTCTTGGACAAATCTTCCGCAGCACTATTGATACCACCAGCACCAATACTTGTTCCTGTATTAACACCGGCAGAATCAATAACGAAAGAATTTCCAAAAGCGAAATTCTGACGACCAATGACTACAGTCAATGGCGAATACAACATTTCCTTTAACGTCACATAAGCGAGGTTAAGATCCACGTCCGTATTCACGTCGGTTTCTTCGCCCCATGTTCTTTCATTAATCAAACCAATTGTGGTTTGAACATTATCCGTCAAATCCGCGTCAACGCGTAAACGTGTCTGCGTTAACAAGAAATGCTGACGATATTTGTCGGTTGGGGTTGTTGATCCAAGATCAAACTGATTGCGGACAACGAAAGTACTTTCGATGTCACCACTAACTTTAACATTTTGAACACTAGCGAATGCCGGCATGGCCACCAAGGCGACCATAAGCATGGCTAAAAGAACTTTTTTCATTTATTACTCCTCCCAGAAGTATGTCAGTTACCTGACTTAATAATATATAAAACTAGATGCAATTGTATTGGTCTAGCTTATGTCACTTTAGACCAGTGTTTGATGACCCGGACTTGAATTGTTCATCTCCTCCTTTCTTCGTCAGATTGGAGTCATCACTGGATTGGAAATACTCGACGTGCAACATTGAACACGCCGAAGTTCTTTTAAAAACAAAGTCATTCTCACACAACGACTTGGAGGTGTCAATAATATTTCAATAAATTTTGATCGAGTCCGCAAACTTTGCGTAAACTAACGAGCAATCGAGTGAGCACTACGAGCAAAAACTAAGCAATATTCTAATGGGGTCGTTTCACGAGGAGGAATGATGGAAAGAAAATGCGCCCGGTTGGATTCGAACCAACCACGCCGGCCTTAGGAGAGCCGCGCTCTATCCATACTGAGCTACGGGCGCACATCACAACAAAAGTTTTTGAAAAAAATCTATGCCCACTCCCGCGAATTACTTTAATTTGACAACTATTTTCTTTAGATAAACTCGTGGGACAAACACAATTTAATATTTAATGATAGCTAAAATTGGCAGGTTCCTAAGCCGTTGCCGACCCTTAAGGAAAGATAATTCGACGAGAAAAGCACTACCCACGATACGAGCTTTAAAAGCTTTGATAAGTTTTGTCACAGCTTCAACAGTTCCACCAGTCGCTAAAAGATCATCGACAATCAAGACACAATCCTTAGACGTCAAAGCATCGTCATGAATTTCGAGAGTATCCGTACCGTATTCTAATTCATAACTAATACTGCGCGTCTTATAAGGAAGCTTGCCCTTTTTACGAACAATAACAAACCCTGCCCCAAGCTTATATGCTAAAACTGACCCAAAAATAAAACCACGTGATTCAACCGCGACAATTTTGGTGACCCCTTTGCCCTTAAACTTTGCCGCCATAAGATTCACAGCACTTTTAAAAGCAATCGGATTCTGAAGAACAGTCGAAATATCCTTAAAAATAATTCCCGGTTTAGGAAAATCAGGAATATCACGGATAATCCCCTGAATATCTTGCGCATTCAAATTTCTTTTTCCCATGGATTTTACGACTTGCTTTCTAAACACGGACCTGTCGAGGAACGAGCAATTAATTTTGCGGGTAACATCAGCTTCAAAGGAAGTGGTGCCTCCGCATTACTGACCTGCTTTAAATGTTCCACACCAATACGTCCCATCTCCATTAATGGCTGCGAAACAGTTGTCAATCGTACGGAGCTATTCATGTTTAAAGGATTGTCATCAAACCCGATGATCGAAAGATCCTCCGGGATACTTAAATTATTAGCCCGCGCGACATCGATGAGTTCAAACGCCATAACATCTGAAGCCGCAAAAACAGCCGTTGGCCGTTCTTTTAATTTTAGCAATTTTATAGCTGCCGCACGTGCCGGTGTCCGCAAAAAATCACCCTGCACAATATTGTCCGCTGGAACTGCGATATTTGACTGCTTTAGCGCGTCATAAAAACCTTCCAAACGCATCTTTCCGGCCTGCGTTGACAAATCACCGACAATCGTTGCTATGTTGCGATGTCCAAGTTTAATCAAATGCTGAACAACTTCTTGCGCGGACCGACGATTGTCAATGCCAATACAATTGATTGGTTCTTCTAAATAATTATTTAAAACAATGGTTGGGATACCGCGCGTAATCGCCTTTTCGACAACACTGATGTCATTATCAATATCTCCAAAAATAATACCATCAATATAACGTCGATCGAGAAGTGTCGCGTCGAGCCAGCCACGATGATCAAAACGATTGGTAATGTGAATGAGGATGTCGATTTTTAAGCGGCTGGCGGCCATGCTGGCCCCCTTTATAATTTCGCCGGCATAAAAGGCATTAAAAATGTCCTCGAAACTGGGAATAACGAGAACAAAAGTCTTTTTACGCTTCTTAATTCGAATGATCGGCATTTGAAAATCTATCCCTTAGCGGGTTTGCTTCTGGTCTTTGATAACTTGACGAATTTTCTTAATCGTTGCCGCTTCCAACTGGCGAACACGCTCCCGAGAAACCCCCAATACTTTCGCGATTTCAGACAACGTATGCGTTTCACCATCGGTCAATCCAAAGCGCATGTCCAAAATCTTTCGCTCCCGATCGCTCAACATATCCAAATAACTATTGGTACGCTCTTTATTGAAGAAAATTTCCATGGTTTCATCAGGTGAAGCGGTGTTTTCATCTTCAATAATATCTTTGACTTGGCTTTCGCCGTCGTCACCAATCGGCGCCTCCAAACTCGACATCTTCGAAATCGACTTCTCCAAATCCTTGACCTTATCAACAGAAATTTGCAGTGTCTTAGCAAGTTCACCCGTACGTGGCTTACGTTTAAGTTTATGTGTAAGCTTTTCAAGAGCTTTTTTATAACGAAGAATTTCCTCGTTCATATAAACGGGAACGCGAATCATTTTGCCCTGATCAATAATCGCGCGTGAAATTCCTTGCTTAATCCACCATGCGGCATATGTGGAAAAACGAAACCCGCGCTCCGGATCAAACTTTTCAACGCTTTTCATGAGCCCGATATTCCCCTCTTCGATCAAGTCACTTAAAGGAACACCTAGATTCACATAACGTTTGGCAATAGAAATAACCAGACGCAAATTGGAGCGAATCATCTTGAGACGAGCTTCTTTGTCACCTTTGAGCAAGCGACGCGAAAGCGTAATTTCCTCTTCTGCGGAAAGAAGCGGAATATTACGAATATCCTTCAGATACGCTTTGATTGGGTCGACCATGGTCACCTTTGGGTTTGCAGGAAATACGCTATCATTTCCTATAAGTTATTTTCGCTTAGAACTTTTTTTTGCGACTTTTTTGCTTGGCACCTTGCCAGATAATGCCGCCTGAGCCGCAGCTAAACGCGCAATCGGGACACGATATGGTGAACAACTCACATAATCCATGCCGACGCGATGACAAAACTTAACGCTTTCTGCTTCGCCACCGTGCTCACCGCAAATACCAATTTTGATATCCTTACGGGTTGAACGGCCGCGTTCAATACCAATCTTGACCAACATCCCAACACCATCTTGATCTAAACTTTGAAAAGGATCATCTCTAAAAATTCCTTTTCCACCATCTTTTTCAGTCGCGACATATACCGGCAAAAACCGCCCAGCATCGTCACGAGATAATCCGAGCGTCATCTGCGTTAAATCATTGGTTCCAAAACTAAAGAATTCCGCTGTTTCCGCGATTTCATTAGCTAATAAAGCCGCGCGCGGAATTTCAATCATTGTCCCGACGAGATATGGCAATTTCACGCCAGCTTTCTTAATTAAAGCATCGGCAACAGATCGCGTTTGCTTATCAAGGATTTGAAATTCTTTTTTATCCATCGTTAACGGATGCATAATTTCAGGGATGACTTTAATCCCTTCCTTCGCGCATTTGATCGCCGCTTCGATAATCGCGGTAATTTGCATATCCAAAATTTCCGGATACGTAATGCACAAACGGCAACCACGATGTCCAAGCATCGGATTTGATTCATGCAACTGTTCGCAACGATGTTTAATTTTTTCAGGCGCGATACCAGTGATATTACTTAACTTCTCAACCCCAGCATCATCTTTCGGTGTAAATTCGTGAAGCGGCGGATCGATCAAACGAATCGTGACCGGCTTGCCGTTCATAGCCTTAAAGATACCATAAAAATCGTCTCTTTGAAAGGGCAAAAGCCGTCCAAGAGCTTTTTTGCGAGTTTCAAGAGTTTCGGCGACAATCATCTCCTGAATGGCCAAACGACGCTCTTCGGTATCAAAAAACATGTGTTCGGTACGGCACAGTCCAATCCCTTCCGCACCCATTTTGATGGCATTATGAGCATCATAAGGCGTATCGGCATTTGTACGCACTTTAAGAGTACGAAATGTGTCTGCCCATTTTAAAATCGTATAATAACTCTCTGGAAGTTCCGGTTCCTTGAGAGGCAAATCTCCGACGTAAATGTCCCCGGCAGAACCATCCAAGGTAAGAAAATCACCTTGCTTGACAGTTTTACCATTAATCGTCATAGATTTGGTTTCATAATTGATATTTAAAGCTTCACAGCCGACAATACAGCATTTTCCCCAACCGCGGGCAACGACAGCCGCGTGCGAGGTTTTTCCACCTGTCGCGGTCAAAATCCCCTTAGCAGCATGCATACCACCCACGTCTTCTGGACTTGTTTCCTTACGAACTAAAAGAATTTTTTCACCTTTTTTGCCTAATTCTTCCGCTTCTGCAGCAGTAAAAACAACTTTACCAGCCGCAGCCCCAGGAACAGCATTAATACCGCTGCCTAACTTGGCAGTTTTCAATTGATCTGCCGTCGTTAAGTGCTGATCAATAACTGGGTAAAATAAACGCTCAATGTCGTCGGAAGAAATACGATTAACAGCCTGCTCCTTACTGATGACTGGCTTCGAAGCAAGTTGAGCAAATTTCGCAGGCAAATAGCCCTTTTTCACCAAATCCGCGGCTTGTGCCTTCGACAATAATGGCTTAGTGGCATGATCCAAAGCAATAGCAAATGCGGCAGCTGGAGAACGCTTGCCGGTACGACATTGCAACATATACAACTTTTCATCTTCGACAGTAAATTCAAGATCCTGCATTTCCTTATAGTAGGACTCCAAAATCGCGCGTACCGCGCAAAGCTGATCATACGCTTTAGGCATATCATCTTGCAAACGAGACAATTTCAATGGCGTACGAATACCAGCAACGACGTCTTCACCCTGCGCATTGATTAAATAGTCGCCATAAAACGTGTTTTCTCCAGTATTCGGGTCGCGGGTAAAGCAAACGCCTGTTCCACTATTTTCCCCTTTATTACCAAAAACCATTTGTACGACGTTAACAGCAGTCCCTTTAAGATCGCTAATCTTTTCAACACGACGATATGTCTGTGCTTTTTCGGCTTCCCAGCTATTAAAAACCGCCATGATCGCACCCCACAATTGCTTCCATGGATCCTGAGGAAACTCGGTGCCTCTGTTCTTTTTGTAAAAAGCCTTAAATTCCGCGCATAACTCCTTAAGTGATTCTGCAGGAATATCTGGATCATTCTGAATATGAAGATTGTGCTTCATTTCGTGAAGCATATCTTCCATCGGCTGCTTAGAAAGACCCATAGCAGTCGCGGAATACATTTGGATAAAACGGCGATAGGCATCGTAAGCAAAACGAGGATTGTTGGTTTTTTTAGCCAACCCTTCAACGCTTTTATCATTCAAACCTAAATTTAAAATCGTTTCAAGCATGCCGGGCATAGAACGTGCGGCACCGGAACGGACAGAAACGAGCAATGGATCATTCGGATCGCCCAGTTTTTTGCCCGTAACTTTTTCAAGCTTAATAACAGCGTCGCGAACTTCTTTTTCTAAACCGGCCGGAAGTTTCTTGCCGAGCTTATAATATTCTTCACATGTTTGAATCGAAACGGTAAATCCCGCCGGAACCGAAATCCCGATCGAGGTCATTTCCATCAAACCAATTCCTTTACCACCTAAAACATTCTTTGTTAAATCACTTCCCTTTGCTTCTGCCTTGCCGGCACCATACGAAAACACATGCTTCTTTGACATTGAAAACAACCTTTCGTTTAATGATAATAAAAATTTTTACAAACGTTCTTTCAAATATTCAAACAAACGGTCTACCCCGATACGTTCTTGCTTCATCGTATCGCGATCACGAACCGTAACTTGACCATCTTCCAAAGATTGCACATCGACGGTAACGCAGAAAATAGTTCCCACTTCATCTTGGCGGCGATACAATTTTCCGATGGCAGCAGAATCATCATACACACAAACGATCTCTTTTTGAAGTTCAGACTTAATTTTTTTTGCGAGAGCTACAATACTATCATTTTTCTTAAGCAACGGCAGAATCGCAACTTTAATCGGCGCAAGTTTGGGATGAAACTTCATCACCACGCGCGTTTGCTCATTGACCATTTCTTCATGGTACGCGTCGGCAATAAAAGCCAATGTCGCGCGATCTACCCCACCCGACGGTTCAATGACAAATGGATATAATTTTTCATTTGTGACATTGTCCTGATACATCAATTCTTTGCTTGAAAATTTAGCGTGCTGCTTCAAATCATAATCCGTACGATTGGCAATCCCTTCTAATTCGGACCAACCAAAAGGAAAATTGTATTCAATGTCCGTACATCCGGCGGCGTAATGCGCCAGCTCATCTTTAGCATGCTCACGTTTGCGCAAATTTTCCTGACGCATACCTAAATCCAAATACCATTGATAACGCTCGCTAATCCATCTTTCATAAGCGGGCAAAGCATTTTCGGGACGGACAAAATATTCGATTTCCATTTGTTCAAATTCCCGCGTGCGAAATGTGTAATTGCCCGGTGTGATTTCATTGCGGAATGATTTCCCAATTTGCGCAATTCCGAAAGGTAATCTGCGATGAGTAGAATCAAGAACATTTTGAAAATTAACAAAAATCCCCTGTGCAGTTTCGGGACGAAGATATGTCACACTATTTTCATCTTCGACAGCACCTAAGAAAGTCTTAAGCATCAAATTAAAAGGACGTCCTTCGGTAAATTCCTTTTTGCCACAATTGGGACATTTGTCACCTACATGGTCAGCGCGAAAACGCTTCTTGCAAACTTTGCAATCAACCAAGACATCACTAAAATTATCCGTATGTCCCGAAGCTTTCCAAGTCATAGGATGCATCAAAATACTCGCGTCCAAACCAACCATATCTTCACGATCCTGAACAACCGCTTTCCACCAAGCATTTTTGACGTTTCTTTTGAGTTCCGCGCCAAAAGGTCCATAATCCCAAGCACTTGCCAATCCTCCATAAATCTCAGAAGATTGAAAAATAAAGCCTCGCCTCTTACAAAGCGAGACAATTTTATCCATATCAAAAGTAGTTTGCATTTTTTCTCTTAAAAATTTAATCGTTTAAGCGCAAAAGAAGTTTGTATTCTACCAAAACAAAGCTAAAATGCAAGTCCTTTGGAGCCATCAGGCTTCAGGACTTGTGCCGAAGGACCAAATCTTACAATCCAATCCCCGAACCCTTAAAAACTGTTCCGTAATATTGGGACAAACTCTGAACAGAGACTTTGATGACCTGCGCTACCGCCAAGGTCACAACGATCATAATTACAGAAACCAGAATCTTATTATTTCGACTTCTCGCAGGGTGAAGCCAAACCAAAGGCACAGTCCAAAATACCGAAATCGGAATAAAAAGGATAAAACTCATCCACAACGCTACGCTATTAAAATACCATGGAACTTTCGGCTTGACTAAAAGCTTATTCCCGACCAAAAGTTCATTACAAAACCGGCATTTGATGGCTTCGTCCTGAATTTCTTCATAACAAAACGGGCATTTTTTCATTGTTATTCCTCGCTGATACTTTTAAACATTTTCAACTGCTCATTGGACATGCGATAACTATGTTCCTGATCAGGAAACTTTCCCTGCTTAACTTCACGGCTAAATTCTTTAATCCCCTTTTTAATAAGACTTGCCACATCCACATATTGCTTCGCAAACTTGGGATGAAAATGTGAAACCAATCCCAATAAATCATGCGTCACCAAAACCTGCCCGTCACATTTTGGCCCCGCGCCAATGCCAATCGTCGGAATTTCAAGAATCTGCGTGATTTCAGCGGCAATATTCTCGGGAATACATTCCAAAACGATACTAAAACAACCTTTGTTTTCGAGAGCCTGCGCTTGATCAATAATCCGTCGAGCACCAGCCGCATCCTTGCCCTGAACTTTGAAACCGCCAAGCTTATCAGCGGTCTGCGGCGTTAACCCAACATGACCAACAACAGGAATACCGGCTTTAATAATTTCTTCACTGACATCAAGACAATGGTCAAACCACTCAATCTTAACCCCATCACATCCAGCTTCATCAACAAAACGCTTGGCATTCTTCAAAGCATCTCGAGGATTAAGCTGATACGAATTAAAAGGCATGTCCCCGATAAGCAAAGCATTTTTAACTGCGCGCCGCACCGCCTTGGCATGATGCAACATTTCCGTCATCCCGACTTCTTTCGTAGATTGCAAGCCCAAAACAACATTTGCCAAAGAATCACCGACGAGAATCACATCAATACCACACTGATCGATGACCGACGCGATCGAAAAATCATAGGCCGTAAGCATGGTGATTTTTTCGCCAGCTTTAGCTTTTTGCAAAACACTGGAAATCTTTTTAGGAAAATCTTTTGTCATGATTTTAAAGATTTGATTATAGCCGCTGCTGCTTTTTTGCCGGAAGCCATAACCTCGACCAGCGAAGATGCATCCTGCACCGAGTCACCAGCGGCATAAAGATGCGGGATTGATGTCAAAAATGTTTCAGAATGAATTTTAATCGCACCATTCTCATTAAGCAGCAATTGTGAGCCCAATGTCAACGGTGCGCTGTTGGTTTTAAAACCTGATGCCAGAATAACAGTCTGAGCTTCAACAAGATATTCAGATGCCGGAACAGGCTTAAGTTCCCATTTACCACTCTCACCGGCGTCGGCAAAATCCATACGAACACATTGAACACCCGCGGCAAAATTTTTGGCGTCCGCGAGAATACTCAAAGGTTTTGTCAAAGCTTCAATCTTAAGACCTTCTTCCTTAGCATGCTCTAAATCATCGGAATAAATTTTCAAGTCTTCCGGCGTTCCGGGAAAAATCAGAGTCACTTCCCGTCCTAAACGCAAACACACACGACTACAGTCTAGCGCCGCGTTTTCTGAACCTATGACGACAACTTTATCACCGATGCGCGGTGAAGGATTCTTCTTAAATTGATCTTCAAAATGCGTGTTTGCGGAAAGCAATATTTCTTGCGAATAATAGACACCACCCAAATCCGCACCCGGCAGATCCAACAAGCCAAGACTATTTTTCCCGACTGTTAATAACACAGCCGCATATCCTTCGCGGAGAAATTGATCCACTTTCATGCTTTGTCCAACGGAGAAGTTCGTTTTGAATTCCACACCCAAAGAACGAATCTCTTCAATTTCAGCATCAAGGACATTTTTAGGCAAACGAAATTCAGGAAGGCCATACCGCAAAGTCCCACCCAAAAGCGGTAAAATTTCATGCACGGTGACTTTTAATCCTGCCTTCGCAAGTCGTGACGCCGCTGTCAACCCAGCTGGACCAGAACCAATAACCGCAACTTTTTTACCGGTTGTAATGCCAACTTTCTTAGCCGCAAAACGCGCACGGCCATGATCAGAAGCATAACGCTCCAAAGCACGAATACTCACACCCGCCTGATCAGCGGCTTGCGCGCAAGATGCCTTTTCACACGGCGCTAAACACACACGCCCGCAAATAGCTGGCAAATCATTTTGTTCACGAATCTTGGCCAAGGCACCAACGCTGTCCCCTTCACGCACCATACGGATAAACGTTGGAATATCCACACCGAGAGGACACCCATGATCACAATCAAGATCAATGCATTGCGAATATCGGATTGCTTCATCAACCATGAATTTCTTGGGAAAACCCAAGGCGATTTCCTGAAAATTCTTAATCCGTTTCACTGCGGGTTGAAAATTGGGTTTAATTTGTGCCATATTTATTTACCAAGCAATCCGGGGAAAAATTTCGTAATTGACCGCGTCATCTCGTCGGCCTCTTGCTGTTGCGGATCAATTTCGTTTTGCCGATACGCGGCCAAACGTGTTTTATAATGCTCAAAATTGACATTGTGTCCATCAAAAAGTGGACCGGACACGCACGCGAGAACAACTTTTCCCTCGACACGAACACGACACGATCCACAATTGCCAATGCCACATGACATCGCGGGCTGAAGCTGAACATATGTTTTAATCGATTTGTCTTTCGTCAAGCGACAAACCGCCTGCATCATATCAACGGACCCAACGGTATAAACTTTTCGCACCACTTCCGTTGACAAAATATCTTTTAACATTTCTGACGCCAAACCGCGACGTTCATAAGTCCCGTCTTCGGTGGTAATCAAAAGCCGATTGCAGGAAATACGCATTTGTGGTTCAAGGGTCAAACTGCTTTTTGTTTTGGCACCAATAATACCAATAACCTTATTGCCGGCTTTTTTTAACGCCTTGCAAATCGGTAAAATGTGCGCCGTGCCCACACCTGTCGCTAAGCAAACAATAACGCCGGACTTTTCGATAACGGCCGGTTGTCCCAACGGACCGATGATCGAAAAAATTTCTTCACCAATCGTCATCGCTCCCAACTCAATGGTCGCTGGGCCAACTTCTTGAAAAATAAATGTAATAAGACCGCGCATAGGCTCGGATTCCGCGACCGCCATGGGAATCCACTTGCCACCTTCGCTCGTAATAATCATGACAAACTGCCCGGGCAAAACACGCGCGGCAATCAATGGCGCTTTGACGTCGAGACGCTTGACGTCTTTAGCAAGAATTTGTTTATTGGCAATTTTAAACATCATCTTTATTCACAGTAATCATCTCTTATTAATTTTTTTATAGAGTTCATCTAACGACAACGTATTTAAAACCTGTTTCTTCTCAACCCATCCGCGACGAGCCATGGCCACGCCAAATTTCATATATTCCAAATGGTCGGTATGATGACTATCGGTATTGATGGAAAAATGCGCGCCTTCCTGCTTAGCAAAAAAGACATTATTGGAATTTAAATCCAGTCGAATCGGAAAACTATTGATCTCTAAAAAGGTATTGGCTTCTTGAGCCGCGTGACATAGCGCCTTAAGATCAACGTCATACGGCGCGCGTTTGCCTAAATGAACACCTGTGGGATGCGCAATGATGTTGACATGTTGATTCCGGCAAGCTTTCAGCAATCGTGCTGTCATTTTCTCCCGCGGCTGATCAAAACCACTGTGCACCGCTCCAATAACGATATCAAATTCGCCAAGAATTTTTTCATTGTAATCTAAATTACCATTCATGTCTATTTCTACTTCCGTTCCGAAGAGAATGCGAAAATTTTTATATTTTTTATTAAGATATTCAATTTCCTTCCTCTTTTTCTTCAAATTCTCTGGAGAAACACCACCAGCGACCCGCAACTTATACGAATGGTCACAGATCGCCACATATTCATAACCCTTGGCGCGACAAGCTTCCGCCATTTCGTAAATCGTGTTTTGCCCGTCAGAATAATTGGAGTGAACATGCAAATCACCCTTAATATCCGCCAATTCGATAAGTTTGGGAATTCGCGCTTGGCCATTGTCTGGGAAAAGAAATCGTTCTCCCATATCTTCACGCAATTCCGGTGGAATAAACGGCAAATCTAAAACTGCGAAACATTCTTTTTCCGTTTTTGCCGCGAGCAATTTCTCTTTGTCACCATTAACCGCAAAAACGCCATATTCATTAACCTTCATACCTTTACGAATCGCGATTTGACGCAATTTAACATTAAAATTGGTCGAGCCGGTAAAATACAAAAGTGCCGCGCCAAAACTCTTTGGCTCAACGACACGCAAATCAACCTGAATGTTGTCCTTAGTTAAAATCGACGACTTGGTTGCACCATGACCATTAATCGTTTTAACCTGTGGCAAATGAACAAAAGCGTCCATCACCTTTTGCGGATCATGGGAATCAACGAGAATATCAATATCACGAACTGTTTCCTTGCTTCGACGCAAACTTCCGGCGGGAATGATTTGTTTGACCTGCGGCAATTTCTTTAATTGTGCGACAATGGCTTGCGCCACATCCGTTGCAGTTCCCAAATTCATGCGGGCATTCCCCTGCCGCACAACTTTGATTCCGCTCAAAATCTTTTCAATAGTTTTTTCTCTAATGCCTTCCAAGCCAAGCAATTGACCTTGTATCGCAGCTTTTTCCAAGCCATCAATATCTTTAACTTTTAATTTGGTGAAAAACAATTTCGCTTTTTTGGGTCCAACAGAAGGGATTGCCATAACTTGCAAAAGGCTTTCGGGAATTTCTTGGGTAAGATTGTCGTACGCGGCGATTTTACCAGTATCTAAAAATTCAGTAATTTTTTCTTCCAGCGTTTTTCCTATTCCGGGAATTTCGGACAAACGCTTATCACGACGGATAGTTTCAATATCTTCAGCAAGATTAGCGATGTTTTCCGCGGCTTTATAATACGAACGGATACGAAAAACATTCTCGTCCTTCATCTCCAAAAGCGCACCCATGCGCTGAAAAATTTCGGCGATGACCTGATTTTTCATGATCTCGTTTATTTCATAACCTTTTCACCTTTGAGAACTTGGGGAATCTCACTTGTATCAATCCGCATCCCGCCATCGTGTTCAATTTTAATCGTGTACAAAAGCCCGGGAATAAACTTGGTCCCCGGAGCTTCAATCTGCGCATTTTTAATACCACGTTGATTAGCTTTTTTGGGATCCAAAGCGATGTCCCAAAATTCCTTCCAAATGGCGTCTTCAAAACTATTATGCGGCTCATGAGTTTTATACCCAGCCGGAATTTCTTGAATTGGAGAAATGGTATATTCCTGAGTATTTGCGCCATCCAAAATAAAAACTTTCCAGAAAAGATACGCGCTTTTGCCGCGTAAGACATCACCATTTTTGACATGAATATCATCAAAACGCACGACGAGCGATTGAAATTGAATCAAATTGCCCGAGAACGTGAAATACTTAGGCTCCATCGGACGCAAACGACTGTCGTATTCCAAAAACTTAATCGTCGTCATATGTTTTTGTGTGACAGGATTAAACTTTACATCAGAAACAATAACCTGCGCAATACGGCTATTGGCCGTCAAGCGGATAATCACTTCTTCTAGCATTCTTTTTTCATTAAAGAGATTAAAAACGACGCGAAACCCCCAAAAAGATAATGCAAAAATAATAAAAAAAGTTGTGATCTTCAAAAGCGTACGGCCCAATGGTTTTTGTTGTGTCATAACAATCCTTTTGAAATTATTCCATTTTCATTTGTATTGTCGTACTCATCACATCATCACTATTGACGGTAGTTGTTGAAATAAACTTTATGTTCGTTAAAGCTTGCAGCAAAGGTTTGATAAATTGATCGACAGCTTGCTGATCAGCCTCTTGCTTCGGCGCGCTGTACTGATATGACTTGATCTGTTTTGTCAAATTTTTGACACTTTCCTCATTGGCACTGATTTCGGCTTCCTCAGCAACGATTTTTTTCCTCAAAGCATCCAACTCCACCGATACATCAGGAATTTTCTCCATTTGTGCAAGTCGATTTTTCTTGTCCTTGAGTTCTGTCTTTAATCCTTCATTGCTCGCGTTAAGAGTTTCGATCTTCTTTTCGCTGCCGCTTACAAAAGCCTGACGTTGAATTTGCATCTTTTTTGCCATTTGGCTCGACCAATCAAGAATAGCAATCAGCTTATCCATTAAACGGTCAAATTGCACAAAGACAACGGAATTACTTTTGCCCTTCATAGAACTAAACGCCATGCTAGCGCCAATAGCTTTACTCGGATTTTTGGCAGCGTCGAGTGAAGCCTTCAGAACATCCACATTCGTCGACAACAAAAGATAATTATCGCTAAATGTATAACTAAGTTTTAAATTTTCAACAAACGGAATCGCGATGTAGTGAATGACTTCACCAGAATACTGTTCTTCATCAGGGCGCAAATTTGGCTGAATAGCAAAAAGTTTATTGATGATCAAACTTGCTTTGTCGCGGCCAGTTGTTTCAACAAAGAAAACAAGTTTAGGAATAGGAAAACTTCCTGTGATATCAACATCTGACAAATATACCCCGAACTCACGACCGAGAGCAGGCAGAATATCTCCCTCAATGGAAAGCCCTAACATTTGTTCATAGCCGCTGATCATTTTCCCGACATCCATCGGACGAGCGCTCGCCTGACCCCGCAAAGACAATTGCTCTTTATATTGATTGACCATCCCCGGAAAATCTAAACACGTCGTCCATTGATAAAAAAGCGCGTCCCATGGCACAAAATTCGCGGATTTATTATCATCAGGCGCGCACGTATATAATCCCCGCATGACCGGATCGAGTTTCATTTTATCGAAATACAAATCTGTTTTTCCAATAAACAAATCTCCAGATTTATTCGCAAATACCAAAGCCTCAAGTCCCTGTACTTGTTTGAGTTGATTGGCCAATTGGTCCGCATAAAGTTTAGTCTGAGGCGCATCACCCATCGCATTAATTTGACTTTGCACAAGCTGATAAATCGGGTGCACACTCAAGTACCCGACGGTGTCAGCCCCTTCGAGAAAAGTTTTTTTACGCTTTAAAAAATCCGCGTCGCTAGCAAGTGGTTTTTGGGCTTTGGCTTGAACGTCTATAGCCGACTGCGCGGCTTTTTCCCCAAGACCTATGACAATCACATCACCAAGACGTACATAGGCGACCTTAATACTGCCATCCTGACTTTCAATCACCGTAATTTTCTTGCCCTTGTATTGCGTCGTATTGGTTTTAAAATCTTTGCTAAATTGTCCCCAGAACTTTAAAACCGATTCCGCGGCACCAACATCAGAGCCCACACGCGTCGCGATAAAAACATTACCAGCCGCGGCAAATAAGGCCTTTTGTATTACAGCCGGACTGTTGTCTTTCATATTTTTAAAACTGTCATCCGTGTAAACAGCAATTGCCACTTCCTTACCGAATAACGCTTTAATCAATTTCTGATTTTCTACTGAAAAGAAAGCAGAAAGCTTTTCTTCAAATTGTATTGCTGACTCCGGCGCAACACCCACCGTCGAAGATACTTTCTTATAATCGAGATTTTTCAGATCATTAAATAATTTGGTCTTAGAGAAATTTTCAACACGTTGACTTAAATTATCCGCTCGCACATAAAACACAGCTTGAGCAGGCAAAACATCTTCCATAGCCAAGTTGCCATGACCTTTTGGCAAAAACAAAAATACCATCGCGCCGCCAATTAAAAAAACAACCGCAATGGTTATTAAAACAATCTTTTTCATGATAATCCTTTCATAAATTTGATCGCGTTTCTATTTAGAGTTTCCGCGGCTTTTTCAGGCGCGATATTTTTTAACTGGCTATACGCTGTCAGCGCTTTAAAAACATCTTTGGGTGTTGCTGTAAAGCCGCCGCCCATTTCCTCAGGGTAATTAAAGAAAACCGGCGAATCCGTCTCAATCAAAGTCTGTTCAATTGGGGCGTGGCTAATCGCTTCCCGTGACTGCGGACTAAACGCAAGCGCTGGTCCAGCCGAAACATAATAACCGCTTTTAATAATTTCTTCAAGAACATCCACAGGTCCGCTATACCAGTGAAAATTCGCAGATTTAATGCCAAATTCTTTGACTGTCGCCAAACATTCTTTCCATGTGCCCCGAGTATGTATAACAACCGGTTTATCAAATTCCTTGGCAATCTCCAATTGACGGCGAAAAACTTCTCTTTGCTCACGATGTTTCGCGTCATCCTTGCGCACCCACTTATACCAAAAATCCAAACCAATTTCTCCGACGACATCGGCGTCTTGAATATTTTGCCACATAAATTCGTATGACTCTTCTAATTCTTCAGCCTTAATGTCACCGGGATGAACACCGAGACCAAGATAAATTTTTATACACCTGTCATCCCCGCAATCTTTAAGCGGGGATCCATATTGCTTTTTAATCTCCAAATTCCTCTTCATCGCCTTCAAATCAGTGCTCACGGCCAAAACTGCTGACACTCCCGCCTTCTCAGATTCCTTTAGGGCAATATCCAAATTTTCAACGTGATCAAGATGAGCATGACTATCAATAAGATTTATCATAAATAATTTCTACGGCGCGGTGCGGGCAAGTCGACCACCATTATTCCCAAAACTAGAGCGAGAACTGTCCGTTAATGAAGCTTCAAGGCGACTTGTCAAGGGATATATTTGACCAAACCAAGTGCTCCCTCGGGATCCCGAACCGCTGGCGCCCGTTACCCCTTTATTTGTTGTCCCATTGATACCCGGCCAATCCGTATTGGTCGCATTGCCTTCAAAACTCGCAGTACTCGTTAATGTTCCGTCCCCGTGTGTTCCCGTAAATGATCGGCCTACGCTATTACCTAAAGTGACAGCCATTTCTCCGGCATTTCCAGAAAGATCCATATTACCATAATATCCCGCGCCTGCGCTGATACGATTCGTTGCATTGGTCGCGGCAAAGCCAACTCTTAAAGGACCGGCTGTATAATTCTCAAGTGTCGTGAGTCCTTCTCCAGATTCACTGACTCTCTCAGTATTTCGACCATCATCAAGAATTGTGGATGCAATGGTAACCACAGATGTCCCCCAAGCATATTCATTACTTACGGCGCTATTAGGGCCGCGAGCTGTTTTTTCAAATTCAAGTTCAGTAAAAGGCCGCAAACCTGCCCAATCCGCGTAAGCCAACAAATCTCCCCAGCTTAAAATATTCATCGCGATATTCTGTCCATCATTACTTTCATTAAATACGCCATTTGCGCTTAAGTCATTTCCAAAAACAATGGGCGTAGGACTTGTTCCATTACCGGACGCGGGAGCACGAATACCATTACGAGCTGAAACGGATGTTCCATTTGACATGACATAATAATTAGCAATGGTGTTGCCGGTAACCGTGGCTTCAACGCGAGTGCTTTGCTGAACTCTCGATAAAGTATTGAGAAAGTCGACATACTGCCCTTGTGTCATTTCATATTTCATCATATAAAAAGCGGCATAACCATTAGGCCAAGATGTATTGCCTGTTACGCCGGCAAGTCCTGTGACAGTGACTGGTGAAGTATCAATATCATCATTGGAATTGGTCACGACGGTCAAAGCTTTGCCGCTTGTTGTAATTTGGACTGCGGCATCATCTGCGCCCGCGGTATAAAATGGATATGTCGGATAAATAATCGCGTCGCCATTGAAGTCGGCGTTGCCTACCAAATCCCCTACTATAATGTTATTATCATTGCTATCTACTGCGACACCTCGACTTTGATCATTAGTTGTCCCGCCTAAACGCTTTGACCACTGAAAAGTACCATCTGAACTAAAAACTGAAATAAACATATCGGTACTACCATATACCCCAGTGTTTCCTGTTTCATTGCTATCTGCGGTATCAGCATCCCCGTTTAAGTCTGCGTTACCCGTAACATACCCAGTTACAAGAATATTATTATTGCTATCTACTCTAACACCAGTAACATAATCAGAAGTCGTCCCCCCCAAACGTTTGGACCACTGAAAGGTTCCGGCCGAATTAAAAACCGAAATGAAAGCATCGATTGTTGCTGTACCATAAACTCCGCCTGCGGATTCATTTGAATCCGCCGTATCAGCGTCGCCATTCAAATCTGCATTACCGCTAACGGTACCTGCAACAATGACATTATTGCTGTTGTCAATTGCGACAGCATATCCAATATCACTGCTACCAGTCCCCCCCAAACGCTTGGACCATTGAAAAGTTCCACTAGAATCAAAAACAGAAATAAACACATCAGTACTACGATATACTCCTGTTTGACCGGTTTCATTGCTATCAGATGTATCTCCATCCCCATTTAAATCCGCGGTTCGATTAACGTCGCCTACTACAATAATATTTTGATTTCCATCCACAACAGCGCCACGAATTGAATCACTAATTGATCCCCCTAATCGTTTCGCCCACTGAAACGTCCCAGAGGAATTAAAAACAGAGAAAAAAGCACGGCCTCCGTAGATTACACCAGCAGTCTCATCAGTATCCACAGTATCTCCATCACCGTTTAAATCCACGTTATTCAGAACACTTCCACCTACAACAATATTTCCATTGCTACCCACCGCGACCGTTCTCCCGAAGTCAGAATTTGTTCCTCCCAAACGTTTTGACCATTGAAATACTCCGTTTAAATCAAATACTGAAACAAAAACATCATAGTAATCCGATACGCCGCCTACACTTTCATTAGTATCGGCGGTATCTCCATCACCATTCAAATCTACACCACCTCCCGAGAATTCAACATATCCTGCCACAATAACATTATTACTCCCATCAGACACAACGGCGGTTCCGGCATCTGCAGCAGTTCCACCCAATCGCTTAGACCATTGAAACGTTCCACTGGAATCAAACACTGAAACAAAAATATCACTATTGCCATACACCCCGCCACCTGTCTCTTTTGTATCTGCCGTATCTCCATCCCCATTTAAGTCAGCACTACCATTAATATGCCCAACAAGGATGATACGATTATTGTTGTCGGTTGCGACCGAATTTCCATTTTCACTAGCAGTTCCCCCCAAGCGTTTAGCCCACTGAAAAGTCCCACTGGAATTAAACTTTGAAACAATTATGTCCGACTGCCCATAAATACTTGCGACTACTTCGTCGGCATTGGCATTATTTTCTCCTGTATAAAACGGTCCTTCGGGAATGTAGACCATTTCGATACCAAATACTTTTACTTGCACGGTGTCCGTGTCCGCAATACCGCTACTGCCGTAATCGACAGTCAGACGAACTTTTTGAGACGAAAAAGTCCCATTACCCGTCGCTGTTCGTGAAATAAACGCGCCGACTTTATCTGAGGGAATGACAATCTTAAGATCGCTGTTAGTCCCCGGTGATGTATTGGTGGGATTGGTTCCAGCGGTATAAAGTAAACCATGTTTCCAAGGAGGTGTGGAATTATTAATTTTTACAAACACCCACGCCGCGTCATGCCGGCCATCATTCTTTCGCCATGAGTGATCCCATGAAATATTAAATTGCACGACCATGGTGTTTGCCGTCGCGTTACGGTCTTCAAGGGTGACATTGCTTATGACAAGATTATTGGCAAATGCGGGAGTGGAGATACAAAGCACTACCATTGCGAGGAGCGTAGCGAGTCCCTTTTGAACGAGGAGGCCGAAGGCCGACGTGGCAATCCAACAATTCCATTGCGAGCCCCGAAGGGGCGTGGCAATCTCAGGTAGATTGCTTCGTCGGCCTTTGGCCTCCTCGCAATGGTATATAACTTTTTTCACGCCTGCCCCTTTGCGCTACTATCAACCACAAATGTCACTGGTCCGTCATTAATAAGTTCAACTTGCATATTGGCGCGAAACTGCCCTGTTTCAACTTTAAAATTCTTTTGTCGCAACTTTTCAACAAAACGATTATAAAAATCTTCAGCCTTTAGCGGTTCTGCGGCTTTATCAAACGATGGACGACGCCCTTTTGAACATTCGCCCAAGAGCGTAAACTGTGACACAACTAAAAATTCTGCCCCTGATTCCGAGGCAGAAAGATTCATTTTTCCATCTTGATCTTCAAAAATACGCAATTCCGCAACCTTGCCCACCATCCATTCCAAATCATCATCACTATCATAACTTGCAATAGCCAAAAAAATCAACATCCCCGCCCCGATCTTTCCGATCACAACGTGATTAACTGCAACACTTGCTTTTTTAACTCTCTGAATAATAATCCGCATATAAATAGTGATATTTAAAATAAATTATAAAGCAGGGGCGTTAAACATCAACACAAATCATTTTAGTTTTCACCTCTAATTGACAAGCCAATTGCTTTATGTTAAAAACAAACATGTCTCTACCTGAAATTCTCAATCGCTATGGTTTTTCCCAAGCGGTACACAATATTTTTACAAAACATGGTATTGCCGAGCTTTATCCTCCGCAACAAGAAGCCATCGACGCCGGCGTGCTCGACGGAAAAAACCTGCTCTTATCTGTCCCCACTGCCGCCGGCAAAACCTTAGTCGCTGAACTCTGCATGCTCAAAAGCATTTTGCAAAATAATGGCCGTTGTCTTTATATCGCGCCGCTCAAAGCCCTAGTCAATGAAAAAGCTGAAGACTTTCATGAAAAATATGCGGAACTGGGAATCAGAATCGGATCAGCCAGCAGTGACGCGGAGACTTCCGAAAAAAACTTAGGACATTATCAGATTTTGGTCGCCACCGCCGAGAAAGTGGACGCACTGCTGCGTGCTCGCGCCAAATGGCTCATCGATTCTTTAACCGTCGTCGTGATTGATGAAATCCATTTCCTAAACGACACCGGCCGTGGCCCGACGCTAGAAATTTTGACCGCTCGCATTCGCCAGCTTAATCCCAAAGCACAAATCATTGCCTTAAGCGCAACGGTGAGCAATGCCAAAAGTATGGCTCAATGGCTAAACAGCGAACTTATCTTAAGCACATGGCGACCGATTCCTTTGAAGGAAGGCGTTTATTTAAACGAAGAAATCAAATTTCACAACACGCCAACGCGTGAAATCAAGGAAGACGCGGCCGACGACATTAGCAAACTCACCGCAGACACTTTGAAAGCAAAAGGCCAAGTTCTGATTTTTGTCAATTCACGAAAGTCGAGTCAATCCGCCAGCCGCGAAATTTCTGGCAGTGTTGGCAAATTGCTTACGCCAGAAGAAAAACAACAATTAGCAATTATTGCGCAAGAGATTATTGGGTCGACATCAAGCGCGACAAAAGTTTGCCGACAATTGGGTGACGTGGTCAAACACGGAACAGCCTTTCATCATGCGGGCTTAAAACCACAACAGCGCAAACTCATTGAACAAAATTTTAAAGCCAATCTCATCAAAGCCATTTGCTCGACACCAACTCTTGCGGCTGGCGTCAACCTCCCCGCCCGACGAGTCATCATCCGCGATACCAAGCGTTTTGAAAGTGGCTTGGGTTCCGCCTTTATTCCTGTTTCCGAATATAAGCAATGTGCCGGTCGTGCCGGACGACCACAATTTGACACCTCTGGAGAAGCTGTACTCATCGCAAAAACATCCGGAGAAGCCAAATCTCTTTTGGATCGCTATATCAAGGCAAGCCCTGAGCCCATTTATTCCAAACTGGGAAATCAAGCCGCGCTTCGTTTTCATATTCTCGCGTCAATCGCCGGTGGATATGTCCATGATATGAACGATACCTTTGAGTTTCTCTCGCACACTTTTCTTTCACATCAGCGTCTCATTCCCAATCTTCTTGACACAATTGGTGATGTTTTTGAATACTTGGCCACGGAAGGATTCATCGAAAGAAATGGTTTTCGTTTTAACGCCACACCTTTTGGACAATGCACAAGCCGACTTTACATTGATCCAACGTCGAGCACCGTTATCCGCGACGGGTTACGTAAAATCCACAATGGCAAATCTTTTTCCAGCATCGGTATTTTACACATGCTTTCATGCTGCCCAGACAGTCCGCTCCTAAAACCGGGCAAATCTGACACGGAGGACATTGAGTTTTTTATGAACAACTATCAAGATGAATTGTTTATGACTGCGAAAGAAGTTCCCGCACTTGAAAACTTTTCGATGTTTTTATCAGTAGCCAAAACAACGATGATGTTGGCAAAATGGATCGACGAGGAAAAGGAAGAAATCATTTGTGACGAGTTCGGTATCGGGCCCGGTGACATTTACCGTCACAACGAATCAAATCTGTGGCTGCTTCATGCGGCTTTAACTTTTAGCGAACTTTTTGATTTTACCGAGTTGACTTGGCCGCTTGCGCATCTTAAGAATCGTGTTCAATATGGCGTTAAGGAAGAATTAACGGAACTGACGCAGCTAAAAGGTGTAGGCCGCGTGCGTGCGCGTCATCTTTTTGAAAAAGGATTTAAAACTTTTAAGGAATTAAAATTTGCCGACTTGGACACGCTCGCGGACGTGGACAAAATCGGTAAAACGCTCGCTAAAGAAATCCTGCAGCAAATTTCCAAATCCCCCGCAAGCGATATTTCCGATGGAAATCTTTCGCGGCTACTAAGAAATCATTAAGAATTATCCCCATTGCGAGCCTCGAAGAGCGCGAGTCCTTTTTAGGACGAGGAGGCCGTAGGTTGACGTGGCAATCGTGTATCCCATTGCGAGGAGACCGTAGGTCGACGTGGCAATCTACTATGGATTGCTTCGTCACTTCGTTCCTCGCAATGGACGCCATATTTTATTTCTCGAAATGGTAATTTCCTTAAACAATCGCTACAGCTTCGATTTCAACCAATGCATCTTTAGGAAGACGCGCGACTTGAATTGTCGAACGTGCCGGAGCATTTTCCACACGAATATATTTTCCATAAACTTCATTCATGCCCACAAAATCATTCATATCCTTTAAAAACACCGTCATTTTTACCGCTTTTTCGAAAGACGATCCCGCGCCAACAAGAACCGCCTGCAAATTCTTCAAAACCTGTTCGGTCTGCTCCGCGATTGTGGTCCCAACAATCGCACCACTGACCGGATCAAGAGGAATTTGCCCCGACGTGTAAACCAAACTTCCGACAACCACAGCTTGATTATATGGCCCGACGGGACTTGGAGCATTTGCTGGCTTAATAATTTTTCTTTCCATAATGTTCTCCTTTTATTTTAAGTACTTCGCTGATTTTATTTTTCGGCCTAAATGAAAAACCAAAAAATTATTTAAAACATACTTCAATTCCTTTTGAACAGATTCTGTTAATTTCAACCGCAGGCACGTCGACCAATCATGTCTTTCCGTATAAATAATTGACGAAACCGCGCCCGGCGAAAGCAATTCCAAAGTCGCATCCCCCGCAGCACAATTCAAACACACCAACCCACCTTCTCGTAAACTAAACCGTGCCTTTTCAATAATCCGTGCTTTACACTTTAAACACGTATCCAAATGCGGTTTAAACCCAGAGAGCGATAAAATCTTAATTTGAAAATAATGAACCAGCAAACTTGCGTCACTTTGCGTCTGCAAACTTTCCAGAAAATCCAACATCAGATTATAGATTTTTTCGTTCTTCTCCTCAGGCGGCATGATCAAGTTAACAAGCTCAAGAATATAACTTGCCGCCAATGACTTCTTCAAATCCTGACGAATTGGATAAAAATAACTTTTAAGATCGCAGTGACTGATTAAATGTAAATCCGAATTTCGGTATTGATAATAAACAATATAATTGACCGAAAATCGATCGACACTACTGCCAAATTTTTTATGATCTTTCCGTATCCCTTTTAAAACACCACTGACTTTTCCATACTCTTTGGTAAAAAATATCGCGATGCGGCTGGTTTCGCGCAGATCAAAGGTTTTTAAAACAATGCCGTCTGACTTTAGAATCATATCAACGCCATCAACTCTTTTTCTTTCGCACGCATCTTCTTAATCCCCGACGAGCTGTGATCATCAAAACCCAATAAATGTAAAATCCCATGAATCACATAAAGCATAATTTCATCGCGAGTTGACGTTTTAAACTCTCGCGCATTACGCTTTGCCGTCTGGGCTGAAATAATAACTTCTCCATCTAATGTATAATCCTTTTTACTCATGAAATCAAACGTCAAAACATCAGTCGCATAATTATGGCGCAGATATTTCTTATTTAACGCTCTGATTTTCGCGTCAGTGACAAAAACAAAGGACAGTTTTGCCTGAGTAACTTGATTGTGATTAAGAACTGTGCGAATCGCCTTCTTGAGCCCGAGGGGGTTCAGCGGAATGATCGTCTGCAGATTTTTGATGTCGATAGTCACTGGCATTTTTAATTTCCGGATATTTCACACGGCCATGATACGTCGCGCTCAAGCTCCTCGTAAACGTCACGGCAATGGTCTCGATTTCCTTTAAAGTCAAATTGCTTTCATCTAACTGTCCGTCGATAAACTTATTATTAATCACTTTACGAACAACTTCCTCAATGCGATTCGGGGTCATTTCATCAAGTGAACGCGTCGCGGCTTCCGAAGAGTCAGCTAAAAGAACAATCGCGGTTTCCTTACGCTGCGGCTTTGGGCCGGGATACCGGTAATTTTCTTCGTTAACCTCACCCTTATCAGTCTTCTCGGCAGCAAGAGCCTTTTGATAAAAATAATGCATCAAACTGGTGCCGTGATGCTCAGGAATAAAACTCGCGATAATCGGATTAAGACGATATTGCTTGGCAAGCGCAATTCCTTCCTTGACGTGATTAAGAATTACCAAACGGCTCATCGACGGTTCAAGATCATCATGCTTATTACCCGTCGCGATTTGATTCTCAGTAAAATAATCTGGTTTTTCCAATTTGCCAATATCGTGATAATACGCTCCAACACGCGTCAAAAGCGCATTTGATCCAATCGCGTCTGCCGCGGCTTCCGCGATATTGCTAACAACAAGACTATGATGATACGTCCCGGGCGCTTCTAAAATCAGTCTACGTAAAAGCGGCTGATTAAAATCTGAAAGTTCCAGCAAACTAAAATTCGTGATAACTCCAAACAAATATTCAAAAACACCAAGGCCAGCCAACACCGCGGCACAAACAAGTCCGCTAACTAACAATGGGAGAACAAAAACTTTTAAAAACATGGGAGATAAAAGCAGAAGAAAATCGTGATGAATTAATATCATACCGACAGCCTGAATGACACCGACATAAAGCCCGGCCGCAAAAAGTGTTCCGCGTGTCCGAGCGCCACGAACCGCAAAAGCGCCCGCCAAGCCGCCGATAAAAAATATCAACATAACGTCCAATGGCGTAACACCAAGAAGACCTAACCAGCGACTGCCGCTGAGCATCAAACTAAAAAGCGCGCTACTGACAAACGCCATAATAAAAACCAACTGCAAATCGTCATACAAAAGCATTGTCAGCATCGCAATACTGGCAACGGGCAAAAACAATGGACACAAATTTGTATACGTCTGAATCGCCGAGGAGGCAAAAAGCGTCAATGCGATTAAAAGCCCGAGATTTAAAAATAACTTCAAACTTCCCTTTTTAAAGAAGAATAATAGCAGACCAAGAAAGAGAAGAAGAAAAGGAATAAGTAATGATATCTCAACTAATTTACAAAAAACCGCGAGCAAAAAAACAATGCTCAAAGAAAGAATCGCATCACTATATTGAATCTTAGTTTTTACGGGATTTTTCATGGCATCAATATTTACGAAAGGATATTTTTATCGGATTGTTGATCTACTCTTGCGTAGGCCTCAATGATTCGATGCACAAGTTCGTGGCGAACAACATCTTCACCATTTAAATGCACGAACTTGATACCATCGGTATCGCGTAAAACATTTTCCGCGTCAACGAGCCCAATCGACGAACCCTTGGGAAGATCACTTTGAGTGATGTCACCAGTAATGACGGTTTTAGAATCAAAACCCAATCGCGTTAAAAACATTTTCATTTGAAATGGCGTAGAATTCTGTGCTTCATCCAAAATCACGAACGCATCATTAAGAGTGCGTCCGCGCATAAACGCGAGCGGAGCTACTTCAATAATCCCCTGCTCCGTATATTGCTCAACCTGATCCGGTTCCATCATGTCATAGAGCGCGTCATAAAGAGGCCGCAAATACGGAAGAACTTTTTCCACCATGTCCCCCGGAAGAAAGCCTAAATTCTCCCCAGCTTCGATGGCGGGACGAGTCAAAATAATACGACGGACAATACCCTTTTTCAAAGCATTAACCGCCATGGCCATAGCTAAATATGTTTTACCTGTTCCAGCTGGGCCAATCGCAAAAACAATATCATGTTTTTTAATCGCCTCGACGTATTCGATTTGACCTTTGGTCTTTGGAATAACCAAACCGCCGCGCAAATAAACTTCAATTTTTTCCTTAGCAAGACGCTTAAAATCAAAACCTTGACCCGGCTTCGTCAGTTCAATCGCGTAAACAATATCCTGACGTTTGACTTCTCGGCCGTCGTCAGTGATCGAGACAAGATAATCCATCAAATCACTGACTTTTTCCACGCTTTGATCATCGCCGGTGACCTTAAGCCCGTGCTCATGACGAACAACACGGACTTTGAGTTCTTCCTCCACAAGCTTCAAATTCTGATCATACTTACCAAAGAGCGCTTGCAAATTTTTATTATTGTTTAGATAAATAATTCTATCCATAATCTTTAACGGCCCGTACCTTTCCAATACGAATTAAATCGAATTTACGGAATACGAATCGTTAACCCCGGCTTGATACGATTAGGATCAGAAATGATATCTTTGTTAGCCTCATAAATCTGATACCATTTTTTATAAGTCCCATAAACATTTTTCGAAATCTTCTGTAAAGTATCATTCTTCTGAATGACATATTCGCTTGGAGTATCGACGGCAGAATCCGAATATTTTGAAACTGGCGCCACATCATCATAGCGTTGTGTCACAGGTTCAACACGTTGACTCATTGGTCTTGACCGTTCCGGAACATTAATAATCACAGGCGCGGCAGGTGGAACCGGCTTTCGCAATT